>NZ_JALOCF010000017.1 GCF_023227905.1 Methylobacter sp. | reverse complement strand
ATTCAATTTGTCAACACCCTGTCGACTTTATTTATTTGTTTCCGTCCGTGCCGGAACCGATACCCAGGTCCCGATGAGCCGACCATTATAACCGGTCCAACCCGTTTGTCAAGCTCCCTGCCAGCTTTATTTCCCGCCCTCGACATCCGGTCGAGGCTGCCAGGGCTACCTGCCCCGAAAGAACTGCGCATTTTACAGCCTTTACAGCCGGCGTCAAGAAATTATTTACATAAATGTATATTATGCATTCAAGCAATCCAAATATTTTGCGACACCTTGTTTAACTGTCAGAAAGTCCTTCTCATAGCCAGACTCTCTTAGCCCAGAAATATCGGCTTGGGTATAACTTTGATAAGCACCCTTTAAATGCTCAGGAAATGGGATATATTCAATGCTTCCATCTTTATGCCAATCAATCACTGCCTGAGCAACCGCATTAAAAGTTTCAGCCCGTCCTGTTCCTACATTAAAAATGCCTCGCTGTTCAGGGTGATCCAAAAACCACAGATTTACATCTACAACATCATCAACATGAACAAAATCGCGCTTTTGCTCGCCGTTATCCATACCATCGCATCCTTCAAACAGCTTTGCCTTTTTTTGATCAATTACCTGTCGATTAAAATGGAACGCTGTACTGCTCATAGCGCCTTTATGCTGCTCTCTTGGGCCGTAAACATTAAAATAGCGAAAACCGACAATCGGGCTTTTTGTTTTAGCTAATAAAGGACGTACATATTGATCGAATTGGAACTTTGAATAGGCATACATATTGATAGGATGCTCGCAACTACGATCAACTCGAAAGCCGCGTTTGCCATCACCATAAACCGAAGCGGAAGAAGCATACAAGAATGCGACATTTCTTGCGATACACCAATGCAATAGACGCTTGGAATAGTCGTAATTGTTCACCATCACATACCGCCCATCCCATTCTGTTGTTGCAGAACAAGCTCCTTGGTGAAAAACCGCCCGCACCCCATCAAAAAAGTGAGCCATGTCGATTTTCTCCATGAACTCCCCCTTGTCCATATAATCGGCGATATCAAGATCGGCGATATTATGCATTTTCCGCCCATTAGCCAAGTGATCAACCAACAATATATCGCGTTCGCCTCGCTCGTTTAATGCTCGAATTAGATTACTGCCAATAAAACCAGCCCCACCCGTAACAACTATCATTCCTGCCCCCTCGCTTTTTTAATCATTGCAGTTGTAGATTGCCCGTCAACAAACTGTAAAATCTTTACTTCGCCGCCCGCCCGAATAACGCATTCACCACCGGCGACTTGCTCCGAGCTGTAATCGCCTCCTTTGACAATTACATCCGGAAGCAATCTGCAGTACAGTCTTTCGGGAGTTTCCTCTTCAAATGAAACCACCCAATCTACATAAGCTAATGCTGCCAATACTGTCATCCGTTCCTGCAACCCATTAATAGGCCGGGACTCACCCTTAAGCCGTCTAACTGACGCATCGGAATTTACGGCCACAACCAAGCGGTCACCCAAGGCCTTTGCCTGCTGTAAATAAGTCACATGTCCTGCATGTAACAAATCGAAACAACCGTTGGTCATAATGATGCGCTCATCATGGGCTTTGGCTCCAGCCAATATTTGCGCCAATTCATCTTCCGAAACGATGCCGTACCGGGAATCTCGATCACCGTGCATTGCTCGCGTTAATTCCTGCATTGACACTGTTGATGTACCCAGCTTTCCGACCACAATGCCACCTGCCAGATTAGCCAGATACATTGCATCATATAACGCCATATCCAGCGCCACACCCAGAGCCATTACAGCAATAACGGTATCTCCGGCACCGGTCACATCAAAGACATCCTTGGCCTGAGCCGGCAACGAATGCACTTGATCATCCTGTATCAACGTCATGCCTGCTTCTCCACGAGTCAGTAACAGCGTCGGGATTTGATAGCGTTTTAACAGCGCCCGTCCTCTTTCAATCAGATCATCTTCATGTTCAGAAACACCGACCACCGCCTGCAACTCAGACAAATTTGGCGTTATCAGGTCTGCTTGCGTATAACGTTGATAGTCCACGCCTTTCGGGTCCACCAAAACTTTAATACCGGCCTGCTTGGCTTTGATGATATACGTTGCAACATCCGCCAACGTGCCTTTGCCGTAATCCGAGAAAACAACCGTATTATTTTTAGACAGATGTTCAACCAGTCTTGCCAGCAAAGCCGACGAATCAAACTGAAGAGACGTCTCTTCAAAATCAATGCGTATGAGTTGCTGATGCTGGGCCATAACCCGTAGCTTGCAGATGCTGCGAATTTCCCGCTCAACGACAAAATCGCAATTCACTCCTTCCGCTTCCAATAGCCGCCTTAGTATCTCGCCCTCGGCGTCGTCACCAACAACGCCCAGTAGTGTAACTTTGCCCCCTAGCTTGGCAATGTTGAGCGCAACGTTACCCGCGCCGCCAACGCGATCCTCAATGGCTTTAACTCTCACCACCGGCACCGGCGCTTCCGGCGAAATGCGCGCGGCCTGGCCGGACCAGTATCGATCCAGCATTACATCGCCGATGACTATGATACGAGCCTTTGTAAAATCAGGTGCAGCCGCCAACATTAATGAGCCCCCTCGGCAACTGCTCCTGCATCGCCTAAAGCGCCTACTGTTAGTGCTCTATCTTCTGTATCCAAGCAGTCCTCAATTGCACCGCACCACCAATGCCCTATCAGAATATGAGCCTCTTGAATTCTTGCAGTCACGTTCGAAGGAATAATCACCGGATGGGTAACATGCTTGACCAACTCACCGCCTTCGCACCCGGTCAATCCGATAACAGCCATGCCTCTCAACCTTGCAGCTTCCACTGCTTTTAATATATTTTTACTACGCCCCGATGTGGAAATAGCAATTAAACAATCTTTTTCACCTGCAATAGCCTCAATCTGGCGGGCATAGACCGTCTCAAAGCCAAAGTCATTGCTGTGAGCCGTTAGAATCGAGCTATCCGTAGTCAACGCAATGGCAGCCAGCGCCTTACGGCTTTTTTGATATTGCACCACCAGCTCCGCAGCAATATGCTGGCAATCGGCAGCACTGCCGCCATTACCGCACAACAGTATTTTTCCACCCTGATTTAATGTCTTAATCAGCAACGCCCCGGCTGCTTCAATCGCATCAGAACAATCAGCCAGCCCCTCTATCACGGCTTTATGCTGCTCAAGCTCAGAAATAAATGTTTTCAAAATTATGCCCTTTAAACTAAGTCTGAACTTATCAGTTCAGCAGAAATGACCGGATGGTTGCCCTTGGAATGTTCCTCAAATTGCATCGAATGCAAACGCGCATAGACTCCATTTTTTGCAATGAGCTCGCGGTGAGAGCCTCTTTCTACAATACGACCATGATCTATAACCAAAATCATATCGGCATTTTCAATGGTCGATAGCCGGTGAGCAATAACCAGCGTCGTTCGATTATTCATTACTTTTTGTAGTGCCGCTTGTATAAACCGCTCCGATTCGGTATCGAGCGCCGATGTCGCCTCATCCAATATGAGTATGGGCGCGTCTTTTAGCAAGGCCCTGGCCAAAGCCAATCTTTGCCGCTGTCCGCCGGACAGCTTGACACCATTCTCGCCTATTTCCGTGTCCAGCCCCTGGTCCAGCTTGGCGATAAATTCCATCGCATAAGCGTCTGTTGCAGCTTGAGCTATTTCGCTTTTAGTTACTGTCGCAAGCGCCCCGTAAGCTATATTGTTGGCTATCGTGTCATTGAATAATGTGACTTGCTGGTTGACTAATGCCAACTGCTTCCTCAGATTTGCCAGTTGATAATTATTAATTTCCACACCGTCCAGTAGTATCTCGCCAGTATCATGGGGATAAAAACGAGAAACCAAACTGGCGAGCGTGCTTTTACCGCCGCCGGAAGCTCCTACCAAAGCAATTGTCTGCCCTGGCTCAGCCTTAAAACTGATGTCAATCAGCGCAGGCTCGTTTGCGCCGGCATATTGAAAAGTCAGATTTTTAAATTCCAGAGCTCCCTTGCATCTTTCTGCCTGATAAGTGCCTTCATCCAATTCGCCCGGCTCATCCAGAATTTCAAACAACGATTCGGCGGCGACTATGCCTTTTTGGATTTCGCTGTTCGCGTCACTTAAACTTCTGATCGGTTTAGGCAATAAAAATGCCGCCGTCAAATAGCCCACAAACTCACCCACACTGGCTTGTTTCATAAAAAACAATGCCATATACATCAAAACTGACAATGCTATCGCTATAATGAATTGCATTATCGGGTTATGCACCGCCATAGTGGTTGCCAGCTTGAGCGATTGTCTACGGTTATATAAGCTGCTTTCTAAAAAGCGCCGCCGCTCATATTCTTCTCCGCCATAACTGCGCACCACCCGATGCCCATCCACCAATTCCGAAGTGATATGCGTTATATCGCCAATTGATTCTTGTATTCTCTTACTAATCGTTCTAAGTCGCTTACTAACATAACTCACCAGCACCACCAAAATAGGTGTGATAGCAATAAAAACCAGAGATAACATCCAGTTTGAATAAAACAGATAAACTAACAAGCCTATCGCAGTAAATCCTTCCCGCACAAAAGTACGAATAGAATCTGTGGCCGCCTGAGTAACCTGTCCTACGTTATTGGTTATTCTGGAAATCATATGACCGCTATTGTTTGCGTCAAAATAAGCCGTTGGCAGCTGCGTATATTGATTGAAAATTTCACATCTCAGGGTATGCACGATATTTGTGGACACTTTGGCTAAAAAATAGTTGCCTACATAAGCGCCAATCCCATGCACTATAATCAGGCCGCTAAAGAATAACGGCAAGTAATACATACCCTCCCGCGCCTCAGTTTGCAACGTATCAATAATATGCTTGATTAACGCAGCAAATAAAGTCTGAGTGCCTGAATACATCAGGAAGCCAATAATACTGATTGCAAAGAGGCCACGATGCGGCTTTAAATAGGTCAGTAGTCGCTTATATATTTGAGCGCTTGCTTTGGATGTTTTTTTCATATTTTTGAAGTTTGAATGAACGAGTGAAGCTATTCTTCCAGCTTGCGCTAAGTTACCGAGTTACCCAAGATACTGGGAAACGCCTTTTTTTGCGAAAATAAAATCCTGGCTGTTTAAGCGATCCAGCAGGCGCTGGTAATTAATATCTTGCTTGCTTTTATCATTATGAACATGCCATAGATGCAACACAGGCACAGCAAACCTTCCTTCTTTACGTTTAATGCCTGCATGTATTAAGCGAATAACCAAATCAGAATCCTCAAAGCCCCAGCCTTCAAAAAGCTCGTCAAAACCGTTTACCTGTAAAAAGTCGCGCTTCCACATTGCTAAATTGCATGTCATGGCTTTTTTCCATTTTTTAGGCTGTAAGCTTCTTAATCGCCCCAGAGGAAGCCGAATAAAGGCAGAAATTCTATTTATTTTATTTTGTATCCAAAGAGCAATGAAATAGCTCAGCGTTTTGTCATGCAATGAAATGTGCTTTTCTATGACTTCCTGAGTAAATGCCTGGCTCAACAGCACCCGGTTTCCAGGCACAAAGCATCCCGGTGCAGCAAGCTGGCGATGTCCAGCGATGAAATCAGGCCGAAGAATGCAGTCACCGTCAATAAATAGCAAATATTCGCCTTTACTGGCGGCCACAGCTTTATTTCTAATGGTTCCCGCCCTGAATCCCTGATCGTCATGGTGAACATATTGAATTGATACCGGACTTTTAGCGCAAGAAGCCTGAGCCAATACTTGATTAGAAAATGCAGAACCATCATCAGCGATAATAATTTCAAAGCCTTTGTCATTTTGAGCAAACAAACTTTCCAGGCAAAGATTTAAAGCGGCAGGCCAATTATATGTAGTTACAATAACAGATATTAGATTCATTATTGTTGTGCTTGTCGGCTTTGTAATTCCAACAATTTGACGTACTTATAATACGTTCCTTCAGCATTGGAAATTGAAAGCATCAGACCTTGCCGTCCATCCATGATAGCTAATTTAAGGAAATAGGTGCGCACAAAAGTCCAGAACGCTTTAAAAATAGCCTTGCTTATGGATGATTGCGTCCCTTTTTGATAGAGCATTTCTGCGCCTAAGGACGAATAGCAATTTACTTTATGCAAGACTTCATCCAGGCTCACAAAAGCATCATGCAGCAACGGAGTGGTCAATTGCCCGGTTTGGCCTTGCACAATAATACGCTCATGAACGGCTGAATCAGTGAATCGACCGCAATCACGGCGAAATAGCCTAAGCACATGATCGGGCCACCAGCCGCCATGGCGCATTTGCCTGCCACAGTAGCTGGAAAGACGAGGAATTTCATAGCCCTGATACTCCTTTTGCTGGAGCGTGCGTTCGATTTCCATCCTTAGTTCCGGCGTTACCATTTCGTCGGCGTCAATAGATAGAATCCAGTCACCAGCCGCCTTATCCAAAGCGCGCTGCTTCTGAATACCAAACCCGGGCCAGTCCGTTTCATATACTTTCTCGGTATATCGATGACAGATGGATACCGTATCATCCTGACTACCGGAATCCAGAACGATGATTTCATCAGCCCATAAAACAGATTCCATACACCGCCCAATATGAGACGCTTCATTTTTTGTGATGATGATTACGCTAAGCACTTCCTTCCTCCATCTTGTTTACCGGCTGTTGACCTAATAAACAACCTACAAAAAAAGCCAGTAAATGTCCCTCTGGAAAAGTTTTGAAATGTGAATTAAACAAACTAGTCGTGGCGAACGCAACGAGCACACTTGCAGCAATGACTCCGTAGAACTGTTGGGTTGCTCCCTGTCTGATAGCCGTAAAAATATAAGCCAAAAACAATAACAACCCGACTAGACCATTTTCCAGCCAAATAAACAAATATTGGTTATGTGGGTCGGATGACGGTTTGCCGCGCCAGTCTTGATATTTTGCAGCAACGTGAGAACTGTAAACGCTATTGAAAGAAGATGTTCCATAACCAAGAAAGGTTTTTTGCTGAATTAATTCCAACGTATTTTGCCTGAAAATATCACGAACACCTATAGACGTTAAATTTTCACTGGATTGAGAATTTTTATTTTCCTCCAATCCTAATTTAATGCGCTGCTGCAAGGTGTTTGAAGTCAACGCCACCAATAAAAGAGCAGTTAGCGTAATCCCCAAAATATGAGGCAGTTTTTTATAGCCATAAAGATTAATAACTATGAAAACAGCAGCCACAGGCAGAGCAAGATAACCGCTCCGAGAAGTGCTGATGAAGAAAATGTTAAATGTAAATAGGACTATCATTCCTATTAATAAACCTTTTTTTTGACGACTGATAGATTCTTTAATTAAAAAAATGCAACTTAAGATAGCAATCACAAATGCTAAACTTTGAGAAGTGTAATTTGTCATAACAATGCCGGGCGGCTGACCTCTAACTTGAATACCCAGCAACCATAATGAAACGACAATAAATGCTGCGAAAGACATTGCCGCTAAATAATAATAAATAAAGCGCGCTTTCCATTGCGTTTGACAAAAAAGGCCTAACAACACGAAAGTGTAAAATAATTTTTTCCAGCTCGACAATGTAGTGATTTTATCCGTCCAAGAAGTGTCAGCATATAAACTGCTAACAATAAGCCAAGCAAAAAACACTAACAACATTTTCCCCGTAGACTGTTGAGTCGATACTTTCAGGCTCTGCCAAACGTGACCTGAAATAAGCCAGGTTAACAACATGGCAACGCAAGCAGCACTGGTAACAGCGGTAGATAGAGGAGCTGCAATCGCAGCAATTATTGCCAGATATCGGCAAGCTAATAAGGATTTTTCTGAAATAATAGAATAAGAAAACATAGACTTTTCAATTAGCGCCATAGTTGATAGATATATTTTCGCTTTAACTTTTCAAAGTTAAAACGCAGCCTTTGTAACCAAGTTGGCGGGGCTGACTCTATGGCACTGTCAAACAAACCATTTTTACTGCCTTGCTCAACAATAGGGTCTTCTAGCCACAGTATTTTGATACCTAATTGCTTATCGATTTTATCAAATTGATTATCAATGGGTTCACTGACTTTATGGGTAATGATCCAATCCAACCTTTTTTGTGCGGTGGCACTATCGACAATATAGGAATCTGTAAATCGACCGCGTGTACCAAGATATAGATATTGCCCTGGTCTTCGCTGGCTTTTCGGCGTAAAAAAATTCCCTCCTGAACCTATATAAATAACTTTGTTTTCCAAAAACTGCTCGCTTTGTGCTAATGCGCGTTGTAAGCCTAAACCAAACTCTTTCGCAAGAACGGCATCATCTTCTAAAATCAAATTGAACCTGCCGTTACTTTCCGTAATTTTTCGTAAAGCGGTAATATGTTTGAGAGCACAGGATTTTTGCGCGACTGATAATTTGTTATTTTTCGAAAAATACCGGTCGATTATCTCATCGTTCAACTCATCGGCATCCCAATCAAAAATAAATTCCGCCTGCAATCCTGTTTTAGCGAGCTGCTTTTCCATGAAAGCCCGGCGCTCGGTAAATTTTTTGACGTTAAGGACGTAAATGCGATCGAGTAGTTTAGAGGAGGCGATATTCATAATTTCATTGTTAAATTGACAGATTGCGAATGACTTAATTTAGAACGCTCATTTGTTTAACAATTGCCGCACTAAACGCTTAATACGTTCCGGTGACAGATTATCTAAACATTGGCTACGGCTTTGTCGATGACGATCGCAACCTTCTAGATCGCACGGAACACAATCTCCTTCACCTTGTACGAAGTAAATATTATTAACTTGTTTATCGCCTATTTTATCAAAAGGATTATCGTTTGCTTGATATCCATAAGGGAACGGCGCCCATTTTATCGGATTGGTCGGCCCATAAAGCGCAATCACGGGAATGCCGGTTGCAGCAGCTAAGTGGGTGATGCCAGTATCCGGGCCGATATATAGTTTTGCTTGGGCAATAATGGTTGCCAATTGCGCCAACGAAACCTGACCCGTCAAGTTGATCGTATCCTCGGGAAGTTTACGTTGAATATTGGCTACATAGTCAATTTCCTCTTGGGCAGACCCTCCCGAAAGAACTAGTTGTAATCCCAAGCTTTTGAGATAGAGTCCTATTTGTATCCAACCCTCAACAGTCCATTGCTTGTATCTCCACTGCGGGTACGGATGTAACACTGCAAAGCCGGAATGATCGGCCAAAAAAGGAAATTGCTGCACTTGCGGCTGAGTATTGCCAATTTGTGGCGGTACCAATGAAAAACACCAGGGAACATTGATCAAATCCAGTAATTTCAGGTGTTGCAGAACCGTATGCGTATTGTCGTCATCAAATTCTGTCCAATGCTGAACAAAAAAACGCTTCCACCAGCCAGTAGTGTTTTTTGGCGGTACTGCGGCAACCCGTAACGGCGCCGCGAGTAGCGTGTACAAAAAAGGGCGATCGCCTGACTGCGTAGAGATAGCAAGGTCATATTGCCTGAATATTTGACGAAATAATTGCTGATAATCTAAGAGTTTGGGGCGATTAGGCGTAGTAATAATATGGTCAACGTCAGGATTGCCTTCGAGCATGGAAGCTGTATTACGAAACACTAGCACATCAAGTTGAGCATCGGGATAGGCCTGCCTCAACGAACGCAATAAGGGTGTCGTCAGCAGTACATCGCCGAGGTATCGCATTGAGATTACCAGAATCTTTTTGGGCTTTGGGTATAAAAGTTGATTGTTTTTCATTGACTGAATTGTGTTGCAGCGCCTACTAAACAACAGCTCATTGAGTTAATGGACTTCAATGAGCTACTTGCAATAACATCAACGCCAAATAATGATCTAAAACGCATCCTTACACTTCTGAGCCGTTCAACCAGAGATCATGCTTATTGCACATACTCAGCGCATAAATCGGCCCACTGTAGTCATGTAATGTAAATGTTGAAATTGCCGCCTTATCTTTGACAGGATGGAAAAGATATTCATCTATAAATTTATAGTTTTGGTCCAGCAAAACGTGCTTAACAATCGTGCTTAACAATATAGTGCTCATGATCCTTCATTTCATGTGCCGTTACGACTTTTACAGCGACATTCCCTCCCGTTTTTTGTATTTCAATGTTGGGCAGATGAGTTGCAACCTTCTCGCTCCAGGAGCCTGGGGCTTCTTTTGTATAATAAATATTTCTTTTAGCTATCTGCTTACCACTGTCGGCCAGCGCCATGGTTGGTATCATTATGCCGGCACCTACAGTCGCTACACTTAATCGGATAAAATCACGCGTTCCATAATGTTTCACTCCCTTTTAATTATTGATTATCTTGCCTATAACAGGGGCACTTACATAATTAGCAACCAGACCTTACGCGATTGTGTAAATATCTTATTCATTATCCGCGCTCTGATATGCATTTTTCCGATACTTGCCGGACTTTATCCATTCACGGGTACTTTTCGCTCTTCTTAATAACGGCGCAGCGCCACCCATGGCTACCGCATCGACCAGACAATACCAGGCAGCAACTCCGCTAGGCGGATTTCCTTGTGGCAAACTTAATACGGGATCTATTGCCGCCCATTTCCAGGTCCCAACGGCGGTGCCGATTAGCTCCAGCCATGTAGTAATAAAAAAGGCTGCCAGATAAACCATAGGCGAACGGCCTTTAAAGAGATAACCCAAAAAAACACAAAATAATAGCGCGCCTACCGAATCGCCCTGCTTGGCATAACCGCTGATTCCCCAGAGCGACCAGACACCGCAGACCATCACCACCAACGCGGCAATTTCCTTGGCATAGCACTGGAATAATCCGGACCGCCCCAAAGCCACGGCGGTCAAATAAACCATGCCGTGGCCTGGCGGCACATAGGCCGGCACGTTCTCGAACCGGTAAGTGTATCCGCCCATAAAAGGCGACGCAAAATGCTCGCCGATGGTCGCAAAAATGATGGCTATGCCAACTTGCGTTCTTATTTCCCTATTTTCTCCGAGCAGCAATCCGATCAAAAATACCCAGGCGCAAACACCGAGCGCATTTTGCTTTTCCAAGCTCGCATTTGCATCGCTTATCAAACAAACTGCAACGCAAAAAAAAGTAAACGCTGCTATAAAATAATCCCGTTTACTGTGAGCATAAGCAACGTTAATCTGTGGGAAATGGCGCAGCACAATTACCTCGTATTCAATCAATAAAATGCAAGCGGATTAATTTCATGAAGCTCAAATTTTATCTTAGTTTTTCGTAGCTACTTAATATCAAAAAGTACAATGTAGTGCAGAGGAATATGATAAATACTGCGCTTTGATGAAGATTTTAATGAATATAATAATCAGCGTTTTAGTTTGGCTGTTAGTAGTTACAGTTTTTGTAAGTATCTAATTGATATATTTCAAGTTGATGTTTATAAAGACAAGCTTTTTTAAGTAAAAATCCAGGCGATCACCGCATATCGCCCAAATTTACCGAGCAATATGATCGAACAAGCCTGAAAGAATGGTAACCTTAACCATCCACCTGCAAAACACAAGACATCCCCAACTATCGGCAACCACGTAAAAAACAGCGTCCAGATACCTCTTTTCCTAACTACTTCCAGCGCTTTCTGTCTTTCTTCTGATAAAAGCTCGGCAACCGGCATTTTTTTAGCTGCTAGCACGCCCAAGCCCCATGTTGTCATGGTGCCCAATGTGTTGCCAATTGTTGCAACGATAACCAAAAGCTCAGCCTGATGCCCTACCGATACCATATAAGCCAAAACGGCTTCCGAGCCTCCGGGAGCTATCGTTGACGATATAAATGCACTGGTAAACAGTCCACCTATTTCAAACCCTATGTCTTGCACTTTTCTCTCAAAAAAAACCCCTGTACTCAAAGAGCACAGGGGTTCTTGTATTGCCCGAGTTTAATTTTCAGGCAACGTTTTATTTTTATTAGAAATGACCAGCTTAACCAACTTAGACAGCAGTTTTATAACTAGCCCAATTCCGGTTCTTAACATATCAAAAATAGTGGCTACTATTTCTGATGCGCTCATGCCTTTAAATTTTTTCGCTAAAAATGGAGCAAGCAGCAAACCAATCACCAGGCCGATCACAGTAACGCCCGACACAAGAGAACCCTCTTTCGGTGGCTGTTGTGCTGCCGGGGCAGGCTTATTGACCGCAACAGCCGCCGGCGCGGCTTCGGCTGCGGCCGAAACTGCGGCCATCACCGTTGGCAAGCTTCCCTTGTAGTCATCGGGTATGACGTAAGCTGTCACGCCTGGGATACTGGGAAGATCACCATCCCCTTTACCGACTTTCAACTGGGCTTTCATGCCTTTTTCCATGTGCTGGGCAATGTCGCAATGCACCAGATAGGTTTTATCGCCGGGAGGCAGGATCAATGTTCCGGAAATTTTTGCAGGACCGGATGCTTCTAAGTGGAACATGCCCTTAGGATATAAATATTTAGGCAACCCGTGCATCATCCATTGATGACGGACATTATCTTCATTGATGAAATGAACCGTCAATTTGGTGCACGGTTTAAAATTAAATTCTTGAGTGTCAAACGCGAACATTCTGCCTGGAAATTTCTCGGCATATTTATGTCCGGCATGAACAGTAATTTCCTTGGTTTCAGCAATACTGTCGCAGCCACCCGGCAACGTGCTGGTATTTTGACCCATAACCATACCGCCAGCCATATCCATTAAATGGCCATCACCGTGATCCATGAGCATCCCATCATGATCCTCATACTCCACTGCCGATACAGGCGCAGACAAAAGAAAAATCAGCGCCCCAGCCGATAACAACTTCACCATTACTCATTACCTCTATTGTTCAATAAAATCATAACCTCCGCTCCTATTCTCGCTCCTTTTCTACATAATCCACGAGTGTGGTAAAGGCAGATACTTCAGGAGTAAATATCTGCCGATGTAGGCAATGCCATTGCATATGCGGTGAACTCTACGCGCAATTACACAATGGCACAACACAACTTATCAATAAGTCATGTCAGCTTAGCTTTTAAGCTTCGCGATTGCTTCATCCACTTTGCTTTTGAAACCAGCGTGTGACAGATAAAGCACATATAAACCGGCGAATGCGAAAAATGCATACAAAAGCAGGTTATTTTTGCTGACTGCTTTACCACCGCCAGCGTTAAATCCCATGTGCGCATCCAATCTCTCGCCTTGATCAGGCACCAGTGTAATATGAATCAGGTATTTGCCTGCTTCCGGCACGCCATTTGGAAGTTTTAATTCAACTGTGCCTTTTTTATGCTTTGCACCCGGCAAAAAGAATACGCGAGTTCCTTCAGGTTCTTTTGTCACTTCAAACTCAACCGACATATCTCTGTATTTCATGTCCTGATAATCGAACACCAGTAAGGTAAGTTCGTTAGCCCTGGGAATATTGGCGCAAAAATCTTCAGCGGGAAATGCGTTAGGCTGGTAGGCGGTATAATGTAACCAATGGCTAGGTTCCAATTCGAATTTACATTGGTCTGTATCGGTACCTGCAGCCCCGCCATGCGCCCATAACGATGCAGAAAATAACAACCCAAGAAGCGCCAGGAAACTCTTTCTTAAAATGTGTGTAATGTTCATAATGCCTTCCAGTTTTGATAAAATTATTATTATGAGAATGTAGATGCCATTAATGGATTTTGAACTCATCAAAAACACGTCTTTCGCTGTACTTTGATTAATAGCAATAAGCCACTCTAGCACATCGATTTAGCCAAATACAAGGAATTGATGGGCGACCAATCTACAGGCGCCATTATATAAGTAAAAGGTAATGCGCGGTTGCACTATTGCTATCCTGCACTGCTTTTCGTAGACTTAAACAACTTTATTTAAACGGAGCTTTTTACGCATGTCATCTTTGACCACATCTACAGCCTGGACAGCTTTAATAAAACATCACAACGAAACCAAAAATATTCTCCTTCGCGACAGCTTTAATGCAGATCACAACCGCCACCTCAAATTTTCTCTTCATTTTAATGACATACTGTTTGATTACTCCAAAAACAGAATAACCGATCAAACCCTGCCCTTACTCATAAATCTCGCCAATCATGCCGGACTGAATGCAAAAATTAAGGCTATGTTTTGCGGAGCAAAAATAAATAACACCGAACACAGATCTGTCCTGCATACCGCCTTGCGCAATAGAAGCAACCAACCTGTTTATGTTGACGGACAGGATGTAATGCCGCAAATCAACAGTGTTCTCGCCCAAATGCGAACTTTCAGCACTCGCGTCCGCTCAGGCGAATGGAAAGGTTATACCGGCAAAGCGATTACCGACATCGTTAACATCGGCATAGGCGGCTCCGATTTGGGGCCAAAGATGGTTTCGACAGCGCTTACGCCCTACGCGTCCGAGTCACTAAAAGTTCACTTCGTCTCCAATGTTGACCAGGCCGATCTTGTGCAAACCCTAAAGCACCTCTCTCCTGAAACGACACTATTTCTTATTGCGTCTAAAACATTTACTACGCAAGAGACCATGACCAATGCAAAATCGGCAAGAAGCTGGTTCCTTGACAGTGCGAAAGATCCGCAAGCTATTGCCAAGCATTTTGTTGCCATTTCCACCAGTACCAATAATGTTGCCGAATTCGGCATCGATACCAACAACATGTTTGAATTCAGGCATTGGGTCGGCGGGCGCTATTCATTATGGTCGGCCATCGGGCTATCTATCGCTTTATATGTGGGCATGGACAACTTTGAAGAGCTTTTACAAGGCGCCTATGAAGCAGACGAACATTTCCGCGCCACGCCTTTTGAGAAAAACATCCCTATAATCATGGGCTTGCTTGGCATTTGGTATAATAATTTTTACAATGCCGAGTCTCACGCTCTTTTACCTTACGATCAGTCCATGCTTTATTTCGCCGATTATTTTCAGCAAGGCGACATGGAAAGCAACGGCAAAAGCATAGATCTCAATGGTCAACATGTCGATTACAGCACCGGCCAGATTATTTGGGGACAACCCGGCACTAACGGACAGCATGCCTTTTTCCAGCTGATCCATCAAGGCACAAAACTCATACCTTGTGACTTTCTGGCCGCCGCAAACAGTCACTACAAGCTGCCCGACCATCACGATATTTTAATTTCAAACTTTCTCGCCCAACCGGAAGCCTTGATGAAAGGCAGGACTGCAGAGGAAGTTAAACAGGAATTATCACTCGAAGACCAGGCCGACACAGTACTGGTCGCTTCCAAAGTATTTGACGGCAATAAACCATCGAATTCGTTCTTATTCACCAAACTGACGCCAAAAACCTTAGGCTCGCTGATTGCATTTTATGAACATAAAATTTATGTTCAGGGGGTCATCTGGAATATCAACTCATTCGACCAGATGGGCGTGGAACTGGGCAAAACCTTGGCTAAAGTCATCCTGCCGGAACTTCAAAACGACAAAGCCATCGATAGCCATGATTGCTCAACCAATGCATTGATTAATCAATACAAACAATTACGGCAATCTTGATTCACTAGCCCAGACGGATTGCCTGGTATTATTTTGCCGCGCTAACAACTTGCAGCAACGGATTCCTATCGCCTAACAAGCGGGGCACATTAAGCGGATAGGAGCCCTATTGCTGCGGTGACTATTGACTGAATTTAAAATGCCTTTATCGTCTGGCCTTGAAAAAAGCCCTCAACAATTCCGAGCAGTCCTCTTCCAGCACGCCGCCATCCCAGCTGATCCGATGATTTAAAAAGCTCGCGTCAGTCAGGCTCAATGCATTGCACACTGCGCCCCGCTTGGGGTCATAGGCGCCGAACACCAGCCGCTTAATCCGCGCATGACTCATAGCGCCTATGCACATCACGCAAGGCTCCAGCGTCACGTACAAGGTCGCATCGGTTAGCCGGTAATTTTCCATGACTACGCCGGCGCTTCGCATGGCAACCATCTCGGCGTGAGCGGTCGGATCATGGCTGATTATTGGAATATTCCAGCCTTCCGCGATGCATTGATTATCTTTGACCACGATAGCGCCGACCGGGACTTCGCCCTGCTGCTCGGCCCGTTGCGCCAACCTGATCGCATGGCGCATCCATGCTTCATCCGTTGTACTGCTTATTCCCATTCGATAGTTGCAGGAGGCTTGCCGCTGATGTCGTAAGCTACACGTGAAATGCCCGGAACTTCATTAATAATGCGCCGGGAAATCAGATCCAAAAACTCATAAGGCAAATGCGCCCAGCGCGCGGTCATAAAATCGATGGTTTCGACGGCGCGGATGGCGATCACGTAATCATAACGCCGACCATCGCCCATCACGCCAACCGACTTGACCGGCAGAAATACCGCAAAAGCCTGACTGACCTTGTCGTAAAGTTCATGGCGATACAATTCTTCAATAAAAATGGCATCGGCCTGACGCAACAAATCAGCGTATTGCTTTTTCACTTCGCCCAAAATTCTCACGCCTAAACCAGGACCGGGAAACGGATGGCGATAAACCATATCCGCAGGCAAACCTAACTCTACACCTAGTTTCCTGACTTCGTCCTTGAACAGTTCGCGCAACGGCTCAACCAATTTTAACAGCATATTTTCCGGCAAACCGCCGACATTGTGATGCGATTTTATCAGATGCGCCTTACCGCTTTTGGAGCCGGCCGATTCAATCACATCAGGATAAATCGTACCTTGCGCCAACCATTTTGCATCGGTTATTTTCGCGGCTTCCTCGTCGAAAATATCAATAAACAGACTGCCGATGATTTTGCGTTTTTGTTCCGGGTCGGTGATGCCGCTCAACGCGTCCAGATAGCGCTGCTCAGCGTCCACCCGGATCACTTTAACGCCCATATGCTCGGCAAAAGTCGCCATCACCTGATCGCCTTCGTGCAAACGCAACAAACCGGTATCGACAAAAACACAGGTCAACTGATCTGCAATGGCCTTGTGCAGCAATGCAGCAACGACCGACGAATCGACGCCGCCGGACAAACCCAAAATCACATGATCGGTACCGACCGTTTTACGGACAACCTCAATGCTGTCTTCGATAATATTGCTGGAAGTCCACAGCGCTTCGCAACCGCAAATTTCCAGCACAAAGCGCGACAATATCCGTCCGCCTTGTTTGGTGTGGGTCACTTCGGGATGAAACTGCAAACCGTAAAAACCCTTGTCCTCATTGGCGATACCGGCAACCGGTGCGCCGTCCGAGCTGGCAATCAGCGTGAAACCGGCCGGCAAATCGACCACGCGGTCACCATGGCTCATCCACACATCCAGCAGACCAAAGCCTTCCGGCGACAGATGATCCTCGATATCGAACAACAGTTTCGAGTGGCCGCGCGCCCTGACTTGCGCGTAGCCAAACTCCCTGTGATCGGAGCTTTCAACCTTGCCGCCCAATTGCTCGGTCATGGTTTGCAGGCCGTAGCAAATGCCCAGCACAGGGACACCCAATTCAAAAACGATTTGTGGCGCTCTTGGCGTATCGCCGCTAGTTACCGTTTCAGGGCCGCCGGATAAAATAATGCCATTAGGCGCGAACTTTTTGATTTGTTCCGTACTGCATTCGCAGGAATAAATTTCGCAATAAACGCCGATTTCTCGGATACGCCGCGCAATGAGCTGGGTGTATTGCGAGCCGAAATCCAGGATCAGGATTTTGTGGCTATGGATGTTTGGAGATTGTTGATTCACGATAGAGCTCTTTTAGATCAGGCGAAAGGTTAAGGGCGAAGGGCAAAGGACGAAAGGCGAAAAAACCGTGCTTCAAATTAGGTCAATCCTAACCTTTAGCCCTTCGCCTTTCGTCTTTCGCCAAAACTCACTCCATTCGGTAATTAGGCGCTTCTTTAGTAATAGTCACATCATGCACATGGCTTTCCCGCATACCGGCACTGGTCACCCGCACAAACTGCGCCTTTTCATGCATGATTGCAATCGTTTGGCTGCCTGTGTAGCCCATGCTGGCGCGAATACCGCCCAGCAACTGATGAATAACAGCCAGTAGACTGCCTTTATACGGCACCCGGCCTTCAATGCCTTCCGGCACCAGTTTTTCGGCCAGTTCGGTTTCTTCCTGAAAATAACGGTCGCTGGAGCCTTGCTGTTGCGACATCGCGCCCAATGAACCCATGCCGCGATAGGATTTGTAAGACCGCCCCTGAAACAGCTCGATCTCTCCCGGCGCTTCTTCGGTACCGGCAAACATGCCGCCTAACATCACCGCATAGGCACCCGCAGCCAGCGCTTTAGCGACGTCTCCGGAATAGCGGATACCGCCATCGGCAATCAACGGCACACCGGTTCCTCTTAACGCATCGGCAACATTGCTGACCGCGGTAATTTGCGGTACGCCAACACCGGCCACAATACGGGTCGTGCAAATAGAGCCGGGGCCGATGCCGACCTTAACGCCATCGGCGCCCGCTTCAACCAGGGCCAACGCCGCAGCCGCCGTAGCAATATTGCCGCCGATGACCTGTACATCGGGATAGTTCTGTTTTACCCAACGCACCCTGTCCAGCACGCCTTGAGAATGGCCGTGCGCAGTATCGACGATAATTACATCGACGCCGGCGGCAACCAGCGCGGCGACCCGCTCTTCGGTGCCTTGGCCGGTGCCGATTGCTGCGCCGACCCGCAACTGCTCATGTTCGTCTTTACAAGCCAACGGATAATCCTTGGCTTTTTGTATATCTTTTACGGTAATCATGCCGCGCAAATGAAAGTCATCATTGACCACCAGCACTTTTTCGATGCGATGCTTGTGCAGCAGAGCCACCGCTTCTTTACGATCGGCATTTTCGCTGACGGTAATCAAACGCTCTTTGGGCGTCATGACCTTTGAAACCGCTTCGTCAAAGCGCGTTTCAAAACGCAAGTCACGGCTGGTGACAATGCCGACCAACTCATCACCGTCAACCACCGGCACGCCGGAAATATTTTTAGAGCGGGTCAAGTTGATAACGTCCCGAATGCTCACATCCGGCGAAACCGTGATCGGATTCTTGATCACACCGCTCTCGTAGTTCTTGACGTTGCGCACTTCGCTCGCCTGCTGCTCAGCCGTCATGTTTTTATGAATGATGCCGATACCGCCTTCCTGAGCAATCGCAATCGCCAGCCTCGCTTCGGTAACCGTATCCATCGCCGCAGCAACCAGAGGGATATTCAACGTAATGCCCCGCGTCAGCTTTGTTTTCATTTCTACATCGCGTGGCAGCACAGTCGAGTGCGCAGGCACTAATAAAACGTCATCAAACGTGAGCGCTTCCTGAAGAATTTGCATAGACCACACCTTATAACTCAGTGAAAAATAACCGTGTATTATACAGCGTAGGATAGGTGGAGCGCGAGCGAAACCCATATTTTGTTGAATAATTTTGGATTTTCTGGTTAGGCAGGCGTGGGTTTGCGGTATCTAGCTTTTAGGTTTATTATCCCTGCCCTAATTTTTCCAATCGGAGATTCTTTATGCCCGACTGTATTTAATATTGTATGTCGCCTAAAAGCGCCTACTGTTGGTGCTCTATCTCCTCCATCCGTGGAGTCGTCGGCTATTGCTCCTGCACTGCTCTACCTTCTGCATCCTTGCAGTCTCGTGGCGTAAAACTGGTCTCTGCTATCTATTTTTTCACCGCTTGCATCTTCAGCAACGCCAGCCTTTTCTTTTTCGCCCGCTCCGCTTTTTCAGCCTCTTCTTTTTCCTTGCGCAAGCAGCGCGCGTCATAACGCCGTTTGGCCTGTGCGGATTTTTGCGCCCGACTCCGTTCGGTATTGCTGGGCGGTGCGGGCTGCATGACGATGCAATCGACCGGGCAAGGCGCTATGCACAATTCACAGCCGGTACATTCTGCGGCTATGACCGTATGCATGAATTTTGACGCGCCCAATATCGCATCGACCGGGCAGGCGGCGATGCATTTGGTGCAGCCGATACAGTCTTCTTCAATAATAAACGCGACGCTTGGCGGCTTGTGGACGCCGAATTTGGTATTCAGCGGTTTGGATGGAACGCCCAATAACTCGGCCAGATCGCGTATGCCTTCGTCGCCGCCCGGCGGACACTGGTTGATGTCCGCTGCGCCCGAGGCGATGGCCTCGGCATAGGGGCGACAGCCTTGGAAGCTGCATTGCCCGCATTGGGTCTGCGGCAGTAAGGCATTGATTTGATCGATCAAGGTGGGAGATTTAGTTGAAACAGACATGTTTTGAATAGGGTCTTTTAATAGTTCCTACGCTCCGGCGAGGGAATTCAGTTCGCAACGCTCTGGCATTGCGGGACGCCGGAGCGTTCATCGTTATATGCCAGTATCCCGCGGGCTTTCGTCATCCCGACAGTCCCTGGCCTGACGTTAGGCAGGAAACGGAGCGAGAGGCAGACCTTCCAGGTTTTAAAAACCTGGAAGGTCTAATCGGCAACGTTATCCGGTAACCGGTATATGCCTTTTTGTCCATGATGACGACTCTGAAATACACTTGTATAACGGCGAGCACCACCGGAGCGCGGGAACGATAAATTCTGCCCGGCGGCCACTTTGCCTCTTGGTATTACTTAACCCGCATGCCCGGCTGCGCGCCTTCATCAGGGCTTAAAACCCAGATGTCCTTGCCACCGGGACCTGCCGCCAGCACCATGCCTTCGGATACACCGAAACGCATTTTTCTCGGCGCCAGGTTGGCGATGACCAAAGTCAACTTGCCTTCCAGATCTTCCGGGCTGTAGGCGGATTTAATCCCGGCAAAGATGTTGCGGGTTTCATCGCCGATATCCACGGTCAACTGCAGCAACTTGTCCGCGCCATCGACGTGGTCGGCCTTGATGATTCTGGCGATACGTAAATCCAGTTTGGCGAAATCGTCAAACTCGATGGTGTCGGCAATCGGCTCGCATGTTTTCGCTTTTGGCGGCTCGGCGGTTTTTTCCAGATTTTCTTTGGACGCTTCAATAATCGCCGCGATTTTATCGGCCTCAACCCTTGTCATCAACGGTTTGAATTCGTTGATCGCGTGGTTTAACAAAGGCTTGGCATCAACCGGCCAGGCTTGTGCTTCGATGTTTAAAAAGCTTTCCGCATTACCTGCCAGCACCGGAAGAACCGGCTTCAAGTAAACGGCCAGCAAACGGAACAGGTTGAGGCCCATGGTGCAAACTTCGTGCAGTTCCTGATCCTTGCCTTCTTCCTTGGCAATCAGCCAGGGCTTAAGCTCATCAATATATTGGTTGGCTTTATCGGCCAGTGCCATGATTTCGCGCATGGCTTTACCAAATTCGCGGGTTTCGTAAAATTCGGCAATTTGCGTGTTGGCCTTAACGAATTCATGGAACAAGGCTTGTTCTGAACATTGCTCGGATAACTTGTTGTCAAAGCGTTTGGCGATAAAACCGCTGCAACGGCTGGCGATGTTGACCACTTTGCCGACCAGATCGGAATTGACCCGCTGGCTGAAATCGTCGAAATTCAAATCGATGTCATCGACCCCGGCGCTGAGCTTGGCGGCAAAATAATAGCGCAGGTATTCAGGGTTCAAATGATCCAGATAAGTCCGGGCTTTGATAAACGTGCCGCGCGATTTGGACATTTTCTCGCCGTTCACGGTCAAAAAGCCGTGCGCAAAAATCGCGCTCGGCGTCCTGAAATGCGCGCCGCTGAGCATCGCAGGCCAGAATAAGGCGTGGAAATAGATAATGTCTTTGCCGATGAAATGGTACAGCTCGGCGTCGCTGTTTTTGGACCAGAATTCGTTAAAGTCCAGCCCTTGTTTATCGCACAGGTTTTTAAAGCTGGCCATGTAACCAATCGGCGCATCCAGCCAGACATAAAAATATTTGCCCGGCGCGTCGGGAATCTCAAAACCGAAATACGGCGCATCGCGGCTTATGTCCCACTGCTGCAAGCCGCCGTCCAGCCATTCGGCCAGTTTGTTGCTGACTTCGGGTTGCAAGTGGCCGGCGTGGGTCCAATCACGCAACATGTCGCTAAAGTTGGCCAGATCGAAAAAATAATGCACGGAGTCTTTATCGACAGGCTTTGCGCCGGAAATGGCCGAAACCGCGTTTTTCAGTTCGGTCGGCGCGTAGGTTGTGCCGCAGACTTCGCAGCCATCGCCGTACTGGTCGGCCGCGCCGCATTTGGGGCATTCGCCTTTGATAAAACGGTCGGACAAGAACATGTTCTTAACCGGATCGTAGGCTTGGGTAATGCTGCGTGAGCTGATGTGTCCGGCATCGCGCAGACGTTCGTAAATCAGCGATGACAGGGTTTTATTCTCTTCGGAATGAGTGCTATGGTAGTTGTCGAAGGCCACGCTGAACTCGGTAAAATCGGCCAGATGCTCCTTGCCGACCTGGGCGATCAGTTGTTCCGGGGTAATGCCTTCGCGGTCCGCCCTGAGCATGATCGGCGTGCCGTGCGTGTCGTCCGCGCAAACGTAATAGCAGAGGTTGCCGCGTTGTTTCTGGAAACGCACCCAGATATCCGTTTGAATGTACTCAACCAGATGGCCGAGATGGATAGGGCCGTTGGCATAAGGCAGTGCGCTGGTGACGAGAATTTTTCTATCTGGCATAGTGTAAAAGCTCAAGCAATTCGAAGGCAAAATTAGCTGGTTATTATGGCATAAAATAAACGCAAACTACGATTATCAAGCAGCCAACAAGTGCAATAGCGAGTTGAAATCGGTAAAATGGCCTATATCTTGAGTTTTATGCTTGGTAATTGATCAGGCGAATTTATTAACAATTATGGAGCATGGTCATGGCAAGCCTCGAAAAAGCAGCGGTAGAAGATCTTCTGCAAACATTTATCGACCCCAACAATGGAACCGACCTGGTTTCGGCAAAATCGGTCAAGGCCATTGCGATTGACGGCAACAACGTCAGCGTAAAACTGGAGCTGGGCTATCCCGCTAAAAGTTATTTACCCGTACTTAAAGCCGAGGTTGAAGAGCTGCTTAAAACGCTTCCCGGCATCGGCGATGCCAGCGTCGAAGTCAGCGTAAAAATCGTTTCCCATGCCGTGCAACAGGCCTTAAAGCCGCTGCCCAACGTCAAGAACATTATTGCCGTGGCTTCCGGCAAGGGCGGCGTCGGCAAATCGACAACGGCGGTCAATCTGGCGCTGGCTCTGACCGCGGAAGGCGCCAATGTCGGCATTCTGGATGCGGATATTTACGGCCCCAGCATCCCGATGATGCTGGGGCTTTCAGGCTTTCCTGAAAGCAAAGACAACAAAACCATGATGCCCAAGGTCGCTTTCGGCGTACAGACCAATTCAATCGGCTATCTGGTCGAGGCCGACCAAGCCATGATCTGGCGCGGCCCGATGGTAACCAATGCCTTGCAGCAACTGCTTAAAGACACCAACTGGGACAATCTGGATTACCTGATTATCGACTTGCCGCCCGGCACCGGCGATATACAGCTAACCTTGTCCCAGCAGATTCCGGTCAGCGGCGCGATTATCGTCACCACGCCGCAGGATATTGCGCTGATTGACGCCCAACGCGGCTTGGGCATGTTCGAGAAAGTTAACGTGCCGGTACTGGGCCTGGTTGAAAACATGAGCATCCATATTTGCAGCAACTGCGGCCACGAAGAAGCCATATTCGGCGAAGGCGGCGGGAAGTTGATGGCCGAGCGCAACAGGATTGAGTTTCTGGGCTCCTTGCCTTTGGATATCAACATCCGGCAATTTGCCGATAGCGGCAGACCGACCGTGGTCGCCGACCCGGACAGCCGCGCGGCGCAGATATACAAGCAAATCGCCCGCAAAACAGCGGCACGATTGGCGTTAAAGGCCAAGGATTTCACGACAAAATTCCCCAGGATCGTTGTGCAGAATACGTAAAAAGCTTTTTCACCACGAAGGACACGAAGAGCACGAAGAAAAAAATATAAAACTTCGTGTTCTCCGTGTCCTTCGTGGTGAATAAAAAACTTTTAACCTCGGGTGTTCATTCAACTTCCATGCTTAATCCTTGCGCTGCCTGTGGATGAGAAGTTACCAAGTTCTATGCTAAAATCCTGTTTTTTACATCAATTCAGGTAGTAATACTCCATGAGCATTAAGTCGGACAAGTGGATACGCCGCATGGCGGAACAACATGGCATGATCGAGCCGTTTGAAAGCGGCCAGATCAGGGATTCGGAACGCGGCAGGGTGATTTCCTACGGCACCTCCAGTTACGGCTATGATGTCCGGTGTTCAGACGAATTCAAGATTTTCACCAACATCAACTCTGCGATCGTCGACCCTAAAGACTTTGATTCAAGCAGCTTTGTCGATGTTAAGTCCGATGTCTGCATTATTCCGCCAAACTCGTTTGCCTTGGCCAGAACGGTTGAATTTTTCCGCATTCCCCGCGATGTCTTGACGATTTGCCTGGGCAAATCGACTTATGCGCGATGCGGCATCATTGTCAACGTAACGCCTCTGGAACCGGAATGGGAAGGCCATGTGACGCTGGAGTTTTCCAATACCACCACGCTACCGGCAAAAATCTACGCCAATGAAGGCGTTGCGCAAATGCTGTTTTTTGGCGGCGACGAAATTTGCGAAACCTCTTACAAAGACCGGGGCGGCAAATATCAGGGCCAGACCGGCGTTACTTTACCGAAAGCGTAAGCAGGTTTAATAATTCACCACGAAGCCAAAAATAGGCGCCTCTACGACTGCAAGGATGCAGGAGGTACGACTCCACGGATGGAGGAGGTAGAGCAATGCAGGGAGCAATTGCCGAGAGCACCAACATTAGGCGCTTTAGGCGACGCAGGAGCAGTTGCCGAGGCGACAACGAAGAACACGGAGAAAAAACTTCGTGTGAACGGCTCAATGGAAAACACAAAAAGGTAAGGAGTGTTTAGAATTGTAAAGTTCAAAGCAAGCTTTGAACTCCGCCATCTAAATTTCCTGGAGTCCAAAGCTTGCTTTGGCTACTTTAAAGCCGGCTTAACGATTTTAAAGCGTGAGCAGTTACGAAAAAATAAGGTAAAAAACTTCGTGCTCTTCGTGCCTTCGTGGTTTTATGCTTTTATCAAAACTATTGAATAGTTAACGGCGCCGGCAGATTGATCGGCGGCAGCTGCACAAAAAAACCTTTTTCTTTCAGGCTTGTCAGCACTTTTCCGGCGTCTTCCTTAGCCAATTTGCGTTCCGGCGTCAGTTCCAACTCCATCACAAATTCCATCTTGCCAAAGCTGC
The DNA here is from genome assembly GCF_023227905.1 of Methylobacter sp. GTDB lineage: Bacteria > Pseudomonadota > Gammaproteobacteria > Methylococcales > Methylomonadaceae > Methylobacter_A. The sequence continues at coordinate 51,212 of NZ_JALOCF010000017.1, read as the reverse complement.
CGAAAAGCGCTTCCGGCACCTTGGAAAAATCATCTTTTGTATCAACGTACAAATAAAGATGTTCTTTTTTCAAGCTCTTATAAATAAAACACAGCATAGGGTCAGTCGCAGATAATGAATCAAACGACTATTTTAACCATTTTTGATTAGAATGGCCTTTTCTTACTGTCCCGTTAATACCAATGGCTAACTATCAGATCAAACCCGATGAGTTTTTTAAAAAGGCTTGTTCTTTTGAAGCGGCCCTGATTCTGGTCGCGATTATTTTAGGTTGGATCGCTGGCATCGACCCTTTCGCTTACCTGCATTTTTCAGAGTCAGCCATTGCTTATGGCGTGATAGGGACCGCGCCTTTGTTTTTGCTGTATCTGAGCATGGAGCAGATACAAGCGGAGCCAGTGGCAAAAATCAGGAAAGTGCTGTTTGAAACCTTGGCACCCGGCTTGTACCGTTACCATTGGACTGATTTGCTGGTGCTCGCATCGATTGCCGGGCTATCGGAAGAACTGCTGTTCCGGGGTGTTATCCAGCCCTGGATTGAATCGTCCTGGGGCATGACCGCAGGCTTGGTCGTCAGCAATATCATTTTCGGCCTGGCTCATGCCGTGACGCCGCTTTATGCTGTGCTGGCGACTTTAACCGGAATGTATTTAAGCTTAGCCATGGATTATGGCGGCGACAGGAATTTGCTGCTGCCGATTGTTATTCACGGCCTGTACGATTTCCTGGCGTTTATCGCTTTAATGCATGCGTACCGGGCAAGCCGCTTAACCGAGCCCAAAAAGTAATATTAAAATCCAGCATCAATTCAATTCAGCCACTTGACAAAAAAAACCGCCGCCCCCACATAATTGCTGAAAGACAAATCATCGTTTTTAAGTTTGTTATTGCATTAAGACATTAATCATTAGGAGACAAAAAATGGCTGTTATACGTTATGAACCATGGGGTTTACTGAATCAACTGCAAAGAGAACTATCGCTTTCACGGGAAGAAAAACCAGGCGAGGGTTCGGTTGCAACGGCCGAATGGACGCCCGCAGTCGATATAAAAGAAGAAACCGATAAATTCGTTATCTATGTCGACATTCCCGGAGTCAAGCCGGAAAATATCGACATCAGCATGGAAGCCGGAGTTTTGACAGTGAAAGGCGAAAAAGAAGCCGAAGCCAAAACCGAAAAAGAAGGCTATAAACGGGTCGAGAGAGTATCGGGGTCTTTTTACCGCCGTTTTAGCCTGCCGGATTCTGCCGATGGCGAGGCGATCAATGCAAAATGCAAACTCGGCGTATTGGAAATCGTCATTCCCAAACGGGAGGCCATTAAACCAAAACGCATCAATGTAATGTCCGAGGAATAATTCCAAGCCCTCATTATATTTGACTTAAACAATCTGCAGCAGGTCTGGCAAACCTGCTGCGCTGAATATCCATCGCTGATTTGTTGCAGCATCAAAATCCAACCTGGTTTTCCGGGCTAATTCAATTGTAATCGGACAGGCACCACATGGAATATAAAGACTATTATAAGATCATGGGACTATCCAGGAGCGCCACTCAGGATGAGATCAAACGCGCCTACCGCAAGCTGGCGCGCAAATATCATCCCGATGTCAGCAAGGAAAAGGATGCCGAAGCAAAATTCAAGGAACTGGGCGAGGCCTATGAAGTGCTCCAGGACCCTGAAAAAAGAGCCGCTTACGATAGATTGGGCGCCAACTGGAAAGCCGGCGAGGATTTCAGACCGCCACCCAAATGGGATGAAGGCTTCGAATTTAAAGGCGGCGGCTTTACCGGCGGCGGTGGCGGCGTTTTTAGCGATTTTTTTGAGCAATTGTTCGGGCAAGGCGGATTTCGTACCTCCGAACAAGGTACGCGCGGATTCCAGGCGCGGGGCCAGGATGCGCATGCCAAAATTTATATCGACCTGGAAGACAGCATTCGGGGCGCGACTCGCAATATTACCCTGAGCGCGCCGGAGATGGATGCGCGCGGCCATGTACAGGTCAAGCAAAGGAGCCTGAACATCAAAATCCCCAAAGGCATTAAACCCGGCCAGCATATCCGGCTGTCCGGCCAGGGCGACCCCGGCTCAGGCGGCGGCAAAGCCGGCGATTTGCTGCTGGAAATAGCCTTTAATCCACATCCGCTATACCGGATTTCCGACGCCGACATTTATCTGGATTTACCGGTCACGCCTTGGGAGGCGGCATTAGGCGCCACCGTCAAAGTGCCGACGCCGGATGGAAAAGTTGACCTGAAAATACCGCCCAATTCCCGGCAAGGCAGCAAACTGCGTTTAAAAGGCCGTGGCTTACCGACCAAAACGCCGGGCGATTTTCTCGTGGTGCTGCAAATCGCCCTGCCGCCGGCAAACACCGACCGCGCCAAGGCGGTCTATCAAAAGATGCAGCAAGAACTTAATTTTAACCCGCGCCAGTCGCTTGGGGTATAAGCCTATGAGTTCACATGATCTATTGCCCATACATACCGGAACGGTCATCGAAGAGGACAGCCTGACCCTTGAGCAACTATGCCATGCTTGCGGCGTCCACGCAGAGTGGGTTATCAGCCTGGTTGAAGAAAGCATTATCGAGCCGCAAGGGGATGAAATACAGGTGTGGCGTTTTTCAGGCGCAAGCTTGGTGCGGGTGCGTTCTGCGCTCAGGCTACAGCGCGATCTGGGCGTTAATCTGGCCGGCATCGCGCTGGCGCTGGATTTGATGGAAGAGCTTGAAAACCTGCGTGCTGAACTGAAAAAAATGCAGCATGGTTGAAGATCAGAAATATCCATCTGCCCTGCTGCTTGCAACCTCTTACTCAGCACCTTGCCGAGCAATTTTAAAACACTCCACAGTTCCGTTCATTTCATTGGCTGTCAGCAGATAATGCTCGCCATCCACGACATAATGGGCGATGCCTTCGGGCGACTTGTCTTCATCGCCGGCAATCTTGCCCAAAGCGACTACTTTAGGGTGAAAAGGATCGGCCAGGGAAATTAATTCAACCGACCCGGCTCTTTCCATGCCTACGGCAACATACGGTACGCCGTCCAGTTCCAGGGAAACCAGCATTTCCGGCTCCGAGCCTTTTTTATTGCTGCGCCGATCCGGGTAGACTTTATTGGCAAATGCAAACTCATCAAGCTGGTTGCCGGTATCGCCCAGCAAAGCACCAGTCGCCGCATCGAAAACACTGACCGTACGTCCGCCGCTAACCGGCTGATCCTTGTCTGATGCAGAACCATTATCCTCGTCTGTGTCGCCTTCATCGGCCGTAACGAAATAACGGCCATTAGCTACCGTGGTAATCCCGTCGGGTTCGCGCAACCCTGTCATCGATTGGTCGAATTTCACCCAGCCGTCATAGCGGGCATCAACTTTATGCTGGCTCGCGCCCAAGCCGTAATAGCCGATGACTTGCTCGCTGGTTAAATCGACGACCGCAACCGCATCGTCTTCCTGCAAGGTGACATAGGCTTTCTTTGCATCCGGTGTAATAGCGATATATTCCGGCTCCAATAAGGCTGGAGAATGGGTTCTGATCGGAATAAGTATTTTCTTCTCGCCTTGAGTTTCCGAGCCGAAAACTTCCCGTCCTTCAATATATCCAAGCAGGACTTTTTTCTTGTCAATCTTGCCGTTGCCGTCAAAATCCATGTTCTTGCTGATAACACCATCGCCATTCCAATCGATTTCCCTTTCCATAAACCGGCCGCCTTTGCTTACCACGAAGCCTTCATAATTCATCGAGTTCGCCAGTTCCAGATTTTTGTGGCGCTCAATGTGCCCGGACGGGCTTAAGTAAACGATAGAAATGCTGCCTTCCGGCGTGAAAAACTGCTTACTTGACGGCTCAAACAAAAAATCTTCGCCTTCATTGGCGATCATGGCAAACTTGCCGTCTCCGGAAAAAACCACCGAATCTGGCCCAAAGCCGACGATGACGCGATCTATCAAAAAACCGGTTGACGCCGAACGAATCTCCAGCCTGCCGGGCTTGTTACCGGCATCGATAACTGCTGCAAACACATCCAGCTTAGGATGAAACGCAACCGAGGTCAGTTCCTCACCTGTATCCAGCCTCAGGTTGAAGCGGGATATCCGGCGCAAGTGCTCAGGCTTGCTGACATCCAGTACATCAGCTTCGCCTGTCTCAAAATTGCTAAGCACGGCCCGCAAAGTGGATTGCTGAATGCTGACGATTTCCGTACCTCTTTCGTGGCCCGAGTCATAAACACTCACAGGCTCTATGTTCCAATTAACAGTAGCAGGCGGAACAGGCGCGGTTGCGCATCCGGCCAAGCACAAAATTGGTATAAATTTAATGAAGGGACTAACTTTCACCGCTAACCTCGTTGACGACCATTTGGCAAGCCAGGAACTTGCTTTCTGGCCTGATATTTAAAATAGCCATCATATATGAATTCTTGCCAATAAAAAAAGCCGCGCTGGCTTTCCAGCGCGGCTTTGCGTTCAGCTGATGCTTGGGTTTATTTAGTACGCTAACTGGGCACGTACTGTGAAAGTATCGTTATTATCCGGATCAGCGCCTGTTGGTGTAACAACAGCGGTGTTGTTCATGCTGAACGCTCTGTTGTAATCAGCCATTAAACGGATATTATTGTTAAGATACCAGTTTAAAGCGACAGTGACAGCCGACATTTCGCCGCCGCGGAAACCGCCATCATTCAGGTCAACTGCCGAATAACGTGTCGCCAGTTCCCATGCGCCCCATCCGCCATTTTTCAGGCTGAACTTCTTCGCAGGCTCCACTTTGAAAAATCTGCCTGCCTTGTACTTGCGTGATTCGCCGGTGATAGTCCAGCCTGCGTCGACATACCAGCCGTCCAGCTCCAGATTGCTTGAACCGCCATCAGCAGCCACTACCCCTGTGCCTTTTTGCTTCCGGTCAACCCACATTCTGGTATATTCAGCGCCTGCTGAAAACGGCCCATACAAACCGGCAGCTTCCAGGCCTAACATCTTGATATTGTCTACATCTTGAGCTGTTTTATCTAATAACAACAGGTTAGACATGTGATTGGTTTCATACTCAAACCGAAGCGCTCTGCTCGAAGCGACATCGCCGCTATCATCCGGCTTGCGGTAGTTACCGGCGATACCTAAATGCACAACCTTGCCCTTCTCTTCGATCGGCGCATACGTGGCGCGTCCGTTAACAGCCCATCCTTCATCTCCGGCATTGGCAACTTCAGTACCGGTGGTTCTGGCAGGCGTAATTGAGTTTCCAAAAATACCGGCTTCCGCCATCCAGTGTTTCGGGGCTTTACTCTCAAAATTCAAACCGATCGCACGGTCGACAACCGGTGCGTTTAATACGTTCATTAATGAACGCTCGGTAAACATCATATCGTTAGAACTTTCTTGCAACTCACGGCTGAAGTTTTGCTTCATTTGACCTGCGAAAATATTCGCGTACTCCAGGCCACTGTATTGAATAAATACATCCTTCATACGGACATTGTCATCAGCGAAGTCCGCTACGGTTTTGAAGCTCCAGTCTTTGTAGAAAGTGCCGTTAAAATCTATACGTGCGCGGCGAAATTCCGTGCCGTCATTGGCTTCATGATGCGTACCATTTGGTAAGCCTGTTACGGGGTTTCTTGCAACAAAATTATCATTGCCGCTGTAATTTGCATCGGCATGAATACGACCACCCAGCTTAAACTTGAAGTTCTTATCCTTTGTTTCAAAGTTAAGCCCTTTATTATCCAACTTAACATTAACCGAATCAGCCGCTGAATCCGCATCGGCATGCTCTTGCAAGGCTTTGATGGAGTTTTCTTTTAATGCCAGATCTTCACGGATCGCTTTAATTTCCGCTTGATCCAGTTTTTGTTCTCTATCAACTGTCTTGGCAGCTTTATCGACTTTTTCGAACGAACCCATCAGTTCCCGGCCATGGCCTGGCTCTGCATAGATCTGCTTGGTTTTGGTATCTACATAAAGATCCATGGCAAAAGCGCCGGATGTTGCGCCTGCACCTAAAACGGTAGCGATTGCCAATGTAAGTTTAGATATTTTCATGTTTTGCTCTTGGTTGTTATCAAAAAGTTTGAGCAAGAATATGGAAATAAAATGACAGCTTAATGACAGCTTCATGACAACTTCATGACAGCGCAACAAAAGCGATACGCGGTTGCGGATCTACAAAGAATTTAAGACATCGTTAGATCTTGGTGAAATTTTCAATAAAATCCAGCAGATTACCAATTATCTTTTTAGCAACAAAAATACTGCATAATTGACCAAAGTAAATTTTGACCGCCAAAAACTACAGATACCGAAGTTCAAAGCTTGCTTTGCCTGAATAATGGAAACCGTGAACACACCACTACAGATGCAGACGGTAAGATAAAATACCCAAAGTAGATGCTTTGCGACCCACCACTATCTCCATCCTTGAGAAAATTTATCCGCTATTGTCATCATATTGCACAGTCTGTTGCTTTATACTCACGCCCACTAAAACAATCAATTTAACGGATTTATGTTGAACCCCGGCTTTTCCGTTCATCCCAATAACTTCAGTTCCCTGATGCTGTTTGGCTTAAGCCTGACCAATTATGCGCTGATGTATTGGGCGAATATTTTTCTGGCCAGACATCTTACTATCGGGGCTTTCGGTGATTACAGCGTGGCAATATCCATCGTCACTTTGCTATCGACGCTGGCAACATTAGGTCTCGAAAAATACGCCCTGCGTCTGGTTTCCCTGTATATCGAGCGCAAAAACTGGCCGCGTCTGCGTGGCTTCTGGCTGTTTTCGTTGCGCACGATCATACTGTTCAGTATTTTACTGATGGGCTTGCTCAGCTTAGGGCTGGGTGCCTTTTTGCCCTTGCATAAGACCGATTATCACGCAGTGACTATTGTCTACTCCGGCTTTCTGCCGGTGATTGCGCTTTGCCTGTTTTTGGTTGAAGTCATTACCGTCTACGGTGTGCGGATTCTGGCTTTTGCTTTATATCGCTTTTTTCTGCCTGCGGTATTTTTGCTTCTGATTACCGGTTTACACAATTTTCAATTTGAGCTGACAGCTGTTTCGGCAGTGCTGTGTTTTGGTATAGCCTGGTGTTTGACACTGATACTAATGATAATCACGGCGCGAGCGGCCAGTCCAAGAGCGCTCAGACAGGCAGAAGCCAACTCAAAAGGCCGACGCTGGTGGCTGATAAATTCACTGCCGTTGTTGCTCAGCAGTGTGATGATGACCGTACTCACCAGCGCAGGCATTATCATCCTGGAAGTGTTGCACCCGTCCCAAGCGGTGGTCGGAACTTACGCTGTTGCCATGAAAACATCGGCCTTGATTTCGCTGATCGGCACATCGACCAATCGCTATTATCTGCCTATGCTGGTGGTTTTGCTGGAGCGCAAAGACCAACGCGGCATCAAAGCCCTACTCGATAAACGCATGCGCTTGATCGCGGGCTTTATCGCAGTTTTTCTGAGTATTATCGGCGTTTGGGGGCAAGAAATACTCGACCTGTTCGGCTCCGATTTTTCCCAAGGTTACCAAGCCTTATTCATCACCACGACCGGAGCCGCTTTTAGCACCCTGTTTTCCGACTCGCCCTACTATCTGCAATTCATGGGCCGCAATCGCGTGGTCGTCAGCTTAATGTCATTTGCTACGGTCAGCATGATAGGATTGAGCTATATGTTGGGCTCCTACTACGGTGCAACCGGCGTTGCATTGGCTTACGCCATACCGACCATGCTGCTATTTGTCAGCCTGAAATGGCTAGCCAATCGGCATATGCGTAATTTGTTCGGTAAATAGCGCGCCACTGGAAACGGGTATTGTTTTTCAGCGCGTACCCAGGCTATCTAAAGCATAAACTCAACCCGACTGGGTTTATGTTCACACGTCTCCTTAAAAACTAAGCTCGATCCGGGTGCCTCCCGCTACACTGGCTCGGCTTAACCCAAGCCTGGCTTTATGCAGGTCGGCAATTTCCTTGACGATCGGCAACCCCAATCCGCAACCATCGCCGAAGCTTCCGGGAATACGGTAAAAGCGTTCGAATACTCTGCTGATTTCAGCCTCGGGTATGCCTGGGCCGTCATCTTCAACACTCAGGCAAGGCGCTGGATAAGACTCGACTTTAACCGTTATATTGCCCCGGTCGCGCCCATAACAAATGGCGTTGTCCAACAAGTTAGCCAGCAACTCCCGTAATAGAACGTCATCGCCACGCACATACACGGCCCGCTTCGAGCCTTCAAAGCTGAGCTCCATATGCCGCTGCAATGCCTTAGGCACCCAATCCATGCAGGTTTCCTTAGCTAATTTGCACAAATCGATCGGTCGCAATTCAAAATCGCCATTGATCGGCTCCGACCTGGCTAAAACTAATAATTGCGTAGTCAGATGCGACATGCGGTCGGCGCAGCCCTGAATTTGCACTAGGGCGGGTTTCATCGCAGGCAAATCCTGTTCACGTTGCGCGCGCTCAACTTGCAGTTTTAGGCCTGCCAGCGGGGTGCGCAATTGGTGAGCGGCATTGGCGATAAAGCGTTGCTGGGCGGCAATAGCATGCCCTAACCGTTCCAGCAAATCATTGATGGTATCGGTCAGCGCCCGCACTTCCAGAAAAACGTGCTGCTCTGGAATGGGCCGCAAGTCGCGTGGCGAGCGCTTGGCAATTTCATTTGCCAAGGTATGTAACGGCTGCAAGCCGCGCCTTACTCCGACCACCAGATAAATACCTGCCAACAAAACCAGCACCATTTGCGGCACCAGGTCGGCCAACAAAATATCCACCATCATTTTCCGCCGTTTATTTAAGGTCTCGGCGACATGGACAAAAACCTTTTCCCGGGCATTTTCACGTGTAATTTGCATGGACACTACCCTGACCGGTTCGCCATACATCTTATCGTCAAAAAAAACCGGCCGCGTCCAGTCGGTTTCCGCATCAAACGGCTCGGGCACGAATTTGTCGCCCGTCAGCATGCCTTGTTCTTCCGAGATGATTTTGAAATAAGTTTGATCCGTTTCATCCCATTTAAATATCTCCAACGCGGCAGGAGGCAATTCGACGAACACCTTGCCTTTGCGCACTTTGATTTCCTGCGCTAATGACCGTGCCGAATCGAGCAACCAGCGGTCGTAAGCCACGTCAGCATGGTGCAGGGTGACAAAATAGGACAGCACGGACTCGATGCTGATAAAAAAAATCAGCGGCAACGCCAATCGCAAAAGAATTTCCGTTTTGAGACTCCGCTGTTTATTGGTCATCGGAGCGCTCCAGCAAATAACCGAGCCCGCGTACCGTCCGGATCACCGCGCCATACGGTTCGATGCGTTTGCGTAACCGATGCACATAGATTTCCACGGCATTATCGGTCAGCGCGTCGCCGTCCACGGCCAAGCGTTGCGCAATACGGTCTTTGCTGACGACTTTGCCGGCCTGAACCAGCAGTATTTCCAGTACCCCGTATTCCCGCGCTGACAGGCTGATGGTCTGGCCGTCGACCAGGACCTGATGGTTATGGGTGTCCAGCGCCAGCCGGCCGATGACTATATCGTTACTAAAACCGCCGTAACAACGCCGAATCAGCGCATGCACCCTGGCTTCCAATTCCCGGAGTTCGAAAGGTTTGGTCATATAGTCGTCAGCACCCTGTTTAATACCGTTGATCCTGTCGTTGATACCGTCACGCGCCGTCAGGATTAAAATCGGCAGCGGGATTTTCCGGCTGCGCAGTCTGCGCAACAATTCCAGTCCATCCATATCCGGTAGCCCCAAATCCAGCACGATCAAATCGAAGTCTTGAGCCAGCAGTAACTGTTCTGCGTAAGCGCCGGTCATAGCGGAGGTCACCGAATAGCCGCTATCGCTCAAGGTATGAGTCAAGCCGTCAGCCAGAACGGCGTCGTCTTCTATCAATAAAATATTCATATCTCAGGGTGTTGCGAAAGGTTCTTGAAAGGTTAAAGAGCTAGGATAACAACGTACTTAATGGTTGCCGACCAAAGACTCACTGCTGTTTAAGCCAAGAGTTACAGGATGGACTGACCAAGGAAGCCGTAAGGATTAGCATGTCCCATACACGAGGATACCATCAATGATTTTGCAACGATTAAAACTTTTCAACACACTTTTCGATAGTCGCTGGGAGGATTTAACCCGCGACACTTGGATAAAGACAACGTACCGGGACTTTAGCGCCGGCTTGATCGTAGCGCTGACCGCGATTCCGATGGCTATGGGTTTTTCAATGGCGATGGGACTTCGTCCGGAACAGGGCATTATTGCCGGTGCGTTGGCCTGTGCGGTGGGCCGGACCTGGGGTGGCTCAAAATATCAGGTCTACGGTCCTACCGCCGCCTTTATTCCGTTAATTGCCGGGCTGGTAGCCAAGTATGGCGAAGCTGGCGGCGGAACATTGCAGACGGCGCACGGTTTTCTGGTGCTGGTATCGATCATAGCCGGGGTGATACTGATGATGATGGGCGTATTCGGCCTCGGCAAATACGCCAAATTGGTGCCGAATTCGATCGTCGTCGGCTTTACTGTCGGCATTGCGGCCGTTATCGCGCTGACCAATCTCAAGGATATTCTGGGAGTGAAAAGCCTTGGAGATATTGTGGGCCAAGGCATGGACATGGCCAACGATTTTTCGCGTAATGTTGAGCTGGCGTTCTCTAGTCTGGATAAAATAAACGGATGGTCGGTCGTGATCGGTCTGGGCACTTTTTTCCTGACCAAGTTTCTGCTGCGCATTTCGATATTCATTCCGGCCCCGCTAATCGCCATCGCCACATCGACGTTGGTTTCGGCAACATTATTGAGCGATAAAGGCATTGTCGCTGTCGGCGACATTTACGGCTCCATCCCGAATCATTTTTTCGTGTTCACGCCGCCAATATTGCCGGCTATGACTTCAGGCGTTCTTGTTGACATTGTTTATTTCGTTTTAGCCATCGTTTTTGTATCCGGCGTTGAGAGTCTATTATGTTCGTCGATGGCCGACCGCCTGGCCGACAACCGCAAGACCCCGTTCAACCCCGACAAGGAATTCTGGGGTCAGGGTCTGGTGCAAGTTATCGTACCGATGGTTAACGGCTTTCCCTGTACCGGCGCCTTGGCCCGGACCGCGACCAGCATCAAGGCCGGAGCCGTTACCCCGCTGGCCGGCTATTTCAAGGCAATTCTCAAACTGGCTTTGGCTTATTACATAGCCAGCTATCTGGAACTTGTGCCGATGGCTTGTATCGGCGGCATTTTACTGTGGGTGGCGAGCAACATGTTTAAACCGGCTGAGATCAAAGAAGTCCTTAACCACAACAAATTTCATGCAGGTTTGATGGTTTATACCGCGATTATGGTGCCGATGACCGACTTTTTGACCGGCGTTCTGTCAGCCTTGATTCTTTATGCGGTGCTGTTCAAATTCCTGGATAAACCGGTTAAGCACGAAGAAATGCAGCCTGCTGAAGTCACTGGCGAACTGCAAGCAATCACCGCTTCGCCCGGCTATTTCAACTGCGTTACAGTTCCTCTGGCGATGACCGATGAGGATGATTCTGAATTACTGCAATACGCAGCCAAGCTTGCCAAGCGGGAACTCAGTAAGGAATTCCATTTCGTGCATGTGATTCCACCGCAAAAACATCCGATTCAGGCGAAACAGCAGGAATCTATCAAACAGCGCATTCGCGATGAAGTTGAAAAATATTTCGACACACCTATTGAAGGCTTGAAATTGAACCATCACGTCATGAGCGGAACGTCGCGCCTCGACAAGCTGATCGAGTATACGGCTACCTCCAACTCCGACCTGATTCTGCTTGGCCATCGCAAAAGCCGTTCCGGGCAGCGCTCGCTGGGCCGCCGTCTGGCAATGGTCACCAAAGCCTCGGTCTGGATGGTTCCGGAGCATACCGGCCGCGACATCAAGCGGATTCTCGTCGCAATCGATTTTTCCAGCCCTTCGGCAGACAGCTTATCGCAAGCGACAGCATTGGCAAAACGGCACGGCTTAAGCGAGATAACGGCAATGCATGTCTATTTCGACGCCTCGACGGTACGCTACGAAGAACATGTCAGCGAAGTTAAATGGCATGAAGTGCATGCCTTTGAGGAGTTTTTGTCAACTATCGACACTCATGGCATAACGGTAAAACCTGACTTTGTCGAAAGCAGCATCCCGGCCAACGCCATTTTGCGCAGAGCCCAAGAGCTTGAAGCCGATCTGATCGTCATGAGCACCCGCGGCCACAGCTCCGCCGTGACTATTCTGCTCGGCAGCGTAACCTCGCAGGTCATGTCGGATTCGCCGATTCCAGTTGTTGCGATTAAACATTTCGGCGATCAACTGGGGCTTTTCGATACTTTAATCGCCAACCGGTTCTGGGAACAGTCCGATACTAAAACCAGCTAACCTCCTCTTTACCTCAGCAGCTAATGCCGGCCTGTAACGATCAGGCCGGCATTTTTTTTGTCCGGCTCAATTAAAAGTATGCAGTCCATCAAGTTAGCTGATTTGAAAATTGCTCCCGACATGATTATCCGACATACTTAAAAAGCTTTTATGTGCATTAGCGCAAACAAGACAGTGAGGATTTATTAACTTTTACCGGGAGTAGGACATGCAGCAATTTACCTTGAAAATGAGTCACGCGTTAATCCCTGTAATCATCGCAATACTGGCGACCGGCCCGGCGCTCGCCGACAAGCCCTCATGGGATGGTAAAAACAAGGCCGATAAACATCAACGGAGTGAGAAACAACATCATGACAGCGGCTACGATGACCGGTCGTTTCATTCAAAAAACGCAAGAAACTCTAAAGAACGTCACTATTTTGATGATCGGCATCGAACCATTGTCCGCGACTATTATAGTGAGCAGTTTCGTACCGGCCGTTGCCCGCCGGGACTCGCCAAGAAGAATAACGGCTGCATGCCGCCGGGCCAGGCAAAAAAGTGGGCTATAGGCCGACCGCTTCCTCGTAACGTGATTTACTACGATCTGCCTCCGTCGGTCATTTCGCAGATGGGGCCGCCACTGCCAGGGTACCGTTATGCGCGCGTAGGGTCCGACATACTGCTAATCGCGATGGGAACAGGGATGGTTGTGGATGCTATTTTGGATTTGAACCGGTATTAATTGCGAGTATGTTAAAAAGTATTATCCAAGCCGGGATAAACAATTATTCACCACAGAGAACACGAAGGACACGAAGTTTTTCCTTTGGTTTACCGGGTAGGTCGGACAACAGCTTTTTCGTTGGCCGATATTTGAAGTCTATAGGTCGGGCATAAACAGCATGCCCGACCTACGGGACTTCAGCTAATGCCGGCCGGTAACGATCAGGCCGGCATTTTTTTGTCCGGCTCAATAGCGATACTCTGTACTTAATCAGAAAAAGCCGGAAGCCCTTGGGATCAAAGCACCGGAGATTGCCGCTTTCGTCGCATTTAAGTTCTTAATGCACTGCATTCCACATCGGCTGCAAAAGAGTCTGGCATTGCTGCTCAAACGATTCTCCCAGCACCAGCCCGATATCCAACACATTGCCGTAAAGCCGCCGGAGTTCCGGCTCGTAGGGCTGCTGGGCGATTCTGGACAGTTGCTCTATGGCGGCGTTCAGCGCAGACCTTGACGCCCGGTTGCCGGCTGACAGCTTGTGGGCCTGCTTAATGTACGCCAGCGCCGGATCCACAAAAAACGCATCGGGCTGTCTTTGGCCGAGTTGGTATATTTGGATCAGTCCGGTCAGATGTTCCGGCTGACAATGTTCAGGCAGCCAGCCTAAGTCTTCATCGGTACTGAGTAAAAACGTCGAGTGCTCTTGGTGCCGGTTAATAATCAGGTGATGCAATAAGGCACAGATAAAGTCCCTGCCCTTAAGGTCGGCATAGCGATAAAACAGGCTGCCGCATTCATAACGATTGCCGAGTTTGCCTACCAGGCGGTAACCGCCGACGGTGATGTCGATCGGCAAATCATCCAAGGGCGCGCCCAGATTTTTACCTTTTATTCGCATGATAAATTCATTAATCACGCGCTGCTGCCGCTCAAACTCCAACTCGCCCGGCACACCTGCCAGCCACCGCCCCTGCGCCTGGAGTTTTTTTACCGATACCGGCTTGCCGTTTAATCCGTCGTGTATCCATTCATGATAAATACCGTAACCTTCCAGCTTGGCAATGCTGAACGGCTCGCGCTCTTCGGCATTGGCCCTCATGCCGGTAAAGCGCAGATCCATTTGCCGTTGCATGAAATGACGTTGGGGATGCCGGAAAAAACTGAACAATTCGCTCAGATCGATCACTTCCGTTCCCACATTTGTTTCAGGGATTGTTCCTTGCCACCACAACCCTATAGCGGCTTGGTTGCCCCTGCCGGATAACGCCTTTGCGGTTTCGCAATCGGGCTCGGAAAAGCTGAACAGATTTTCCGTTCCGTCAAAATAGCGTCGGCTGAACGGTTGCAAGGGATGCCGGGTAATCAGGCCGCCTTCACACGGTAAAGCTTCCAGCAATTCGCTGATCACTACCGACGGCGGAATGGAATCGTTATGGCTGATCGACTGGCCGATATAGGTCACGATCAATTGCTGTCTGGCCGACAGCAGGATCTCCAGGAACTGGTAGCGGTCATCGCTGCGGTGCGAGCGGTCGCCTTTGCGAAAGTCTTTAGCCAGCAGATCAAAGGTCGGGGGGCGGTCGATTTTCGGAAACTCGCCGTCATTCATGCCTAGCAGCGCAATCACCTTGAAGGGAATGGAGCGCATCGGCAACATCGAGCAAAAAGTCAGCTGTCCGCGCAAAAAACCGTTCGCCGATTTATGCTCGGCAACCATGCCTTTCAGCCAGCTGATGATGACTTGCAGATCGACATCGTCATTATGCACTGTGGCCAGCTCGGCGGATAACTCCGCCAACAGTTCGTTAAGCTGCTGACGCTCGACCGGTTCCGCCGCCGCCAATAACTGGTCTGCATAATAATAAAGCTGCGTACTCCAGTTTTTTAACGGTTTTGCTTGCTTGAGCTCCTTGCTGGCTTTAAACAGCAGCTGCATAAAATCGCACAGGCTTCCCAAGGCCTGCGCCGATGAGCCTTCAATATCCCGGTAAGGCAGCACCGCCGCAACAAAATCCTGATCGCTGCCCACCGCATAGCCCATCAGCAACCTGTCCAATGTCGCTTGCCAGGTGTTTTCGCTAAGCTCGGGCAGGCCGAGTTCCTGCTTGTGTTGCGCCGACCGCCCCCAACGTACATGGGTATCCCGCACCCAATGTTTGATCAATTCCAGGTCGGTCTCGAACAAACCGAAGCCCGGATATACCACTGGCTGCTCCAGCAAATCCACTACCGTCTGCCAACCGAAACGGCTTTGGCTTAAATCCAAAAAACGGATGAACGCATCCAGCGCGTTGTTGCTTAGGCGCAGGCTTCGGTCAGCGATGGCATGTTGAATATCGTCGAACACGGCGGAAATAAACGGCTCATACACCTGAATATCCGGCGCCATGACTACAATATCGCGCAGCTCCAGCGTTGCATCGTTTTCCAGCGCTTGCAGCAACTGGTTTTTTAGCACTTCCACTTCGCGCATCCGGGAGTGGCAGGCATGGATGCTGATGGAGTTGTCCGCTTGTAAAGCCTGACCGTCCAGCCGGTTATTCAAGATGCCGTTTTGCAGCCATTGCAGATTAGTGCGCGCCTCGCTCGGCTCAAAGCTTTCCGGTTCGAAATCGAACTGCGCCTGCTCCAGCAGCATTTCCTGAAATTCGCGTCCCTGCTGGCCTAAGGTTGATAACAACGGATGCCCGCTAAAGCTTTCGTCAAGGGTGCGCTGCCTTTTACCGGCCAGATCGGCCCAGAAATCCTGCGCCGGATTGAGCAGGAAAAGATGCAACTGGCAATGCTTGGACAGGCCTTGTAAATAGCTCAAGAATAACGGCGGCATGGTATTAAGCCCAAACACCGAAATCCGCTCCGGCAGCTGCGAACTGAATGCGCCTTCCTCTGCGCCATTGAGTTTGGCGATCACATCCAGCCACAACGAGCCGCGATGCTTGCTGCCGGTCTGTTCGGTTATTTGCAGCCACAGTGCATGCTGCCATGCTTCGGTTGTTGTTTGATACAGCAACCGGCCCTTTTGCCAGGCTTCCAGCATATCCGGCCGCATCATCTGGTACTGGTCGAAAATCTGCGATAGCTGCTGTGCCAGTTGATAGCGTTTTAAGGCGACATTTTCGCCGGACAGGTATTGCGTCAACGGTAAAAACACCTCGCCGTCGAGCCTGCGTAACAAAGCCTCTATCCGCCACAGCATCAAATTACGCTCGAAAGCCGCATCGCTTAAACGGCTGTCGATGTTCTGCGCCAGGGAGCTGAAAAACTTGCCCGGAAATAAAAATTGGTAATTGCCCCAGACTTTGAATTGGCTGGCTAATTGCTGCGATAACCAGCGCTCCATGCCCTGACTTTGAATCAAAAAAACTTCCTTGGCAAAGGGCGATGTCAGCGGCGAGTTTTCGATGACGGCGGTCAGGTGAAGGACCAGATTTTCGGTTTTATTGGAGCTGTGCAGAATGAACATGAGCGCTTGAATTTATCGTGGGCATTTTAAAAATCAGCTGAGGAATCTTTGGTTCTGCGGTATTATCACACACCATTTACTTACCCTTAACTAAAATCAGGAAGCCTCATGACTCAAGATGAATTAAAACAAAAAGTGGCCCAAGCCGCGTTACATTATATTAAAGATGTTTCTATCGTCGGCGTAGGCACGGGCTCTACGGTCAAGCACTTCATTGATTATTTGGCCGACTTTAAGGCGGATATTGAAGGCGCGGTTTCCAGTTCTGAAATGAGCACAGCCCAGTTGAAAAAAGTCGGCATTCCTGTGCTGGACCTGAACGCGGTCGGCACGCTGGATGTTTACGTCGACGGCGCTGATGAAGTGACTCCGCATAAACACATGGTTAAAGGCGGCGGCGGCGCACTAACCCGCGAAAAAATCATTGCCGCAGCCAGTAAAAAGTTTGTGTGTATTGTTGATGAAAGCAAATGCGTCGATGTGCTGGGCAAGTTCCCGTTGCCGGTTGAAGTGATCCCGATGGCCAGAAGCTATGTCGCCAGAGAACTGGTTAAATTAGGCGGTCAACCGGTGTGGCGGGAAAATGTCGTCACCGATAACCACAACGTGATTCTCGATGTGCACAACCTGGACATTATCGACCCGATCAAGCTGGAACAAATCATCAACAACATTACCGGCGTGGTCACCGTCGGCATTTTTGCAATGCGCCCCGCAGACGTGGTGCTGATCGGCAAAGGTACCGAAGTTATTACCCGCTAAGCTTGTCGGCAGACCGGGCCGTTGCGCCCGGTTTGCGCCCTTCATCTACAGCCGGCAAATTTATTGCTGCTCTCGAAATAGCGCTTTAGGCGCAGCTTCCGCTCCTCGGCAATTGCTCCTGCATTGCTCTACCTCCTGCATCCATGACAGTCGTGCTCACGCTAAGTACCTACATCCCTGTAGGCAATGCAGGAGCAAGCGCGGCGATATGCCGAAGCGGCATACCTGCCAGCGGCGCCCTCTCAACTATTGCACTACCGAGACCTCTGGAACAACGGGTCTTTCCTCATAAATTCCGGTTAATTTCCGTTTGAACTCATCAGAAATCAACCTGGAATCCTGCTTGCTTTTTACTACGCGCGGCGTGATCAGGACAACCAGTTCATTTTTAGTTTTATCATGAGAAGTATTGCCGAATAATGGCCCTATCAACGGAAGATCGTGTAAAAAAGGAACCCCATCTCTGTTCTCAGTGTCTTGTTCATCAATCAGGCCGCCTAATACTATCGATTCCCCGTCTCGTACAGCCACGGAGCTTTCAATCTCTTTTTTATCAATGGTAGGAGTTTGTTGTTGAGTAGCAGAAGCTGTAGCCGGTACATTCACTACGCTACTAACAATTTGTTTGATTTCCATAATAACCATACCGTTCGCATTCACCCTGGGCGTAACTTCCAGGGTGACACCGGTATCCTTGTATTGAATTGTATTGGATTGAGCAAAGGAGGGAGCCACCGCCCCGCCAGCGAGTGGAATCGATGAGGTGCCGGTTGATATGGGCACTTGTTGACCGACATTTATTTTCGCTTGCTGATTATTCAACACCATTAAAGACGGTGATGAAATGACATTAACGTTACCTTTGCTGGCTTCCGCATGCAAGACAGCTTTTATATCACTTGAGTTCTGTACCAAGCTGAGCCCCCCCGTGCCAAAGGCTTGGGCCCCAGCAACAGCCAGATTTCCCAGATTAACTCCACTCAATCCGCCTTGTCCGCCTAAATTGCTACCGATTGCAGTGTCTCCCTGGCTTAAAAACCACTCTATGCCGTACTGTAAATTATCCGTCAGCCTAACCGAGACCACGGACGCATCAATCAGCACTTGCAGCGGCAATACATCCAACTGCTTGATGATGGGGAGTATCACTTCATACTCCTGCGGTGTGGAAACTACAACCACCGAATTATTGGCGACGTCAGAAATAATTTTCACCTCGCCCACATTGGCCACTTCCGCATCTCCGGTTTGCGTGGAACCTGTACCGGTTGATGGTTTCCTGGGCTGTTTGTCACTCGCCTGTTTATTGCTTACTTCAGCCGCATTTTGCCCTGGTGCGACCTTGGCAGGTCTTTCTTTTCTGGCGGCGCCGGTAAAAATCTCATTTAACGTTGCCGCCAGTTCTTCAGCATCGACATTTTGAACCCTGTAGACATTCACGCCACCGCCGGAAGCTGTATTCGCCTTATCCAGACGGGATACCCAGTTTTCAATATCTCTTAAATAGCTGGCCTGATGCGTAATCGCCATAACGGCATTCAATCTTTCAACGGGAATAAAGCGGAAAAACTCATTGCCTCCGTCTCCCTCTTTGCCTTTTTTATAAAAAATTTCCTCCAGTTCTTTGATGAGTGTTTCCGGTTCAACATGCGCCAAGGGAAACAGGCCGAACGATCGCCCCCTCAACGTATTAATATCAAAAGTGCTGACCATGTCCATTACCCGGCCCACTTCATCAGGGGTGCCGGACGCAATCAGGATATTGCGCGAGGCATCGACATTGAGAATGGTCTTTTCCTGCACCAGCGGTTTTATCACATCGGCAATGTCTTGTACGGGAACATTTCTGACCGGGATAACCCTGACCTGGAAGCCTGTCTTGCCGGCGCCGCTAGGGGCTGAAAAACCGGAACTGTACATAGCTTCGCTGGCCGGTTCGATATGGTAAATATTCGCATCCCTGATCAACACGGCATTATTCATGCGCAGCAGCATTTCCAGGGTGGGAATGAGTTCGTCCTTCGCTAAGGGCTCGGTGGTTTGCAGGGTAACCTTGCCTGCCACTTTGGGGCTGAGTACGTAGTTCAGTCCGAGGATGTCGCTTAACACCACTTTGGCCACTTCACCCAAATCGGCTTCGTCGAAATTAAGGCTGTATGCGCCTTCGCCAGCGCTCTTGCCTCTCCTGTGCGGCGTTGTTGTCTCGCTCACAAACCGGTTGGTGCCGGGATATAATTCAGGCAGGGTCTCCGTTGCTCCGGTAGTCGGCACTTTGTTTTGCAGTTCTTTTATAACCTCATCGGGTTGATCTTTTTTGATCGGCGTCAACGGCAGTTTGGCGGCCTGTCTGGGTCCGAGTAATTCACAACTTGAAAGTGTTAAACCTACGGCCACTAAACAGGAAGCTGTTGTTATTGTTTTTATATTTATCATTGGTTACCCTCAGATGCGTCTCCGTTATTGTCTTGTGGAGGCGGCGGTGGCGGTTCAGATTCAGGTGTTGCGGCCGGAGCAGGGGCCGAAGCAGGAGCAGGCGGCACTGTGCCATTCGCGCCAGGCAATGGTGTTTTTAATTTTGGTTTTCGAAGCAATAGTTCTTTCTCTTTACTGCCCTGTTTGAGTAAGGCCCTGTCCTTGTTTATTTCGGTCAGTTTCCAGCCGTCAAGATCTTCGCCTACGGTTATTTTTCGGTGATTATCCTTGGCAACTTTTGATTTAGCCCGGCTGAATAACGCCGATACGGTTTTCTTGGTACTGTAAACGCCGGTCAGTTGCCAATCGAAAGTCTCTGTTTTAGTGGCAGCTTGCCCTGTCTCACGAACCGGCTCATCGACAGGTCTTCTGCCTTTAATAAATAACGGCCTGGCAACCAGATCAACGTAATTGTCTTCCGGCTGGCGTGTCAGTTCTATGTCGGGCAACTGATCCGCTTTATACTCTTGCGGTTTCTCCGAGGAGATTGATGTCAATAAACGCTCCCTCATATAGTGCGCGTATAACCATTCTCCGGCAATAACCAAGCACAGGCCTATGCCGACAGCTACCAGCAATTTTATAAGTTTAATATTCATTCCGGCTGCTTTCTCATAAAACTAACCGCTTGAAAATTGATGTCCAGTTCGTTACTCAGTTCTATCTGGCGCGTTGCTCTGCTTCTGACGCCGCGTACCGGCCTTATCTCTATCTGATTGATAATAATCAACGGGGTTGATGTTTCTATCTTGTACAACACCGCCCGTAACACTCGGCTATTGCCTGTCATCCTTACGCTGACGGTTATCCGGTTAAATTCATTCTTATTGCCCGGCTGCGTGGCGGCAGGAGAGCGGGCATTGCCGCCGGGAGAAAATGCCGAGACAGGAAGCGCCTGAGTGCTGCTCAACTGTCCGCCGGCCTCTACAATCGTTCTTTTAATAAACTCCTGAACCTCAGCGGACGCTAGAGCGGGGGTACTCTGCCTATTCAAAAGTCCACGCGCTTGATACTGCTCTTTTATGACACTCATGTTTTCAATGACGGCATCTTTTCTTGCCAGAACCCGCTCATATTGCTGTAGCTTGAAAACAAGATTATTTTTGGCGTCGTGCAGCTCCAAACCTTTGTTAACCACGGGTACGATAACGACGAGGATGACAAGCAGTATCGCTGCAAGCAACAGCGCGACGGCCAGCCATCGCTGCATTTGCTGACTACCGGTCTTGGCCATTTGCCCCTCCCGGTTTTGCTTGGGATGGCGTGCGTGCCGCACGACCGGGATCCGGTGTAGCGGCCGTCGGCATGGAGGAAGGCTCGGCTGCCGGAATAACGTCGGCGGTAATCTGGAACCGCTCCTGTCCGGTAACCCTGTCCTGAGTGACCGGCGATACGAAGCGGGCATTGGCAAATAATTCGGAGTCCTCCAAAACGCCGATCAATGTCGACGCGGAGGGCGACTCGCCTTGTATTTGCAGGTTCCTGTCCGCGTATTGCGCATAGGATATCCAAGTATCGTCTTTTATTAGCGTGCTTAAGGTATTCAGCATATCCACTATGGTTGGAGCCGCGTTTTTCTCCGCTATTAATAGCCGTGTCTCATCTATCATCGCATCAATTTCCAGCTGCAAAGCCTTAACTTCCCTGACCTCCTTTTCTATGGCGTCGATTTTTTCCTGCAAGGTGTTGACCGTCTGAGATTCAAACCAGACCGGCAGCATCAGCGCGGCAGCCAGTAGCAATAATATTCCGGCAATCAAGCCGCTATAAATCAGACGCGGCGTAGTTGCGGGTTTTTCCCTTAGGTTTTCCGGTAATAAATTGTAGATATCATAACGTTGCTCAAGATCGTTTGGCGTCGCCTCATAATCGACGAATAGCGGCGACATGTCCATTGCCCTGATATATTCATATAAGGCATCCAGCGTTTCTCTTGGAGTCAACACCAGCATGGCCCTGATTTGCCCAGGTTCATGCTCGCCTTCCATCGGCTTAACCGCAAAATAAACCTGTTCCGCCTTAAATGGCGTATAGCGATCAAGTTCGTAGGCAACAACCTGGGACAGGTTTTCTTTTACCGCAGCCGGCAAGGCCAGCTCTTTTTGAATCGCTTCGTTTCCTGTCAGCCGGAGTATTAAGTTCGCTTTAGCCAACCGTTCATCCTTGGCACGCAAGGCTTTATATTGCTCTATTCCTGCGGCGTTGCGCTCCAGTACCGCCAAAGGCTCGGCTTGGTCATTAAGTATGTAAGTCAGCGCCAGCCTATTGTTTTCGGGCCGGACAATAATAAATCCCTGTTTCTCATTAATCAGCTGCCTGATTTTTTCAGGCACTAAAAAGTCAAGTTCGCGCAGCCACCAGCGGAAGAACTTTTTAACATCCAGATCAATTGTTGAATTCAGGTTCGGCATACTGTCCCACTAGCAACTCATTTTTTTCATCTACAAACAATGACTCGTTAACCGCTGCATTACGCTGCCATTTCAAAACCTGAAACGGCGACGTCCCCGTCGTACTATCCTGCTTTTTTACCAGCGCACTGATGGTGGCTGTCGTGCCCTCCTCCAACAGTGCTTCGGCAACAACCGTGATTGCGCCTTTTTGTTCTGCTCCGCCGCTAATAACTGCTGCGGGCGGGTTAACACCTGCTTGCCCGGATACCGTGCCTGAATTAAAGGCTACCGGTGCTGCCGGCGGGGGCAAGCCATTGATCGCATTTTCCCGCCGGGCCTCAATGTATTGGTCTATCAACTCAACATCTATACCCGGCAATACATATAAAACCTCTTTGGCAGCCTGAGCCATATCAACATTCGTCTGTTCAGAGTGGACCGTGACCAAGCTTTCAAGCCATTTGAATATCTGTTCATTCATGCCCAATACCATTTGTAGCTCGTCAACAGATTGAAACGGCTTGTTGCGAGGCTGATAACTTAATCCCGCCTCCTTATATTCTTCTTTCTCCGCGCCGTTTATGCGCACCAGGTCATCCCCGTCACGCCAATCGAGAATCGCATTGAGCAATTTGCTTTGCAACTCCTCATCAACAGGCGCACGCATCATCAGTTGTTGCAGCAGAGCCTCATCTGCGCTGTTTAAATCCACTTTGCCGACTTCAGATAGCAGCCGAATGCGGACTTTCGAATCCGCGTAATCAATTTGGTAAATACTGCCATCGGTACGCCAGCGCTGCTGCGGGTCCGGATTCATGACCATCAGCTCTGCAATGGCAAGCCCTGATTCTGCTATCGCCACGGCCCGGGCATTATCGCTGCTGCCGGTTACAATGCCCGCTTCGCGCCGCATGCTAAGAGCAAAACTGCCGGCCATAATGGTCAGCAAACTCAACACCCACAACACCAGCACAAGGGCAAAACCGCCAGACCTGCTCATTCTCATTCTCATTGGCTGCCCTCTAACGGTTCTGAATTTGCTCCAGTCCCTGCACCTGCCACCTTTAGGGCTATAACTATTTCCGGCCAAAAAACGCCATCTGTCGTGTTGATGCTGATCTTGACCAATTGGGGATGAACGTCTTTTTTTAGCCATTCATCCTGCCAAGCGTATTTATCCGTATTATCGACAGCGCCAAAGTAAGAAAGCTCAAAGTCGCTTACATGCCTTAACAATATCTCCTCTTCCTGATTCCATTCTTCGCCTTCCATTGCCGGAAAAAACGGCGTCAGCGTCACCTTGATAACCTGCTCTTTGTCTTCTTGCCGCTGCTCTATTGAAAACAGCTGCATGCCCGCCCTGCCGACGCTTGCAGGAAAAGACGAAACAAACTGCAAGGCGTTTTTTTTGCCTTGGAAAGAGAATGTCTTATTCATGTTTTCCGTGTCCGCGCCACTGTCGTCCGCCGTCGCCCCCGTTTCCGGCTGGTTTGCAGCGTCCACTTCAGCCCCGGCGATAAAATCGTTCCATAAGGGTGTGGCTGAAGATAAATGCCGCTGAAAAAAGTTATAGACCACGGCGACTTCGTTCACTTCGGCTATCTTGTTTTCTCCCTGTTCCCAGCTTTGGGCGCAAATTCTCAGGCTGCTGAACAATAGCACCACCATCAGGCTTAATAACGTCATGGCTATCAGAACTTCAATCAGGGTGAAGCCTGTCGCGTATCTTAGCCTTGCGCCTTGTACCGGGGCTTTGCTCATAATATTTTATTCGCCAGTTTCAATGTCACCAGCTCTACCTGCCTGCCATCGGCCCTGGCATCATCACTCCAGCTGACGATAACCCTAACCTTATAAAGCACTGCCGCTATGGTCGTGACATCCAAATTTTCAGCCGTGAACTGGAACGGGCTAACGGATACTCGCCAATGGTATTTTTCATTTTCCAGCCCGGTAGCCTCGCCCGGCTGCAAGGGTGTTTCCACGCCGGCTCTAGCCATGATGGATTCAGCAATTTGAACGGCTGCGGTATATTCCTCGGCAACGCCGGCGGTGTTGACGCCAGCAGAAAATATCTTTAGCAAAATCCCTAAGGAAAGCGCCAGAATTGAAAACGCAATCAGTATTTCCAGTAAAGAAAAGCCGCGTTGCTTATTCATTTTCAAGTTCAATCTGACCGGTTAGCCAGTTTATATCGATTTTCCATACTGTCTGCCCCCGCTCCAATGTGACTCTTCCTCCCGTGGAGGAGCCATCGGGAAAAAAGCGGATGTTTGCGGCGCCTTCCCCGGTTAGTTCGGTTTGCGCAGTCACCACGGTCAAGTCAACACCCTCGGGAATTTGATAAAGCTTGTCCCGACCGCTGACCGTGTAACTGTTGCCGGCAAGATCAAGAGCTACCGTGGTTTCCTGGTGGGTCATTAAAGCCTGCCCCCTGGCATAACGCAGCGCTGAAACGATATCTCTTGCCGCCGCCTTGATTTCTGTCGTGTCGCTTCCTGATGACAGGTTAAGACCGATCACCGAGAACCCCAGCACTACGACAAAAAGCACTACGACCAGTTCCAGCAGGGTAAAACCTTTACAGCGCTGTGCCGTATAAATCATTCCCAACTAACAATATCCTGATCTTCGCCTTCGCCGCCTTCCTTGCTGTCCGCCCCTAAGGTATACAAATCAAATTTCCCGTGCTCGCCGGGTGCAGTGTAATGGTATTCCTGTTGCCATGGGTCCAGCGGCATTTTGGCCTTACGCAAATAAGGGCCGTTCCAGCGTTTGGCGCTGTCGGGCGATTCAATCAAAGCTTTCAAGCCTTGTTCTGTGCTCGGGTAGCTGCCCAAGTCCAGTTTGTACATGTCCAGGGCCGCCGACAAATCTTCAATTTGCACTTTGGCCGCTTTGGTTTTGGACTCGCCCATGTGCTTCATGACCTGCGGTCCAACTATCCCGGCCAGCATCGCAATAATGCCCAGCACGACCAGCAACTCAAGCAAGGTAAAGCCTGCTTCGGTTCCCGGACGGGTTGCGGCATTCATGCCATCCTTCGCGATAGTTTTTTTCATCTGTTTCATAATGTCGTGTTTCCTCGTTTAAAAAGCTAAATCGTTAACGCTCAGAATAGCCAGCAAAATCGAGACGATAATGCCCGCAATCATCAGTCCCAGCGAGATGATCAAAGCCGGTTCCAACAATGCCAGCATACGCTGTATTGCCACTCTAAGCTGTTTATCGTAAATATTCGCCACGCGTAGCAGCATTTCTTCCAGACGCCCTGTCTCTTCGCCCATCTTTATCATCTGCATAGCCATTTTTGGAAATATTCCTTTTTCCAGCAAGGCATCGGACATGTTTTTACCCTGTTTTAACTGGTCTTCGGTATCTTGAATGGCCGCCGCCAAAACCAGGTTGTCTACTGTTTCGCGGACGATCACCAGAGCCGACAGTATCGAAACGCCGTTACCCAACAAAGTGCCTAAGGTGCGACTGATGTTGGCGGTTTCTTTGTTCAAAATAATCATCCCGGCCAGCGGCAATTTTAAAAAACGCCCGTCCCACACCTTCTTTCTGGCCGGATCGGCCATTTGAAGATTCATATACCCAGTGATGACGACAACACCCAAAATCAATACCCACCAATAGCTTTGCAGCCATTCGGCCAGCCCCACCACGATCTGCGTCGATACCGGCAGCGCCTTGCCTGCGCTTTCGAACATCTCGGAAAACTGCGGCACCACGAAAGTCAGCATCACGAACAAAGAGGCCAACGACATGATCAGCAAGATGGCCGGATAGATCAAGGCCGTGCTGACCGTGTCTTTTAGCTCGCGGGAACGCTCCAGATATTCGGACAGCCGCGTTAGCACTTCGCCCAAACTGCCCCCGGCCTCACCGGCGCGTATCATATTCAGGTAAAACTTGCTGAAAATGCCGGACTGTTTTTCCAACGCATCGGCCAGGGTGGAGCCGCCTTTGACTTTGTCCAGAACCCTGCCGATCAACTTGGTGACCCGCTCGTTATCTTCAGTTAAATCCATCAATACCAGCAAGGACTTATCCAAAGGCAAACCGGACTCCAGCAAGGTTGCCAATTCGCCGGTGAACAGCGCAATATCTTTTTGCGATAACTTGGACTGTTTTAAACCCAGCCTTAAGCCCAGAAACGATTTGGCACTGGCCGGTACCACACGAACCGGGATATAACCTTCCGCCTGCAAAGTCGCAATCAGATGCCGTTCGTCAACCGCGTCTCTGACGCCTTCTTCAGTCTCGCCAAGACTATTAACCGCTTTATATGCAAATAACATTATGTTTCCGACGTTACCCGCAGCACTTCTTCCAAAGTGGTAATCCCTTGCAGGGCTTTAACCAAGCCGTTTTCATACATCGTGGTCATGCCCTCTTCAATAGCGAGTTTTTGAATGGCCCCGGCTTCTTCATGCGCCATAATCAATTTACGGAGCGGATCAGTCATTTGCAAAAACTCAATAATCGCCAATCGGCCACGATAGCCCAAGCCCCCGCAAGACATGCAGCCGACCGGTTTGTATAAGACAATATCGGCTTCTGCGCCAGTTCCCGGCTGGCTTGCAACACTCGCACCTTCTTTGGCGATTGCCGAACCTGTTCCCGACAGGTTTTCGGCATATACACCATCCCTGGCGATACCCGAAGCAAACTGCTTCAGCCTCATGCCTTCAATGATATCCGAGGGCGGCGTATAAGGTTGCTTGCATTCAGGACACAGTTTTCTTACCAGACGTTGCGCCAATATGCCGTTGACGGTGGAGGTGAGCAGATATTCTTCAAGGCCCATATCCAGCAACCGGGTGACACCGCCGGCCGCATCGTTAGTATGCAGCGTCGATAGCACCAAATGCCCGGTTAACGCCGATTGCACGGCGATTCTTGCGGTTTCCAGATCGCGCATCTCACCGATCATAATCACGTCGGGATCTTGCCGCACGATAGAGCGCAACGCCGAGGCAAAGGTCAGTCCTATTTGCGGCTTTGCCTGAATCTGGTTGACCCCTTCCATCTGGTATTCCACCGGATCTTCAACGGTGATGATTTTCCGCTCGGACGTATTGAGCTGCTTTAACGCGGCATACATCGTGGTCGATTTTCCGCTTCCAGTCGGACCGGTGATCAGGATGATGCCGTGCGGCTGAGACAGCACATCAATAAACTGCTGTAGATGCTTGCCGGAAAAGCCCAGCGCGGCAAAGTCCAGTACCGTGGTTTCCTTGTCCAGCAAACGGATCACCACGCTTTCGCCGTACATTGTCGGTATCGTGGAAACCCGCAAATCCAGCTCTTTGCCCAGCATTTGCACTTTGATACGGCCATCCTGCGGCAAACGGCGCTCGGCGATGTTCAACTTGGCCATGATCTTGATACGCGAAATCACCGCCGCGGTGGATTTAACCGAGGGCGCATCAATATCCTTCAATACGCCGTCGACCCGCAACCTGACTTTCAGGGATTGCTCAAAAGGCTCAATGTGAATATCCGAGGCCCGGGTTTCAATCGCCCGCTGCATGATCAAGTTGACCATTTTGATCACCGGCGCTTCACTGGCCAGGTCTTTCAAATGCTCCAGGTCTTCTTCGCGCAGATCGTCGACGCTCAGATCGTCGGCCAGCTTGTCCGTTTGTGCGTGGCTTTCGCCATACTGCACTTCCAGCGCGGCATCAATCTCCGAAAGCAGCCCGACTTTAGGAATGATGTTCTTTCCGGTCGCCAGTTTTAACGCATCAATGACAAACCGGTCTTCCGGATCCATCAGAGCGACGGTTATGTCATTATTGTTATGCAAACCAATAACATGATAATTTTTTAAAAAGCGCAACGGCACGGTTTCCGGCAGTTGCATTTCCAGCGGATATTGATCCGGCGTCACTTTTTCGAACAGGCCTGATTCGACAAAAGCATCGGCCACATCAAGCTCCGAACACAAGCCAAGCTTAACAAGTAACTGCGGCACGCTTTCCGATACCGATGTTTTTTGCATGCGCTCAACTTTTTTTAACTCTGTGGCGGAAAGTTTCTGTTTATCTTGCAAAACAGTTAGCAGCGATTCATATGCCATTATCCTGGAGAAGCCCGTAGCTGTTGTGTTAGTGTTTTAAAGAATAGAGGGTTAGGCGTGACCAATCAATAGGCGTTATTACCTATCAAATGAGCCTGTTATTTAGCTGAATTTGATTAAAATTTCAAATATTTTTAATTCAAAGTGATTTTCTTGAGGACTAAAACTTTGTGCTTGTAGGTTGGACCTATCTTGTTGCCACCATAAGAATATGCCCGATCGTTGATGTCAGATACTATTTATATAGCTTGATAATTAAAGCAAGCTTAAGCTCGCGCAGTCGATACCAGAAAATCGTGGCCTGTCCTTATTGCACCCAATACACTAACACGGCTGGTATTTCTATAAAACCATGGATTTTATCTTCTCTAATTCGGATCATAAAGAAAGGTTTAGCTCATTACGACAAAGGCAAAGCAACCGGACTCGCTTCCACAATAAATAAGTACTTACCCCGACACCGACTTAATTGTGATTGCCGCGCAGTTGGCAAGTAGAGTTGACAACCACTGCCAAGGGAGTACAAAACAAAGTTCTCGCGTCATTACGCTCCGGCAAGGTAATGACTGTTCACTGGATAGGTAAGTCACCCAAAACTTGGGGACTGTTCAAACAGTTGAGGAGAAAGCGATCATGAAGAAAAAAGACAACATCGTTTTGCGAACAACGGAAGATCCGATATCAGAAAAAACTGACGGCGGAGCAAAAGACATCATAATAATTACCGGCATCGGCGGCTTTCTCGGACTTTCACTCAGCAAAGCGCTGGTACAAGATTATGACATTATCGGCCTGGATAAAGATTGCGCCCCCAATGTGGGTAGTAAATCCGAATCTTTGCAGCATGTTTCCTGCATCCCTTGCGATTTAACCTCGGACCAGTCGGTCAACAAGGCCATGGACGAGTTGCGAAAGCGGTTCGGCAAGCGCATCGCCTCGGTTATCCATTTTTCCGGCTACTATGATTTCACCGGCGAGCCCAATCCGCTCTATGAAGAAGTCAATGTCAAAGGCACCCGCCGCCTGTTGCACGCCTTGCAAAACTTCGAAGTCGAACAGTTCATTTATGCCAGCACCATGCTGGTCCATGCCCCCTCCGAGCCCGGCGTACCGATCAACGAGGATTGGCCGTTACAGCCCAAGTGGGCCTATCCGCAGTCAAAGCTGGAGACGGAGCAGGTCGTCCAAAGCGAGCATGGCGCCATTCACTATGCGCTGCTCCGCATCGCCGGCGTATATACGGATCATGTCCAGCCGCCGACACTGGCGCATCAGATACAACGGATTTACGAACGCCAATTGACCAGCCGCGTTTTTGCCGGCGATATTTCTCACGGCCAAGCGTTTATTCACATCGACGATCTGCTTGACGCTGTTTCCCGCACCGTCCGAAAGCGTAAGCAATTACCTGCGGAAACCCGGCTACTGCTGGGCGAACCGTCGACGATGGGCTATGAGGCCCTGCAAAATGAAATCGGCTTTCTGATCCACGGCGAAACGTGGGATACGGAAACGCTGCCGAAAATGTTCGCCAAAGTCGGCGCGCATTTGCAAGAGCAGATGGAGATTGTGATACCGGATTCCATCGACAAAGGCGAAAAACCTTTTATCAAGCCGTTTATGGTTGATTTGGCTGATGACCATTATGAGCTGGATATATCCAACGCCCGAAAGCTGCTGGACTGGGAGCCCAAACATTCGCTACGCGACGCGCTGCCGCCGATCGTCAACGCGCTTAAAGCCGACCCTATGAGCTGGTATAAGCGCAATAAACTCAGGCCTGCCGAGTGGGTCGAAACCATGGTCGCGCAGCCTGAGCCCGCCGACCGTTTTATCGAATCCTATAACCGGTCGTTGCGCGATGAGCATCGGCAAAATCTTTGGGCGCATTTTCTGAACATGGCCATGGGCACTTGGCTGATAACCAGCCCGGCCATTCTAGGTTATCAACAGCAGACAATGATTATCAATGACTTGGTCAGCGGCGCCCTGGTGCTTCTGTTCGGGGCGCTGTCGCTATCGCAACGGATGGCTTGGGCCCGTATCGCCAACGCCGCGGTAGGATTATGGCTATTGTTTGCACCATTGGTATTCTGGACGCCCAGCGCTTCGGCTTACCTGAATGATACGCTGGCGGGCTTGCTGGTAATCGGCTTTGCCGTGCTGGCGCGCCCCATGCCGGGCATCGGCTTGGTGGCGCGCATGACCGGCCCCGACATCCCGCCCGGCTGGGACTACTGCCCGTCGTCGTGGACCCAGCGCATACCGATCATCTTTCTGGCCTTCATCGGATTCTACATCTCCCGCTATCTTGCCGCCTATCAATTGGGCCATATCGGCAATGCCTGGGACCCTTTTTTCGGCGACGGCACCGCACGCATCATCACCTCTGACATCTCCAAGGCATGGCCCGTCCCCGACGCCGGACTCGGGGCGGTGACTTATGCGCTGGAGATACTGACCGGCATCATTGGCGGCCGCGACCGCTGGCGCACCATGCCCTGGCTGGTGGTCCTGTTCGGCGTGATGATTGTGCCCCTGGGCATCGTCAGCATCTTCTTTATCATCATCCAGCCCATCCTGATAGGAACCTGGTGCACGCTGTGCCTGTTTGCCGCTGCCGCCATGCTCATCCAGATTCCTTATTCGGTCGATGAACTGGTTGCCACCGGCCAGTTTCTGGCGGAACGCCGCCGCAAAGGCAAATCGGTGCTGCTGGCCTTCCTGCGCGGCGATACCATGGAAGGCGGCCGCAAAATGGAGGTCGATAATTTTGAAAGACCGGCTTGGACAGTGCTCCAGGACATGTTCGGCGGCGGCGTTAATGTGCCGTGGTCGTTGGTTTTGAGCATGGCAATCGGGGTCTGGTTAATGTGCACCCGGCTGATTTTTGCTACCCAGGGCGAGCAAGCCAACAGCGACCACCTGATCGGCTCCCTGGTCATTACCGTGGCGATTACCGCGTTGGCGGAATCCGCCCGCCCTGCTCGCTTTATCAATATATTGCTGGCCATTCCGCTGATGATCGCGCCCTGGATGCTCGACGGCGGAAGCCCGGCTGCTGATTGGTCCGGCATGTTGGCTGGGGTGCTGCTGATTCTGTCGAGCATACCTCGCGGCAAAATCGAAAACCGCTACGGAAGCTGGAGCCGGTATCTGGTTTAAGCCGGGCGGGTTTTTTAGTCCAGGCATAAGGCTTGTAACTGAAACCGGCCTTTGAAATGCCTGATTTACTTGGCTGGCAACAGCCCATCATGAAAGATGGCTTGCTCGGCAGTCGCAGCCGAATCCATCCTGCGCCTTGCAGCTTAAAACCTGATTGGAGGTCCATATGTTATCGTTCTTTGCACATCTCATTCTGACAGCAGGCTTATTACTGATCGTGGCCCACTTCGTCCGCGGCGTTCAGGTAGAAGGCTGGGGAGCGGCAATCATCGGTGCGCTTGTTCTCGGCTTCGTAAATGCCGTAGTCCGGCCGGTGATGGTTTTTCTGACATTGCCCCTTACGGTTCTCAGCCTGGGGCTGTTTCTGCTGGTAATCAACGCGCTGATGCTGTGGCTGGTGGCGGCTCTGGCTCCGGGTATACGCGTTCAAGGTTTTTGGCCCGCGCTAATCGGCAGCCTGGTGCTCACCTTGCTCAATCTTGTCGTTGATATTTTTATCTAATCTCCTTGAGTTCGGGCAAGCGTTTTCGATTGCCCGACGTTCCCTTGATGAGGGGACGCGGTAAGATTAGTGCGATGTCTTAACCTAACAATGCAATCTCCTGCTTGATGGGAAAGAGCGACAGGCCAACATTATGCGCATAACCATGTTCTTGCCGGTAAGAGCTACGTTCCTTTTTTATCCGTAACACAAGGTCGCTGAACGGATCGGCCAAAAGCCCCGCATCGCATTTTTTCATGAGAGAAGCCATGGCATCGCTTTGTATATCATAGCCGCTACGACTGGCATAAGTGCTCTTAAAGCAGCCGTCCCATGCGCTTGGTTCCGGGCCTAGCCAATATTGGGCATGAGGCATAGTCAGCGCTATTTCCAGCCCTTTGGGGTCCATGTCGCTGAAGACAATGACGGTTTTATCTTTTCCGAAGCGCTGCAAAAAGTCGCGGCAAGCCTCGGCCTTGGCGCCGCTCTTGTGATCGCCGCGATAGACCCATAGAGCGCGTAGATCTGGCAATGGCAGTTGCCAAGTGTGGCACAACGGCATGATGGCTAAGTTTTCGACGACTACGATAGTCCGGTGCTCGACTGTGTTAATACTGGAGTTCAGGCACAGCAGGCCGGCCGTCTTTATGCTTTCGGGATAGAGTTGTATTTGTGCGTTATTGACGCGGACGATGCCGTCCGCGCTGTTCAACAACAGTTGGTCGTTTCCGGCCGTTTTGGCGGCCAGTTTTTCGTTGGCGTGGTATTTGGCCATTTCCAACCGGTCGTCCGGAAGTTGCTCCGTGAACGGGTCCCGGCCCATTTCGTCCTTTACCCGTTGGCGCAGGCGGCGTTTGTGCTCGGCGTTGAAAACCAAACAGTTGTTGCTGATATAGCCGCAGCCGTAACGCGCCAGAACTTGACTCCCTATTAGGCTAATCCGGCGGCTGGTGGTTTGGTCGGGCTTGTCTCTGACCAGTTCTCTAATCCAGTCATAAATCTGCCGGTTCATGTCATGCAACCCGCTGCAACAGGATTTCCTCTATAACCTGGTTGCCGTCGAAGCCTTCCAGGTTTTCGCCTTGCATGTCCAACGCAATCGTGCGGCGCATACGTTGCGGCAGGCAGCAATATTGCGCGAACACTATGTCCAGCCATAGCTCCGCTTTGATTTCCAAACCTTGCTCGCTCCAATAACACAGCGCCGAAACCTTGCGGCCTTGCTGTTCAAGGGCAAGCGCAAGCAGGTTTTCGATGTGGCTGTCGTACAAGTCTTGATTGTGTTCGATCCGGCTGGGCATCTGAGTGTCCAGCGGCGCTGCGGCACTGTCCCGTCCCAACGGCGCGACGGGTTTGGACTGGCGCCGCAGTTCCTGGACGATAGCGGCCAGATCGGCCTGCAACACAGGGTTGGCTGTGTCGATGCCCGGCTGGAGTTTCAGGCCTGTGCCTCGACGCAACAGGTCGGGAACGCCGGCGTCCTCGCTCCAGTCCAGCGGTTCCCATTCCGGGTGTTGCCGCAAAAACTGGGCCATTGCCCGGCAGCGGTTGGCGGTTTGCTCCTGCAACCTCAATTTAAACAGCAACTCTTTCATGCGCCCGACGATGCCGGTCAGCCGTTCGACGATGCTTTTGTATTGATCGATGAAGCGGATGATTTTCCGGCTCAGTTCCGGCGGAATGCCGCTCCAGCTCAACCAGTCGTAACAATCGGTTATCCTGACCTGGTTCAGTTCCTGCACCAGTTGTTGCGCATAGGTTAGCGCCCGCTGGTTTTGCCGGATTTTGCTGTTCAGCGAACTGACGAAGCCGAATTGGCTGGTGATCGCCGCGAACATCACGCTCAGGCTGTTCTCCAGCGCTTCGGTCGCTTCGTACAGGGTATCGTCGATCTGTTCCAGATGATGATGGGCCTCGTCCTGATTGTTCTGCTCCAACGCCCGGCGGTAGTCTTCAATGTCCTCCTCGACGCTGACGATCATCTTGGCCATATTGATGTTTTGCTGGTAACGCTGGTTGCGTAGCAGCAGGCGGTCGATCAGGCGCTTGAGATCGCCGGTCAGGCGGTATTCGTCGCTGGTGTCGGCGCTGCGCAAAATGCCGGATTTCTTCAGGCTGTCGATCGCGCCGCGGTTGTCGTCGTCGGCAAACACCGTGCCGTTGATATAAGTTTGCGCCAACAGTTGATCGGCGCCGGCCAGCTTGCGGATTAATCCTGCGATTTGCTCGTGGTCGAAGCTCATAAAAACAGTTCCTGCTGTTCGCCGTCTTCGCCGCCGGCCGTATGTTGGTCCAGTTCCAGGTTTTCGGCGTCGTTCAAGAAGGCGATGATCCTATGCAGATAATTGATCTTGCCGGTGGCGATATAAACCGAAGCCTGCGCATTGGGCCGCGCCAGGTAGCCCGATTGTTCCAGTTTTTGCAACACCCAGGACAACTGCTCGGAAATGGTGGTTTTGCTGGTCTTGAACAGTGTCAACTGGGTCAGCCGGTTCAGTTGTTCCGACAGCGACGGCTCGTGCTCGATGACTTGCAACAACTGGTGCAAGCGGATTTCGTCGCGGGCCCGGATCGGCATATCCTGGCCCAGCGCGGTCATGACCATATCCATCCATTCGACCACCGGCCGCAATTGCGAACGGGTTTCGGAAAAAGCGTCCCTGATCGCCGCGCGGTTACTGTCGTCGACCACGGTGTAGGCGGCGTAAAACAGTTCGCCGTCCAGATTCAGTAATTCCCGCTCCAAGGGCTGCAAAAATGCGTTGATCTTGTCCGCATTGGCCGGCTGCGACAAATACTCGAAAGCGTCGGGGTAAGCGGTCGGACAAATGAAATGGCCGCTGAGCAGGGCTTCGGCAACGTGCTTAAACATGGGCGGCCTCCTTGGGTAATGCGTTCAACAGTTGATCCAGCTTGCTTTGCGGCAGTTCAACTTCGTGCAGCTTTTGCTGGTTTATCAGATAGCGGCGTTTGAACAGGCCCAGCACATGGCGGTCGGCGGTTGGTGTCGCCGACAAAATGTGGATTTTCTTCTTGGCCAGCAGATTCATCATGGCTTCGATGTTTTCCGGGGCCAGATCGCCCAATTCGTCAATCGGCCAGCAAACTACAGTCTGGTTTTGCTTGCGTAGCATCGACGTTACGCCGGTAAAGAACGTGATCAAGGCCAGATAGGACAATCCTGTCGAACTGACGTCCTTCAATTCCCTGGCGTTGCGGGCATGCTTGAGCTGGCCGTTTTCGAAGATGCTGAATTCGATATCGAACAACGCCAAATGCTTGATCTTGACGCCGGTGGCCGGCAGCAGCGCAGTCAGTTCGCCCATGGCTTGCACCAGCGCATCGGGGATATCCTCTTGGCCGCCCAACTCGGCGTTATCGCGGTACTGGCCGTAGTGGTCGCCGAACTTTTTCAAAGCCTGCCAATATTCCAGGTCGCTCATCTTCGAGCGGATATTGACGGTGATCTCGCCGAGTGCAACGAAATAGCGTTCCTCGCTGACGTACTTGGACAACTCCGCGCCGGTACTTTTGATCGCGCGGTCGAAGTTATGCAAATGTTGATAAAAATTGTTGACGCTGAAAGCGTGCAATTCGATTTGTTGGACCGTGGCCTGTTTGACATGGCCAACCATCTGCAACACGTTGATTAAGGGTTGCTCGATTTCCAGCGCTTCGGCCTGGAAAAATTCGCTGTGATGAGGCGAGGCGTTCTGGGCCTGCGACCAGGCTTCGGCCAATTGGCTGCGTTGGTGCTTGTTAAAGAACTGAGCCAGGGCCTGCTTGCCGCTTTGAATGTCGCGTTCCTGACGCTTGCGCGCCTTCAGGGTGTCCTGCGTCAGGCGCGGCAGCGTACCGGGCGCGTATTCGGGTTGGTCTTCCGCGCAGACCGGCGGGCAATTCCGCAATTGATCGGTGCATTGTTCCAGTTGCGCCAATAAACTGTTGTTTTTCTTCAGTTGCTCTTCCTGGGCGTTAATTTGTTGATTCAACTGCGCCCGTCGCCGTTGAAAATCCTGCTTCAAGCGGTCGATTTCGTCTTGCAATTGCTGAATTCGACGCTGGCAATCGTCGCGTTGCCGGCAGTGTTCAGGATGTTGTTGCCAGCGATTTTTCAGCCAGTCCTGGTAATCTTCGGCTTTGCGTTGAAAGCCCCGCGCTTCGCGTTCCAGCTGTGCGGTTTCCTTGAGTTTTGCGGTCAGTTTAATGACGGTATCGTCGCTGCCGCCGGCTTTTAAATCGCTTTTCAGTTGTTGCTCGATGCGCCGTTGTTCCTGCCTGAATTGCCCGGTGTCGGTTTCAGTTTGCTCGGCTATCGTTGCCAACAGGTTTTTGCAGTCGGATTCGATGATGCCTTTACGCGCCAGATGTTCGTCTTGCAAAGCCTGTAACGCCTGCTGGTGTTCGGTTTCGATGCCGGCCAGGGCTTGGTCGCAGGCTTTGATATCGGCGGATAATCGGTTGATTTCCTGTTCCAGTTGCTGTCTGGCTTTTTCGGTTTCAGCCTTGATCTGGTCGGCCAGCGCGCCAGCCTCGCTACGTAACGCATCCTCCTGATTCTCGGCCTGCTTCACGCGTTGTTGAGCCGAGTCCAATGCCGACTTGGCTTGCTCGCGCAACTTATTGACGGCCTGCAAGCCGGCTTCCAGCCCTTCGCATTCTTTGCTGAGTTTAGTTACCTGCTCGAACAGGGCTTTTTCCTGTTGTTCCAGCTGCGCCTTGTCGGCAGTCAAATAACTGTGATCGGCTAAAGCCTCCAGGTTGATGTCAAGACCGTAAAAATCGTTGCCTGGCTGGTCGCTCCAGTGCGGATTCAGGCCGGTATGGTCCAGCAGTTCCGGCGCGATGACCCGGCCTATGTTCTGCTGCCAGCCGTCGGCTTCCTGTTCCAGGAAATATTGCAGCGAACCGGGTTCCGGACGCAGGCGTTTTTGGCAATCGACATGGCGCTCTTGGCTGCGCTTCAGTTCGATTTTTTTGTCCTTAAGTTCCTGTTCGGTTTGCTGGAAATGGCTCAAGGTCTGTTGGTAATCGCTTTGCGCTTTGGCCTGGACTTGATAAGCCTGTTTGGAGGATTTGCCGGCGGCTTCCAAAGCGTCCCGGTTTTTCTGCTGTTGTTCGATCAACGCGGCCGGAACCGGCGGATTTTTCTGTTGATTTTGTTTGACTTGAAACTCGGTCGAAAATTGCCCGCGCTGTTCTTTTACAGGATGCAGGCGTGCTTCTTTATCCTGAAACAAGCGGTCCTTGCGCTGCTGGAATTCGGCATCCGCTTCCCGTAAGTGTTGGCTTTGCCGCAGTTGCGAGTCGGAGCATTGCTGTTGATAGAGTTGGATTTGTTTTTCGTGCCGGTGCTGCAATTCACTTAATTGTTTTTCGTAAAAGCGTTTGATTTCCTGGGTTTTGTGTTCCAGCGCATCCAGCTCGGCTTGAATATCCTGCTGCGCTTTAGCGTATTGCTCCGCCTTGGCGGCTTTGATCGCAAAGCTTTCGGCGCCTTGTTCTTCAAAGTCCAGTTTTTTCGCTTCCAGCGCTTCGATCTGATAGCTTAATTCTTTCAGGCGGCTCTTGGCTTCGTTCAGCGCATCTTCTTTGGGCTCCAACTGTTGCTTGTTGGCTTGCTGCAATTGCTCGCGCTGCCGGCTTAACTCTTTGAGGCTGTTTTCCAGTGCTTGCGTTTCCTGTTGGCAACTTTTGTATTGACCTTGCGCCAAAAAATGCAGGTGGGACAAAGACTTCAGGGTTTGCTTTAGTTCCGCTATGGTTTGCAGCAAGCGGTCGAAATCGGCGCGCTTGGCCTCGATTTCCCTTGCCGCGTTCAAATCGGCCAGCCAGGCGTCGATGTGCTGCTTGTTCAACTGAAAGGGTTGTTGTTCGTCTTCGTTTTGCAGGAAGGCCTGGCTGAGTTTGCCGCGGGAAATATCGATCAGCATTTGCTTGATGACGTCGAAATCGCCGATTTTTTCGATCACCGAACCGATGACTTTTTCGATGTGGTTGATCGGCGTCCTGGCCATCGCATAACGGTTTTGCAACAGGCGCAGGTCTTTCTTGCCGCCGCTCAGTTGATGGCATTGGATGATGCTGCAATAGTCATCGACCGCAACGAATTTGGAGACTTCCGCCGTGCTGCGGTAAAGCCGCTCTATGCTCTGGCTGTCGCGCGGGTAGCCGTTTTCGTTGATGTAAAAATCCTGCCGGTACGGCGCATCGATGAACTTGTATTTGGCGGCGCGGCCGTCGCTTTGCACCATCACATGGCAAATCTGTCCGTGGGGACGCTGGTATTCGTAAACCAGATAACTGCTGGCGCGCGGCAGGTAATAATCCAGAAAGCCTTTTTTGCTGCCGCTGCCGCCGACGATGTTGCTGGGCCGTTCGCCCCAGAACAGCTGCATCAACCGCAAAAACGTGGTTTTGCCGGCGCCGTTGGTGCCGCTGAGGTTGGTATGTCCGTCCAGCTTCAGTAAAACGGTTTTTCCAGCCCAGAAGCTGTCGATCAAAATGATTTTTTTTAGCTGATAAATATCAGTCATGCTATTCCTTAAAATCAGGATGGCTCGCGGTCATCCTGCAAAATTAAATGTCGTAATCAGGGGAACGCGCAACAGGTTTAATCCGGTTTGCCCGATGTCTGGCTATGGAACAGTGGCTGCACTACTGCTCGCGATTTCGTAAAGATCAAAATTGCCCGGCTTGGTGTGACACAAACGTTGCTTGTTTTCATAGTGACAATAACAACTTTGTCTGTTCAATAACTTCACGTTCATTAATGTCTAGAAATAATCTGCCTTACAGCGCTACTCCAAATAGGGAATAACCCATATATTCACAAATGCTAATTTTGAGCGTTGAGTTCCGCTCATCTGCGCTAGCCAAGCCGTTATTTAATTTGGAGTTTTCTAAAACTACGTACTTTAACGAATGGTATAAATTGTTTTTTCTTATAATCTAGTGTGGTTTATATCAATCCAGATAATAAATACAACAAACGGTGGGGAGTCAGTATGTCAAATTATTTAATAGGACTTATATTATCTATTTTTTTAGCTTCAGCCGGTGGTGCGGCTTACTTTCTTAAATACCCGGACCAACGATCCGCGGTAGAGGCCTTCATTAATAATATCTCTACCGCCAACACAGGAGGAGACTCTGATACAACAGGTAATAATGGTGTAGCACGAGCTCCAGAAATTAATGCATCATCAGGAACTAACGCAATTGCTATATTAATTGGCGCCTTATTGCTAGCTAGTGAAAAATATCGAGTTAGACGCTCTTAAAACTTCTTATAGCGGTCAAGTTAAATTTCCTCTCCCGGCAAAACCGGGAGCTGGTTATTGTTAGCAACGTAGCGCGTGGCGGTGTTTCCGGCCAATCAATTATTAATAACTGATGTTACGCAGTCAGTCGACTTTAAATTTAAGGCGTCGCTAACGCGACAGTTTATTTGAACCGGGTTCTCGCACCCGAGGGCGAGTTACTTTCTTTTGCTTCGCCTCGGCAATTGCTCCTGCATTGCTCTACCTCCTGCATCCTTGCAGTCGAAAAGAAAGTAACCAAAGAAAAGGCGATCCGGTTGCCGCTTAGTTCACTCGGCACATCCTTGTGCCTCGCCCTGTGGGTGCTACGCATGCAAACCGGCTATCCTGCCGATTTGTCCTGTGCTCGGCGCGGCAAACGGGAGAAGCACATCCTGTGCGTAACATCAGTTAATAAGGTTAATCGCGGCCTGTTGAGGTCATTATAGAAACAGCAAAGCTTTAGCCACCTCTTCTTTTTTCACAATGACAATAAAAATCTTGCCTGTTCGATAATCTCACGCTCATCGATATCCTTAATCGAATAATCCTGCTTGTTGAGTTTATACGGATTGACGATAGACGCGGACTTGACCACCTTGTTGATGTCGGTTTGGTAAACCCGGC
Organism: Methylobacter sp.; assembly: GCF_023227905.1. Lineage (GTDB taxonomy): Bacteria > Pseudomonadota > Gammaproteobacteria > Methylococcales > Methylomonadaceae > Methylobacter_A. Next base: position 11,334 of record NZ_JALOCF010000017.1, on the reverse strand, counting down.
TGACCGGCGTCGGGCCGAAGATGGTGATTGACGGCCTGTTTAACCCCCAAGCCATGTGCGTCGGCCCGGTATCGTTGCCGATCAGTAAATCGGCCTTGGCGATCAGCGCTTTCAGGCTGTTCAAATCCATCTTGGGCGTGACTTTGATCAGGTCGGATTGCGACGCCATCCATTCCGCCGTGGTTTTTTCCTGCCCATTGCCCCAGGTGACCAGACAGTTTTGCTGCAAGGCCTCGGCTATTTTTACATACTTGGCGGCCGGATAGTTGCGGCTATCCCAAGTCGAGCCGATCACCAGCACGATATTGCTCCGGTCTTTTGATAGGAGATCGTATATTTGCGGGTCTTCGTTGTTGAAAAACAGGAACGGTTTTTTGTTAAGGATTTGCTCTGTGCTGATGTCGAACCCTAGAGGGCTGGATAGTATCAGCGCGTTTCTGTCGATGGTATTGACGTCGTAAGCGCAGGCCACTTTGACGTCATAAAACCATGACGCGGCCTTTTCCCTGACTGAGCCGGCATCGAATCCGGCGATGCGTGTTCCGCGCTGCGCCAGTTCCTGGCCGACCTGCGGCATGCACACCATCCCTGGCAATACCAATTTGGCGATGGCTGCCGATTTAATCAATCCTTGAGCATCAATGATCATGTCGTAGTTGTTGACTGCATAGCTGCGTATCTTTTTAAACTGCGAAAAAATACCCGCCTTGTCGGTTTTTAAGGCTTTCAGGTTAACCGTCAGAATGTTATCGATATCCGGATTGTTTTTTAAAAGCCCGGCGAACCGTTCTTCGACGATCCAGTCAATCTGAATTTCCGGGGAATGCGCCTTGATGAACTGCAGGGCGACCATCGCATGCACGATGTCCCCCAGGGCCGAGAGCTTTACAATGGCGATTTTCACTTACGCCCTGATTGGGTGAGCGTTATAGATTCAAGCACCCGCTCCGGCGTGATTCCGGTCAGGCAGTGGCTATGGCCTAGTGGGCAGTCGCGCTTGAAACAGGGCGCGCATTCAAGGTTCAATGAAATAATCTCGGCCTTGTCATTCAAAGGCGGCGTAAAGCCCGGATCCGACGAGCCGTAAATGGCGATGATTTTTTTGTCCAACGCGGCGGCGACATGCATCAGGCCCGAGTCGTTGCTGACCACGGTATTCGCCAGCGACATTAAATCCACCGCCTCGGCTAGAGAAGTTCTGCCGGTAAAATCGGTGCAGAGCCCCAAAGTTGCTTTGTTGATTTGCTCGGAGTCGGTTTTGTCCTTTTCGGAACCGAACAGCCAGACCTGCCAGCCTTGATCGAGTTTATGCTTTGCTACTTCGGCGTAATACTCGATCGGCCAGCGCTTTGCCGGGCCATATTCGGCGCCGGGGCATAAGGCTAGTATTTTTATCGGTGTGTATGCCGCAGGACTTCCGGGAGCAGATGCGGCGGCTGACGGCGCCAGCTTGAATTTTTCGATGACCCGCTGTTGCTTATCGTTGCTGATCGTTAGCGCAGGCTTTGGGCATTCAATCGGCATGGGCGCATCAACAGGCAGGCCCAATGCGACGAAACGCTGCACAGTCATGGTCAGCCGGTTTTTATCCAGCTTTCTGGCATCGTTCAGCAAACCCCAGCGGCATTCACCGATGTAACCGGTACGAACAGGAATATTAGCAAAGAACGAAGGGATTGCCGATTTCCAGGAATTCGGCAGCAGGATAGCTTGATCATAGTTTTCCGAACGCAGGCTCAGACCCAGCCTGATGCGCTCCATCAGGCCAAACTTGCCGCGCGGCAGCGGCATGACGATAGCTTTGTTCACTTCCGGCATTCTTTCCAGCAGCGACAATGTCCATGCCGGAGCCAGCACGTCAATTTGGCAATCCGGGCGGGTGTTTTTCAGGGTGATAAACAGGCTTTGCGCCATCACCATATCGCCGACCCAGGAAGGGCCGACAACTAGAATCTTGTGATATCTTTTCAAGACCTTATCTGACTATATATTTATAAACCACGAAGTAGGGTACGCATCGCGTACCATTTTCCCAGCATCACCCAAGTTCAACAAAGGTACGCGATGCGTACCCTACATAACGTTTACGCGACGTAAGTCAGCCAATCGGCGTGATCGTCTCTGCGGCCATGCACGTAATCGAAATACAGCGACTGCAACTGCTCGGTGACCGGGCCACGGCTGCCAGAGCCAATCTCGCGGTTATCCAGCTCCCTGATCGGTGTCACTTCAGCCGCAGAGCCGGTAAAGAACGCTTCATCGGCAACGTAAATCTCATCGCGGGTGATGCGCTTTTCAATCACTTCATAACCTTGCTCTCTGGCAATGGTCATGACCGTATCGCGGGTAATGCCTTCCAATGCCGAAGTGGTTTCCGGCGTGTAAATTCTGCCGTTGCGCACGATGAACAGGTTTTCGGCGCTGCCTTCCGCCGCGAAGCCTTCATGATCCAGCATCAACGCTTCATCGTAGCCATTGGCGCGCGCTTCCTGTAACGCCAGGATGGAGTTGATGTAGTTGCCGTTGGCTTTGGCTTTGCACATGGTGCTGTTGTGGTGGTTGCGGGTATAAGACGAGGTGCGGATGCGGATGCCGTGCTCTATGCTTTCCGCGCCCAGATAGGCGCCCCATGACCAAGCGGCAACCATCACATGCACTTTCAGGTTGTCGGCTCTCAGACCCATGCCTTCGGAACCCAAAAAGCACATGCTGCGGATATAAGCGCTGTCCAAATTGTTTTTGGCAACCGCATCGCGCTGAACTTGATTGATCTCGTCTTTGCCATACGGCATTTTCATGTTCATGATATGCGCCGAACGGAACAGGCGATCGGTATGATCCTGCATCTTAAAAATCGCCGTGCCTTTTTCTGCGTGATAAGCCCTGATGCCTTCAAACACGCCCAAGCCGTAGTGCAAGGTATGTGTCAACACATGGACTTTAGCTTCACGCCACTCAACCCATTGCCCGTCCAGCCAAATAACGCCGTCTCTATCGTCCATCGTCATCGTTTATTCTCCAACATTAATTTAGTAACTATTTATTGATATAACATCGCTGTCCATGAAAGCCAAAAGTAGTCGCCTTTAGGCGACACGAAAAGCGCGAAAAATATTTATGACGCAATTCGTGCAACTATTGCTCAAAGCCTTGTAGGCCGGAAACACCGATTCGATCAGTAGCGAGAACCGGTGTTTCCGGCATGCCGCTATAGAAAAGCATCAAGAAAATCCCAGTCCTTTTCTATACCTTTTTTTCGTGCCTTTCGTGCTTTTCGTGGACAATATCTATTCCATATACTCATGCCAAATCCGCTCGACTTGAGTGCTCATTTTGGCGACATCGGCCTCGGCTATAACCGCCTTGTCCCCTTGTAAAACCAGCTTATGCCCGAAATCCCGGTAGGCGCAGTAAGCGTTTTTAAGTATTTGCTCATCGGCTTTGGAAATAAATCTCTGCTGCTGCAAGCCTTCAAGCAGCCTGACATTATCGGTGTAAGTCGTCAGCGCTACATTTTTAGCCGCCTGGTCTAAAACGCCAAATTGTACTATAAACTCAATATCCGCAATACCGCCTTTGCTTTGTTTTAGGTCAAACTTGTCTTTATCTTTGGTGGCCAAGGCCTCGCGCATTTTTTCGCGCATCTCGCGGACTTCGTTTTTCAAGCTTTCAGTATCCCGTGGCAGGCTCAAAATTCGGCTTCGTATGGCTTCATACTGTACTTTCAATTGCGAATCGCCGGCGATAAACCGGCCCCGGACCAGCGCCTGCAATTCCCAGGTCCAGGCCTGGTTTTTCAGGTAATCCTCATAAGCGTTAATATGAGTAACCAGCAAGCCGGAGTCGCCATTGGGGCGCAAGCGCATATCGACTTCGTAGAGGACGCCGGACAACAACTTGGTATCGAGAATATGCCGGATTTTCAACCCCAAGCGGCCGTAAAACTGCGAGCAGGAAATCGGCTTGTCGCCGTTCGTCATCGCATTGCCGTCTTTGCAATCGTACAAAAACACCAGATCCAGGTCGGAGCCGTAACCCAGCTCGATACCGCCCAGTTTGCCAAAGCCGATGACTGCAAAGTTGATCGCATTGTTATCGGTATCGGGCGGCAAGCCATGCTTATCCGTCAGCATCAGCCACGCACGCTCGACAACATGGCTGACGATGCTTTCCGCGATATAGGTCAAGTAATCGCTGACCACCATCAGCGGAATGACATCCATAATATCGGCGGCAGCCACTCGCAACACATTCAATTGCTTGAACTGGCGCAATACCACCATTAATTGCTCAAGATCCTGCACCTCAATTTGAGCCAGCAAAACCTTGAGTTGTTCATCAAGGTCGGCTTTTTTGAGCGGCTCATAAAGGGAACGGGTATCCAGCAATTCATCGAACAACACCGGATATTGCGCCAGATAATCGCAAATCCACGGACTGGCCGACGACAATCTGATCAATTGGGCCAAGGCGCCGGGATTTTCAGCCAATAACGATAAATACACGTTTCGGCCGACTACCGTCTCAAACAAACCGAGTATCCGCGCCAAGGTTTCATCCGGATTGTTGACCTGCCGCATGGCTTCTATCAATTGGGGCATCAGCCGGTCCAGCACGCCTGCGCCTTTGGCTGTCAGCCTTTTAACCGCAAGCGAATGCTTAAAGTCTCTTATCGCGGCGAGCATGGCGGCGGCGTCTTGAATACCGTATTCTTTTAGATACTCCGTCAACTCCGTTTCATCCGCCACGCATGCCCAAATCTTATGGCTATCCTGGTTTTCGCTGTCCTGCTTTGACAGCGAAAAGACCTGATCGAAGATTCCATGCACCTGTTTTCTTACCTCATCCAGATGCTGTTTAAAGCTGTCCCAGTCCGGATAATCCAGCGAATAGGCCAAAACTTGCTGCGCCATCGGGTCTGTCGGCAAATCGTGGGTCTGCCGGTCCTGGTATTGCTGGATATGGTTTTCTACCCGACGTAAAAAGCAATATGACTGCTTAAGCTGGTCGGCGTCATTTTGCGACAATAATTCCCGTTCGCCGAGCAATTGCAGAACATCCAGAATGGGCCGGGTTTGCAAGGCTTTGTCGTTGCCACCGCGGATCAATTGAAACGCCTGGCCGATAAATTCGATTTCGCGTATGCCGCCGGGTCCCAGCTTGATATTTTCCATGCGGTCTTTGCGTCGCAGCTCCTGGGTTATCTGGGCTTTTAGCGAACGCAATTCCTCAAACGCACCATAATCGAGATAGCGCCGGTACACAAAAGGCCTGAACATCGCCATCAGCTCTGCTCCGACTTTAAAGTCGCCAGCGACCTGGCGCACCTTGATCATCGCATATCGCTCCCATTCCCGGGCCTGGGTCTGGTAGTAGTTTTCCATGCCGTCAAAGGTCATGATGATCGGGCCGCTGTCGCCGTATGGCCTTAAGCGTATGTCGGTGCGAAACACAAAGCCGTCCACGGTGATCTCGTCCAGAACCTTGACCAGATTGCGACACAGCCTGGTGAAAAACTCGCCATAGCTCGTTTCCTTCCTGTCCGGCAACACGCCGTCTTCGGCGTAGGCAAAAATCAGGTCAATATCGGAAGAATAATTCAATTCGTAAGCGCCCAGTTTGCCCATGCCCAGCACCACGATCTGCTGCGGGCTGCCGTCGGACAATAGCGGCGTACCGCGCAGTTCGCAGGCTTCCTGATAGAGAAAATGCAGCGCGTATTGAATGCAGGCATCGGCCAGATGCGATAACTCAGACAGCGTCTCCGACAATTCGGCCCACCCGGCCAAATCCCGCCAAGCTATCCTGACCATCTCCCTGCGCCGAAAATCGCGCAATTTCGTCATTAACTCAGCCTGCGTCTCAACCGGCGCATGCGCCAGCTTTTCAACATAACTGTTTTGATGATAAGCCGACGATAAATCGCCGGAATTGACCAGATCGACCAGCAACTCGGGCTTGCGGGTGCAGCTTTCGGCAACAAACAGACTGGAACACCAGACCTTGGCGATGGATGCAGTAAACTCCGGCGTTCGGCTGATATTGAGATTAAGCTCCGTTAGCCGTTCACCCCATTTCGCCAGCGAATCGGTTACCGTAGATCTTAAATGATCAGGCAGCGCTGCAAATTCGGGTTCGAGATTTTTGATAAAAGACATGAGTGGAAGTCAGCAATGAAAAGCCCATGATAACGAAAACACACCGGCAACAAGTAGCGCTATTTGTAAGCATGTTGTTAAGATCGGCGAAGATGAGTAGAACGAGGCTTAATAAAATGATAAAGTTCAATAAATTTCAATAACTATTTATGATTTAAACTTATGAAAACGCCCACATTTACCAAGAACTTCTTTTTTGCCGCGCTGACTAGCGCGATTATTGTATTATCAGTTACCGGCTGCTCGGATGATGAAGAAAAAATCGCAGCGGCGAAACCGGCAGCGCCCGCCGCCGTGCATAACCCATTTGACCATTCTCACGATACCGCTGTAACCGATATACAAAAACACAAGTTTGAGCATGATTTTGCCGACCAGTGCGTACAACGGGAATTGAAGAATTCAACTAATAAAGAGTTCGACAAGAACCGCTACGCGACGCCTTGCATGTGCATCGCCAAATATTTAATGAAAGATCTGACTGCCGACGAAGCTCAACTGTTTATCGGCGAGCATAAAAATGCCCAGTCTTTAGTGATTAAATATGAAAATGCTGCTTATCACTGCCTGCAACAGAATGCTCACCCTAAAGGACCGGATTTTTCCAGAGCGCCACAGACTGAATAATTGACTTGAAAACAATTCACCGCGAGGAACGCGAAGTTGAACTTTGTTGGCTTTTCTTCGTGGTGATTGTCTACCCTCACTCACCAACACGTAATAATCGTTTTCTGCGTTAGGCGAAAAACATGCCGATAGAAGACCTTTCAGGTTTTACGACTGCCATGGATGGCGGCCGAAACTGCTCCCGGCAGTCTTCGGCATTTCCTCCATCCATGGAGGTCAGAAGTGCTGAAGCCGCCGGGAGCGGCTCCAGTAAAAACCTGGAAGGTCTGACTCGCAACGTTCTTACCAGATATAGGACAGCAGGCCGGTTCCCTCTATCGCTCAAAACGGCTTACCTGTGCCCCATGGGTATTCCGGTCTACACTACCGCAATAACTGTCTTTTCCGCCAATTCTCTTAGTATCTGCAAACCGCCCGCAATAATCAGGTCGGGATTGGGATGCTTCGACTCTTCGGCAACTTGTTTCAGGCAATCAGCCGCCAGCACCCCACCTTCATGTTCCTGAATTATTTGCAGCAACCGGTAAGTGATCGGGGTGATTTCTATAAAATTAACCTCATCCTCCGGGTCGCGATAAACAACCAGGAAGGTAGCCAGTTCCGGTGCCGTTTCAGGTAAAAAATCGGGAGATATTTTATGGACCGGGTATTGATAGGCTAACGGCCAAGCCAAAGGCGACAAGCGGACATGTCTGCAAGGCAAATCATCCAGGTTCTGTTGCTTGGCTGGCGAGGCCTCCTTGGCGATCGACAAGGCCATTTCCACCCATTCGTAATGCGCGAGCTCCAGCATAAACGGGAAATCCGCCGACCTGTCCCGCTCGTTTTGCAGATAATCCAGAAACTCTTCCGGGATTTCCGAAAAATGCGGCGATTGGCTGACATGCTTGGCAAAAAAATCCTGGCCCAGCTCAAACCATTGCCGGTCATTCAATAGCGTCCGCAACACCGGAAAGTTGATTGACAAAAAGCTGTCGATATTGTTAAAAAACAGTTCGCGATACATCGCCATCCGTTGCGGATTGACATCGGCAGGCGGCGCATTGTTCTCAGGATCCCGGATATACGCGGCAAACTCAAGCTGCTTGACTTTAAAATCGACGCTCATGCGGGCCTCAAGCGGACTGCTGTGCATGTTGGTTTCCCCAGGCTTTCTGTATCGCACTGATGGTGTTCACTTCCTTGATTAATTCATCCATCGAGGGGATATTGAAATCCCGTTCCAGCAGCGTCGGAAACACGCCAAAAAGCTCATAAGCTTTGCCCAACAGTTTCCAGACCGGATCGATCACCTCGGCGCCGTGGGTGTCGACCAGAAAATCCTCAGCCTCGACATAATGCCCTGCAATATGTGCATAAGCGATGCGGTGCGCAGGCATGGCTTTCAAGAATGCTTCGGCATCGTAACCGTGATTAATGCTGTTTACGTAGATGTTATTGATGTCGATCAGCACATCGCAGTCCGCTTCTTCGATAACGGCGTTGAAAAAATCGATTTCCGCCATTTCCTGACCGGGAGCGGCATAATAAGACACGTTTTCGATGGCGATCTTTTGCTCCAGAATATCCTGAACGCGCTTGATCCGCTTGGCAACATGGGTCACCGCTTCCGAAGTAAACGGGATCGGCATCAGGTCGTACAAATGCCCGCCTTTGCTGCAATAACTTAAATGTTCACTGTAGAATTTGATCTGATGCTCGGCCATGAACTGCTTGACTTCACGGACAAATTTTTCATCGAGCGGATCGGTACTGCCGATCGACAGCGATAAACCGTGGCAGACAAAATCGAAACGCTCGGTCATTGCGCGAAACTGCTTTCCGAATTTTCCGCCGATGGTGATCCAGTTTTCCGGCGCGACTTCATAAAAGCCGACTTCTTCGGGAGGAGATTCAACGATCTGATTTAGAAATGACCGCCGCAAGCCTAAGCCGGCGCCGTGAACGAGATTTTGGGTTGTGTCCATAAGAACACCTTGCTGTGACTTGAGAGGAACTGGAGGGCATGAGATTAACCATGCCCTCCCTGTACTAGCACGCTTGGACTTATTTGCCGGTTGCGTCTTTAGGTGTGTTGCCTGAGTCCTTAGGCATATTCATATTGCCGCATGCGCCTTCCTTGCCCTTCATCATCGCGCCGCAAGCCATTTCCATGCCGGGTTTCATTTTGCCGTCTTGCATCATTGCACCGCATTTGCTTTCGCCGCATTTGCCTTCAGCCGCTTTAGCTGGCGCAGATTTGTTGCCTGCACATGCGCCTTCCGCCGCCTTAGGTTTTTGCATGCCACCCATTGCCGCGCCGCATGCCATTTCGCCAGCCTTATCAGCTTCTGCAACTTGCATGTAGCCACTTGATAATTCAGTCATACCGAACGGATTAGCTTCGGCATTAACCGCAGTTGCAGCAAAAGTGGACAGAACGGCAGCACCCATTGCAGCAGCTAGAGGTGATTTATTAATTTTTTTCATGTTAACTCCAGTGTGTTGAGATCAAAAATATTCAGCTTCAATTCGTTCCCGGCTGTTAACCCGGGAGATGAATCGATACGTAAAACGCATCGAATGCACTCATCATATCAAAATCAACTAAATAAAGAATGAATTCCTTATCTTCCATAAATTCCGTTAGCTTAACGGCTTGGCTTTCCTTTCAGTACCCTCATCCTGGTAGCCGGTTTTAAACTGATACTCGCACAAATCTTCAATGACACAACTTGAGCAACGCGGCTTTCTGGCAATGCAGGTGTAGCGGCCATGCAGGATCAGCAAATGATGCGCATCCTTTATATGTTTTTTAGGCACACATTTTTCCAATTTCCGCTCCACCTCCCGCACATTTTTTCCGGGCGCAAGGCCGGTACGATTGGCAACCCGGAAGATATGCGTATCCACCGCAATGGTATGCTGCCCAAAAGCGGTATTCAGTATGACATTGGCGGTTTTTCTGCCGACGCCTGCCAGCCCCTCCAGTTCTTCCCGCGTTTGCGGCACCTGTCCGTTATGTTTATCAAGCAACTGCTGGCAAAGCGTGATGATATGGGCGGCTTTGCTATTAAATAGTCCGATGGTCTTGATGTGTTCTTTCAACCCTGCCTCACCCAGCGCCAAAATGTCGCTAGGCGTGTTGGCAACGGAAAATAATTTGGCTGTGGCTTTATTGACGCCTTTATCGGTCGCCTGTGCCGATAAAACGACCGCAATTAATAATTCAAACGCGCTGCTGTAGTTCAGTTCTGTAGTCGGATCAGGTATAGCGGTAGCCAGCCGATCGAAAATTTCCAGGCGTTGTTTTTGGTTCATGGCGTTATGGAGGGGCTTCTCTCTCAAAAATATGCCGGTATTCTCAACATAATTGAAGAGCAGGACAAGACTTTCTGAAATGAAAATCGGCAGCTGCACGCTTTCTGTTCGCGCTGGAAGCGGAAATGTTGGCGATTCCCTAGCTTTGGTGTTTGCTATGGATTCATTATGCGTGTAACTCATGGTCGCTTTGTTGTGCGATCGACTTTACAGACAAGTTCCCAATTCAATGAAATATTTCAGGGCCTTATACTTGATCATCTAATGAATTCTGAGCCGTCATTGAGCTTGTGACAGCAAGACTCAAAAACCAGCGTCATCTGCGCAAATGACCACCGGCGACATTATTCAAACAATTCCGCTTGTTGCAAACTCATTCCCTGCGCATCCTTTGCAGATAATATTGGCGCCGTTTGCAATGGCCAGTTTATAGCCAGCGTCGGGTCATTCCAGCAGATACTGCGCTCATACTCTGGACGCCAATAGTCTGTGGTCTTATAAAGGAACTCGGCCGTGTCGGAAAGCACCAGGAAGCCGTGAGCAAAGCCCTCGGGTATCCACAGCATGCGCTTGTTTTCAGCGGACAGCTCCACGGCAACATGATGCCCAAAAGTCGATGAGCCTTTCCTGATGTCCACCGCCACATCGAGTGCCGCACCCTGCACCACGCGCACCAACTTGCCCTGGGGTTGCTGGATTTGGTAATGCAGGCCGCGCAGCACGTTTTTCACGGAGCGCGAGTGATTGTCCTGCACGAAATCGACATCGCGTCCGGTAAGCTCAGCGAATTGGCGGCGGTTAAAGCTTTCAAAAAAGAAGCCGCGCTCATCGCCGAACACCTTGGGCTCGATGATGAACACGTCGGCAATCGGGGTAGGGATAACTTTCACAGATGACTCTCCTCTTTCAGCAGGCGCTGCAAGTAGCGTCCGTAGCCGTTTTTAGCGAGCGGGAGCGCCAGTTTGCCCAGTTGCTCGGCATCGATAAAACCTTTGCGATAGGCAATTTCTTCCGGGCAAGCCACTTTCAAGCCTTGGCGGTGCTCGATGGTCTCGATGAAGTTGCTGGCTTCAATCATGCTTTCGTGGGTGCCGGTATCGAGCCAGGCATAGCCTCGCCCCATGATTTCCACATTGAGCTGGTTGCGCTCCAGGTAAATGCGGTTCAGGTCGGTAATCTCCAGCTCGCCCCGGGCGGACGGCTCCAGGTTGGCGGCCAACTCGACGACCTGATTATCGTAAAAATACAG
>NZ_JALOCF010000083.1 GCF_023227905.1 Methylobacter sp. | reverse complement strand
CTTACAATCCTATAATCCTTCCCCTTCTACCTATGTAGGAACTTCATTTAATTATGTAAATGGTGAACCAATCGGTTTATCTAATGGAACTTTCTGGTACATTACAGAATGGAAAATAGGTTTTCCAACTAATAGTATTTTAAACCCACTGTGACGAGGTAAAAATGTCATTTGTTATTGAACATCCTGATGGTACATATACTGAAAAAGAATATGCTCCAGTAACACCAACTGTAATGCCTGAAAGTACATGTGGGCAATTACTTGCTTCCTTAGCCCTTCCTACAGGAATTGTAGAAGAAACACTTGACGTAGGAGAATAATGAATGGCAATTAAATTTCACGAACGAAACCAAGCTGTTTATGTTGGCTTGCAAACAGATGCAGGTTCAGCAAATAAAGTAGCAACAGCATCACTTGGCTCAACTACTGCTATTGCTTGTACAGAGATTTCATCAGATACAACTAGAGATACTGGAGCATTTCAATATCTTGGTGATTCTTTAAGTCGCGATGAATATACCTACACTAAAGATACTTACATTGATCTTGGTATTACAACTTTCCAACAAGTTCTAGCTTCTTTAACTTCTGCTATCAATCCTGATACAGCTTCTTTATGGAAACTATTTCAAGCTTGTGGTGGTAATATTGCTGTTGCGGCAGATAATACAGTATGGGTAGATAATGCTAGTGAATCTCCAGATTATGCTACAGCAGATGTACGGTTTGCTTCTCCTGATGATGCAACTAATGATAAACTTTATAAGTTTTGGGATTTACGCGGTACTGTTGATGTTAACGCATCTTTGGGTGAAGTACCAACATTAAAATTTGCACTTAAAGGTAATGCTGATGATCCTGTTGCTTCAGCTAAACAAACAGCAAACTTCGGTACACAGGTAACTAATGTAGCTCCTTCAGTTCTTTATACAACTGTTAAAACTGCAAAATTACTTGATATGAGTGTAGTGCCTACTTATTCTTCTGCTGGTACAGTTACAAGTGTAACCTATGCAAAAGCTAAAGCTATTATTACATTTTCTGCTCCACATGGTTTGACAGCTTCATTAATTCGTTTGCGTATTTCTGGCGCAACTCCAGCAACTTTGAATGGTGATTTTGTTGGTTATATTCTAGATGCATCTACAATTGTTTACTATGCTAAAGGTACAACTGGTACTGGTACAGCAACAGGAACAATTTTAGCAAGTAAAGGTGATACTGCTGAAGCAACTTTCTGTTTCTCTACTCTTGATGCACCTAATTTCTTTGGTTTTGATTATCAACGATATTTAACAGGTTGTGACCAAGGTTTTGCTAAAGGTGCTACACCAACAGACGTTAATGTAACTATGTTGGAACCACAAGTAGGTGAAGTAGGTGTATTTAATCCAACTGAAAATGTAACTAAATTCTTTGCTGGTATTATTAAATTCGGCGGTTCTTCTGCTGGTACTACTGTAGCTTATATGTGGGATAAACTTCAACTTGCTACAGATAAGCAAGGTAAAGTTGCAACATATCTTGGCCGAGATGTTACTTTCCGTAACACTGGAACATCAATGATTTTTTATCAATAATTTAACACGGCCTGCTTCAGATAAAGAACTATTACCATGAAGGGAATAACTTTATCTGCTAGCAGGTTTTTTAATTCTTGTGAGGACACCCAAAATGGCAAAACAATTCTATATCAAACTTCAATCTCCTTTCATCGAAATGCCTGTAGAAGCTGAAGATGCTTCAGGTAAAGTTTCATCTTTACTTGTAGGTTTTAAACGCTATCCTACTAAAGAAGTTGAAGTTAAACTTAATTCATTTAAAGACTTAACAGAAGACCAGTATGTTGAGTATCTTAAAAATGAAATCCTCTATATTAAAAATGCTGTTCTTGAAGTTTACGATGGTGGGGTCTATGTTGAAGACTTGGTTATTGAAGATACAAGAACGGCAAAACCGAATGAGTTCTTCCAGGAAGCTGATAATGTTTTAGTCGTCCTCCTAGAATATTATCTATCATCTGCTCCTTGGAAGAACTCCCTCTTCTCTGCCTTTATTAAATCTCTCTACAATGTAAGTTTTAAGGAAGCTGAATTAAAAAACTAATAGAAGCGGGAGAAATCCTGGGAAAGATAATCTTAACTGCCGAGGAAAATAACAAAGCAGAAAAGAAGAAAAAGGAATTAGAAGAATCTAAATCTGCTTTCCCAGGCTTGACTTTCGCATCTACAGATGATATACTAGAGGAAGATGAAATAGAGGTATTTTATCTCTTTGAGAATAATGGTAAACTTTTTGAAATTTATAAAATTGCTAAAGATTATCTTAATGAAGTATATCTTCTTCCTGAAAATATTCTTCTTGAACTTCTTAAAGAAGAAAAACTTCCTCTAAAAGAAAGCCTATCAAAAATACCGTTTATCCACAGCGGTTTTCTTAATGTAATTGTTCCACCAAGCGAGTAGGTTATGGCAGATAGAACATTTAAATTATCCTTACAAGTTGATACAACAGGTGTAAAAGCTTTAAGGGATGCGTTACAATCTGCCGTAACCCCACTGGAAACAACTTCAAAAGTACAACAAGAGATAATTCAACTTGAGCAGAAACGAATTGATAAGATTCGTGAAACAGGTAGAATTATTTCTGACCTTAATAATACTACGGCAAATTTAAAGTTAAAACAAATCTTTGGTACTGAAATAATCAAAGATTACAACAAAGAACTTAGTGAAACTGAGAAAAGGTTAAAAAGCTTAACTCAGTTACAATCATTTGCTCAAAATTTAGGTACTTCTAGCTTAGCTAAAACAAACTCACCAATTAGAGAATCTAATACTTATGGTACTGTAGCAGAAAAACGAATTGCTGAAGCAGCCGCAGCAGCATCTTTACAACAAGGGAGAGCTTCTGAAATAGCTTTAAAAGATTTTGCTCTTGTTGAAGCAAAAATGCAGGAATTTGCTGCAAAAAGAAAACAGAATCAAATAGACCTTGAACAGCAAATAACTGCTGCTACAGAGCGAGCTATAGCTACTAGAAAAAACCTTGCGGAAAACGAGACTCTTTTTAGGAAAAAAGAATTAGATAAATTAAAAGACTATATAATTTCTGAAAACACCAGAAAAGATCTTGTAGTAAAACAATATTATGACAGTGTGGAGATTTTAAATAAACTCCATACTAACAAAGAGAAGAACCAGTTAGATATACAAGAATTTAATGCTAAAGTCTCTTATGCCTCTAGGTATAGGATGTATTCAGCTATGTTTGATCAAATAGAAGAAAGAACTAAAAAAGCTGCTGCTAAAGCCGCACCAGGTTTTAACTATGGTACTGGTTCTAAAGCAGCTTCTTCTATAGACTCAAGAAATGTACCTTCTGTAGCTGCGCCAGTGGGATTTAATTACGCTACAGGTAAAGTAATAGAAGAGCAAACTAAAAAAGTACAAGACCATAATAAAGCATTAGAGCAAACAGTACAACACCATAAATCTCTCTTTACCCATGTTGGTGCTGTAATTGGGGCTTATGAAATCTGGAATAAAGCATTATACCTTATTAGAGAAGGTTTACTTTCAATACCTAGAGCAGGTATAAATCTTGAGTCAGCGACAGCATCGTTAACAGCATCCTTTGGCTCTCTAGCTGGCGCAAATAAAGAATTAACTTTTTTACGAGAAGAAGCAGATAGAACTGGTTTATCTATTCAAGTTCTAAGAGAAACTTATGCTAGTGCTGCCGCTTCTTTTATTGCTGCTGGTGAATCTGCTGAAACTACAAGAGAAATATTCAAAAATATAAATACTGTTTCCACTACACTCCATCTATCTGGGGATAAAACTTCCAGTATTTATCTGGCATTATCACAAATATTTAATAAAACAAAATTACAGGCTGAAGAATTAACTAAACAGTTATCACAAACTATTCCTGGTGTAACCAACGAACAAGCCAAAGCATTAAATATAACTGTTGCTAAGTTATACGATGATATGAAAAAAGGTTCTATATCAGCACATGATGCTGTTATAGCTTTATCCCGTACATTAGCAGATACTTATGGACAAGAGGCTTTTGTTAAAGCTTCTCAAGGTATGAATGCAGAAATAGGTAGAGTACAAACTGCTTGGACAACTTTAGCAGAAAATATCTATAAAGGCACTTCAGAAATGCTTATAGGTATTTTAAAATTTACTTCTGGATCAGTGAATGGTTTTGCTGAATTTGCTGCAAATTCTTATAAAGTAAAAACCTCTGTCCAAGATATTATAGCAGCTTTAGCTGGAGCTGTTGCGGGATATGCTGCTGCTAGAATAGCTATTAATGCTTATACTTTTGCTACTACTTCTGCTATTACAGCTACAGAAGCTATGGGAATAGCTTTAACAAAAGTAGGAACTATAGTTAAACAAAATATATTTACAGCAGCTATTGTTGAAATCGGAGTATTAACATCTAAATTAATTTCTTTTAGGTCACAACTAGCTGATTTAGATAAAGAAGCAGAGCAACATAGAAAATCAAGAGAATTAGCTATCTCAGGTTCTCCTGAAGACCAAAAGAAAGCTGCAATTCAAGCTGACCAAAGAGTTATAGAAGCGCAATCTAAAGCTGATGCAGCTAAAGCTCGATATGAAAGATATAGTCAAGGCTTTTTTACAGCTTCCACAGAAGATATACAAAAAGCATATAGCACATATAATGAATTAAGTTTAAAATTATCTGAAGCTAAAGATACTGTAGCTAAAGAATTAACTATATCAGCAGAGAAAACAAAAGGTACTATAGTTACTTCAACTAAGGACTATTCTAAAATACTTAGTAAACTTGATATTGATTTTGTAGCTGCTACACAAGGTAAAATAGCAGGTGCTCAAGCTAAGTTAAAACAAAAATATTCTCAAGCTATTGAAGATTTCAAAAAAGATTTGTCTTCTTTTGATCCTGAAATTGTATCTAATGCTAAAAATCAATTAGATAGGATTAATACTGTTATAGAAGCCGCAGGTAATAAAGCAGCTTCTTCAACAAAAGCCGCCTATAGAGGGAGTTTAGAAGATTTTAAAACTTCTTTAACTGAAATTAGAGGAAGCATTACTGAAAGTCTTGGTATTCTTGATGAACTTTATAGAGAGAATGCCTTATCAATTTCTACTTATTTTGATTCAAAAAGAAACTTACTCTCTAATGATATTGCTGCACAAAAAGAAGCACTTGACTCAGAACTTAAAATAGCTTTTGCACAAAAAGATACCGTTAAAATTGCTCAGCTAAACACAGAATACAAAAAAGTTCTTAATGCTGAAAGTAAGAATTATGTTTCTACATTAAAAGAAGAGACAAAAGCTTATGAAGAATATAATAAAATGGTTCAACAGGTTGATGTTGAATATCTTCAGGCAGTAGGAAAAGCTAAAGAAGCTGCATTAATTAACTTTGATGTACAAAATAAAGAACGCATTGACAAAGCTTTAGCTCAGAAAGATACAAGAACTTTAAGTAAATTATTTAATACACGGACTTCTTTAGGGTTAGAGAAAGACCAAGAACGTAATGTTGCAGATTTACAAATAGCACAAGATAAATATAATGAGAGTATAAACAGAACAAATATACTTAAAAATATTGGGGCCATTTCTGAACTTTCTGCTGCACAGCGCATCACTGAAATAAATAAACAAATTATAGCTGATAAAGAGAAGTCCTTAGCTATAGATATAGAAATACTTGCTAAATCTCCTTCTGGTGATGCTTATGATAGACTTGCAGAGAAAATCAGAAAAAGTCGAGAAGAATTAGACCAATTTAAACTTTCTGCAAATACAGTTGGTTTATATTTTGAAAACATCCTTGGTTCTGCCTTTGATAAAGCTTTCGTAGGTTTTGCCACTGGAGCAATGAATGCTAAACAAGCTTTCTCTTCTTTTGCTTCTGGAGTTATTGAAGAGATTGCAAAGATTGCGGCACAGGAAGCTAGAAGTGCTATTGTAGGCGGTTTACTTAAAAGTGCTTTTAGCGGGATAGGTAGTCTATTTGGAGGAGGTTTCCAAGGAAATGGGGCTTTACAAAGTTATGCTAATCCTTTTGCTAATGGGGGAGCTGCAACAGGACTTTCTAAAGTATCAGGATCAATCCTTTCTTCTCCTACTTTATTCCCTTCAGCTAAAGTTATTCCATTTGCCTCTGGAGGTGTATTAGCTGGTGAAGCAGGAGCAGAAGCTGTACTACCTTTAAAAAGAGGAAAGAATGGTAAACTTGGTGTAGCTTCAGAAGGCCAATCTGGCGGAAATATAATAAACATTTCTGTTTCTGTTGATCGATCATCCAGTGAAGATGATACAGCTTATGCAGCTAAAATAGCAGAAACAATAGCAAGACGTATTGCTAAAGAAGAAATTGCTTCAGCAGCAAGGCCAGGAAATATTAACAATCGTGTGACTAAATTCGGATAAATTATGTCTACAGCAATGCCACTTCCTACAAAGATTACTATAGATAATCCAAAATCAGTTAAAGCTAAAACACTATATGCTCAATATGGGGACGGTTTTATGCAAGCTGCTGGTAATGGATTAAATCGAAAAGTTAGAGAATATGATATAGAATGGGGGCCATTAACTTTAGCTGAAAAAGATACTGTTGAAGCTTCCCTTGATCTTGTAGAAGGTTTTGGTATATTAACTTGGACTCCTTGTAATGAGGTAACAGAATTAAAGTTCTACGTCCCCGATGGTAAATATGATACTACCCCATTAAATAATAATGGTATGTATAAAATAACAACCCATATTATACAACGATTTGATTAAGGCGATTTAAATGGCACAATTATTTACTAATAATGCAGCAGGTTTACTTAATGCCTCAATTGCATCTACAGATTTATCTTTAACTCTTCAATCAGGCCAAGGTGCAGAGTTTCCTGCTGTTGGTGGAAGTGATTTCTTTCTTGTTACTCTTTTTAGCCTTGTGGGTAGTGTTGAGGTTAATCATGAGATTATTAAAGTAACTGCTAGAGTTGGTGATACTTTCACAATTGTTAGAGGACAAGAAGGAACAAATCCAGGAAACTGGTCTGTAGGGACAAATGTGCAGTTGAGAGTTACAGCAGGAGCACTAAGTTCCTTTATTACTGAAGCCAGTGCCTCATTGAAAATTGCTTCAAATCTAAATGACGTAGCTAATGTAACTACTGCCAGGACTAATCTTGGTTTAGGTACAGCAGCTACGCAAGCAAGTACAGCTTTTGAGCCCGCTAATGCTAATATACAATCACATATTGGTAACACCAGTAACCCTCACACTGTAACAAAGACTCAAATTGGCCTAAGTAATGTTACCAATGATGCTCAGTTAAAAATCTCTTCCAATCTTTCTGATT
Source organism: Methylobacter sp. (assembly GCF_023227905.1). Taxonomy (GTDB): domain Bacteria; phylum Pseudomonadota; class Gammaproteobacteria; order Methylococcales; family Methylomonadaceae; genus Methylobacter_A. The sequence continues at coordinate 5,227 of NZ_JALOCF010000083.1, read as the reverse complement.
TAGCTAGTGCGTCAACCGCTAGAACTAACCTTGGTTTAGGTTCTTTAGCTTTATCTAACTCAGTAGAGAGTTCTATAACTTCTTCTTTTTGTTTTAGAAATAAAATAATTAATGGTAATTTTGATATTTGGCAACGTGGTATAAGTCAGACCTCTAGTGGGTACGGTTCGGATGATAGGTGGAACAATATTAACACAGGTTCTACTAAAACCAATACACAGCAAACTTTCTCACTTGGGCAAACCGAAGTTCCAGGCAACCCAAAATACTTTAGTAGTACAGTAGTTACTTCAGTAGCTGGTTCCACTAACAATGTTAGTAAAGTACACTCTATAGAAGGTGTTGCACTATCATCAGGTAAAACGATGATACTATCATTTTGGGCTAAAGCTGACACCAGCAAAAATATTGCGGTTGATTTTGGGCAAATTTTCGGAACTGGGGGTTCTCCTACTCCTGTTGTTAGTGGAATCGGAGTAACAACTTTTTCACTTTCAACAACATGGCAAAAATTTACAACAACTGTTACCTTTCCATCTATTACAGGAAGTACATTAGGAACAAACAATGATTCTTATTATTTTTTACAATTTTGGTTTGATGCTGGCTCAGCTTATAATGCTCGCACTAATAACTTAGGTCAACAATCAGGAACATTTGACATTGCTCAAGTGCAATTAGAAGAAGGAACTATTGCTACTCCCTTTGAACAAAGGCCTTTGCAAATTGAATTATCATTATGCCAAAGGTATTTTGAAATTATTTCTGGTGTTGTAATTGTAACACCAAATATATTTAAAGATTTTTATTGTAAAGTACAAAAACGAGCTGCTCCGGTTATAAGTAATATAGTAATCTATACAGGTACAGGTGCTACATTGCAATCAGCTTCAGGGATAACTAGAATTTACCAAGAGACTGCCAATAGTGTTGACTCTAATTTTACTGCTTGGGTATCATCAGAATTATAATAAATAATTATGAATACTAATACAGTCAATAGTGAGATTTTAAACGGAACAGGGGGTTTACAAATATCCCCTTTTATTCCTACAATAAATCAAGTAATTCTCCAATCAGAAGCTCCGGCCTATTTAGAACTTCTTGAAATAGATTGCTCAGTTATAGGACAACCAACTTATTATCTAACAAATACAACAAGTCAGTTTAGTTTTGGTATTGATGAATTTTCTGCACCAAGAATCTACTACCCTTTTCCATTCCAACTTACAGGAATAGAAAGTAATTCTGACGGTGCTCCAGCAAGGCCAACACTAGACATAGGTAATCTTAGAGGAATAAACGGAGAATTGATAAAACTATTCGGCTCGCTATCTTTCCTTTATGATGATCTTGTAGGAGTTAGTGTTACTTATATAAGAACTTTTGAACCCTATATTAACCTTACCACTAGAATATCTGCCCCACCATTAAAGTATTTTATTGGTAAGAAAACTTCCCATAATAGATTAGGTTTAACTTTTGAACTCCGAAGTCCTCTTGATAAAGAAAGAGCCTTTTTACCAAAAAGACAAATGTTAAGAAGAGATTTCCCAGGTTTATCAATTAATAAACACGTTGGATAATATGAGTTCTTTAGATTTTATAATCCCGATTAGGAAACATATATTAACAAGCTATCCTAATGAGGCTTGCGGCCTTGTATTATCTGATAATTTTGTAATCCCATTAGAGAATATAGCAGAAGAACCAACTAAAAGTTTTAAAATAGCTTCTGTTGATATTACTAAATACGTAGGAAATATAAAATACATATATCATTCCCATTGCAGAAGTATAAACTCACCTGAAATATTTGACTTGCGTACCCCTTCATTTAGTGATATAATAGGGCAACAGAAAAGTGGTATTCCTTGGCTAATATTTGGAACTGAAGGAACTGGTGTTACAGACCCTTTAACTATACCAAGAGTTAAGAATAACAATTACCTTCAAAGACCTTTTATTTGGTATATTAATGACTGTTACAGTCTTGTACAGGATTATTACCAATTTGAATTTGGAATAATCCTTGATAATCATAAAGCTAAAACAGACTATAAAGATATAAGAAAACTTAATAATATCTTCGGTGAATACATTGAAGAGTATGGTTTTATTAAGCATAATGTTAAAGGACATAAGTTTCAAAATGGGGATTTAGTTCTACTTGATTCACATGGTTTTGAGAAAAATCATCTAGGAATTTATGAAAATGGATTTATCCTGCATCAAGATCTTCTCTCTAAAAAAGAAAGAATAGAACATTTTATTGATAGAATCCACTTGGTATTACGACATGCAAGTAAGAGTATTTAAAGATTTAAATAACTTTGACGAGTTTGAATTTGAAGTATCGTCGATTAAAGAGGTTCTATCGGGATTGAAACTCCATAAGGGGCAAGAATATACAAATAATATTATTGAGAATAATTATAAATATATCCTTATTCCCTCTGATGAAACTGAATCTCCTATTCCTTTAATGCCAGATGTGATTTTATCTAATCTAGCTGAATTTCCTTTACTATTAATAATTCCCGATATAGAAGGAGAAGTTCCTGCTGCCGCTATTATTGCTATAGGTGCTTCTGCTGGAGTAACTATAGGAGCAACAGCAGCTACTATTATAGCAGCAGTTGTAAATATAGCTATCTCTATGGCATTAAATATGGTTATGAGCTTACTTTCTCCAACGAAAGAGTTTTCTTCTGATCCTTCTTCAGCGCAAAAAAACAATAGTAACCTTTTTAATGGCGCTCCTTTAATTCGAGAACAAGGTGGTAGTGTTCCTCTTGCTTTCGGTGAAGGTTTTGCTGGCGGTGTTTTAATTTCTTCAAGCCTAACTACGGTAGAAAGTTAATGCAAGAATTAGATATATATGGTGAAGGTGGTAAAGGTGGTGGCGGTGGCGGACATACTCCTGTTGAAACTAATGATACTCTTCAAAGTGTACAAGTAGTTAGAATCCTTCTTGCAGTTAGTGAAGGAGAGATAAATTCAATTGATGAAATATACTTAAACAGAACTCCTATTTCTGCTTTCGATGCAACTTATGAAATACGAACAGGTACAACAAATCAAACTGTTATTCCAGGTTTTATAAATACAGAAGCACCTTTAAGTGGAACTTTTCCAATAGAAGTTCAACAAGCTATAACTTTACCAGCTTATTCTATTGACTCTACTGCTGATGCTGCAAGAGTAACTTTAGTCTTGCAAGCACTTTCACAATATTTAGAAAATGGTGATCTTGTTGGCTATGAAGTTTCATTAAGCATCTACACCAGCCCGAATAATTCAACCTACGCCCTAGCTAAAACTACAGTAAAGAATGGAAAAAGCTCTACTGACTATGCTTGGGATGTTCAGGTAGAAAGACCTTCAAATTATATTCCAGGATCAAGTTGGTATATTAAAGTTGTTAGAAATACAGCAGATTCTACAAGTGTTAAAATTAACGATACTACTTTAGTTGCTGGAATTTCACAAATTTATTATAAGAATCTAAACTATCCTGGAACAGCTCTTGTAGGTATTATTTTAAGAAATGCGGATCAATTTGGTGGTCAGGTTCCTGAAATCCTTCTTAAAGGAAAATTCCTTAAAGTAAAAATCCCAAATAATTACGATCCCACAAGTAGAGTTTACTCTGGAAATTGGAACCTGGGTTTTAATCCAGTAAAACAATTCACAGCAAATATTGCGTGGGTTATTTTCTATTGCCTGAATGATTCTAAAGCCTTAAATATCTCTGAAGCTGATATTGATAAAGCTAGTTTTTATGAACTTTCTCAATATGCTGATCAGATGATTGATGATGGCTTTGGCGGAACTATACCAAGATATACAGTAGGTTATCAATTTGTTTCAAGAGATAATGTACCAAGTTTCTTAGCAAATTTACTATCTATTTGTAATGCTAATCTTGGCAGTAACGAGTTTGGGCAAATATCTATTATATTCGATCATCCTAATGTCCAGCCCTCTAAACTTGTAACTAATGCTAATGTTATTGATGGGTTATTTAACTATTCTTCCAATGATCTTGAAGGAAGAACAACACAAGTTAATGTAACCTATAATGACTGGTATGCTTATGGAGATACTTCTACAGCAAGTGTACCAGGAACAACTCCTACTGTTTTCGAGCAAGATTTAATTGATAGATACAGCCTTCAACCTTCTGATATTGTTCTTCCTGGTTGCCTGCATGAAGCTCAAGCAGTAAGAAAAGCAAGATGGGCATTATACACTAACTGTATAACCACAAGGTTTATATCTTTTAAAGTATTCCTGCATGGTTTAACCTATCGCTTTGGTGAAGTTATCAAAGTTATGGATAGTGAAAATAGACAAACTATGCAACATGGGGTAATTTTATCTTACTCATATTTAGCAGGTACAACTACGCTTGTTCTTGATAGAGAATTTACACTCTCTGCTTCTGCTTGGACTATTTCTTTTACAGGGTCTGACGGAGTAACATTATATAATAAAACTATTAATGAAACAGCAGGGTTATTTTCTTCTGTATCCTTCACAGGTCAAGTTGACCCTTTCATAGGTTCTGTTATTATTCTTAATGGCCCATTAGAAGGTAAACTTTATACTGTAACAGGGATTCAAAAAGAAGATGATTATTATGTTATAGCTGGCATCGAACGAGATGAGGGAAAATTCGATTACGTTGATGATGGTATAGTATTAGATGTTCCTACAGGGGATTTTGTTAATCCTACTGATTTCACTGTTGAACCAGTAGTTAATTTATCAGTCAGCCCTATTTCTTCTACAGATGGAATAAACTCAAATATCCAACTTCATGTTTTTTGGGATTGGGATTTAGATCATTCTGCAAAGTATAAAGCGACATTTGTGGCCTCTTGGAGAAGAGATAAACAGGATTTTAAAAATGCCCAACAAATTTCTGGTTATAGTTTTGACATTGATGCTGCTGTACCAGGAACTTATGAGATAAATGTTTGGGCAATTAATAGTGCAACTAATGTTAAATCTTCTGTAAATAATCTTGTTTACAATTATCGTACAAGTGCAGGAACATCAACATTACTTCCTCCTATTAATGCTAGTACAAGTAATACAACAAGCACATTTAACTTCTCTACACCAGCATTAACATTATTCTTCTATAATAACCCTGCAAATACAAATAATGTTGTAGATAGTTTATATGATTATGTTGTAGAAGTCTGGGATTCTTCTG
>NZ_JALOCF010000082.1 GCF_023227905.1 Methylobacter sp. | reverse complement strand
GCTAAAGGCTAAAGGCTAAAGGCTAAAGGCTAAAGGCTAAAGGCTAAAGGCTAAAGGCTAAAGGCTAAAGGCTAAAGGCTAAAGGCTAAAAATTGAAAACGCTCTTTAACATCAATGCAAGCTTTTTTCGCCCTTCGCCCTGCGTCTTTCGCCTTCTTCATCCGTGTTCTATTGTTTGCTGAGTAGTTACAACGGACGCAAACATCAGACAAACGGCCAGTAGCGTTTCCCACGGATCTCCTGGCTGCCGGCCTTTGATCTGCCGATCCGCCTTTGCACTTAACGTGAGAATACTATTCAGGTCGCTGTCGCCCAGCCTGTTCAGCGCATCGCTAACCAACTGCTGGCGCTTGTCCCAAATATGGTTGTTTTTAAAAGCCAGCGCTTTATTTTGCCCCTGAGCCAAGGCCTGTTTAATCTTGATGAGTACCCGAGCCTCCCGCGCCAAAGCCCATAACACCACGGGGGCCGCAACGCCTTCTGCCTGCAAGCCGGACAAAACCTTAAAAATCCGGCCTACTTTGGCCGCCAACACGCAATCCACCAGCTTAAACACATCGAATCTGGAACTGTCGGCCACTACATCGAAAATCTGCTGATTGCTGAGCTGTATTGGACCGTATAGCACGTACAGCTTTTCTATTTCCTGCGCGGCCGCCAACAGATTTCCTTCAATCCTGGAAGCCAATATCCTGGTACCTTCAGCTTCAGCCTGTAGCCCGCGCCGTTGCATTCTTTGCTGCAACCAGCGAATCAGGTCTTGTCCCTCCAGCGGCCAGACCTGAATAACACAACCCGCTTTATCCAAAGCCTGAAACCAGCGCGATTTTAAGGAGGCGCTTGCCGTTTTTGCCGCGGTAATTAATAACAGCGTGTCTTCTGGTAAACGCTCGCAATAGTCGATTAAGGCTTTCGATCCCTCAGTGCCCGGCGTACCGGTGGGCAGCCTTAAATCGATGATTTTTTTATCGGTAAAAATAGATAGCGAACCGGCCGACTCCATCAATTCATTCCATGAAAATCCGGAGTCCGCAACAAGAACCTCGCGGCTATCATAACCCGCTTTCCGTGCCGCCGCCCGGATCGCATCAGCCATCTCGCCCAGCTGCAACGGTTCGTCGCCGCTAATGAAATAAACTGGCGCCAAGTCCTTTTGCAACGCCGCCGCTAACTGTTCGGGCTTGAGCCGCATACTATTTCGCGCCTGCCTCTAATACGACCCTGGCGCGGTTAACGATGGTTTGCACAGCCTGTTGATACATTTCGTTGCGTATTACGGCTTCTTCCTGATCTTTGGCAATCATAAACTGCTGATCGTTGTAATACTCACGCCGGACTTCAACAGACTGCCGCGGCATCAACACGGCGTCCGCTGCATTCGCAAACTCATAGTCCAGGCGATAGGTTAGCTCAAACTCGTTAGACTTGCCTCGGGTGCTCAACGACAACACACGCCGGTTAAATTCCTCGTTAGCAACCTTGATAACGATACCTGCCCCCTGACGGGAACTGGCAAGCTGAGCGGAAGATGATTTCATGACCTGCTTGAATTGTTCGAGCAACGGCGAAGATCCGCCCTCAACATAGACATTTTTCATGTTTGCCGGCAATTCAAGAGCGCCCCGCAAATGATAGCCGCAAGCGCTCAATAACAAAGCCATAACAAAGATGACCGCTTTTTTTGTTAACACTGGTATCTCCCTTAATGAGAAGAGCAAGGCTAAAGGCTAAAGGCTAAAGGCTAAAGGCTAAAGGCTAAAGGCTAAAGGCTAAAGGCTAAAGGCTAAAGGCTAAAGGCTAAAGGCTAAAGGCTAAAGGCTAAAAATTGAAAAAGTTCTTAATCCTCAACGCAAGCTTTTTTTGCCTTTCGCCCTTCGTCTTTCGCCTAAACGACAATATTGACCAATTTCTTAGGCACCACGATCACCTTTTTAATCGGCTGGTCTTCAATAAAACGCTTGATATGCTCATCGCTCAGCGCCATTGCCTCTATTTCTTCCTTAGACGCATTAACCGACACCGACATCTTGCTGCGCAGCTTGCCGTTAACCTGTAACACCAGTTCCAAAGTGTCCTGCTCCAAAGCCGCTGCATCAACCTCAGGCCATGAGGCGCCGACTACCGCTTCTTGATGCCCCAGATCCAGCCACAGTTGATGACAGATATGCGGCACGATAGGCGATAGCATCAACACAATGGCTTCCAATGCTTCCTGCCGAACTGCCTTGCCGTTGTCGGAATCATCAACAAATTTGGACAAGGCGTTGATCAGCTCCATATTCGCGGCAATTACGGTATTAAAGGTATAGCGTCTGCCAAAGTCGTCGGTTGCTTTCTGGATAGTCAAATGCAGTTGGCGACGAACCGCCTGTTGCTCAGCGGTCAAAGTTTGTTTATCCAGCGGCACTGTAGAACCGCCGGCTTCGCAATGCGTATAAGCTTGCTTCCAAAGCCGTTTCAGGAACCGGAACGCGCCTTCCACGCCGCTGTCCGACCATTCCAGCGATTGCTCCGGCGGCGCGGCAAACATGATAAACAAACGCACGGTATCGGCGCCGTATTGATCGATCAGGCCTTGCGGATCAACCGTGTTGCCTTTGGACTTGGACATTTTACTGCCGTCTTTCAGCACCATGCCTTGGGTCAACAGCTTTTTAAACGGCTCGTCGCAGACGACCAAGCCTTCATCCCGCATCAGCTTGGTGTAAAAGCGCGCATACAGCAAATGCAAAATCGCATGCTCGATGCCGCCGATATAATGGTCGACAGGTAGCCAGTATTTGGCGCTTTCATCGATCATGCTGTCCGGGTTGTTGCCTGCAAATCGTGCGAAATACCAGGACGATTCCATAAAGGTATCGAAAGTATCGGTTTCCCGGCGCGCCGCTTTGCCGCAGGTCGGACAGGTGGTATGAGAGAAAGTCGGATGAGCGACTAAAGGCGATTGCGAGCCGTCCAGCACGACGTCTCTTGGCAGTTCCACCGGCAAGTCCTTCTCAGGCACAGGCACCGTGCCACAATCATCGCAATAGATGACCGGAATCGGCGCGCCCCAGTAACGCTGCCGGGAAACCCCCCAGTCGCGCAATCTGAAATTGGTTTTGCGTTGGCCTTTTTGATCTTTTTCCAGCGCTTCCGCAATGGCGGCAAAAGCCTGTTCCGAGGTCAATCCGTCGAACTGGCCGGAATTTTTCAGGATGCCTTTGACAGTGTAAGCCTGTTCTGAGCAATCCGCATCGCCGCCGTCTTTGGCAAAAATGACTTGCTTGATGGCGATGCCGTACTTAAGGGCAAACTCGTAATCGCGTTGGTCGTGCGCTGGAACCGACATCACCGCGCCGGTGCCGTAACCCATCAACACGAAATTGGCGATCCAGACCGGAACCTGTTCGCCGGTAATCGGATGAAGTGCTTTGATGCCGGAATCGATACCGCGTTTTTCCATGGTTTCCATGGCCGCTTCCGAGGTTTCCATCATTTTGCAGTCATCGATAAATGCGCTGATTTCAGGGTTGGTTTCTGCGGCTTTCAACGCCAGCGGATGTTCCGCCGCTACGGCAAGATAAGTCACGCCCATCAGCGTGTCGGGACGCGTGGTATAGATGCTTAAATGCTGATCCAACTCAGGCACCGGAAAATCCATCTCCACGCCTTCGGAGCGGCCGATCCAGTTCGCCTGCATGGTTTTAACCTGCTCCGGCCAGCCATCCAGCGTTTCCAGCGAGGCGAGCAATTCATCCGCATAAGCGGTGATTTTCAAGAACCACTGGGCGATTTCCTTGCGCTCAACTTGGGTATCGCAACGCCAGCAGCAGCCGTCGATAACCTGCTCGTTAGCCAAAACGGTCATGTCATGCGGACACCAATTGACCGGTGCGGTTTTTTTATAAACCAGGCCTTTTTCCAGCAGCTTCAGGAAAAACCATTGCTCCCACTTATAATAATGCGGGTTGCAAGTCGCTAATTCGCGGCTCCAGTCATAGCCAAAACCCAGCCGTTTGAGCTGGTCGCGCATATAGTCGATGTTGCTGTAGGTCCAGTCGGCCGGATGGACGCCGTGCTGCATCGCGGCATTTTCCGCCGGCAGGCCGAACGCATCCCAGCCCATAGGCTGCATGACATTTTTGCCCAACATGCGCTGGTAGCGGCTGATGACGTCGCCAATGGTATAGTTACGGACATGCCCCATGTGCAGCTTGCCGCTGGGGTAAGGAAACATCGATAAACAATAATACTTATCTTGTGTCGGCGATTCCGACACATTAAATACGCCTGACTCGTCCCAGGCGGACTGTACTTCTTGCTCAATTGCCAAAGGCTTATAATTTTCTTGCATCCTTCTCGTCTTTTACCAGTCAAAAGCGTTAGAATACCGTACAGTTGCTTAAATCTCAAAGCGCCATTTTCAGGAGTTGAACCCTATGAATAAAAACAAACTAGTCACCGCCTATACCGATTTTATGAAGCATCTCCATGAAACCATGGAAGATACGCTGCATTCGTTTGCCGAAGCGCTGGAAATTTCAAAAGAAAAAACCAGAAAAGACAGCAATTTGACGGACGAAGAATTGGACAAGGTTTCGGAGTTTGTTAGACGCGACGTTGAGCATGCGGCCCACGGCTTGTCAGACGAGGAAGATAAGGAATCGCTGTCCGAGTGGTTTAAGTTCGATATTGAATTGATTGAAAACTTCGCGCTGGATGCTTTTTTAAGCGTTGCCGATAAAACCCGCCTGGAACTGGCAAAACTGGAAGAACTGGCAAAAGTGCATACCTACCACAGCGGCGACATTACCGTGCCCGGCACCTTTATCTGCGACGACTGCGGCAAGGAAATTGCCTTTAAAACAGCCAGCGAAATTCCTGAATGCCCAAAGTGCCAAGGCAAAACCTTTATCCGTGTTTGATATTAGCGCCCCAAGCTTTATAATGCGACTTTCAACTATTTGATTTAACGGGGATAACATGCGCAGAGTCATTTTCAACCAGAAAGGCGGCGTCGGCAAATCTACTATTACGTGCAATTTAGCCGCCATCAGTGCTGTTGAAGGTAAGCGTACATTAGTCATCGATCTCGATGTTCAGGGCAATTCAACGCAATACCTGCTCGGCAGCAAAGTCAGCGACAGCGACAAAACGATCGCCCACTTCTTTAAGGATACCCTGAGCCTATCCCTGTTTGGCAGCGGTTCATCCGGCTCCGGTCTTGAAAGCGCAATACATGAGACTCCGTTCCCAAATTTGTTTGTGCTTCCATCCCATCCTGAGCTTGAGCCATTGCAAAGCCGTTTGGAATCGCGCATGAAAATCTTTAAGTTGAAAGAAGCGCTGGAAAAACTTGAGGGTTTCGATGAGATCTATATGGACACGCCGCCGATCCTCAACTTCTACAGCCAGTCTGCCCTGATTGCGGCCGACAAATGCCTGATTCCTTTCGATTGCGATACTTTCGCCAGAGAAGCTCTGTATTCTCTGATGCAAGTAGTAGCAGAAGTTAAAGCCGACCATAATCACAATCTTGAAGTTGAAGGCATCATCGTCAATCAGTATCAAAAACAAGCTAACATGCCTCGCCAAATAGTCGAAGAGCTTATTGCCGAGGGACTGCCGGTACTGGCTGCAATGATCTCGCCATCGGTCAAGGTCAGGGAATCGCACACCGAATCCAAGCCGTTGGTGCATTACATGCCTAACCACAAGCTGACCGATGAATACCGCGCCTTACATGCGGAGATTCACGGCAGTTAAAGTTGTAAACGCATTCATCGTTTCCGTACCGTTGCGGAATGCATCCGACACAACGCTCAGTGATCCCGGCACAGAGTAGGCGGAATAATCACCCATGAAAATTGCCGGTTCCCAAGCTCCAGATTGAGAACCGGCACTTCCCACGCAATCATACTCCCCTTACACTATGAACACCGTTAAACCCTGGCTACTGCCTATACTGTCCGGCGTTCTGATCGGCACCAGTTACATCCCTTTCCCGCCCTGGGCATCGTTATTCTGTTTCGTTCCCTTATGGATTTTCTGGAGCCGGCAAACCCGCCTAAAAAATGTTTTCCTTGGCGGCTTGATCACCTCATTCATCTTCACGCTGATCGGCTTTAATTGGGTCACCTATCTGCTGCATGAGTTTGCCCATTTGGACTGGCCTGTAGCGGTTATCGGCATGGTAGTCTATGGACTGATCGCCCACTTGTTTGTGCCTCTAGCCGGCGTACTGTGGTTTTGGGGACAGCAAAAATTCAACTGGTCAAAGCGGCTTTCGCTGGGGTTGATGGCACTGATCACTACGCTTTGCGAAGCCTACTCGCTGACCCTGTTCGACTGGAACTTCGGTTATACATGGTATGGCGCCAACATCCCCGTTTACCACTGGGCGGAAGTGATCGGTTTTAGCGGGCTCAGCGCCGCAACACTGCTGTGCAACCTGCCGCTGTATATTGCCTGGGAAAAGCGCAAGCAAAGCGCTGGAAAAATCATCCTGGCAAGTGTCGTTTCAGGCTTCATACTGCTGAATATCGGCGGCCTGTGGCTTAAAAACAGGCTCCCTCAGCCGGATGCGTCGTTCAAAACGCTGCTGATTCAGGCCTATATTGAAAACGCAGAAAAGCTGGCCGCCGAACTGGGCAAAGGCTATAGCAATGAAATCTTCAACCGCTATCTCACGCTGACCGATAACGCCCTGAAAGCCCATCAAGACGCCAAAATCGATTTCGCCATGTGGCCTGAAACCGCATTTCCGGCATTGCTGGGTGAACGGTTTAAATCCGACGACTCCCCGGTAGTGCTGGCGCAGTTTCTCCATGAACGGCAACTGCCGCTGATTACCGGCGCATATAGTGTCGATGAGTCATCACGCCTGATTACCAATTCCCTGTTTGTATTGAACAAGGACGGCGAAATAGTGCCGCCGCATTACAGCAAATCGATCCTGCTGGCGTTTGGCGAATACATACCCGGCGAACAGTTTTTCCCCGAAATCCGCAACTGGCTGCCGCCTACCGGCCATTTTGCCAGAGGCCACGGACCGACCGAATTGCTGCGCTGGAACGGCTATAAAATGGGCGCGCAAATATGCTATGAAAGCCTGTTCCCGCAATTTTCGCGCTCGCTGGCGGAACTTGGTGCCCAGTTTATCGTCAATGTCACCAACGATTCCTGGTACGGCTCCTGGCAGGAACCTTACCAACACATGTACATGACCCTGGCGCGCGGCGTGGAATTTCGCCGCCCGGTATTGCGCGTCACCAACACCGGCATTTCCACGGTATCGCTGGCATCGGGAGAAATCCTGGAACGCTCGCCGATACATCAGACTTGGGCAGGCTTATACGAAGTGCCTTACCTGAAAAATCCGCCCGCAACCTTCTACCAAAACTGGTTCTGGCTGGTGCCGGGTTTATTGTGGGGAGCGTTGGTTTTGTTGCTAGGGATTGGAGTCGTAAACCGGAAAAACACCGATGAGGGCAAGTAAACTGCCATACCTCGCGATATAAAAACAAAATTGCAGGCAGCGCCTGATTCTGGGTGGAACTGGACACATACTGTTGCTTAGTCAACTCAGTAAAAAATGATTTTCAGCTCAATTGCTCCATTACCAAAGGATGGCGCTTTTGATGATACCCAATAAACTGTTTAATCCAGACATCTCCGTACTTAAGCTATAGTGTTTGAAACGAATGTTGTCACGGACTTGGCCGAGTAATTTTCCAGGTTGCGTTGATGTCGTATTTGTTTGCGCAATGCGTCGCCTTATTTTATAATTTAGTCATTGAAAACAATAAGATAATTTACTTAAAAATGAATATACGACGCTACGATTTTTTTATACGACAAATGATGTCGTATATATTACGTTAGAGGCCATCATGCAGAGATGTCCAAGCTGCGGTGGCAAACTCTCTTGGGGTTTCATACTCCAAATACAAAAATGGGCGCCAACGAGAGGCTGCCCATCGTGCGGTCAACTTTTGACACACTCAGGAATGTTGATGGGTGGCTCCATCGTCAGCGTGCTTGGAGCGAGTGCATATCAAATCTTGAAGTTGTACGTAGCTCCGGGCATAGCTTTATTCATCATCCTCTTGAGCAGCCTTTTCTTTTGCTACAGAGAATGCCGATCACTTGAAATCCTTCCAACCGACGAATTAGTTGAGCGTAAGATTAAATCATCCATTGAGCTTACTCCGACAACAACAAAACTTACTGCTTATCTTGGCATTTTTGGTGGAGCCTTATTGTTGGCTGGTTGTGTTTTTATCGTTGCAGTTTTAAGTATTGATGGTGCAGCGTCTCTTTCCGCGAAGATATTGTTCAGTGTATTGGCACTAGCCGGCTTGGGCGGCCTCATCATTGGTGCCCGAATACTTCGCGGGAAAAGTTTGTTGTCAGGTTACCCGCTAATGAAACCGTAAATGGGTAGTATGGTTAAAATGGCCTCTAACCATACAGTCAAGCGGGACTGCGCAAAAGCGCGCACCCCCTTACTTTCACATTAGCCCACCAACATGCCAGATGCTCTTCGCCTCCAATTCGAGCCCGACACCGACGGCTATGCCGGTTCCGGGTCCGCTTGGTTCGGGGAAGCGGAACTCGTCGAGTTGGCGAAGAAACTCGCCGTCGCATTTCCATTGCTCGCCGAATCACCGCTTGGAATCCGCGGTGGTTTCTGGAGCAAGTCCGGTGGTGGTATCGAACAAGAGCATATTGGCCTTACGTTTTATCCTGTTGGGACCGTTGGTCGAGTCGGTTGCCGTATCGTGCTTAGCACACCGGTTCATGAACACGACCGGCCGGAAGGGCAGTCGTCTTTGGCGGTTGAGTTGCTCACCACCTATGAAAGGCTTAGCGCTTTTGCCCGGTCTCTGGAGCTGCTCGTAACTGGAGGTGCCGATGAAGCAGTTCTCGAAGCAGCGGACTAACCCTCCGGTGCAGGGGACGCTACGCGATAAAGCCGCGTATCACCACCGACCTTGAACGTTAGCATTTAAGAAAAGGGATTCGAGAGTATGCATACACGACCAAACCACAAAAAAGCAGTAGCTCAATTTACCTTATTAGGTTTTGTGATTATTTCGGCAAACAGTAGTTACTCTATTGAAGGAATGACTGACGAAGAAAGACAAGTTCGGGAAGCAAGTGATGCTGCAAACAGTGCCGCGCTTGGTTGCGTTGCCCGGCATAATTTAGACATTCGTAAAGATGACTTGTCGCCTTGCAAGAAAGAGATAGATAAAGCGAACGAAGAAAGAGAAAGATTTAACGATTTCTTTACAAAGCTAAGCGAAGAGAAAAGAAAAATTCCTTACGGGGAACGGCGAAAGCAATATAAAGATCTTTTAGAAAAGTATTCTGATTTTTCTATAGATGAATTGGGATCGATCCACAAGCAGCATTGTGTAACCAAGTGGGGTAGCACAGGATCGTCTACAGAGTGCAACGCGATAGCCGAATCTATTTCAATCAAAAAGTATGGAAAGTATTTCCAGAAAGAGAATGATGCTAACAAGTAAAGGCATCGGACACTGAACGCGCTGCTTCTTTAAGCGTTAGAGAGCTAAATCCATGGCATTCGATGCAATCGCTGAATTTGTTGTTCGCGCCATCGCGCGGTTTGTTGTCGAGGTCTTATTTGTTAGTGTCTTCTATTGGCCAGGGTGGGTTATGCTTCGTGTACTTACGTTGGGACGCTATCCACCGCCCCAGGCATACCCACACAACCGAGAGTTTGTTGCTATAGTAGCTTTTGCCGCTCTGCTAGCAGGTGTAACACTACATTACACAGACTCCTTCTCATGAAAAGCCGTTCTCTAA
Organism: Methylobacter sp.; assembly: GCF_023227905.1. Taxonomy (GTDB): domain Bacteria; phylum Pseudomonadota; class Gammaproteobacteria; order Methylococcales; family Methylomonadaceae; genus Methylobacter_A. The sequence goes on along the minus strand of NZ_JALOCF010000082.1, from coordinate 2,863 downwards.
CATGGCGCTCAATCAGAGCGCGGTTATAATGTAGCTTCTTTTTCAGCTTTTCGAGCCAACCATTCCCTTGATTAGCCTTACGTTGAGCACCTAAGCATCGGCATGAACCAGTCCCTCTGTCAATTTAATCCCAACCAACACCCATTGAAGAGACGCTATCGCTTAGTTCATTGAAGGCGGAGGATGTCGAACCGCTCTATGCAGCAGAGCCAGATCCTCTGGTTTACGAATAACATCCAGAACCATTGAGGTTTCAGAAGCCGGTATTTAAAGGGGTCTTTGCTGGCGGTTTCTAACATCATCAATAAACCAGACGGCATAACTCAAACGTTTGACCTCAATCGATTTTAGGCTTCACCGCATCAAGAAGCGGTGTTACTCTCCAAAAGCAAAGCGACCCTCCCGTTTTGGAATATTCTCCCAACGCATGATTTTTTCACTGCTAAAGGCCGGCTGAACGTCGGCAGTTTACAATAAAGTATCTCCCCGATTGTTTAGCGATGCGCGTCACACAACTCGAAATTACGTTTATCTGATAAGTAATTGCACTTATTGATTGAAAAAGTTTAACTCTCTATGCTACAGAAAACGATAAAAAACCGACGGTTTTTTAGGTTTACTTGTGCGCTAGATTCAAATTTTAATTTCAAATATAGCGACTTATTGTGCCATTTTTGACTTGGATTGAAGGTTAAATTATGTTTAAAAACTTAACAATGGAAGCCTGGATTCTTTATCTAAAAATCTTAAACGCTGAGCTCATCTCGGACATTTCGATACATTGCATGGACAGGCAGTACAGATTAGCGGATAAGGCCTATTACAGATACAGACGGCGGCGAGCTTCAGAAGCATAATACGGGAAAATGGCCGACAGGAAAGGCGCTTGAATTGCCGAAGCACTTTTATAATTGCTTATGGCTTGTTGATTTGAGCCACTTCACCAATAGCCATAGAAAACGGCAGGCATAAAAAAATCCCTTCGTCTAAACGTAAGAGATTGTTTTCCATGGTGCCTCGGGCCGGAGTCGAACCGGCACGTCCTTTCGAACGAGGGATTTTAAGTCCCTTGCGTCTACCAATTTCGCCACCGAGGCATCGATAACTTTGGTAAGCCGCATATTATATAGCAACAAAAAAAATAAACTAGACCTATATCCAAAAAAGGCCACATCTAAATTTAAATACTGTATTTAACGATACCGGAAGGCTGGGCGATAGTATGGGCTAGCGTAAGGCCAGTAGTAACTTCCCCAGTAATACGGGTAGCCTCCATAGTAAGGATTGTAGCCATAGCCATATCCAAAACCATCGTAACGGCTGTCGTACACATAAACCGGCCAGCGATAAATGGTCGTGGCTGAAATCAGCGGCATGCGCATAACCTTGTTGCCTATGGCGCGCTCGATATCGCCTATAAGAGTTCCCGCAACTGTGATCTCGGAGTTTTTGGTGTAAACAGCCGGATCGAGAAACTCTGGGGTTTTAAAAACGAATCGCCCTCCGTTCGGTTTATCCGTCTGCGGTTCACCGTCGCTATCCAAAGGATAAGTCAGCACCTGCACCAGACTGAAACTTTGTTCATTTTCCACATCAACAATAATGCCGCCCCAACGCACCGGCGCATTTTTATAATTATTAATGTTCTGGCTTGCTTGCGTGTAAGAAATATCATTTGAAGGAGGATCTTTTATCTCCTTCGGCAGAGTCGAGCAAGCGCTCAACAACAAACAGATAATGAATAAATACCATTTCATGTCTTTTCTCCGTTATTTATTTTTGGTCGCCATGTCTTGTCCGCACTAAACCAGAAAATTAGCAATAAGGCTATTGGGAAAGATACCTACTCCTGAAACTACACCGGTTTTCAGCACAGCAAGCGCTTTGCCCAACTGTTTACTAATGTCAGATATGATTAATAAAAAACTGCTCCGCCCGGTATACGATACGAATGAGGCGATGCTTTTTATGAGTGCGGACGCAGCTATTTGGAATAGAGGTGTGGTGATTGATCTCACGCTTAAATGCGAAGCCCCTATTGTACAACTCAATGCTAGTGTAAAAAACTATAATCAAAGCCATAACCGATACCATCGTGATAACTGTAGTAATCATAAACCGGCCACAAGTAAATAGTCGTGGCTGAAATCAACGGTACGCGCAAAACTTTTTTTCCTACCGTGCGTTCGATATCACCTGTAAGCGTTCCTGCAACGGTAATTTTCGCGTTTGCGGTGTAAACAGCCGGCTCTAGAAACCCCGGGCTTTTAAAAACAAATCGCCCTGCATGCGATTTATCCGTCTGCGGCTCGCCGTCGCTATCCAAAGGATAATAAAGCACCTGCACCAGAGTGAAATTTTGTTCATTTTCTACATCAACAATAATACCGCCCCAACGCACTGGCGCATCTTTAAAATTGGTAATCTTCTGGGTTGTTGCTTCGGGGTAGGGAATGTCATGCAGAGGAGGATTTTTTATCGCAACCGGTACAGTTGAGCAAGCGTTCAATAATAAAAAGCTGAGTAACAAGTACCGCTTCATATCTTTTCTCCTGCCATATACATTTTCAATCATTATTTCCTAATTCTACTTAAGCAGAAAACCGACGATAAGGCTATTGTTACAGCAGGGCAATCGCGCTATATTTTCCTTTTCCCAAAGATCAGTTCGGCGCGATAACAATCACTCAAACAAGCACGCAGTTTTCGTTGGCGTAGGCTGTCTTTGCTGGGGCTGTTGTTATTCAACAAATTCAAGGCCGCACGCCGGATTAATGCCAGGTTTTCCGGCGAATGATCTTTTCGGGCCCGGTTGTTGTCTTCCCCGAACTGCACATCCAATACCCAATGCTGCTGGTTCTCG
>NZ_JALOCF010000081.1 GCF_023227905.1 Methylobacter sp. | reverse complement strand
GGCTAAAGGCTAAAGGCTAAAGGCTAAAGGCTAAAGGCTAAAGGCTAAAGGCTAAAGGCTAAAGGCTAAAGGCTAAAGGCTAAAGGCTAAAGGCTAAAAATTGAAATACCTCTAAAACTTAAATGCAAGTTTTTTCGCCCTTTGCCCTTCGCCCTTCGCCGTATTTAATTACTCGTCAAACTGATTACTGATGCGCATCGCTTCTGCGACGGTGGTGCGTTGGGCAACAGCCATTGCTACCGCGCCGCTGCGCAGGGTTTGACCGGCCATCTGCTGGCGCGCTAATTTGATAAAGACATGAGCGTCATGATGATTGGCCGCGTCGGTCAGCTCAGTATTCATTTCCAGCAATTCGTAAATGCCTATCCGGCCCTGATAGCCGGTTCCGTTGCAATGGGTGCATCCCCTGCCCCGGACAAAACTGTGCCGACCCCAGTTATCCCCCAGTTCAAGCTTGAGCCATGTCTGTTCGAAAGGTTCCGGTACGGCGGGCTGGACGCAACTTTCGCAGACGACCCGTACCAGCCGCTGGGCAATAACGGCCAGCAAGGACATGGCGACCATAAAACGGGGCACGCCCATGTCAATCAGCCGGATTGGCGAACTGACGGCATCGTTGGTGTGTAGCGTTGACAGCACTAAATGGCCGGTCATTGCGGCGCGCAGGCCGATCTGGGCGGTTTCATGGTCGCGCATTTCACCGACAAGAACGATGTCCGGGTCCTGCCGCAGGGCGGAACGCAACACTTTTGCAAAATCGAGCTCGATCTTTTCATTGATCTGCACCTGGTTAATACCGGGCAAACGGTATTCGACCGGATCCTCCACAGTAATGATTTTATTGGCGGAGGAGTTGAGTTCGCTGAGAGCTGCGTAAAGGGTGGTGGTTTTACCGCTACCGGTCGGCCCGGTCACCAGTATCATGCCATCCGGTCGATGCAATAGTTTGCGAAAACGCGTTAGCATCTCGCTCGGCATTCCGAGTTTTTCCAGCGAAAATCCTTCGGGTTTCTGGATCAATAAACGCATGACCACGGATTCGCCGTAGATGGTCGGCATGGTCGAAATACGCACATCGACCGACTGTTGCCGCACTTTGATCTGAAACCGGCCGTCCTGCGGCAGTCGTTTCTCGGAAATGTCCAGGCCGGACATGAGCTTGAGCCGCAATACCAGCGCTGTAGCAATTTTTAAATCGGCTTCGGTTTGCTGGTGCAGTACGCCATCAATGCGGAAGCGGATATACAGTTTGGTTTCTTGCGGCTCTATATGAATGTCGGAAACCCGCACTTGCACGGCATCTTCAAAGACCGATTTCAGCAGCTTTACCACGGGCGCATCAGCCGCTTCGGTCGAGGTCAGCAGTGCATTGAGGTCGATATTGTCCTCTTCCGACATATCGCTGCGCAATTGCTCGGCCAGATTATTGATTTCATCGGTACGACGGTAGGACTGATCTATCGCCATTAACAAATCCGATTCCCTGACAACGGCCGGGCGAATGGTTTTTTTCAGAATACGGCTTAATTCATCCAGCCCCATCAAGTCGGTAGGGTCTGCCATGGCCAGCAGCACATCATATTCATTATTTTCCAGCAGCAAAACGCGGAAACGTCGGGCTGCTGTCTCCGGTAACAGTTTGACGGTTTCAGGCTTGCGCGGATATTGGGAAACATCCAAGAACGGAATTTTTAATTGCTGCGACAGAAAATTAAGCAGTTCTGTTTCAGTAATAAAGTTTAAATTGATCAGGGTACGACCCAACTGTCTCCCGGTTTTCTTTTGTTCGGCCAGTGCCGATATCAGTTGTTCCGGCGTGATTATTTGGTTTTGTACCAGCAAATCGCCGATACGAATTCTTTTGGTAATGTCCATTAGGCCGTAGTCAGTTGCTATAGTCAGCTGTAAATTGAATCAAATGCGCTGGGTCTGTCGGTTTATTCTAATAATTATTTATTGGGCATGGATGCTCAGGTTTTTGCCGAATGGTTTACGATGCCGGTTGTTTAATTTAGCACAGCCTAAAATGAATACCGATAACTTTTACCGCAGGATAGGCTAAACAGTGAACAGCCCATGATCGCGAATGAGGCGTTTCGCCCTTTAACAGGCCAAACGATAAAAAAAGCCCCGGCGTTTCAAAAACAACCGGGGCTTTTATTTTACTTAAAGCGACGGGGCTTTAAGACAGCAGAATTACATCATGCCGCCCATGCCACCCATTCCGCCCATGCCGCCCATATCATGGCCGCCATGACCGCCCTTATCTTCGCTAGGCGTATCGGCAATCATGACTTCAGTGGTCAGCATCAAGCCTGCAACAGAAGCTGCATTTTGCAGTGCAGTACGGGTTACTTTCGCAGGGTCCAAAATACCCATTTCGATCATATCGCCGTATTCACCTGTTGCTGCGTTGTAACCGAAGTTACCTGTGCCTTTTTGCACTTCATTGAAAACAACTGAAGGCTCGTCGCCGGCATTGGAAACGATTTGACGCAGAGGCTCTTCCATTGCGCGACGCAGGATGTTGATACCCACTGTTTGGTCGTGGTTAACGCCTTCCAATTTATCCAGCGCAGAAATAGCGCGAACCAGAGCAGAACCGCCGCCTGCAACAACGCCTTCTTCAACCGCTGCACGTGTTGAATGTAATGCATCTTCAACGCGGGCTTTCTTTTCTTTCATTTCGATTTCAGTTGCAGCGCCTACTTTAATGACAGCAACACCGCCGGCTAATTTAGCCAGACGCTCTTGCAGTTTTTCTTTGTCATAGTCGGAAGTTGCTTCGTCAGCTTGTGCGCGAATTTGGGCAACGCGGCCTTTGATTTGCTCTTCAGAACCCGCACCGTCAATGATGGTGGTGTTTTCTTTAGTGATTTGTACTTTTTTGGCCGTACCCAGTTGCGCTAATTCCGCTTTTTCCAGGCTCAAACCAACTTCTTCAGAGATAACAGTACCGCCAGTCAATACCGCGATATCTTCCAGCATGGCTTTACGACGATCGCCGAAACCAGGTGCTTTAACCGCCGCAACTTTAACGATGCCACGAATGGTGTTAACAACCAAAGTCGCCAAGGCTTCGCCTTCAACGTCTTCAGCAATAATCAATAAAGGACGGCCGGCTTTGGCAACGCCTTCCAATGTTGGCAACATGTCGCGGATATTGGAGATTTTCTTGTCGTAGATCAGAATCAATGGATCGTCTAATTCGACGCTCATATTTTCTTGTTTGTTGATGAAGTATGGTGACAGGTAGCCACGGTCAAACTGCATACCTTCAACAACGTCCAGTTGGTTATCCAGGCCTGAACCTTCTTCAACAGTGATAACGCCTTCTTTGCCGACTTTTTCCATCGCTTCTGCAATGATTTTACCGACAGAGTCATCAGAGTTTGCAGAGATAGTGCCTACTTGGGCAATCGCTTTGTTATCGACGCAAGGCGTAGCGGAAGCCACAATCGCCTCAACGGCTTTAGTCACAGCCAAGTCGATACCGCGTTTTAAATCCATAGGATTCATGCCCGCTGCAACGGCTTTTAAGCCTTCGTTGACGATAGATTGCGCCAATACAGTCGCGGTAGTTGTACCGTCACCAGCCACATCGGAAGTGTGCGAAGCCACTTCTTTAACCATCTGTGCACCCATGTTTTCGAATTTGTCTTTCAATTCGATTTCTTTAGCAACCGATACACCGTCTTTAGTGATGGTTGGTGCGCCGAAGCTTTTGTCCAGAATCGCGTTACGGCCTTTAGGACCTAACGTTACTTTTACTGCGTTTGCTAAGATATTTACGCCACGCGCCATGCGGACACGAGCGTCATCTCCAAATAATACGTCTTTTGCTGCCATTTTTATTCCTTAATATTTTTATATGTAAATTTGATTGACGTGTTCAGGCTTAACCTAAAACACCCATGATGTCTTCTTCACGCATAACGATGAGTTCGTCGCCATCAACTTTAACTTCATTGCCGGCATATTTGCCAAACAGCACTTTATCGCCGACTTTAACGTCCAGAGCGCGTACGGTGCCATTGTCCAGTTGCTTGCCATTACCTACCGCCAAAATAACGCCTTGGCTTGGTTTTTCGGCCGCAGAACCAGGCAATACGATACCGCCAGGGGTTGTAGTTTCTTCTTCTACGCGTTTGACTATCACTCTGTCGTGTAACGGACGTATTTTCATCAATATCTCCTAACATTAAAATTAAAGGGTAAACTTGTTATTAGCACTCGCTAGTAATGAGTGCTAATGATAATGAGCTTTTGCAGTGTGTCAAGTTCTTTGGCATTATCTCGTTCCACAATACAGCATCAACATGACCTATGAATGACAACCAATTACTACGCTATAGCCGCCAAATTATGCTTCCTCAAATTGATATTGAGGGACAACAAAAACTTCTCGCTGCCCGCGTACTGATTGTCGGCGCCGGAGGACTCGGCTCGCCTGCGGCCATTTATCTTGCTGCGGCCGGTGTCGGCAATATCGTTATTTATGATAATGACGTCGTGGACTTATCCAATTTACAAAGACAGATTGCTCATCACACCCCCGATATTGGGACGGATAAAGTAATTTCAACCTGCCAAACACTCAATCGACTAAATCCCGACGTCAAAACCAGAGCGGTCAAACAACGGCTGGAAGGCGAACAACTTGAATTGGAAGTGGCAAAAGCCGATGTAGTTTTGGACTGTAGCGATAATTTTTCAACACGCTTTGCAATCAATAATGCCTGCGTCAAACAGCAAACGCCTCTGGTTTCCGGAGCGGCAATTCGTTTTGAAGGCCAGGTGAGTATTTTTACGCCCGGCAGAAATGGCAGCCCATGCTACAACTGTCTGTACACCAGCGACGGTGAAGAATTACAAACTTGCGCTACAAACGGCGTCATAGCGCCTATTACCGGCGTTGTCGGCAGCATTCAGGCACTCGAAGCAATGAAGCTGATAATGAATATCGGAGAAACGTTAACCGGACGGTTATTGTTATTGGATGGCTTAACGATGGAATGGAATACGATGAAACTGAAGAAAAACCCTAACTGCCCGACTTGCGGCAGTTTATAGGTTAGCTGCCTACATGAATGCAGGAGCAATTACGGAAAAAGAAGTTTCCAGGCGAATCGCATCACCTGGAAAGCTCATCTGTTAACATATTTTTACTTTTTGCCCAGCAAACCTTGGACATATTTAATCGCTTTTTCTGCAAAATCGTTCACTACCGATGGACTATCGCCATGCGGTTCAATTTCACCAAATGGCTTGGCGTTTGCTTTGGTAAACGTGTAAATAAAATAGCCTAGCGGCGCGAACGCAGCAGCAGCAATCAGTAACATAACTACCCACAACTCAACAACTCCACCCATGATTCCTCCTCATAATTTTATATATGTGTATTATTATTTTTAGGTGAATTTAGATAATACTCTCTTCCCATCAAAAAAACATCTTTCAGCGTTTTCATATAAATATCTTGTAATTTTAGATAGTTATCGTCGTTTTTCATCCCTGCATTGCCGCAAATCTGGACAAGAACCGGTTAAAACCCAGGGATTGTCGGCTTTGGACGATGGCAAAAGTTGCCAAAAAAAATAGTTCATCGTATACTTCAATTGAGCTTACTTGATCAAGCTAGCATAATAATTTAAACACTTCTGGAGGTTCACAATGAAATGGGAAACACCAAGCTACACAGACCTGCGTTTCGGTTTTGAAGTAACAATGTACATCTACAATCGTTAATTCGATTTAGACAAAAAAGGGGCTCTTGATGAGCCCCTTTTTTTTGCCTGATGCTTCTTATTCCCGTATCATTCGGCCCCTACTCCCTATTTTAGGTTATTTCCCAAACTATGAAGATTAGAGTTCTTGGTTCAGGTGCAGGCGGCGGTTTTCCTCAATGGAACTGCAACTGTCATAATTGTCACCGTTTGCGCCACAAGGAAATGAACGGCAAAGCCCGCACCCAGTCATCCATTGCGGTAAGCACCGACAACAAAAACTGGCTGCTGTTTAATACCTCCCCCGACATTCGCGCACAACTGGAAGCTTTTCCCGCCATCCAGCCCAAAGAAGGCGTTCGCGACACCGGTATTAAGGCAATCATGCTGATCGATAGCCAGATTGATCACACCACCGGCATGCTGATGCTACGGGAAGGCAAACCGCTGGATGTGTACTGCACGGAAATGGTCAAGCAGGATTTAACTACCGGCTTTCCATTATTCAACATGCTGGCAGATTACTGTACCGTCAATCATCATCCGATTCCTTTCGACGGCAGCAGTTTCACTATTCCCGGCATAGATGATTTACGCTTTTACACTCAAGCCTTAAAAAGTAAGGCACCGCCTTATTCACCGCACCGGCATGATCCACATGACGGCGACAATATCGGTGTTATCATCGAACAAATTTCTACCGGCAAAAAAGTGTTTTATTCTCCAGGCCTGGGCGAGATAGAACCGCATGTCATGGCTGCGATGCAAGCCGTCGATTGTATAATGGTAGACGGTACCTTTTGGACTGATGACGAAATGTGCACGCAGAATATCAGCCACAAAAAAGCCCGCGAAATCGGCCACTTGCCTCAATCCGGCGAAGGCGGCATGATAGAAGTCTTGAACGGAGTTGCGAAAGCCCGCAAGATATTGATCCATATCAACAACACCAACCCGATCTTAGACGAAGATTCCGAACAGCGTAAAATACTGGATGCCGCCGGCATTGAAGTTTCCTACGACGGTTTGGAAATCGACTTATAAAGGATGCAAACATGAGCAGCGATAATCAAGCCTGGACCAAAGAACAATTTGAAGCCCAACTGCGCGGCATGGAAAGCCATTACCATATTCATCATCCTTACCATGTGTTGATGAACGAAGGTAAACTCACCAAGGCACAATTGCAGGGCTGGGTTGCCAACCGCTTCTATTATCAGGTTTGCATTCCGATTAAGGATGCCAACATCCTGGCCAATTGCCCTGATCGGGAAACCCGCGCGAAATGGATACAGCGCATTATGGACCACGACGGACACCCTGGCGATCCTGGCGGCATTGAGGCTTGGATACAGCTAGGCATGGCAGTCGGTTTGTCGCGGGAGGATATCACCTCACTGAAATACGTGCTGCCTGGCGTGCGCTTTGCTGTCGATGCCTATGTTAATTTTGCCCGCAGAGCGGAATGGCACGAAGCGGCAAGTTCGTCGTTAACCGAACTGTTCGCGCCTAAAATTCACCAGCAACGTTTGGACAACTGGCCGGAGCACTACCCTTGGGTCGAGCAAGAAGGTTATATCTATTTCCGCAAGCGCCTGACCGAAGCACGACGCGATGTTGAACACGGTCTGTCCATCACGCTGGACTGGTATAAAACCCGCGAGCAACAAGATCGCATGGTTCAAATCTTGAAATTCAAGCTGGATGTGCTTTGGACTATGGCGGATGCGATGTATATGGCTTATATTCACGAAATGCCGCCTTATTTTAATATTGAAAAATAGTCAGAAGCTGGCTGGGATTGAGCTCTACCTATCCTAGCCTAACTGCTTCAAATACTGGGACTCTTTTGCAACCCGGCCTACAATATAACATCACACCAAAATGAGCATTAATCCTGATAAAACCATCAAATTCTCCCCTATGCATCGCCTACAGTGGGAAGAGGCCCAACAGAAAAACGTTATTCTTTATCCTGAAGGCATGGTAGAACTTAACCAAAGCTCCGCCGAAATCCTGAAATTGTGCGACGGCACGCGCACGCTCGGCGAAATCGTCAGCGATCTGGAACAGAAATTTGCAACGGCCGGTCTCGCTGATGACATTACCGCTTTCCTGGAGGTCGCTTTAAAAAATGGCTGGATCCAACAAAATTAACATCACTCCGCCACGCTGGTTATTGGCGGAGCTGACTTACGCCTGTCCACTACAGTGTCCCTATTGCGCTAACCCAATCGATTATGCAAAACATCAATCCGAACTGGACACTGAGGACTGGAAGCGCGTACTCACGCAAGCCCGCAAAATGGGCGCAGTGCAACTGGGTTTTTCCGGTGGCGAACCGTTAACCCGCAATGACCTGCCCGAGTTGGTTAAACACGCCAGAGGCCTTGGCTATTATTCCAACCTGATTACCTCAGGCTATGGGCTGACCGAAGAAAAAATCGTCCAACTTAAAGAGTCTGGGCTTGATCATATTCAAGTCAGTATTCAAGCCAGCACTCAAGAGCTGAACGACCACTTGGCCGGCACCGAATCGTTCCAGCACAAAAAAGAAGTCGCCCATCTGGTTAAAAAGCACGGTTACCCGATGGTGCTGTGCGTGGTCATACACCGAGAAAACATCCACCAGATGCCGCAAATCCTGGAAATGGCGGAGGAACTGGGCGCAGATTACCTGGAACTGGCGAACACCCAATATTATGGCTGGGCACATGCCAACCGTGATTTATTATTGCCTACCAAAGAACAGTTTGAGCAGGCCGAACAAATCGCCCAGGCATTTAAAGAAAAAGTCGCCGGAAAGATGAAAATCTATTATGTGGTGCCGGATTTTTATGAAGACCGGCCCAAAGCCTGCATGAATGGCTGGGGAACGACATTCTTGACCATCGCACCGGACGGCGCTGCTTTGCCGTGCCATTCGGCCCGTGAACTGCCGGGGTTGGATTGCCCCAACGTGAAAGACTACAGTATTGAACAAATCTGGAACGAATCAAAAGCTTTCAACTTTTTTCGTGGTTTTGAATGGATGAAGGAGCCGTGCAGCAGCTGCGATGAAAAAGAAAAGGATTTCGGCGGCTGCCGTTGCCAAGCTTATTTGTTAAGCGGCGACATGTACGCTGCCGACCCCGTGTGCAGCAAGTCGCCTAATCATCATGTTATCCAGGAAGCGATAGACTCAGCCAAAGCGAGCGCTTTAGCTGACAATGAAAAACCACTGATTTTCCGTAACAGCAAAAATTCGCGATTGCTGTCTTAAACCAATTGGGAAGGGCTAATTTCTACAGTCCTTCCCAAGGTTTATATAACCCCGTAACATCTACTCCAAACATATCCAAAACCCGACCAACGGTTTCATCGACCATGGCTGCCAGCGAATCCGATTTGCTGTAAAAAGCCGGCATCGGCGGGAAGATAATACCGCCCATTTCCGTTACACTGGCCATATTGCGAATATGCACCAGATTTAATGGCGTCTCGCGAGGCATGATCACCAGACGCCGACGTTCTTTTAGCACCACGTCCGCTGACCGCGAAATCAGGTTATCGCCAAAACCATGAGCAACTGCTGACAAGGTTTTCATCGAACACGGCGCGATAATCATGCCTTCTGTTTTAAAGCCTCCGCTGGAAATACTGGCGGCAATATCATCGATGCCATGAGTCACATCGGCCAGTGCAGCCAATTCCGCCCGCTTCATGTTCATTTCATGCTTTAAATTTACTACACCGGCGGATGAGATAACCAAGTGTGTTTCCCATTGTTGCTGCGCCTGTAAAACTTGCAGCATCCTTACTCCATAAACCGCACCAGTCGCACCGGTCATGGCTATGATTAAGCGTTTTTTTTGATTCATTTTTTATGCTTGATTAAGATGCCGATTTTATATTGCACCACGAAGGCACGAAGAGCATGAGGAAAAACAAGGTAAAAACTTCGTGCCTTCGTGGTGATATGTTTTAAATTGATCCGTATGGACGGGGCTACTCTCCTGCCCTGACATCAAACTCAATCTTCCAGCGGCCGTTGTCTTTTTGAGAGACGGCTTGCAGTTCCAGCGTACCCACTTCAGTTACCGCTGCACACAGATGCACAGGAATGACTTCACCGGGTCTACGGCCTTCTTCCGGCAAAGTGACTTCAATCTCATCCAGCTCGTCTAGCTCCTCATCAGTCCAATAATCCAGACGGGTTCCGACTTTGTCCTCACGCCGGATATTAGAGGCAAAAAAGCGAAACCGCACCGGTTCGCCGACCACCAAGCCGAACTCATCATCCGGCAGTTCCTGTTGCGTACCTTCTTCCATGCCAAACGGGGCAATACACAAGGCCTGGATTTCCGGCGCCATACCGGGCACTGCGGGCATAGCGCTTTCAATACCGACATAATAAGAAGCTGCTGTGCCGCCCTTGATACGCACACCTTTGCCTTTGCGTACATAACCATAGTAAGCGGCACCACGGGCGACCGCCAAATCCAGATCGGCACCAGTCAATAATCTGGCTTCGGGCGCTTGCTCGGCGCTCAACCATGAGTTTAACACCTCCATTAAGCGCTCAGCCAAGGTTCCCGCTTTTAACACGCCACCGTTAAACAGCACAGCAGTCGGATGCAAGAAAGTCGCATGTTCCGGTAAATTTATATCTTTAAGCTCGTCCGTAGCCCCTTGTTGTTTGGACAAAAAAGCTGCCAGATGGCGGGTAATCGCTGCATCCTGGGCGTAAGGCAATCCGGCGGTTCTTAAACCGGTACGGGGACGGCTTATCGGCTTATCGCTGACTGCTACTTTAGGCATGAAACCTTCAACCAATACCCGATTAACTTCCTCACGGGTTAATTCGGTACGCAGTGTACCCCCGATTAAAGATGATCCCCTACTTGCAACCACCAACGGAATATTATCAATCTCGGCGTTATTGAAGATTTTCTCCTTGGCATCCCGGCAGCTATGGGTCAAGGCTTGAATCTGCCAAGGTTCCAGGCGTTTGCCGTCTTTTTCAAGCTTGGCTTTGACAGTATAAGCCAACGCCAAATCCATATTGTCGCCACCCAGCAGAATATGATCGCCCACCGCCACTCGAGTCAGTTCGAGATTACCCTCTTGTTGGGTAACCGCTATCAATGACAAATCGGTCGTGCCACCGCCGATATCTATCACCAGAATAATGTCTCCCACCTCGGCATGTTTGCGCCAGTCGCCATGGCTTTTTTCTATCCAGCTATATAATGCCGCCTGCGGCTCTTCGAGTAAAATTGCCTGATCAAGGCCCACAGCGCGTGCAGCTTCAACAGTCAACTCCCGTGCCGCAGGATCAAATGAAGCCGGCACGGTAATAACGACATCCTGCTGCTCCAGCGGCGCATTGGGATTCAGGTTTTGCCAGGCATCACACAGGTGCTGCAGATAAGCGGTAGTTGCCTCGAATGGAGAAACCCGATCAATTTCCTCAGGCGCTTCCGCTGGTAAAATAGACTCTTTGCAATCCACACCCGTATGACACAACCAGCTTTTTGCGCTGGAAACCAGACGAATCGGGGTTTTGCTGCCCAGATTACGGGCGATTTCTCCGACCAGATAATCCGGTTTTGCGGCCCAGGGTAACGAAGTTGAATCTTCTGCAAGTTCAGCTTCGTGGGCCAGATATAAAAATGACGGCAACTGATGCTTTTCCTCAACTGAACCGGGAGACGTCAACTGCGGTATAGCTAAAACTTGCGGGGAGAATTCTTCATCATCGATATTTTCGAGATCGGCATAAGACAAAACACAATGGGTCGTCCCTAAATCGATGCCAACGGAAAACCGTTTCCCAGAAACTGAGGTTTGCGGCGGCTCAACGGCAGCACTTTCATACAGGTTATTTTCAGATTCAGCTGTTTCATTTACCATTTCCGGTTGTGCCTGATCGGGCAAACCACTCATAACTCAACCTCTGCCGGCGCAACAATAGCCGTATTATGTCCTAAAGTCAGCTTAGGCAGTTTGATATCAGTAACTTGCCAACCTTTGTGAACCAGCGTACCGGTAAAAGGGGCATTACCCACGATATTGCCAGTTAAGCGCACAGTAGCTGCATCAAAACTTTCCGGCAGTATGATTTTACTGCCTTCCTGCTCATTGCGGACGGCCGCTAAAGTAAAATGTTCATTAATTGCCTTATTGCATCCTTCATGCACGACACGGGCGGCAACGCCAATATCAGAATCGCTGAAAGCAGCGATATCTTCTTTGATAAAGTCGATAAAACGCGCTTCTTTTTGCAGCAGACCCAGTAATTGCAAAGCGGCATCCGGGGTTGCCTCTTTTAATACAACAGGTTCCGGTGCGGGCGCTTGAACAACTTTTTCCACTTCAACAATTTTCTCAACAATTTTTACTGCCGGCTCAGGCGCTGTCGCAGTTTGTGTAATAGCCGACCTTTTCTTGTACCGCATCTGACTGATCACCATGGACAGCAATACCGTGATAAGAATCAACGCCAGCACAGCAACAGCACCTGCTAAGTAAACATGCCACAAATCGAATGTTGTGGGCTTCAATGATAAATCGATTGCATAGTTATTCATTCGTGAGGCTCTTTTAGTTGTTATTGTTGGCCGGACTTGCGGGATGCTTCATCAAACATCATACCTTGCAGCGCATTACGGGTGGTTTGCATGCGCATCTGTTTTAGGTGGCGGTCGGCAATCGTAGCCGGCACTTTTTCAGCCAGATAAACTTCGCGTATCTGGGAGAGGACCGACTCACACTGCTTCATGATCGCATCCGTCGCGCGGCGGCTCTCCAGCTCCTGGTAAGCGGGCTTTTGCATCTCACCAGCAACACATTTTTTATATTGATATTCGGCATCCTGAATTTTCTTAATGGTGACATCGGAAAGAGTTGTGCTCTGCCATTCATTTTTAGCATCATCAGCAAAAACTGTTGCTGTACACAGCAAAGCAGTTAAAAAAAGAATTTTTTTCATGGTATTTCCCGGAAATATTAGTGAAATTTTTATAGTTTGATTCTACGCGAACTGGTCAAAAATAAATAATCTCTATCAAAAAATAAAATGTTATTTTAAGAATAATAATGCGCCCGCTTTTTTAACTTTCAAGGGAACGCTAAAGGTTATTCACGATATTTCTGCATGTTATGCATCAGATTAACAATCCAATTGTGCTATTTTGGCATTGCCTTGCTCCCTATATGTCCAAATCACAACGGACTGGCTTGCCATTCGGCCGGATGCATCCACGACTAAAACAAGAAAGCCCTAAAAACACACGCTGATTAAGCTATTGACTCTGGCTGGATGCGCCTTGCCATGCCTCGGAATCCCTGCGATTTCCTGGGCAAAAAAAAACCCAGGGGTTTGAGTCCTGGGTTTTTGGATAAAGCGCTTGGCGATTCCCTACTTTCACATGGCAACGTGCCACACTATCATCGGCGCTAAACGGTTTCACTTCCGCGTTCGGGATGGGA
>NZ_JALOCF010000133.1 GCF_023227905.1 Methylobacter sp. | reverse complement strand
ATTAAGGTATCAAATAATGAATTGGCAATAGCAATGGCTTGAGCCGCAGCCTGATAGGACTGTTGAAATTTGATCAGGTTTGCCGCCTCTTCATCCAGGTTAACGCCTGCCAGGTTTTCTCTTGCCTGTTTTGCCTGGTTGAATAATACTTCCTGAGCCGAGCTGCTAATTTTTGCCGCATGCGTTAAGGTACCAACCTTTGCTACCAGTTGACCATAAGCGCCATTGAAAGTCGCCTTGCCACCGAGCAAAGCGGATTTTTTTTCAAGACTGGCCAAATTTAAAGCGGCCGTATTATCGCCCGGTATCGGTGAACCCGGACCGCCGGTAGTGCCGGCAGCAGCAATTTTCACGGGATCAGTCAGCAGCGCCGTCATTTTTTTGGCGGCATCAAATGCCGGTCTGATCAAAAAACTGTCGTTGGCGGAAACTCCCGATGTTGACAGGATGAATCCAGGCCCCGTTATAGTTGGCCCCGGACCGGCATTAGCTATGGTGTTGTCACTCAGCCTTTTTAAGGAATAATTGGTGCCGTCATAACTCAACATATAATCGCTTGGATAGAGTTGACTTGCCGTGTTCGGATCATAAACAGCTGTAACCGAACTGCCGGCCGAATTATTCGGATTGGCAGTTACCGGTACGGTTAACGCTGGTGTTCCTAAACTGAACAGTTCCGTTCCTGCATCACCGTTTAAATCGAATCCTGCTGTATGCGCCGCGTTAAACTGGACAGCAAACCCAGCCGCCACCAAGCCCAATTGTTGCTGGGCAGGATCCAGAACTTCATCGCGAAACTTAAGCGTCCCGGACAATTCTCCACCGGTAATTTGTTTGCTGATATCCTGACCGTCCATAAAAATATTTTTATGAGCAGGATCGGTACTTGATCCTGCCAAAGACAGCTTGGCAGCGTTTGCGCCCAATACCAGGGATTGTCCATTGCCAATAAAGACGCTGATAGAACCGTCTTGCTGAGCAAGCGTGGAAATGCTTATTTTTTCTGCAATTTTAGTTAGTAGCGTGTCGCGCTGATCCAATAGATCATTAGGCAACTGCCCACCGGATGTGCGACTTGAATCTGTGACAATTTTACCGTTCAGGGTAGCGAGACCTTCGGCAAAGACGTTAATATCATCAACGGTTGCCTGCATTTGCTTATTGGTCTGAAGACGTAAATCCTCAAACCGGGCCGACGCCGTATTGAATTGCTGAGCTAAAGACTCGGCTTCAGAAACCATAACCTGCCTGACAGGCAGAGACGAAGGGTCATTAGCCACTTCATTGACGGCATTAAAGAACGACTTCAACGCCGGTGACAAACCGGTCGCTTCATCAGCGATAATATTATCCACCTGCGACGCCATGGTAGAAAACGTATCGGTTTCTGCAAATGCAGAAGTACTGGAAGTCAGTTGATTAGTAATAAACCGATCATAACTGCGGGAAACCGTTGCAATATCCACCCCTTGACCAATATAGCCGGCACCGCTAAATTCCGCAGGTCTGGCGCCAAATTCCACGTGCTGGCGGCTATAGCCATCGGTATTGACATTGGCAATATTATGGCTTGTGGTATTCAATGAGCGTTGGAAGGCCATAAGCCCTGACAATGCTGTTCCTAAAAGTCCTGTCATACTGGAGTCCTGTTTTGAGACTTATCCGGGTTTACTTTGGTCATTACCGCATTGCCACAACAGTTTCCGGTTCAAATTCGGCCATCGTGTTGCTGTGATAAATGTTCATGATTTTATTGGCATAGTTGGGATCGGTTGCATAACCGGCGCGTTGCAGTTCATGCAAATAGCGCTCCCCATTGCCAGCCTGTTTTAACGCATCGCCATAGCGTGGATTATTTTTTATAAAAGCTACATAATCCTGAAAACTTTCCTGAAATGAGGCGTAGGATCTAAATCCTGCGTTTACTTTTTTAGCGACGCCCTGCTCAAATTCCAGCGTAGGCACCTGCGCCTGTTTGCCACGCCAGGACTTATCGGCCTTGATATTAAACAAATTGAAACTGCTCTCGCCATTGCTGTTTTTTATTAACGAACGTCCCCAACCCGTCTCCAACGCTGCCTGCGCCAAAATAACCCTGGGTTCTACGCCCAATTCTTTCGCTGCCTGCTGTGCATAAGGGTGCAACTGCCGGATAAAATCCTCTGCTGATTGTATCGGCCGGGCATGATTATTCTTTAACGGAATTTCCGTCATTTCATTAAGCGGGCTACTGTCATGAATGTAAGCGTTGATAATAACCTGACCATCAACGGTATTACTTGCCCGGTTGCCAACGGCACGCGGATATTTCGATATGCCTTTTTGGGTACCGGCCGATCT
This sequence comes from Methylobacter sp., assembly GCF_023227905.1. Taxonomy (GTDB): domain Bacteria; phylum Pseudomonadota; class Gammaproteobacteria; order Methylococcales; family Methylomonadaceae; genus Methylobacter_A. Next base: position 200 of record NZ_JALOCF010000133.1, on the reverse strand, counting down.
GTTCAGATAATCGTCAAGCGCCAGTTTTTCATTATCCGGCTGATCAGACTTAAGTTGCTTAACGATTAAATCCGCAAGACCAACGCCCGGCTTACCGGATAAATGCACCGCTAGCTGCTTGTCATACAGTTCGTTATAAAATTTACTCTGGTCGCTATCGGTAATGCCATCCGCCAGTTTTGCGTCGCGCATACTTTTAA
>NZ_JALOCF010000132.1 GCF_023227905.1 Methylobacter sp. | reverse complement strand
GCCGTACCTGGATTTCGACAGCGAGCAATGCATACAGTACGCAAAACAGGTTAATCCGCGCATCAAGATCTTGTCGTTGTCGGCCAAAACCGGCGAAGGAATGGACAGCTGGCTGCGCTGGCTGAAAGCCGAATTGGAGTTGCAGCGTATTGATTATGCGTAGCGACGTGCTGTAAAACGGTGCGCACAGCGCACCCTACAACCAAAAGGTAAGCCAATGACGATTACAGAAATAAAATCCCTGCCGGTTTCCGAGCGGATTATATTGATGGAAGAAATTTGGGATAGTCTTTGTCATGAACAGGAGCCGGTAGAATCACCACTGTGGCATCAGGATATACTGAATGACAGATTGGAACTGATCAAAGCAAGCAACCTTGATTTCTTTGCAAGAACTAAAAAACACTAACCGATGACAGCTAAAGAGCAGGTTGTCTTAGAGCATGTTTTAGAGCAAGTGGCTTTCGATTTGCGGAAAGGAAAGCTATTTTAACAGAGCCGGACGGGGCATGTTGCCCCGTCCGAAACGTTTAGCGTAACCACTTTGCTTTGGTATATCGCGGAAACGTTAGGAGCGGGGTTGCAAACCCCGCCCTGCATAGTTCGCGCTTATAAATGAATAATAAGGTGCGCACAGCGCACCCTACAACACTACCTTAATCAAAACCAAAATTATGTGCCTAGCCCTCCCCGCCAAAATCGTCGCCCTCGATCCCTCCACCAACATGGCGACCGCATCGGTCGGCAATGTCAAAGTCGAGGTGTCGCTGGCCCTGGTCGATGATGTCGCGCTCGGCGATTACGTTCTGGTGCATGTCGGTTATGCGCTGAATAAAATCGACGAGGACGAAGCCTTAAAAACCCTGGCCTTGTTTGCCGAAGCCGGATTAATGTCAAACGCATGAAATACATCAGCGAATTCAGGCAGCAAGACCTCGCCCAGCAATTATCCAGGGCGATTGCGCAAACCGTCGATCCCGACCGCCATTATCGGCTGATGGAGTTTTGCGGCGGCCATACCCATGCCATTTTCCGCTACGGCGTTCAAGATCTGATGCCGGACAATGTCGAATTTATCCACGGCCCCGGTTGCCCGGTCTGCGTATTGCCGACCGGCCGCATCGATAACGCGATACAACTGGCCGAACGTTCGGAGGTAATTCTCTGCACCTATGCCGACTTGATGCGGGTTCCTGCCACCGGTCGCAACAGCTTGTTGAAAGCCAAGGCAGGCGGCAGCGATATTCGGATGATTTATTCAACGCAAGACGCGTTGAAAATCGCCAGGGAAAATCCTGAAAAACAGGTGGTGTTTTTCGCCATCGGTTTTGAAACGACCACGCCGCCGACCGCCGTCGCCATCAAGCAGGCACAGGCCGAAGGATTGGCTAATTTTTCGGTGTTCTGCAACCATGTGCTGACGCCCGCCGCGATGCAGGCGATACTGGATGCGCCGCAACCGGTCGCGATTGATGCTTTTCTCGGGCCTTCCCACGTCAGCACCGTGATCGGCAGCCAGCCTTATGAAATATTTGCCGAGCGTTATGCCAAACCGATAGTCATCGCCGGTTTCGAACCGCTGGACGTGATGCAGTCGGCCTTGATGCTGATCCGCCAACTTAACGAAGGCCGCCACGAAGTCGAAAACGAATACAGCCGCGCCGTCACCCGGCAAGGCAACCAGAAAGCGCAAGCACTGGTGAATGAAGTGTTCGAATTGCGACCGCAATTCGAATGGCGCGGCTTAGGGCTAATTGCCGACAGCGCATTAAAACTGAAAGCCGGTTATGCTGACCTAGATGCCGAACAGCGTTTTAATATGCCCGCGATTCAGGCGAGCGATGTCAAAGGCTGCGAATGCCCGGCCATCCTGCGCGGCGCGAAAAAACCGCAGGATTGCAAGTTGTTGGGTACCGTTTGTACTCCGGAAAATCCGATGGGATCTTGTATGGTGTCTTCGGAGGGAGCTTGTGCGGCATATTGGTCTTATGGGCGGGTGCGTTGAGTCGCTGCCGCGACGGTTTATTTTGATCGGGTTTCTCGCACCCGAGGGCGAGTTACTTTCTTTTGCTTCGCCTCGGCAACTGCTCCTGCGTTGCTCTACCTCCTGCATCCATGCCGCACCCCTACGGGCTGTTCTCGACAAAAGCTCCGGTGCTCGGCGCGGCATACGGGGAAACCATCCCAGAATTTACGCTCGAACCTGATAAATTTGGTTTCAAATGTAGGATGCAATAATAAAGTAGCCTGCATGAAATATACGAAATCCCGCTACTCGTTGGCAAATCAAAGAATCATAAATGAAAGAAATTGAAGAGCTTAAAAAAAATTTAATAATGTGGCTAGAAGAACATCCTGATGTAATCAAACAAATTACAGAAGGAATGCAATCGATCACAAGTGGCGTTATTAAACATATGCAGGCAAATTATCAAGCCCGTATAAACATGTATCCAATCCTCAAAAAAGAACTCATCCCATTGGCCCAGCGCGGCTGGCTGATAAGCGGCTACTTTGGGATGAGTGATTTATATGAATTATCTCA
>NZ_JALOCF010000131.1 GCF_023227905.1 Methylobacter sp. | reverse complement strand
TCCACGAGTGTTTCGTTAGGGATCTACGGTTCTTTAAATCTAGGTTATATTTATCAGGACAACAGGGATAATCCCGATGTGAAGATAGCAAGAGCCAGTTATAATGTTTCTTTGGGCCGTGTCGGAGCTTTGAACCTGGGTTATTTCCGTTCCCTGAAAGGTCTACCTGATGACAGTGTCGCCCTGACCTTCACTTTTTCCCTGAGCGAAATACTGGGGGGAAATACCAGCGCCAGCCTCGGCGGCACCGCCCTGCAGGACAATGAGCAAGCGGCGCTGCAAATCCAGAGGAGTCTTCCTCGCGGCAACGGCTTCGGCTATCGGCTGCTCGCTTCAGAGGGCCGCACTGAAAGGTTTGATGCCGGTATCAGTATGCAAAATGATGTTGGTCTTTACAGTGCAGAGGTTTCCCGATCCGGCGAGCAAACTGGTTTTCGCGGCAGCGTGAGTGGCGGTGTGGCCATGATGGGACTGCGGCCGCATTTTTCCAGGCGCTTAACAAACAGCTTTGCCCTGGTTCATGTGCCAGGCATTGCCAATGTGCGCGTCTATGCCGACAACCAATTAGCAGGCTTTACCGATGCCAACGGCGATGCGTTAATCCCGCAGTTGCGCCCATACCAGAGCAATCCGATCCGCATCGAGCAGGCAGATCTCCCCTTCGATGCCCAATTTAATAATTTGCAACTTGAAGCGGTGCCTTACTATCGGAGTGGCTACGACTTGAATTTTGCCATCAAGCGCTCGCGCGGCGCCTTGTTTACTTTGGTGTTGGCTGACGGCAAACCGATGCCCGCCGGTGCGCTTGTACAAATCAACGGGCAAGGCGAAGAATTTCCCGTGGCTTTGAAAGGCGAGGTTTTTATGACCGGCTTGCAAGCCAATAACAATTTACGCGCCACCTGGCGCGGACAGTCCTGCGAATTTGCCGTGGCGTTTCCTGAAATGGAAGATCCATTGCCAAATCTGGGCTCCTTCACTTGTTCAGGTGTAACCCCATGAAACAGTTTATTTATTACCAACGCCCGGCAGTCATCGCAGATTCAGGCTCACACACGGCTGGCAAGCGGTTTTTTGCCGCGATACTGGCTTTGGCCTTGGGCGGTATGGCAGGTTCTGCTTATGGCTTAGGCGAAAGCTGCAATGTGAGTTCCAGCGGCGTCAATTTTGGCGTTTATGATGTCTTCAGCACTAACGCAAATGACGCCGCCGGGAATATACAAGTAGCCTGCACCAACGGGTTAATAAGCCTTCTCGTCTCTTACAATATACGGCTAAGCACCGGCGGCGGTTCTTATGCATCGAGATCAATGGCCAGCGGGGGCAGCCACTCGCTCAGCTACAATCTGTACACAGATTCAAATCACTCGATAGTTTGGGGGGATGGCAGCGCGGGAACGGGGATAAGAAACGACGGTTATCTCTTGGGGATATTATCCACAGTGACAAGAAATTACCCAGTATACGGACGAATTCCTGCCCTACAAAACGCCTATGTCGGAATCTATAGCGATACTATCACAATGACAGTCAATTATTAGTCAATAATTTGACTTGAGTTACGCAAAGGGAGAGGATTCGTTTTGTTCTTCATTTTGTTACATCGGAATTTACTTTAACTTTATGGATCTGGTTAATGACTACACATAAAGACGTAAATAAAGCCTACCTGACGCCCAATGAGGTAGCGGAATTATTGATGGTGGCTCCGGTGACCGTCAGATCGTGGGCGCAGAAAGGCTTGCTGGTTGCGAAGGTTACGCCTGGTGGCCACCGGCGTTTTTTAAAAAGCGATGTAGAGCGTTTTGTGCGCGAAAGCGGCGCAACTCATGCCAATATCAAGTCATGCGCTACCCGAGTTCTCATTGTTGACGACGATCCGCTGATGACCACCTATGTACATGACATCCTTGAAAACTCGGGGTTAGGCTTCGTGACCAAGATAGCTAAAAACAGTTTCGAAGCAGGTGTCAAAATCAATACCTTTGCTCCGGATGTGGTATTGCTCAATTTCATGCTTCCAAATTTAGACGGCTTTCAAATAAGCTCGCTCATTAAAGGCGATGTCGCCACCCGGCATATAGGCGTGATTGCCATTGCAGAAAACATAAGCGCTGAGAATGTAACCCGTATGCTTGAAGCCGGCGCAGAAACATTTCTTACAAAACCGTTCAATCCGGAAGATCTTCTGGGGATTTTAAGCCATACTGCAAGCGTAAAAAAAATCTTGCCGGCCGCGCGAACCGAGACGTCAAGCGAATCCAGCAGGTTCATCAACGAATCAGACAACTCCGAAACGCTATTACTGTCTTTGACGCGCATGGCTGAAGCCAAGAATAGTTATATGGGTCACCATGATGCCACCCGGCTTGCAAACTTGGCGGATATCTTCGGTCGCTCTCTCGGTCGTCTCAGCCCGGAGGAGTTGCTGGCGCTACGCAATGCCTGTGTGCTTCACGACATCGGCAACCTGGGTATTCCCGATAGCATCCTGCTGAAATCCACCCCGCTGACCAAGGAAGAATGGACGGTAATGCGTAGCCATACCATAATCGGCGCACAACTGT
>NZ_JALOCF010000130.1 GCF_023227905.1 Methylobacter sp. | reverse complement strand
TCGTGGACTTACAGATGCGGACTGTAATATCCTTTCCCCCGATAAGGCGGGTGGGCTCAGTACCTTTATCTGGAAGATCGTCCTTAATATCATTGAAATCGGTCTCTTTATTGCTGGATATGCTGCTCTCTTCTTTATCTTGTATGGTGGCTTCCTTTTCCTCACGGGTGGCAGTAACCCGAGTCAGATAGAAAAAGCACGCAAGTCAATCCTCAACGCGGTTATCGGATTAGTTATCTCAATCTCAGCAATCGCAATCGTTAAATTAATATTTGGAATTCTAAAATAACAGCTATGAAACAACTCCTTATGCAACTCGCCGCACCACTACTTGAGCCAGGAACCGGTCCAGGCCAAGTCGACATCCCAACAGGAGACGCTAACGTCGTTCTCGTGAATGGGCTGAACATTGCTTATTTCATTGCAGGGATGATCGCTGTGATCGTTATTATTGTCGCTGGTATTATGTATGCTACTTCTGCGGGCGACCAAGCGAGAGTTACTAAGGCCAAAAACCTCATTCTCTACTCGGTCGCTGGACTGGTCGTTATTTTGTCTGCATTTGCTATAACTAACTTCGTTACGGGGAGATTCAAATAAATGAAACAACGTATTAAACAAGTAATTATGGGTCTTGCGATTATGCTTGGCTTTGGGGTGCTTGCGCCGGCATTACCTGCTGCTGCAGTAAACGTTGATCCCCTTTCAGAAGTCTGTAAAGGATCAACCTCAACTGTCTGTGCGTCAAAGACAGACAACGTATCCGACACCGTAACAACCGTTATTAACGTGCTTCTCTTTGTTGTTGGTGTTATCTCGGTCATCATGATTATCGTGGGAGGTATTATGTATACCGTATCGACCGGTGATGCTTCGCGAATCTCAAAGGCCAAGTTTACAATTATGTACGCTGTTGCTGGCCTTGTTGTGGCCTTTCTGGCATACGCAATCGTGAACTGGGTTATCGATCGGTTTGTATAAGAGCATGACAGCTTCTTAACAAATGACGACTAATCTGCTATAAATAACGATAGATTCTACAAGAAAGGAAACCTATATAATGAAAAAAATAACAAAAAATGTGCTCGGAAGTCTGATCGTCGGATCAGTCCTCGCACTTGTCGCGGTATTCACTCCGCTGACCCCTGCTGTTTCTGCAGCTTGTGATCCTTCAGCCGGAGTCGCTGGTGGTGTCGAGTGTGGAAATACGGGTAATACACCAACGACCCTCTTTGGCGATGAGTCGATCTTCACGACCGTTGTGAACGTGCTTCTCTTCGTCATTGGTGCGATCAGCGTGATCATGTTGATTATCGGTGGTATTCGTTACGTTGTCTCGGCTGGTAACTCAACAGCAGTTACTGGTGCGAAGAATACGATCATGTACGCACTCATTGGTCTCGTTGTTGCCTTCCTGGCCTACGCAATCGTGAACTGGGTACTTGGCGCAATTACGCCTGCCTGATAATAAAGACTTGTAGATAAACTATCCCGGCACTGTCCGGGATATTTTATTGGCCTTATTTTATCTAAAAAAGAACCTTCCGCTATGGGAAGGTTCTTTTGGTGCGAATCCAGGATTATTGAACTTGGATTTTCTTTGCCTGTTCTTGTTTGATCTTGTTAAAGCTCACGGTCAGAACGCCGTCTTTGAGTACAGCCTCAACTTCGTCTTCCTTGACACTAACTGGAAGTGCGAGAGTTCGGCTGAATTCTCCCCAGTAGCATTCTTGGATGTGCCAGTTGATAGCATCGGTGTCGTCTCCACTACTCAGCGTTCCGCTAATAGTTAAGATGCCGTCGCTGATGCTGACATCAAGCTCTTCTTTGTTTACGCCTGCGGTGCGGGCTTTGACAACCAATTTTTCTTCGGTTTCGTAGACATCAACGGCCAGTTGGCCAGGAAATTCTTCTTCGCTGTCGTCCCAGCTGTCGTCTGTCGCTACTGGCGCCGGAGCGTCAGCTGATGAAAGGTCGTCGTCGCTCAAAAAAGCTGCTGCCAGTTCATCCTCAATTAGTAAATCTTCGTTTTGTTTGCGGGCCATGATATCCTCCACTTTCTCTAGGCTCATTTGACAAATAGTCCTTCGTATTATAACGGGCATATGCAGTATAATCAACCAAATGGGTAGGCAAAACGTAAAAAACACAATGATTGATAAGGTGCTTGAGTTTGTGGCTCCACACCTCTGTTCTGGGTGCGGTGAAATCGGTACTTTGCTGTGCGGCAATTGTAAAAACGACATCATTAAAAACTTATTTACTGGCTGCATTGTGTGCAGAGAGCCCAATTCCAATGGAATCTGCCCCTCCCATAAACTTTCGTATAAAAGAGCATGGGTTGTTGGACTTCGCAAGGGTGCATTACAGCGCCTTATTGGTGGGTTTAAGTTTCAAAACATGAAAGCGGGTGCTTGGTACCTCGCCGATTTGCTAGACGAGAGACTTTCTCCCTTTCCGCCCGGTACACTATTAGTCCCTATTCCTACTACTCCTGCGCATATTCGGGAGCGTGGGTACGATCACATCCTTCTCATCACCCAGTATTTGGCATCAAAAAGAGGACTTC
>NZ_JALOCF010000129.1 GCF_023227905.1 Methylobacter sp. | reverse complement strand
ATCAGGTCTAGCTAGTGAATTTGTTGGACGAAGCCGCTATCGCGGAGAAAAGCCCCGCCACCGATTAATCAATTAAAATGTAACCTCAAACCCTCAATCAGAGGGGATCGTTTAGCAACAAATAATGAGGTTACAAAGCAATGACATCATCATCCGAAACAGATTTCAAGCAGAATTATCAAACGCATCTTAAACACCTTAAGCTCAAAGGGCTCCAGCCCAAGACGATCGAGGCCTATTCCCGCGCCATGCGGCGCGTCGGCGCGTATTTCGGCTATCAAATTAACGATCTATCTGAATCACAGTTGACCGATTATTTCAGCGATTTGCTGGAATCCCATTCCTGGAGTAGCGTCAAACTTGATCTGTACGGTCTTAAATTCTTCTATGCCTATGTACTCAATAAACCTTGGCCCGCGCTTAATTTGATCAAACCGCCAAGGGTTCAGCGCTTACCGGATATTGTAACCGTTGCGGAAGCCGGACGGCTGTTCGCGATGACCCATACCCTCAGTTACCGGGTGTTCTTTTTTACGCTTTATAGTCTGGGTCTGCGCCTCGGTGAAGGCTTGCGTTTGACGGTGGCCGATATTGATGCCCAGCGGCTGCGGGTGCATATTCGCGATGCCAAGGGCAACAAAGACCGTTTGGTGCCTTTGCCGGCAGCAACGTTAACCTGCCTGCGCCGCTTCTGGCAGGTGCATCGCAATCCGGTGTTGCTGTTTCCTAACCGCCACGGCGGCCTGAAGTCGGCGCATTTGTCTACCACGCCGTTGGATCGCGGTGGGGTGCAAGCGACGCTGCGCCAAGTCGCCCAAGACTGCGGACTAAAAAAAAGATTACCCCGCACAGCTTACGTCACAGCTATGCTACCCATCTAATCGAAGCGGGTGTTGACCTGCTCGAAGTCCAGAAAATCCTCGGCCACCACAGTATCCTGACCACCGCCCGTTATACCCATCTGACCGATACCACTAATCAGCAGGCCGACCAGTTAATCAATACGCTGATGAATGGTTTTGCCATAGACTGGAGGAACGTCAAATGATTTTGCTTTCGTCGATCATCCAAATCTTTAAAGCAGAGTTCCTAGCGACGTATCAAAATGCGCTGCCCAGCCAGCTCAAAGCGTTGACCGCCCTGGAGCAGTGCCGCACCACGCAAAGCCCCGTCATGATGGCGCAATGCGACGGCTGCGATAAACAAATCTTCATCCCGCATTCCTGCGGTCATCGCAACTGCCCCCATTGCCAACATCATGAGAGCCAACAATGGCTAGAGCGGCAACTCAACAAACAGGTACCCGCCGAGTATTTTTTGTTGACCTTCACCTTGCCGGCCGAACTTCGGCCGTTGGCCTGGCAACACCAGCGTACACTTTATGACTTGATGATCCGTTGTAGCTGGGAGACCCTCAAAACCTTCGCGCAGAACGATCCACAGTTGCAGGGAAAGGCCGGTGCCATCAGCGTATTGCACACCCATTCACGGCGCCTGGATTATCATCCGCATGTGCATGTGGTGATGCCTGCGGCAACTATCGATGCTGATAAACGGCGGTGGCGTACGAAAACCAGCAAAAACAAAAAAGCCTATTTGTTCAATCACAAAGCCTTGGCGAAAGTGTTCCGCGCTAAACTGCTCGCGGCCATCTGCGAGGCAGGTCTTGAGCTTCCTGCCCGTTATCCCGAAACCTGGGTGGTGGATGTCAAGTCCGTAGGCAGCGGCGACAAAGCGCTAGTCTATCTCGGGCGCTATCTTTACAAAGGCGTGATCCAGGAAAAGGATATTATTGCGTGTAAGGATGGTCTGGTCACCTTCCGCTACCAAGACAGTAAGACGAAAAAGATACAGACCCGAACGCTGCCCGGTACCCAGTTCTTGTGGCTGATTTTGCAGCATGTGTTACCCAAGGGCTTCCGGCGCACCCGTAACTTTGGCTTTTTGCATGCCAACAGCAAACGGCTGTTGGCACTGCTTCAGGAACTGCTTCGCTTGAACCCCATTAAAATTTTGGTTGAGCGAGCATTACGACCTACTATCAAGTGTCCTTGCTGCGGCGGTGCTATGCGGATTGTGAAAACGCGAATTCCCGCCCTGCGTGCATTCGGACTACTTGCGCCATCCGGCTAACAGAGTAGAGGCGCAACCGGTTATGTAACCACATCTGTCAATCTGGGCAAACTTTAAATCGGCATGGTGAAGCCGAGAGCCGCGCTTGCCTGAAAAAAGGCTATTATTCGCCTTAAATCATCACAACTGGCTAAAGGCGTTACCAAAGTAACGCTTTCGGCTTGTTCTTACGAAATGCGGTTATAGATTTCTCGCCGCAACCAACAAAATCCGAAAAGATATTTTCTTATAATAAAGTCTGCCTTCCACTGCCACCGGGCTCGTCCAACAACCGGTTCAGATTGTGGCTCGCTATCGCTCGCACAATCTAACCTTATTCGTTGGGTGTTTGAAATAATGATTTTTTAAACTTTTCGATTTGTTGTTTTATCGTTTTTTTGCTGATAGACATGGTTAAATCATGGTATAGAATAATGAATGCATTTATCATTCTACCTTAATCTCA
>NZ_JALOCF010000128.1 GCF_023227905.1 Methylobacter sp. | reverse complement strand
GAAGCAATAGCGGTTCATACACCAATGGAGCACAGGTGGCGATTACGGCAGATGCTCCGGCGTCCGGAAAGATATTCGATCAGTGGACTGGCGACACCCAGTATGTGGCAAGCGTCAGCTCCACGAACACCACGGTGACCATGCCGGCACAGCCGATCATCCTGACCGCGACCTATAAAGACGCTCCTTATTATGCGCTGACAGTTACCTCTGCATACGGCGGCAGTGATCCCTCTGGGACGAATTCGTACAACACGCCGGTCTCGATTATGGTCACCAATTCGCCTGTCTTGAACGACACGACCCAATATGTGTGTGTCGGCTGGACGGGAACCGGGAGTGCGCCTGCCAACGGCACTACCACGAACACCGGCTTGTTCACCATGACCAATGATTCGACGCTGGTGTGGCTGTGGACGACAAACTACTTGCTGCAAGTGGACAAGACTGGGAGCGGGAGTGTCAGCACGTCGAATGTCTGGCTGGCCGACGGAACCAATATTCAGATCACTGCCACAGCGGATGCCTATTACCATTTCATCAGCTGGTCCGGAGATACGGGAGGTGACACGAACAGCTCCCCCTTAATTCTGGTGATGAGCGGCGCACGTTCGGTGACTGCGAACTTCGCTCCGAATATCACCACTAATACTGCAACACCGGAATGGTGGCTGGCGCAATACGGGCTCACCAACTTCAATACGGATGCTCTGACGGATATTGATCTGGACAGTATGGCGACCTGGCAGGAATACATTGCCGGAACCGACCCGACTAATCGGAGCAGTGTGCTGGCGGTTGCCTGTACCGTCTTCCCGAATGGCCACCGGACACTTTCATGGTTTGGCGTTCAAGGTCGCGCTTACACCCTCCAGTATGTCGATTCGTTGAATACGAACAACTGGCAATCGTCTTCTTTTGAAAGCTCCGGCTTGGATGCTGCCATTTCGCTCACGGACGACCAAATTGAACCCAAATACTTCTATCGCGTGAAAGTCCGCATCGTCGAATAACCAAGTGCGATAGTCCCTGCGGTATTTTTGAGGCCGGGGTCAGACATACCGGGACGCCGCGTTTATTCTGCGAGGATAACGTCGAGCTCGGCCGCGCTGGCGATAGGCCGTTTCTCGACTTCGGATGTAATCAGCACTTTCAGGTAACGCGCCTTGACGGTTTTTTTAAACTGAAGCGTTTGCCACTGGTCGTCGTTCTGCCACTGGACAGCCGCGACGGCTTCGCCCCACGAGGCCGGATCGTTACTGCAAAAAACCGTACTGTCTGCCCAGCGGCCTTTCGGCATATTCTGCCGCGGAAGATATTTGATTCCGTTCAAGGCGGTTTCGCGGCCGAGATCAATAACGAGATGGTGCGGCATCGGATCAGCGTCGGGTTTCCAGCGCGTATGCCAGATCGTAGCGGGATCGCCGTCAATGGCATTGGCGGCAGGGGAAGCAGCTTCCTGGCTGTCGCACTCGATAACCTTCGCGCCAAGTCTGCTCAGTCCACCTTCAACCGCGGCCTGTTCGCCTTTTGAATCGTTCTTGCCGGAAATCTTTTTGAGCGTATCGGCGAGTTCCCTGACCTTTTCCGGATATGCGGCGGCAAGGTTTTTTGTCTCTCCGGGATCCGTCGAGAGATCAAACAGGAATCCCGGTTCGGGCACAGCGACCGTATTCCACGGGCCGAGTCCGTCCCGGGTTTTTCCCGGCGCGATATATTTCCATTTGCCGGAACGTAAAGACAATCCACCGGCATGCTCAACCACACAGTCGCGACCGGTTTTGGATTCGCCAAGCAGCGCGGATAAAACATTCTGACTGTCGGGCATCGTGGTTGTGTCCGGCTTCTGTCCGGCCAGTGCGCCGAGTGTTACGGGAAAATCCACCTGACTGACGATGGCGTCGGAAACGCCGGGCTTTACTCTGCCCGGCCAGCGGACAATGAAGGGCACCCGCGTGCCGCCTTCGAACAGGCTGTATTTGCCGCCGCGGAACAGACCGGCAGGTTTGTGCGCGCCGAGCTTCTCATTTGCACCGTCGGCGTAGCCATCGTCCAGCACCGGGCCGTTGTCGCTGGAAAGAATCACCAGCGTATTGCCGGTAAGCTTGAGTTCATCCAGCTTTTTCAGAATTTCGCCGACACAGGAATCGAACTGAACAATCGCGTCGCCGCGCGGGCCCATCGTGGTCGTGTCGGTAAACCGTGAATGCGTCACGTGCGGCTTGTGAATGTCGCTTGTAGCGAAGTAGAGAAAGAAGGGGCCGCCTTTTTCGCGATCAATGAAATCCAAGGCATGCCGGGTGAATACGTCGGCCATATCCTCATCAACCCATATCGCCGACTTGCCGCCCGTCATGAAGCCGATACGCCCGATGCCGTTGATGACGGCATCATTGTGGCTATGGCTCCTGTCCATTTTTAATGCCGTGCGGTCTTTCACATCGGTGCCGATCAGCTCGCCGGGGAACGGTTTTTTGTAGTTCACCAGAATCGGATCGTTCGGATCCAGTCCGACCACGCGGCGGTTTTCGATATAGACGCACGGCACGCGGTCGAGGGTGGCGGCCATAATGAACGAATAA
>NZ_JALOCF010000080.1 GCF_023227905.1 Methylobacter sp. | reverse complement strand
TTTATCGGCATGGAAGGCCACGAAGCAAGAGCCGCTATAGCCGGACTTGACGGCAATCTGTATTGCGGAAAACCTTTAAAAGTCAAATTTGAAGATACGACTGCCGGTAAAAACGGCAGACGGCATTAAATTTCAACAACTCAAGCTCCACTATCCCCTATTAGTAAACTACCTTAGCCGCACCACGGCAACAGGTAATTGTCACAAACTGACTGTCTAAATTATCCCGTCCAACGGCATGATTGAGCGGATTTATAACTCTCGTAAAATAGACAACAGCAAGCGCGTGAATATAGCCGAGCTATCTGGGCGACCTGTTTACCGGTCGCCCCAATCCCGGACAACCATAGCCCCACCAATTAAGGACAGCAATGCCTTGCATTTGCTGACTTTTTAAGGCTCGCGGCTCCTTATTAAAGCCTCACCTCTTTCTCTCCTACGGCCTTGCCGAAAGCTTTATTCCTACCACTGATCATGCACTTTTTCAGGGCGATAAACGCATCCTGTTAATTAAATGGTTGAGGCTCTAAATTTCAAAAAATAAAGCTTGACAGCAAATTTACAAAGAAGCTTTTTCCACAAGCTTGCTCAGTATCTTTTTGCACCGAAATCCTGTCGAAATAACTTGACTGCATCTTATAAAAAAACATCGGTAAAACCAGGATTACGTGAGCTAACTTATTGATAGTTAAACCCATGATTACCCACATCCGCATACCGGCTACAATCTAACCAATCTAACAAAAAAGCTTAAGAAGTGAATAGTTAGCACGCTTATTTCCAGCTTAACCACAGAGTTATCCACAGAAAATGTGGATAACCTTGATCTGTAGAAGAGCATCAACATTTATTAGCTTATGCCAATAAATGTTGATTCAGGCGACAAACTCTTTGCTCATCTAGCTGCTTCAATCACCTGCCAACAGCCTTATTCCTGCTTGTCATTTACTAAATCATAGGTGATATCCGGGTTAAATCCCATCGGCCAATAAATTGCCGCCGCAGGTGGCCAGAATATTGAAACGGTACGGAATTTTGTCCTTAATTTACCTTCTTTGACAACCTGACCGCCTTTCTCTAAACGGTAAGGAATGCCCCCTTCAGGCGGAACACCGGCAGCCGTCCAGAAAAACGGCTTGGTGGTGACCTTGCCGTCAGCCTTGATGTCAACCGGTTCGGGTCTTTTGTAAACATAAAGATCAGTGCCGGGCGGCACTTTGAACGTTCCTGTAGTGGTACAGCCCGTGGCCAAAACCAATAAAGCCAAGGCTAAACATGTTTTTCTTATCATTGTAGTTCTCCAGGTTGAATGGGACGTTAACCATCCCAACGCTTAAAAATCAAAGAGGTATTGATGCCCCCAAAAGCAAAATTGTTACTCATTACATAGTCGCAATCGAGCTTGCGGATATCCTCTTTAATATAGTCCAGCCGGGCACATTCAGGGTCAATGTTGTCAAGATTGGCCGTGGCATGAAACCAGCCTTCATTCATCATATTGACCGTCACCCAGGCTTCCAGCGCACCGCAGGCGCCCAGGGTATGGCCGGTAAAACTTTTTAGCGCACTGATCGGCGTTTTATCGCCGAATACCGCAGCAGTCGCATGACTTTCGGCGACGTCGCCATGGCCGGTTGCCGTGCCGTGCGCACTGATATAGCCAATATCGGATGCCGACAGTCCGGCATCCTGCAAGGCCAGACGCATCGCGACCTGCATACTGTCACTGTTAGGCTGGGTAACGTGCAAACCGTCCGAATTGGTGCCGAAACCCACCAACTCGGCATGGATACGAGCGCCGCGCGCCAAGGCATGTTCCAGTTCTTCCAATATCAGAGTGCCGGCACCCTCGCCGATGACCAGTCCGTCACGATCACGATCAAAAGGCCTGGGGCTTTTATCAGGTGTTTCATTCATCAGACTGGTGGCAAACAAAGTGTCAAATACGGCGGACTGGATAGCCGACAACTCGTCGACACCGCCCGCCACCATTAGCTTTTGCTGGCCGAATTTTATCGCCTCATAGCCATAGCCGATGCCTTGGCTGCCGGAAGTGCAAGCGCTTGATGTTGTGTAAATCCTGCCGCTTATGCCGAAAAACAGGCTAATATTGACCGGCGCGGTATGGCCCATCATCCTGATATAGGAAGTGGCATTCAAGCCGCCGGTAGCATGATTAATCAGCATATCACCGAATTCGGCGATAGCGTCGGGACTGCCCGATGAGCTTCCATAGGCAACGCCCATCAGCCCGCTTTTGAGGCAATCGTCATGCAATAAACCGGCATCGCTCAGCGCCAATTCGGTTACATAAGTTGCCATTAAGGCGTTACGCCCCATACATCGAATTTGCTTGCGCGAATAATGCTCAGGCTTGGTGAAATCGACAGGCGCTCCCAAGCGGGTATTTAAACCCTGGTACTTGTCCCAGTCCTGCATAAACTGAATACCCGTAGACTGGTTTTTAAGGCGCTCCGCAACTTGCGACCAGTCGTTGCCTATCGGCGAGATTCCCGCCATGCCGGTCACTACCACGCGTTTCAACATAAGCCACCATTAACGGAAATAACCTGACGGGTAACATAGGCGGCATCTTCGGACATTAAAAAAGCCACCACCGCCGCAACCTCTTTGGCGCTCCCGACCCGGCGTGCCGGAATCATTTTTTTGATTTCTTCCAGCGGCAATTCGCTGAGCATTTCCGTCTCGATAAGGCCAGGAGCCACACAATTGACGGTAATGTCGCGCTTTGCCAGTTCCAAAGCCAGTGCCTTGGTCGCGCCGATAATACCGGCTTTTGCCGCGCTATAATTGACTTGTCCGCGATTGCCCATCAGCCCTGAAACCGAGGACAAGGTAACGATGCGGCCGGGCTTGCGCCGCCTGACCATCGGCATCACCACCGGCTGCAAAACATTGTAAAACCCGTCGAGATTGCTGTGAATGACGCTGTCCCACTGTTCGCCGGTCAGCGACGGAAAAGCGTTATCGGCAGTAATGCCGGCATTGCATACTACGCCGTAATAAGCGCCGTGGTCTTCAATATCCTGATTGATTTGCTCGCTGCATTGCGCTCGGTCGGCAATATCGAATTGTAAAACGCGGGCTTGCCGGCCCAGCTGTTTGATTTCAGCTTGAACCGCATCGGCTTGTGCACGTTGGCTGCGGCAATGGATGACCAGGTCAAAACCCTGTTTAGCCAGATATAACGCGATCGCTTTGCCGATACCCCGGCTGGAGCCGGTCACTAAGACAGTTTTATTCATAATGTACTCATGTGTTATTTCAATACTTCATCTCGTTTTAGGCGGGAAACATGCCGGTATGCAGACCTTCCAGGTTTTTACTGGAGCCGCTCCCGGCGGCTCCAGCACTTCTGACCTCCATGGATGGAGGAAATGCCGAGGATTGCCTGGAGCAATCTCGGCCGCCATCCATGGCAGTCGTAAAACCTGGAAGGTCTAACTCGCGACGTTTTCGACAGACGGTACTGTCTCATATGTTGCCCAGCGGAGGCTGATAAACATTCAGGTTGGCCGCAATGTCCACACCTTCACCCAGAATCCGGCACTCGAAAACGCCCAAGCCGTCATCCTGCATGATTTTTTCCACTCGTACCGTCAACGTTGCACCGACCTCAAACGCCGCAACATTACTGTTATAAAACCGGGTTCCGAGCAGAAACCCCAGCCGTATCGGCTCGTTGGCCTGTTTTGCTTTCATGCCGACATACGCGGCTATCGTTTGCGCCATGTATTCAATGCCGGCCCATGCAGGAACGGTTGGGCCATCGCACAATAACCCATCGCCTCGCACCGCCAGTTCGGCAGTCAAGCCCTGCTCGTCACAATCGATAATGCGGTCCAGCAATACCATGCTGCCGCTATGCGGAACCAGCTCGCTAACCTCCAGTATGCCTACTGTTGGTGCTCTCGATCGCTGTTCCAGATGCGATCTTACCGCCTGCTTCCTTGGCGTCTTAACGACTGCATCGATGCCGTCATCGACAACGTCGCTCATGCTCGCTCCACTACAATAGACAAGTTATTGCCGCCAAAGGCAAATGAGTTGCTCTGACAGGTTTTGATCCTGCGTCCCAAGGTTTCGTTCTTTTTCACCAGATTTAACGCAGGCAGTGCCGTATCCGGCTCATCGTCGTTGACATTGGGAATCAGCGCGCCCTGCTCGTCATCCTGGGTCAGCAACAACCAGCAAAACGCCAATTCCAAGGCAGCGGCTGCGCCCAGAGTATGCCCGGTCATGCCTTTGCTGGAACTGGCCGCCACCTTCGGCCCGAACACGGCATTAACGGCTTTGCTTTCCATTGCATCGTTCAACACCGTGGCTGTGCCGTGCAGGTTCAGGTAATCGATCTGTGCCGGTGTTTTCCCCGCATCCTTCAAGGCATTCTGCATGGCTTTGATCACATCGGTTGCGTCCGGGTCAGGCGCGGCAAAATGATAGGCATCGCTGGTTGCGCCTATGCCTTGCAATATCACCGGACCGGGCTCTTTACTCAGCACAAAAAGGCTGACCGCTTCACCGATATTGATGCCGTCACGGTGTAACCCAAACGGCTTGCACAGCCCGGTGCTAATGGACTCCAGCGCCGCAAAGCCGTTAATTGTCAGCTCGCATAAGCTGTCGGCCCCGCCCACGATGACCGCATCGCATAGGCCCTGCCTGATTAACCGACGCGCCGAGGCAAGCGCCTTGCCGCTGGACGAACAGGCTGTGGAAACCGTATAGGCCGGGCCTTGCACATCCAGGACATCCGCCAGGAAATCCGCTCCGGCGCCCATTTGCTGCTGTTTGTAATGGAATTGATCCGGCAATACGCCTTGGTCTGACCAATAATCCAACGCAAGCTCGGTGTTGCGCACTCCCGACGTGCTGGTGCCCAGCACAACGCCGATGCGGTCGGCGCCGAATCGGGCCTTCATGGCATTCACTGTCGGTTCGATCTGGGCTAATGCCGCCAGCAGCAGGCGATTATTGCGGCAGTTGTAAATGCGGTAACGTTCTTCAATCTCCGGCAGATCGGCAGTAATGGCGCCGACCATGCAGCGGGTCCCAAACTCATCGCTAGACGCCAACCCCGAACGATCACCGGCCAGCAGGCGCTTTAAAACTTCGGGTTTGCTGTTGCCGACCGCAGACAACAAACCCAAGTCATTCAGATACAAGGTCATAACTTATGGTTTTAATATTCAGGCGGTAATTGTACTGAAAATTGACCAGTTCCACAGCCTTAGGCCAAACCGGATCGGGAGATAAATAATTAACTTCAACTTGTTTTTTATTCCTGACTATTAAAATGCGTTTATTTTCGGCGGTTTCCAGTCGCCATTCGGCCGGGAGTATTTTTTGCAGCTCGGCAATCGGCCAATAAACCAGTTGCAGATCGCTAATGATAAATTCCGGGGAGACCGACTCCGGCAACAACGGGCTTTTATCCGATGCCACCGCATGACCGTCGTAGGTCAAGTTGAATAAACTCAAGCCGTCGTTGCTGAGTCCGGCCATCGCGATATGCTGTGCATCCAACTCCAGAACCGCCAACAGGGATTCCTGCCGATCCGCCCACACCGCGTTGATTTGCTGCACGATCCGTCTGGCCGGGCCTAAGGGCTGCGCCATCGGCATCAGTTCCGGCCTATTCGCGGCTTGCTTCGGCTGCATCAGCGTACAGCCGGACAGCCAGAGCAAAACCATAGCGCTGAAAATCCTTATCGGCATAGTTCAACTAGGGTATCCAATTGGGGACGGGCATTTTCACCTCGTTCCCAGGTGCCGCGCTTATCGTTATACACAAGTGCCTGCGCAACGCCGTCATGCCTCTCGCTCCCACGCGCTGCGTCACGTATACGCAAGATATTCGTGGCTCGCGGCGCAGCGCGCCTTGACTGCGTTCCCACGCAGCGCATGGGAACGAGAAATAATAACCTTAGCGGCATAACTCAACCAGAGTATCCAACCGGGGACGGGCATTTTTGACGTAGGGATTATTTTCGTCCCAGGCATAACCGGCCAAAATTGAACTGATCATCGCCTTAACTTCGGGCTGTTGCCCCGGATGGAAGATCACATCCTGAAAGCGGCCATCATACCAGGCATCGACAAACACCCGGAAGGTATTGACGCCGCGCTGCAAGGGCTCGGCATAGTCTTGCTGCCAGTCGACAGCTTCATTGTTAAACTGTCTGGACAACACATCCGCAGCCAGGCTGGCCGATTTCATCGCAATGGTAACGCCGGACGAAAACACCGGGTCAAGGAATTCGCCGGCATTGCCCAACAGCGCATAACCTTTGCCGTACAGGCTTTTAACATTGGCGGAATAACCGACGATGGTGTTGATTTTCTCATCGAACACGGCGTTCTGAAGCAAGCCGGTCAAGCTGGGGTCTTGATGGATGATATCTTTCAAGGCCTGGTCATTGCTGTCCCAGCCTTGAAGAAATGCCGGTTCGGCAACCACGCCAACGCTGCTGCGTCCGTTGCTGAACGGAATCAGCCAATACCAGACATCTTTATGTTCGGGGTGCACGGTGATGCGAATTTTGTTCCTGTCCCACTGCCCTTCCCCGATGCGGTCTTCGATATGCCCGAACAGGGCTTGTCTGACCGGAAACCCGGAAGGCGACTCCAACTCCAGCAACCTGGGTAAAATACGCCCGAAACCGCTGGCATCCAGCACGAAGTCGGCACGGTAAGTCGCAACTTCGCCGTGCTGATTGCGCACCGTCAGCTCCGGCCGGTCGGCTGTAAAATCGGCCGCCAGCACCTCCATTTGCCACTGAATATCAACGCCCATGCGCACGGCTTCATCAGCAAGCAGCTTGTCGAACCGGCCGCGCTGTACCTGAAACGTGGTGCCCATGCCGGGGCTGAATTTGTCTTCAAAGGAAAACTCGGTTTGCAACTCTCCGCGCACGAAAGACGCGCCGTTTTTATACTGGAACCCGGCATTGTTTAACGCCCCCAGCATCCCGGCCTGCTTGATGAATTCCATGCATTGCGGCAACAGGCTTTCACCGATACTGAATCGCGGAAACAGCTGGCGCTCCAGAATGGTCACTTTAAAGCCCTGGTTTTGCAGCAGAGCACCGGCTATGCTGCCGGACGGCCCTGCGCCGATGATGATAATTTCGCCTTTGTTATTCTTATTGCCTGTCATATTATTTTTTATATTCCTTAAGCCCAATCAATGGCGCGCAGAGCAGCGCCGTTACAATACCCGCCGTTACGGTAAACCCGAAAGCATGCACGATCTCGGTGGAACTGGCCGCCAATAAGCCGAACGCCAGCAAAGTTGTTACTGCCGAAAGCGTAACGCCCAATGAGGTGCTGACGCGCCTGTCGCCCGCCATGAAAAAGAACAGCCCGTAATCGACGCCGATGCCCAGAACCAGCAACAACGCAAACAGGTTGAACAGGCTGAACAACTGGTCGAACCAGCCCAGCATGGCTAACGAAACTGCCAGCGCCGCAACCGGCACCGACATGATGGTTGCACTGTTTCGCCAACCGAACTTGACGCCCAAGCCCAGTGTAGCCAGACAAAAAGCCACCAGCAACAAGCCGCTGGCCCTGATCCGATAACGCGCAAACAGCGACGATACCGACTCGACCTGATCCACCCAGGCTACGCCCGGCAAATTTTGCAGCATTGATAGTGCGCTGGTATCGCTGATGCCGGTTAAAGTAACCGTGCTTTGGCAACGGCCCTCGTCACAGCCTAGCCACAACTGCCGCTTGCTTTCATCGGCAGCCGCCAGCCACTCCGGCAAGGCCAGCGTATTGCGTTCTGCCTCGGCAAACTGCTTGTGCTCGGCTTTCACTGCTGCCGGATCAAAGCCAAGATCGGCCATGTAACGCTTAAGCAAGCCTGAATCGTACAGCTTATGCTTTAGCAGCTGATAATTTTGCTGCTGCTGGCTTGCATCAGGCCAATAGTTGCTCAAGCCTTCATAAGCAGACAGCGCTTTTTGCTGTTTTAACGCGCCCAGGCGTTCAAGCAGTCTTTGTTCGTTTTGATGCCAGTCGGCTTGATCTTTCCCCGACACCAGAAAAAACTGGTTGTCAGGACTCATCGGAAATAAAGACCGGATTTTATCGGCGGTGCGGAGTAGCTCGGCCGGGGGCGATTGCAGCAAGCGCACATCATCCTGCGGCTTCAGCATCCACAGGCCGCCCGCGATAAAAACCGCCAGCATCAAGCCTAGCCAGCGCCGGTTTTTGCTTACCCAAAGCGGCCAGTGTTGCTCCCAATAGGTTGTCAGTTTAAGTATGCCCGGCTGATGATCGAATGCGAACCCCGTTAGCAGCAACGGAAACAGCATCACCACCGTCAGCCAGGCGAACAGCAAACCCATAGCGGAAAATAACGCCACCTCCTGCAAGCCTGGAAACGGCGAAAAGCCCAAGCCCGCATAACTTAACAGGTTGCTCATGAGCCCTAAAGACAGCCCCGGCAAAATAAATTTTAGGCCTTTCCTGGGATTCCAATCCTTCTCTCCGAAACTGTCGCACAAAAAATGTTGCGCATAATCATCGGCAACACCGATCAGGCTGGCGCCGAAAACCAAAGTCAGGATATGTATCTTGCCGAAAAACAGCACGCAAATAACCAACGCGGCAAGCAGGCCGCTGCCGATTGCGAGGCTCGATAGCAGCAACGGCCTGACGCTTCGGAAAGTCGCCCACAGCAGCACGATAATGCCAAGACTGGAGCCTATGCCGACCGTGGAAATTTCCTGTTTGGCCGACTCAGCGCCATGCGCGGTAAACAATGCCATGCCGGAAACCAGCAGCTCGCCGCTGTCCGCTTTGATTTGCCCGGTTGCGCTGTTAACCAAGCTCGACAGGGTTTCCAGTTTATCCAGCTGCAACCTTTCATCCTGTAGATCGGTTAACAACAATGCCCAAAACCGGTGCTGATCGGACAACACGACGATGCCCTGCTCCAGGTTCAACTTGACCGGGTTTTGTGCGCTGAAATAGCGACTAAAGATCAACGACGGATCGCGCTCAAGATCGGCCGCCTGCATCTGTCCGATGGGGCTGTTGAGTATCTCCAGATTTTGCCGGATTAAAGCTTCCGGATTTTTAACCAGCATCTCTTGGGTTTGCGCATCCAGCAACTGATAGCGGTAAAGAAACAGTTGCCGGTATTGCTCGATATATTGCTGTTGGGGAAACTCCAGCACCACTTTGTTAAACAGCCGGCTTTGTTCCAACTGCTGTTTAAGCTTTTGGGCATGACTGATAGCCTCCTGGGAAGTCGCCGCACCCGCCAGCCAGATCACTTTCCGGTTATTCAACTCATTATGTTGCCGGGTGGCTTTAGCGATTTCAGGCTGCTGTTCGCTGCTTGGCAATAATGCCAAAAAGCTTGTTTCCAGCCAGTCTTTAGTCAAGGCCTGACTACCGAGAATACAAATAACCAGCATTCCGACCAGCCAAAGCCCTGCGGTCAGCTTAGGGTGATAAACGTTCAAAATCGGCTTCCTGTTCACCGCTCAACTGTGCAGGGTGGGTAATGTTAGTGAAGGTTATACGGGTGATGTTGCCGCCCGCTTCGCGTATTTCCAGATTGCGCAGTTCAGTGTCGCCCGACAGTACCATCGCGCTAATAATTTTTTTTAGCATTTCATCCTTGGGGATTAACTCCAGCTGCCAGGACGATTTTTGATCTGTACCGGTGACGTTAAAGCCCTCTGTTAACGTCGATATATCGCCGCCCAGCATGGCCTTGAAAACCTTGCCGAAAGCCGCCGGCACCGCTTGCTCGCCCTGCCCGGTCAGCAGCTTCGATTCATTGACCAGCAGCAATGAAGCTACCGGCGTCAGGGTTTTCCAGATGACGCCCTTGTCCCGGTGGTACGTAAACGTACCTGTAGAATTTAAAGGCTTGTGCAAAACTTTCAGGTGTTTTTTCTGGTGGAAATCCCCTTGGGCGATCGGCGTTCTCGCCAGGCGTGCGGTGATCTCAGTCAATACCGCTTCGCTTGCTATGCCTTGGCCGAATGCCAATAAATACAGCAGCAGCGCTTTTAGTAAAATCAAGAAGCCTCCAGGCCGAGCTTTTCAAACAACACCGCAGGCGAGACAAAACACATCTCCCGCGTTGCCATGTCAACAGCCACCTGGATGCTATGGCCTTTGGTCAGCCTTAAGCCTGTGCCTTTATCAGTGATCAGGTAGTTCATTTTCAGGCGGTTTTCCCATTCGACGATTTGGGCTTTAACGGTAATAGTCTGCCCGAACACCGCGGGCCTCGCATAACGGACGCCAATATCAATGACCGGCCACGCATAACCGGAGTCGCGCATTTGCGGATAGTTGTAATCGATTTTTTCCAGCAACGCACAGCGCGCGATTTCGAAATACTTTACGTAATGTCCATGCCAGACCACTTCCATCATATCGACATCATGGAAGGGGATTTGTAGATCAATTGAAGTTTGATAAATCATTAATTATCTCGTTCCCACGCGCCGCGTGGGAATGCAGTGTAAGGCGCGCTGCGCCGCGAATCGCAGCCGATCCTTTATGTAAACAGAACAAAATTCCGCAGCTGTAGGTAGCACACAGTTCGCCCTACTCGACTCACATTCTGCTTGTTAAATATTTTTTAGCTTAATGGCAGTGACGCAACCCGTGGGGACGAGAGAAAATCATTCTTACCCAGTTCAGCGCTATATATTATCTCATACCTTACAAGCCTATTCCCTTCAATGTAACCGCAGGCAAAATCAAAGTGACCAGTCATTTTTCAAAAGCCGGAAACTACGTTGCCTGAAGTATAATATCCACCACATTCATAACTTATAAAGGCACCGCTATGCACGTTACCTTAGTTCATGTTCGAGTAGACCCCGCTCACATCGATGACTTTATCACCGCCACACGGCTCAACCACGAAGCTTCTATTCAAGAACCCGGCAACCGCCGATTCGACGTACTGCAATCCCCGGAAAATCCCAGCCAATTCATCCTTTATGAAGCCTATGTTTCCGCCGAAGCGGCTGCGGCCCACAAGGAAACAGCACACTATTCAACCTGGCGCGATACCGTGGCACCATGGATGGCCGAACCGCGCCAAGGTATCCGTTATGACGGCCTTTTCCCTCAAGGATAACTCTATGCAATTTACTCCATTCTCTATCTCGCGTTTGCCGCGCATCAGCTACGGCAGCGGCCGCATCAACGAAGTCCCTGCGCTGGCGGCGAGCTATGGCCGCACCGCCTTGCTGGTGACCGGAAAACAGTCTTTCTGCGCGACGCCGCGCTGGCAAGCTTTCACCCAAGCGCTGGAAAGCAAGGGCATCAACTGGCTGCATTTCACCGTTTCCGGCGAACCATCGCCGATGTTGGTCGATCAGGCGGTCAACCAGTTTCGCAATGAAAACGTCGATGTCGTCATCGCCATCGGTGGCGGCAGCGTGCTCGATGCCGCCAAAGCGATAGCAGGACTGTTACCGCACGGCAATTCGGTCATGGATCACCTCGAAGGCGTCGGCAAGAACGTCCCGTACCACGGCCCCAGCACCCCGTTTATCGCCGTCCCGACCACCGCAGGAACCGGCAGCGAGGCGACCAAAAATTCGGTGCTGAGCGTGCAAGGCGCTGACGGCTTCAAAAAATCCTTCCGCGATGAGTGCTTGATCCCCGAATACGCAGTAATCGACCCCGATTTGTTAGCGAGCTGCCCACGCGAACTGGTCGCAGCCGACGGTATGGACGCGTTCACCCAACTGCTGGAATCCTACGTTTCGCTGAAAGCCAACCCGTTTATCGACGCTCTGGCCTGGAGCGGTATGTCTGCGGTCAAAGAAGGCTTTTTCGCCGCTTGGGAAGGAAATGAACCGGCTGCTGCTCAAGGCCGCGCCGCGATGGCTTATGCCGCCTTGCTGTCCGGCATCACCTTGGCGCAAGTGGGTCTGGGCTCGGTACACGGCTTGGCCTCGCCGCTGGGCGCTTACTTTCCTATCCCGCACGGCGTGGTCTGCGGCACATTGGTATCTGCCGCGACCGAGGTCAATATCAAGGCCATGCAGCAGCGCGAACCGGAAAACCCTGCCCTGACCAAATATGCGCAAGTCGGACGATTGCTGACCGGCCAGCCTGAGCTTGACGACGCTGCGGCACGTTCGGCTTTAATTGCCCTGCTGGCCGATTGGAGCGAACGGCTGCAACTGCCGCGTCTTAATGGCTATGGCATTAGTGCGGAAGATTTCCCGATGATTGTGGCTAATAGTCGAGGTAGTAGTATGCAGACTAATCCGATTGTGCTGACGGATGAGGAGATTAATGGCATTTTAGTGGAGAGGCTTTGACTTAGTAGTTCGGAGTAGGATGTTCTGAACAAAGTGAAGCGCATCTTCCGCGATTGATGCGCTTTTTCTCGTTCCCACGCGCTGCGTGGGAATGCGGTTTAAGGCGCGCTGCGCCGCGAGTCACAGTCAACCTCAAAGCAGGCCTCAACGCTTGCCTTATCTCTGATGCTGAAATACTTCCAATACCTGTCATCCACATACCCTCGTTTCACTGGGCGCAGCGCGCCCTGGACTGCATTCCCACGCAGCGCGTAGGAACGAGTGGTAGTAGTGTAAAGGGAACGAGGATGTGGCACGCAAAAGCGAGGAGATTGCGCTGGAACCTGTCGGGCAGGGCTGGCAGTCCAAACGCGTTGCGCCGCAAATCACAGCCAATCCTTAAAAACAGGAATCAACCCGGCAACACCCGCATAATCCCTGGCGCTGGAATACCGCCAATGTTCAGCTTCATCGACATATCCCCGCTTCACCGGATTTTGATGGATATACTCCAGCTTCTGCCTAAGTACCTGTTCGTTCTCGATAAGCTGCGGATGCGATCCCTCTTCCCAGCATTGATAATCCCGATCCTCGCGTTTGTATTCCTTGCGGAAAAACGCCAGCTGCTGTAACAGCCTCTCGGCGCGGCATTCTTTCAGGTGATCAATCAGGTTGCGAGCCGTGAAGGATTTGAAGCGCGGCAATTCCACTGCCAAATTTTCGGCTTGTACAATCATGTGTAGGTGATTTTCCAGGATGACGTAGCCGTATATTTTCCAGTCGTGCTCTTCTTGCCGGTAGCGTAGCGCGTCCAGAATGATGCCTGCGGTTTGTGGTCTGGTGAATAGCGGTATCCAGTTCAGCACAGTGCAGGTTAGAAAGTGCGGGGCTTTTTCATCGCAAATTCTATAGCGGCTACGGCCCATGGCGTTTAGTCCTCGGGGCGCAGCGCGCCCTTAACTGCATTCCCACGCGGCGCGTAGGAACGAGGAGTAGTGTCTGGGAACAGAGAATCCTATAGTTCCCAATGCTGATCGCGTATTAACACCAGACACTGCCGCAGCTCTTGTTCCAACGCCCGATCACCACTCAAAAACGGGCTATATTCGCGCAATTGCCTAACGGTATTTTGCAAAGCCGGGCTTAACTTTTCCACATCGCCCCGCAACTCAACGCCCTGAACAACGGCAAGCAACACCGCCACAGCAACCTGCTCGGTCAACTCCAAAATACGGATGCAATCCCGGGCGGCTATCGTGCCCATGCTGACTTTGTCCTGGTTATGGCATTCGGTGGAGCGGGAAAACACGCTGGCGGGCATGGTCAGTTTAAGCGCTTCGGCTGTCCAGGCGGACACGGCGATTTGCAAGGCCTTGAAGCCGTGACTCAACAAGGCTTGTTCGCCGGTAACGCCGGAAAGATTGGCAGGCAAGCCGTTATTGAATTTGGGGTCCATCAACTGCGCCATTTGCCTATCCAT
>NZ_JALOCF010000127.1 GCF_023227905.1 Methylobacter sp. | reverse complement strand
ATCCTGATCGAACGTGATAGTTATCGTTCCCGACGTCGCCACGCCCGTCGAACCAACACTAATGCTCACTACTTTCGGACCACCCGACATCGTGAAGTTAATCACTGCTGGATCAGGGATCGCACTACCGTCGATGGCTTCAACTTTCTCGAGCGTGAGAACGAATTCTGCGTTCCTTGTAAGTTCCTTTTCGGGAGTAATAATCACTCGTTTTTCATCGGTAGAAACTTTCGCTGCGACCACTTGCCCATCCTTGGTTTTGAGCGTAGCTTCGGCTATATCGAGTTCTTTGTCATATTCAAATGTGAAGCTTGCCGGTTTGTCATAAATGGTTTGGCTATCCGAAACCGATCCGCTCACAAGAGCGAGGGCGCGCAGTGTTGTGAATTCCCCCTCCCCTATGTCGGCTATTTTTTTATCTTCAAAATATCGTGAGAGCGAAGCGCTATACTTTTCGCCCTGAGCCAAATCGAGCGACGTGATATCACAGGAAAGCTTTGAATCATCGTGATCACAATCGACGGCTTTCACCGATTTTTAACTTATATTCAAACACTTCATCGTGCCCACTGAGCGCTATCTCGATCGGCCGCGTTACGGGAAGCGTTTTTCCCACAAAATCAGAGACCTTTGCCGAAGGAGGATCACCCACTTGAATAGAGAATTTCTTTGCCATGAACCAACTACCAAACGGTGATACGGCGACGACTGTATTTCCTGGTTTCGGAGGATCGACGGGAGCAAAACAAGTTTTCAGAGATGCCAATGGGAACCCCGCTACCGTAAACACGTCCGCCGCCTGAGCTTTAAAAATCGCACCATCGGATTGCTTCATAAGGCTTGGGAGCAATGTTAATTGGGGTGTGCAATCCTGTCCCGTATACGCAAAGGTAACCTGTTTCGCGAAACCAAAAAGCAGGCCGTAGCCCGCTAAGAATACAAAAATACCCGAGATGATAACGCGTTTATTAAGCGATAAATGATTCCATCGATAAGAGAGCTTTTTTACTGTCTGTTTTACGTTCACTCTCCCTATTTTACCACGAGCGGTATGGGTGTGCGGGCTAGCTGGCACTCCGGACGGCGGTTTGGAGGGCCTGAAATGCATCTTGCTTTAGTGCAACCAGGTCGACTCCGTCGATAACATTACCATTCGCGACAAGATCAACCTCGGTCCGTTCAATCCCGCCATGACTCCCTTCAAGAAGATCCCGAATTAGAATAGTATGAAATGCGCTCATTGATATACTCGATTCATCAATTGAAAATATAACATTGAGAGTAACTTTTCTCGTACTGCTTCCCTTGATCTCAATACGTTGCATAAGCTCTAATGAAAGTTGCCCTTCATCGACTGATGCTACCTCTATATCAAGGTATTTTTGAGTTAATTTCAGAGAATCCTCAATCGACAATCTTAATGAATCAGTGATGTCGCCATATGCCTCTAAGTAATTCTTATCCGCGGGAGACTCATGCTGAGCAATAATCGCTTCAACCGCAGCATCGGAAACTTTTTTCCTTGCCTCCTGCTCATCCATACCCTCGTCCACCATTTGCTTTATGAGGCGCACCGCCTGTCCCATAATACGGTCTATCGGGCGAACAAACCCTTCTTTCACCTCCTGGCCCATTGACTGGTTGAGCTCTTGATCCAGTTTTACTCTGGCGTTATAAGCCTCATAGGCATCATCACCAACCGCTCCCCGAATATGTTTCTCAATAATAGCGTCGATTTCCGTCAGCGCAACAACCATCTCTCCATCAATGGAGCCACTGTGATCACCAGGATCTCGAGGATCGTGAGGTTGCTCGGTCATATACTGTTTATGGTAACATTTTTATCGCCTCGTATAAACTTCACCCCTGTTAAGACAAAGAAAAAGACCCTCCTATTCGGAGGGTCTTTTTATAATTCGGCACCGTGCTAGTTTCCCACTTGTGGCAGTATAATCGCCGCTGCTGAGCTTGACTTCTGTGTTCGGAATGAGAACAGGTATTTCCTCAGCGCCATGGGCACCGAAGTAAGGTTTTTAGTCGCTTTGCGCTGATATAAAGAGATCAGTGGGACAAAAACCTTGCTTCGATGTCCTTACGACACTAGTATGCACGGTTAACTTGAATGTAAGCTTAAAATTTTTACTTTGATTGACGCTTATTTGTGTAATCACGAAGTGATTATCACCAAATACTAGTTAAGTCTACTTTTTCACCTCTGTTAAACCGAAGCTTAACGTCGATGAAAAAGACATAAAAAGGCAGTGGGACTATTAGTATACTTTAGCTGCACGTATTGCTACGCTTCTACCTTGTACCTATCAAACAGATATTCTTTCTGTGTCCTCATAGGGAAATCTAATCTTGAAGTTAGTTTCGTGCTTAATATGCTTTCAGCACTTATCTATTCCGAATTTAGCTACTCGACAATGCGGCAGGTGGCCACAATCGATACACCAGAGATTCGTCCACCCCGGTCCTCTCGTACTAAGGGCAGATCTCCTCAAATTTCCTATCGTCCGTACCGGATATAAACCGAACTGTCTCACGACGTTCTGAACCCAGCTCGCGTACCACTTTAATCGGCGAACAGCCGAACCCTTGGAAGGTGCTCC
>NZ_JALOCF010000016.1 GCF_023227905.1 Methylobacter sp. | reverse complement strand
GCTGCTGTCGGAATAGGTTCCGGTGGCCGCAAATTGCTGGCTAGCTCCAATCGCGATGCTCGGGCTTGCCGGAGTCACGGCGATCGAGGTTAAGGTCGGGCCGGGTACCGGCCCTCCACTGGCTGCGAACACCACATCCACCCAGTAGTTGATCGCGCGGTAGACCATGTTCGGGAACGCCAGACCTGCGCTATAGCGTTCCACACCGTTAGGGCCGTCGGCGGAGTTCGACGCGACGGCATGCAGCGGCGGCGTATTAACCCCGGCCGTTGCAAAATAGTCGTAGGTGTATTCGTAGCTGCCTTGCGGCGCGAGATAGGATGCGACGTAAACCGTGTTCGCAGAAATAGCGACCGGAGTGGCAAAGTTCGCCTGTTGCCAGCCTGAGGCCGTCTCGTTGGTAAACGTCACCTCAGCCAGCTTCGTGCCGGTGCTGCTCCATAGAGCGCCCACATGGGTTCCGGTGTTGGTGGCTGATTTATAGAACCGGATGCCGGTAATAACGCCGCTGACATCGGATTTGAATTTCACACCGACATTAATCGACTTCTTGTCAAAGGTA
The DNA here is from genome assembly GCF_023227905.1 of Methylobacter sp. GTDB lineage: Bacteria > Pseudomonadota > Gammaproteobacteria > Methylococcales > Methylomonadaceae > Methylobacter_A. The sequence continues at coordinate 85,571 of NZ_JALOCF010000016.1, read as the reverse complement.
GCTGGTGCATTAGTGGGCTTGGCATTGCTATAAAAAATGGTGCAGTTGCTAGTGCAGGGATTTACGGTCACGTTAACGCCTGCTCCTGCGTTTTCAATATTGCCACTGTCGTCTATGGCACGACTCTTGATTGTCATCAAACCGGTTGAACTGGGTGTCCACGCATAGCTCCAGTTTTGGCCACCGGTGGCCGGATGCCAGGTAGTTCCGTCGTCGACGGAAACCTCAACATTCACTGCCACGCCTCCACCGGTGTCGACCGCTGTACCTGTAATCGTGATAGGGCTTGTTCCAATTTGCACGGTTGAACCGGCTGCTGGCGAGGTGACCGTCGAAACCGGGGGAATTGTATCCGTCGAGGGGCTTGCTGCCACCAGCCCGATCTGCAAACTTCCGGGCTGAACACCCATGTCGGCGAATAGATTCGTCGTCGCCTGCTGCATGCGCACATCCGGTGTTGTACTTGCGCTTGGCGTAGAACCGTCAAAATCGTGGTTGCCGTCCAGTCCCCATGACCAGCGAATTGTGCCGGCGCCGAACACCAGGGCACCGCTACTGTGGCGATAAAGAGTCAAACTATGAGTGGCTGTGCCCGGACCATAAGTTGAGCCGTTATCAAGAAGGTACCAGTTTCCACCTAGACTGACGGTAGTAGAGGACATTTTGATTAAACCGGCAGGCTGGAACCCGTTGTCAAGTGGTTCATCCCATTCGTAGCCCAACACGCCACGCGGAAGGGTAGCAATCTCACCGGGAGCCATTGTCGCGATGCTCGTGTCGCGCCAGAAACGTATTTTGCTGTAGGCCTCAGGCACGGTAATGCTCAGTGCATTCTGGCAGCAATTGACGGTATAAATTGTCCCCGTTAATTGATTCTCGGGTCTTCCGCCATCTGCGGGAGGACTAAATCTTGGATCGCGCCAGGTGCCGGTCCAGATATTCGGCAGCGGATCGATTTTGGCATTGGCATGCGTTTCTTTATAAGAGACCAGGGTGCGGTTCGCCTTACCGGAACCATCGATACTAGGCTCCCAACGAGTCTTCCAGAACACTTCATTGGCACTGAAAAAGGCCAGGTTAACACCGGCGTTGCGTGCAGCTTCAACATTGGCGCGTTCCCCGGCAGACCAGTACTCGTCATGACCAACCGAGAGAAAAACTTTGTGATCGAGGAGCTCAGTTCCTCTGAAGTCGGCATCTACACTTGTGAAGTAGCTGATATCATACCCGTTGGCCTCCATCCACCGGACCATAGGATACTCGGCACCAAAAAGCCAGGCTCTTCTGTATTGGCCGTTTCGCGTATTAAATGGACGGTTATAGCTGACTTTGTAGGCGCGATTGGCCGGCGACCCTACATAGAGACTGTTGCCCCCGTAATCATTATAGGCTTGCCACGTCGTATCCGACGTTTTGAACAGTATTTCCGAGTTCCCGGTATCATCCCGGACAATGAAAACAATATGGCTGGCGCCTCCCGTATCGGTACGAACGGCTCTTGCGAAATAAATCCCCGAGGTGGCGTCGGCCGGCACGTCCCAGGTGGACGAGACCGCCCAGTTACCACAATCTATGAGCCCTGTAGTGGTATCGCTAAGACAGGTGGGTTGGGTTTGCGGCAATGCCGCCGAGGGTTGCACCGTAGCGATCTTACGGGCACCGCTGCCGCCGTAGTAACCCATACGGTAAATATCGAGACGATAATTCGCAGCGTCTGTTTTGATCTTAAAGCTGACAGTTTGCCCTCGATTGACACTGATGTCGGTTGCAAAGCCTTGAATACTCAAATCACCGGCGCCCACCACATCCCACTCAGTTGACGGGTTACCCGGCTTGCAATTCTCGGACACGATGGCGTTGACTGGCGTTAAGCAGGGATCAGTCTCGGCAAGCGCAAGTGATTGCATAGTGCCGGACTGGGGCTCAGATGCTACTGGGTTGGATGCCTCATTAGTTGCGGGGTCCAGAGTCGGTGAGGCTAACGCAGGGCTGTTTACTTGATTTAAGGACTCGGAACCGGATATAGGCACATCGAAAGCCAAATGTTCCAAACCCGTGCTTAAATCCCATACGACCACCTGCCCTGCTTTGCCCACACTGGCTAAAGTTTCCTGATTGGAGCTAAACGCGATCTTGTCCACCCAATCCGTATGTCCGGTCAGCAACTGTGGTAGCTGGCTGACTAAATCCCATAAAAAAACCGGCTCGCTCTCGCCCACGCTGGCTAAGGTCTTTCCATCCGGGTTAAATACCAGACCGGTGACAGCAACACCCGTTTCTATAGGCAGGCTCGCCTGTTCCATGCCTGTTGTCCTATCCCACAGTTTAATCTGGGCATCTTGGCCGCCGGTGGCAAAGGTATTGCTATCCGGGCTAAATGCAATGGCTTTAACGCCATTTTGATGACCGGTTAAAATATGAGATGTAGAACCGGATTGAGAATTCCAGAGCGTGATACGGGCATCGTTTTCTACAGCGACCAAAGTCTTGCCGTCCGGGCTAAATAGAAGATCGATGACAGAGGAACCGGCCATGCCTGATAGGCTGACGTGTTTTAGACCTGTTGCCTTATTCCAGAGATCAATCTGCGCATCCTGACCGCCGATGGCCAGGGTTGTACTGTCCGGGCTAAATGCAATGGCATTAACGCCATTTTGATGACCGGTTATGACCTGGGTTATTGAGCCGGATTGTGAGTCCCAGAGGGTGATGCGGGAATCCTGACTTACTGTCGCCAGGCTCTTGCCGTCCGGGCTAAATGCCAGGTCGGTAACTTGGCCGCTCTCGGGAAGAATTAATCGAGCATCCCCGGATGTGACGTCCCATAGCCGAATTGAGTTGGTGCTTATGCTAGCCAGCGTATTGCCATCCTGACTAAAAGCAAAACCACTAATGGGGCTTGCAAACTGGCTCGGAAGCGTCATGCGTAATTGGCCGGAGGTTACGTCCCATACCAAAATTTGTCCGTCGGAGTCCGCGCTGACCAAGGTATTGCCGTCCGGACTGAAAGCGACGAGATCGAGCCTCCCTTTAGAAAGTTCCGTAGCAGAATCGTTGAGCGCTTGATTTACGCTAGCCGCTCTAACAGGCTCTGAATTAACCATAGCTTGAACAAAAGCAATCAAAACCAGAAAGAAAAATACTGGGCCTTTTAGGGATTGATATTTTATGTTTAGCTTAATCACCTGCCTGCTCCTATACGATTAATTCATTGAAAACGAGACGATCACTGACTCGACCATTCTTCATCATTAGCCGTCGAATATTTTTAGACAAACGCCCCTGAGGACTATCTATGATTATTCAATCGAAAATAGTTAAATTAGTGCTATTCCAAAGCCTGTAGCCAAACGTCTTGACTAGCTTCCATGCCTTACGCATCACATGGCGCCTCTGCACTTTAGAACTTCCTTGAACGTTCTGAGCAATATCTTTAAATCCAATAACAGGGACCAGTTTTTAATGTAGCGAATATCGAGTCTCACCGTATCATCCCATTCTGTCTTGCTTCGTCCTTCTACCTGCCAGAGTCCGGTGATTCCAGGTTTCATATCCAGTATTCGCCTGAGATGCCATGCTTGGTATTTTTCGGCTTCATAAGAAAGGGGAGGTCTTGGTCCAACCAGGCTCATATCTCCCCTTAACACATTAAAAAACTGCGGCAGTTCATCAATACTGGTTTTTCGAATGAATTTTCCAACCTTGGTTACCCTGGGATCAGATTTAATTTTATATACGGGTTGTTCTGCATCGCCCTGATTGACTTTTTCGTGGCGTCCTTTGATAAAGTCATTGACATAATCACGGTGTAATTGGTTATCCATATTCACGTGCATGGACCGGAATTTGTAAAACGTGAAAGGAGCGCCATGCTTGCCCAGGCGGATTTGGCTGAAGATGACAGGCCCTGGAGAAGTGGCTTTGATAGCCAGTGCTGTAACTAACATTACAGGCATAAAAATAAGGATACCGATAATCGAGCCTACGATATCAATCCCTCTTTTTAATAAGGACTTAAACCATGACTCTCCCTTTACATCCATTGGATCCCAAATTTCGAAAGGAAAGGCATCGGGGCTAATACATCCATTTTTTGTAAGGCTTTCAAATATATGATCAGGATAACTTGAGGTAGTAATAGAAAACTGTGGAATTTTATTGGTTAGCTTTGCACAGATTTCTTTTGCCCCCGCCTCGTCTGTATCGGGGAGAAGTACACATAGGGTTTTATGATTAACAAAGCCACTAATGTCGGTATCTCGTGTTTTTTTTCGAATAATACCTAAAATCTCATTCATATTAAGAGATTCAAGATTTGCCTCTTTATCAAGTGTTAATACTATAATTGATAATGTAGATTTAGACCGCTGCGCCCGAAGCGTCTCAAGGTGCAGTTGCCTAAGGAAATACAAATCGTAAAACTCACCAGAATTAACTTGGCAGGCATTTGAATTATCTGATTGGATGAAAAATGTCTCCTGCCCTACTAATAAATCTTTATTTATTATCATTTTCAATCCTAATATCTACAATAATTAAAGCCTATGCACAACCAGACATTTCGCCTGGCGTATTAACTAAATTTTTACCTTATCTAGCGTGGTTTATATGCGGCATTATAGTATTCATTGGTATCTAGCTTCGACATAGCCCAGCATTTATCTAGTTGTATCGGTAGCTTGCTACAATGAACAATATTTACGCGCAAATTTGGTTGTAGTTAATTAGCTAAATTTAAATCAAGAAAATGTTTTATCAATTCAGCATTAATACAACTTATAATTGGTGACAGGTAAGAATATAACTTATTCATTTAGAGTCAGCATGAACATGAAGATAGCTGCCATTTAACTTTTTATTAAAAACAAAATTGTTCTACAATAAAATATGATAAACACCTAATGAGTTTACTTTGTAACTTATTAGGTTATTCATGTTATTCAGTAGTTGCGCTATATTAATTTCCATTATTGAGCTCTAATCCATTAACCAAAAAACGTTGAGATTGGGATTAAGATTAAGATAAGAAGGTTATTTGCACAATACGTATGAAAACCTATTATTTAAGCTCCACTCTAAAATTTTTTAACTTTAAAATGAGCTGGAAAACCGAGTAGGATGCTGTAAATCGGTTATGAATGAACTACGCGCCAGTTGAGTGTGAATATGTTCAGCTTCTTATGTATCGTTACTGAACAGAGCACATTAAATGCCATACTTTACGAGTCGGGTATTTAGCAGGATAGGAAGGATTATGGTATAGCTAACGTAGGCTAAAGCTCATGTGACTTCACTTGCCAGGCTATTTAGTCAAGTAAATCATGTGTTCCGCTTACCGCAAATTCCGGCATTTCCAGGCAATAGCAATTAGTGGGTTGAGTCCATTTTGCCGGCTTAATATTTCCATCCGCCCTACGCGCCAGGTTGAGTTACTTTGATTCTTTTTTGCATATTCTCCGCATGAGGCATCTTGGCATCATAAATATCACTCAGCCCGCAAGGCCTCCAGCGGTTCCATCTGCGCAGCTTTCATGGCCGGAACTACTCCGGCGACTACGCCGATCAGCAATGAGACCACAAAGGCCGCAACGATATAGGCCCAGGCCAGTTCCACCGGCAAAGCGGGCAACGCGGCATCAAGGGCTTTGACTATGGCTATGCCCAGCAATACGCCGCAAAATCCTCCCGCGGCGCTTAGCGCCAAGGCCTCGCACAGAAACATCTGGAAAATGGTTCTGCGCTCTGCACCTACTGCCCGTAATAGGCCGATTTCAGAAATGCGCTCGGAAACGGCGATGGTCATGATGGTTAGTATGCCGACCGAACCAACCAACAAGGAAATGCTGCCCAACGCCGCGACCGCCAACGTCAGGATGCTCAGGATGGAATCCATGCTTTTTAGCATCTGATTCTGGGTAACGAGGGTAAAGTCTTCGCTGCCGTGCCGGGCAATCAAGTTTCGTTTGATTGCTTTTTCCACTTCGGCAACCCTGGCATTGGCGTTATAAAGCAGGTGGATTTCCATCAGGCTTTCCCTGTCGAACAGTTCCAGCGCCTTGGCGGCCGGGATGTAGATGGTATCGTCCATATCGAAGCCGACCATTTGGCCTTTTTTTTCCATTACGCCGATGACCCGGAAACGGTCGCTACCGATCCGGATGCGCTGGCCAAGCGGGTTGGCCGCACCGAACAGTTCGGCCGCCAGTTTATTGCCCAGCACAGCAAAGGCGCGCGGATTGCTTTCTTCTGCCGGCAAAAAACGCCCGCTGACAGCCTTGATTCTCCATATCTCCGGCACCGCTGAACCCACTCCCAGCACGTTGGTTCGCCGCTGTTTGTCCCTGGCTTCAATGCGTGCGTTGCCTTGCACCAGTGGCGATGCGGCGATGATGTTTTCCACTTTGCTTAAACTGATCACATCGGCTAGAACCAAGGGCCTGACCGTGCTGATAGTGGCACCGGACACGCCGAAAGTGGTGGTTTTGCCGGGGTGAACGCTGATCAGGTTGGTGCCGAATTGGGTGAACTCGGCCAGCACAAAGCTATGAATGCCCCGTCCTATTGAGGTGAGTACGACCACCGCCGCGATGCCAATAATGATACCCAACGCGGTCAACAGGGATCGCAGTTTGTGGCTGAGAACCGTCCGGTAAGATAATGAGATTAAGTCTGCGTAGCGCATGAGATTTAATTTCTAGTAGCAATTAAAGAATAACCGCAAAGAGCACGAATTTTTCAACATATTAACTATAGAAATAGTTTTCTTCGTGTCCTCTGTAGGAAATAATTTTTCAGCCCGTTTTAACATACTTACCGCTTCGCCAATGCGACAACAGGATCGAGATTGGCAGCTTTTCTGGCCGGCAATACGCCGAACACAAGACCGGTAAACAGCGACACCAGCAATGCAGCCAGCAATGCCCAGCCCGGCAGTTCCATCGGAAAATCCGGATACATCGCCTGCAACACCCCAAGCGTTACGTAACCCAGCATCACGCCCAACACCGCGCCAGCCAACGACAACATCGCCGCCTCGCTCAAAAACAGCCATAGGAGCTGCCGCTTGGTTGCGCCCAATGCTTTAAGCAGGCCGATTTCGGAAGTGCGTTGCGTAACGCTGACCAGCATCACATTCATCACCAACACGCCGGCCACCGCCAGGCTGATTCCGGCGATGCCGGCTACGGTCAGGGTCAATGCGGTCAATACTTTATCGAAAGTACTGACCACGCTGTCCTGGGTAATCAGCGTCACGTCGTCTTCGCCTTCATGACGCACCTTGATGATTTCGCGGATTTCATCGACCGCCTTGTACATGTCCGGCTTTGATTTTGTTTCAACCAGCACCCGAAATAATGAGTGGGTGTCGAACAAAGCCTGTGCGGAAGCCACCGGAATAATCACGATTTCATCAAAATCGGTGCCGACCGATTGCCCTTCCGAGGCCAGTACTCCGATCACCCGGAAACGCCGATCATTGATGCGCAACCATTGCCCCAGCGCCGGTTGATTGGCAAACAGTTCATTGCGTATGGTTTGGCCGATCACACAAACCGACAGGGTTTTATCGATCTCGGTTTGCGGCAGAAAGCTACCCTGCGCCACGGTCAAACGGCGCACTCGTCTTAATGCGTGCGTCGACCCCAGGACATTGGTTTCGCGCTCCAGACCCAGCGATGAAACCGGCGCGGAGCCGATGGTCAGCGGCGCAATGGCGGCAACATGATGGCTGCGGAATAAGGCCTCGGCGTCATCCAGCGTTAGGTCTCTCGGCGTTTCGCCAAATAGCGGCGGATGTCCGCCAGTGGTTTCAGTGCGTCCCGGCAGCACAATAACCAAGTTGGTACCCAAGGCTTCAAACTCGTTAACCACATAACGGCGGGCGCTTTCGCCCAAGGCCGTCAGCACCGAAACCGAAGCTATGCCGATGCTCATTGCCAGGATAATTAATGCTGCACGCAAGCGCTGGGTGCTGATAGCGACTAAGGATTGGGTTAGTGTGTCTTTAATGAACATGAGCTCAGCACCTCTATACGCGCAGATTCAATTAATTCACCACGAAGCCACGAAGAGCACGAAGAAAAGCAAAAATAAAAGCTTCGTGTCCTTCGTGTCGCCTAGAGGCGCCTACTTTTGGCTTCGTGGTGATCTTTTATATTTTGATTATTCATCACCCTACCTGCCCATCGACAATGCGGATTTTCCGCCGCGCCCTATCGCCCACAGTCTGGTCATGAGTAATAATCATCAGCGTTACGCCCTGGCGGTTAAGCCCTTCCAGCAACTCGATAATTTCCTTGCCGGATTTGCTGTCGAGATTACCGGTCGGCTCGTCGGCCAGCAAAATCGAAGGCCGCATGATCATGGCCCTGGCAATCGCGACGCGCTGTAGCTGCCCGCCGGAAAGCTGGTCCGGCCTGTGATCGGCACGATCTTGCAGGCTGACCGATTCCAGCGACGCCTGCACCCGTTGCTTGCGTTCCCTGGCCTCTACGCCCGCAAGTATCATCGGCATTTCAATGTTTTCAGCCGCCGTCAGACGCGGGATCAAATGGAAAAACTGGAACACAAAACCGATGTTCTCGCGACGAACCTTGGCCAATTCATCATCGCTAAGCTGCGTAACCGGATGATCGTTTAACAAGTACCTTCCTGAATTCGGCTGATCAAGCAGGGCTATAACATTTAACAACGTCGATTTGCCGGAACCCGACGGCCCCATCACCGATACGTACTCGCCTTTTTCAATCGTGACATTAATATCATTCAAGGCATGAACGGTCTGCTCGCCGACCTGGAAATAGCGGTGGATATGCTCCAGTCGTATCATTTTTTTACACGGGCATAAGCGCCTGCCACCACATCTTCCTTGCCTACCGACAACACGACTTTGTCGCCGGCATTCAGGCCGGACAACACTTCCACGGTATTCCAGTTGACCAGGCCCGGCTTAAAGCTGCGCTCTTCCAGCAAGCCGTCGTCATGCATCACCAAGACTTTGTTATTATCCAGCACCGCTTCGGCAGGCACCCTCAGCGCGTTGAGTTTGCTGGTCAGCAAGACTTCAATATCGGCGCTGTAGCCGGGCAGTAAATCCTTAATTTCTTGCGGATCGGTTAACTTAACCTCGACTTCGACGGTGCGGGCCTGCTTTTCCTTTTCCAGCACATACGGCGCGATACGGCTTACCGTGCCGGAGCAGCGTTTTTCAGCGAAAGCATCCAGCGACACGCAGGCGCTCATGCCGGTTTTGATCTGCGGCGCATCCACTTCATCTATCGGCGCGGATACATACAAACAGCTGACATCCAGCAAATCGATGGCCGGCAAGGTGGGTATGCCGGGCGGTGACGGCGTTACGTACTCCCCTATTTCGGTATTAATTTCAGCCACGGTGCCGTCGAAAGGAGCAAGAACCAGGGTGCGTTCCACAGCCGCCTGAACTGCGTCGCGGTTGGCCTGGCTAACGGCCACGGCCTCAAGGGCGGCGTTGCAGGACGCACGCTTGGCCCGTGCGCCGGTCGCTTTAATATCGACCTGTTCTTCCGAAATGATATGGTTGAATTTTTGCAAGCGCAATGCTCGCTCTGCCTCGCGTTCAGCGCCTGCGCCGAGCTGACAGGCTTGTTCGGCGGTCGCCCGGTTAGACCTGGTTTGAGCATCCTGTAATGTGACCTGCGCTTTCAGGTCCTTATTCCATACCTCCATCAGCAACTGGTTTTGTTTAACGGCGTCGCCTTCCTTAACATGCATCTCGGCAACCTGCCCGCCTGTTGCCGGCGCTAAGTATGCGCGTCTACAGGCTTTAACCGTACCGACGCGGGTATTGGATACCGTCGCCCTCACCTCGCCTTGTTCGACGGTGGCTACTTCAACATCAACGAATTCCGTCTGTTTATTAAAAAAATAAACGGCAACCGCCAGCCCGATGCCGGTGATGATAGTGAGCGTTTTTTTGCCCGGTAAAGTCATAGTTAGCTGTCCCAAAAGTCCTGTCCTGTTTTTCCTGATTGTAACAGGGACAAAATAGTCCCGGTTAACTATAATCGATGCGCTCGCCTGCCAAAATCAACCGCTTACGGTTTGCGCGGCAAAATCCCAGATAACGGCTTACTGTACCGGAGATTCACTTTGAAAAGACTTTTAGCATTGATTTTCATAAGCCTGCTGAACAGCAGCGCGTTTGCCGAAGATACGATTATTGAAGTGATCCCCTTAACCAACCGGCCGGCGTTCGAGATATTGCCGTTGCTTGCTCCGTTGCTTGGCAATAGCGCCCAGCTGGTTGACAACGGCTCCAACCTGCTGGTCAAAACCACGCCCGACCGGCTGGCTGAAATCCAGTCCATTGTCAAGCAACTGGATGTGCGCCAGAGCAATCTGGTGATTACCGTCATGCAAAGTAGGCAGACAACCGCAGAGGAGTTGAATGCGGCGGCCGGAGTCCAGCTGAATGCACGGGGGGATGCGCCATTAAGAGTCGGCGGCAGGATGATCGGCCATTTATACCAAACCCAGGACAAGTACGCCGATGAGAACACCCAGACCGTTCGAACGATGGAAGGCGTACCGGCTCATATCAAGGCGGGAAATATCTATCCGAGACAGTTTTCCTCATCCTACGGCTACGCCACGGCAACCGACCTGACCGAAGCAACGACCGGTTTTGCGGTCATGCCCAGACTGGCAGGAGACCAAGTCATTCTTAGCGTATCGCCTTGGTCGGATAAAATGAACGGACGGGGGCAGATTGAGACCCAGAACGCGGAGTCAACCATCAGGATTAATCTTGGCGAATGGGTGGAGCTCGGTGGAGTTGGCGAAAACACGAGCAACACCAATAACGCGCGGGTCAATACGCGCCAAGTCGGCGAAAGCCGGATGCATATTTTGGTTAAGGTTGACCGGGTGGATTAGTCGATGAATGGAAAAAAATGGCCAAATCTGGCATCATATGTCTTCGATAGACTTTGTATCCCACAAGGTTGAAACACTTTTAGATTAAGGAAAAACAATGAGTAATCTCCCTAAATGCCCTGCATGCGGCTCAGAATTCACCTATGAAGACGGCAGCATGTACGTTTGCCCTGAATGCGCACACGAATGGTCAAAAGATGGGGCAGCCGAAGATAACGCCGATGCTCTTATCGTTAAGGATGCAAACGGCAACGTGTTACAAGACGGGGACACCGTAACCGTAATCAAGGACCTCAAAGTCAAAGGGTCATCATCAGTTGTTAAAGTCGGTACTAAAGTCAAAATCATCCGTCTGGTCGAAGGCGATCATGACATCGATTGCAGAATTGAAGGCATTGGCGCAATGAAGCTTAAATCTGAGTTTGTTAAAAAAGCCTAGAGCGTAGCGATAGCCAGCAGGATGGGTTCACTTCGTGCTCTAACGAGTCACTGCGTTCTCGATCGCCGTTCCAGACACGATTCTACCTTCTGCATTCCCCACAGGGATGTGGGGAATGCAGGGAAATGACTGGATCATTTCCTGTCCTTGCAGTCGCACCCATCCTACAACCCTCAAACATATTGCGCCGCTATATGAACAAACTAAACGGCTCAACCGTTACTCTCTCCCCCGCCTGCACGCCTTTACACTTTTCAGGCAAGACGATATAGCAGCCGCTTTGACTCATGGAACTGAGAATGTTCGAGCCTTGCTGGCCCGCGGAAGCGACAAAGAATTCGCCCTGCTCATCTTGACTAAGAATGCCGCGCTGATACTCCTGGCGTCCGGGAGCTTTTTTTAACGCGCTGGTGCAGGTCGCGGCAAATCTTAACGGCTTGACAAACCGCGCACCGGACAGTTGCCTGAGTGCCGGCGCTACAATCTGCTGAAAGGTTACGACAACAGCAACCGGGTTACCGGGCAACCCGAAAAAGTAACACCGTCCTATTTTGCCGAAAGCCAGGGGTTTTCCTGGCTTTATCGCAAGTTTCCAGAAATTGACTTCCCCGCTATTTTGCAGGATTTCTTTGACATAATCGGCTTCACCGACTGAGGCGCCACCGGTCGTTATGACCGCATCATAATTTTTTGAAGCTTTAATAAAACTATCTTCAAGTAACTGTTTGTTGTCTGGAATAACACCCAGATCGGCAACGCTGTAGCTGGGATCTGATAATAGTCCGCCTAACATAGCGCGATTGCTGTCGTATATTTTCCCTGGTTCCAGCGGCAGTCCTAATGGAGTCAGCTCGTCGCCGGTCGAAAAATAGGCGATTTTCAACCGGCGTTTGATCGTCACCTCGCCAATACCGGCAGAGGCCAGTAGCCCCAAATCGACGGCTGTCAGCTTTTTAGGCTCGGCTATTAAACAGGCTCCTTGTTTTACGTCTTCGCCTATTTGCCTGATGTTTTGCCGCACTCGTGTGTCGGCCGGAAAATGTATGGTTTGTCCCTGAGCCTGCACTTGTTCTTGCATGATGACTGAATCGGCCTGTTCAGGCACAACCGCGCCGGTAAAAATCCTGATGCATTGCCCCGGTTGCAGTTGCCCCTGAAATGGCCGACCGGCCCAGGAAGTTCCGGCCAAAGCTAGCGTGAATGCCTGCCCGTCGGCTCTGTCCCGGCTTGCAAAAGCATAGCCATCCATAGCCGCATTCCGGTCATGAGGAATGTTGATCGGTGAATAAACCGGTTCAGCCAGTACCCGTCCCAAAGCGTCTTTCAACGCTACTTTTTCCGTACTCGGTACAGGACTTACAGCGGCTTTAATTCTGTCCAGCGCGTCGTCTATAGATAATAATGGTCTGGATTCTTGGCTGCATGCATCAATCATGATTCTTCATAACATGGTTTCGGATAAAGGCGGCGATCATTTCGGGCCGGTTCAATTCCAGTTGCGGCAAATAGTCTGGCACATCCAGCGCTGCATCTGTGGCTATCGCGATAATGTCCGGGTCGTTTGGGTAAAGCAATGGTTTTTCAAGCGAGGGCCGATGCAATTCAATTTTGGGAAATTGTTCCGTTCTAAAGCCTTCGACCAGGATCAGGTCCAGCTCGGATTGATCGACTTGCTTCAACTGATCATTCAGCCTAGGCTCTTGTTCCGGGGTAAACTCGCTAATAATCGCGCGCCGATAGCGGGATACCAGCATCACAGGCGAAGCGCCGGCCTTCCGCAGGCGAAAGCTGTCTTTTCCAGGCTGGTCAATTTCAAAATCGTGATGACTGTGTTTGATCAGACCGATACGCAAACCGTCTTGTTTTAAAAGTGGGATCAATTCAGTCAGCAACGTGGTTTTGCCGGTTCCGCTTGCGGCAACAAAACCTAAAACCGGAATTCTGGCATTCTGCATATCAACCAAACTATTAGATTGTTATCATAAGACATCATATTTTAAGGTATTATTTATCCAAACACCAAGGATACATGGCCGCAACCGCTGCTTCGGTCTTGCGAAATTCCCAGCCCTCAGGATAGTCAGAGGTAGGCAAGGAGTTGGGGTGCAAGCCATTGGATCGGTCTTAATTCAGGAGTAAACCTTGATTCGCATTTTTCTGATTTTGTTATTTATTATCATCGCATATTTTTGGATGCGTCCGTTTTTAAAAACGCCGCCCGCCGTATTGACCCGTTACATCAAGGTCTTACTTCTATCCGTTACGGGGCTTATTGTTGTTTATTTGGCCGCAAGCGGACGCTTAAACTGGCTCTTTGCTCTGGCGAGCGTGTTTATCGCCTTTATGCTCCGCTTGATGCCGGTATTGTTGCGCTATGCGCCGTACTTGCACCGGTTATGGTCGGAATTTATCGCTACAAAACAAAACACCTCGCAACGGCAGAATAAAGCCGGCCCATCTAAAGGCACTATGTCTATTGAAGAGGCTTATGAAATATTAGGCTTGAAGATGGGCGCATCGGAATCTGAAATTATTGCCGCTCATCGCAAATTGATGCAAAAAATGCATCCTGATCGGGGCGGCTCGGATTATTTGGCTGCAAAAATAAATCTGGCTAAAAAGGTTTTGTTAAAAAAATAACCCGCTATGACTTCCACCTTTTCAAAGCTTATTTTCCTGGCAATGCTGTCGGCTTTATTGCATGGCTGCGCCTCTGTCAGCCCTAACTACGCGCCAGTCAACACTCATTATCCTAAACCTCCAAAAGACGAGGCAAAATATTATCAGGTAAAAAAAGGCGATACTTTATACGCCATAAGTTTGATCTATGATGTGGATTATCGGCAATTAGCGCAATGGAACGGGATTGCTCCACCCTATACGATAGAAATAGGCCAAAAAATAAGGCTCTCCGCCCCGAATCCGGGAAATACCCCCCTACATGACCACATGGATGCGGGAGTACAAAAAAAATCAAAGCAGAGCATCACGGCGGCAACAGCGGCAAACAGAATCAGCTTACGGAAAAGCCCCGCCGTTTCCTTAAATACTAAGCCCAATCCAGTCTACAGACCCGCATATAAAACCCGCCCCTTTAATAAAATTTCTGAAAAAACCGGAAGTAGTCCACAAAAAAAATCAATTATTTCAATTGATAATGCAAACATGTTAAAGTTAAACTTTCAATGGCCGATAAAAGGAAAAGTTTTAAAATCTTTTTCTCAAGCCGACAACAAAGGCATTGATATAGCTGGCGCTATGGGGCAGAACGTGAGCGCAGCTGAAGGAGGTAAAGTTGTATATAGCGGACAAGGCCTGATTGGCTACGGTAATTTGCTGATTATCAAGCACAACGATTTGTATTTAAGCGCTTATGCAAATAATAGCCAATTGCTTGTCGCAGAAGGATATACGGTAGAAAAAGGCGAGGTTATTGCGAAAGTTGGACAGGCTGGATCAAACAAAACATTGCTGCATTTTGAAATAAGAAAAAACGGAAAACCGGTGAATCCACTCAATCTTTTACCGGAAAAATAATAAAAACCATTTCGGCTTGGACCGAACAACACGAGGTTATCATGAAAGCAGAATTAGTTGAGCTATTGGACGATGATGTTTGTGTATTATTTAATGACGACTTGCCTTTTGACGATGAACTCCAAGCAGATACCGCTACCGGCAGTGAGGCATTGGATATTGATGAGATAATTACTATTGAATCGCGGGAAGATAAGAGCATGGATGCGACGCGAGTTTATTTAAATGAGCTGGCGCGCTCACAATTACTGACCGCTGACCAGGAAAAAATCTACGGTTCCAGAGCCTTAATGGGCGATGAGGCTGCCCGCAAGATAATGATCGAAAGCAATCTGCGCCTGGTCGTTAAAATCTCCCGTCGTTACCTGAACAGAGGCCTACCGTTACTGGATTTGATTGAAGAAGGCAATCTTGGCTTGATGCGCGCAGTTGAAAAATTCGATCCCGAAAGAGGCTTTAGATTTTCAACCTATGCGACCTGGTGGATTAGGCAAACGATTGAGCGGGCCATCATGAATCAGACGCGAACCATTCGTTTGCCGATTCATATCGTTAAGGAAATGAATACCTACCTTAAAGCCCAACGCCATTTGGCACAATTACTCGATCATGAACCCAATGCCGAAGATATAGCCGGACATTTGGACATCCCGGTTAACAAAGTTGAAAAAATGCTCAAGCTTAATGAACGGGTTACATCCATTGATATACCGGGCGGAAAGGATTTTGACAAACCGTTAGTTGAGTCGATTTCTGATGGCGAGAGCTTATCACCCGCCGATAAAATACAAGAAGACGGCATTAGAAATAACATGGCCAAATGGATTTTTCAGCTTCCTGAAAAACAACGCGAAGTTATTTGCCGTCGCTATGGACTGTGCGGTTATGAAGGCTCAACGCTTGAACAAGTTGCTCAGGAACTGGGCGTAACCAGGGAGCGTGTTAGACAGATTCAAATGGATGCCTTAAAAAGAATGAAAGAAATTCTGGAATTTAACGGCTATTCTTCTGAAGCGATCTTTAATTGATGTTGCGCTTGTCACCGCAAACGACTGCATGGGGTAGTTAGTAAGGAACTAAACCTGTCCATGCAGTCGTGCAATATCCGCATGCACCACATCCCTGTGGATTATGGAAAAGCTATCCCTCAAAAAGAGTGGAGCAATACCGAGACATACAGAAAAGCCGGAATACAACTCCAGCTAGACTTCCCGTGTTACCGACACCCAACAAATGCATTTTGCAACGGCCAATCCCTGTAATTAAAAACCTGGCCTTGTTCCCTGACCGTGCCGCAAGCGCTGAGCGAGACTTCGGCAATAACCCATTGCACGGTATTAAGCTTGCCCTCCGCCAGGATGCCGTTATCCGGAAACCCCCGATCCACAGGCGTATAAACAGCCGCCGCACCGATATTAACATCCACCGCTTCAGACCACGGCGCATTGCCTACCAGCGTAGATTGAACGACATAACACTGGTTTTCCAAAGCTCTTGCCTGACAGCCTATTTTAACGCGATGGTATCCGGCCACAGTATCGGTGCAACTGGGCACTAAAATCAGATTCGCTCCGGCCTCAACCTGCTTTCTCGCCAGCATCGGAAATTCGCTGTCATAACAGATGTTAATGGCGATTTTCCCGTATTCGGTATTAAAACATCTTAGTTCCTCGCCTTTCTGGATCAGCCATTGCTCGTTTTCAAAACGAGTCATCATCAACTTTTCCTGATAATCAAACTGACCACTCGGCATGAACAGGTAAGCCCGGTTCCGGTAAGCACCGGAGCCCATTTTTACCGGAAACGTGCCCGCTTGAATGATACATTGGTATTTTTTAGCCAGCTCCCGGAACAAATCCAGATAATCATTATGCAATGCCTGCATCGCGGCCAATTGCTTGCTTAATGATGAATAAATTTCCTTGCCGAACAGCGAGGCCAGTTCCATGCTGGCATACTCGGGAAAAAGCAGAATCTTCGCGCCCTGCTCCGAGGCTTCAATAACCCAGCGTTCAGCTTTTTCTTGATACTGCTGCCAGCTTTCCAGGAAACTGATGTCGTATTGAGCGGTTGCAATTTTAATGTTCATGTTTCAACCAAAAAGTCATAGGCTTAGGCGTTTCATCCACATCATCCAGATCTTTCCAGATATAGGTTGTGTTAAGTTCGGGATGCTTGACGTAACCGCGTTTGGTCCAGAATTGATCCAATGGCACATAATCGGCTGGCCGTCTGGGATGATCCGCAGGTCGCTCCACACAACAAAAGCAAATATACTTGAAGCCGCCCAAATCTTGCGCATGAGCTTCCCTCTCCTCAAAAAACCGGACGCCGATACCCAGGCCGCGATAGTTCTTGTCCAGCACCGATTCGCTGCAATAAAAAACCTCGTCGAGATTATAGCCATGGTCAAGAAACGGCTTTTTCAACTCATCGGTTTCATATTTCATCGGAATCGCTGTTGATGCCCCGACCACTTTATCGCCGTCGAACGCGATAACAATGACGCTTTCGGGGCAATTGATATAAGTCTGTAGATATTTTTTTTCATACTCGATATTTCCGTCATATAGGTACGGGAAATCGCGAAACACTTCTATTCTAAGCCGGGCGAGTTCAGGAATAAATTGTTCCAGAGCGGGACCGCTCCATCTTTCAATACGGATATTTTTAGCCATAACATTACATAAGCAAAAAGATGCGCATTTTAGCTGAATGCAGATGATTTGCGTATACTAAGTCGTAAAAATTCAGTTTTGCCCAGCTCTCCTCAGGGGCTGTCCATATTATTAGCACGGCAATTATGAGACAATGTAACAATGATTTACTTGGCGCATTTCATTACGCCTTTTTTAAAATTCTTGTGCTATTGATTTATTTATGAAAATTGCTTCATTCGCAGTATTGGTTGTGTTGCTTAATGGTTTGTTGGGCTGGTCAATCAACTTACCTCAAGATGTAGGACCGGACGTTCCCTCAGGAAAACTCAACAGTCTTTCATTCGCTCCGTTCCACGAAGGCCAAGGGCCTTTGGATGAAAAATTCCCCACTCCAGAACAAATTGATGACGACTTGCGTCTGATGGGTGAAAAAACCCATAGTATCCGCACTTATGCCAGTGCGGAAGGCAGCATGCCTATCATTCCTTCCTTAGCCAAAAAGCACGGCTTGAAAATGATTCAAGGCGCTTGGCTGGGCGCTATAAAAGAAGACAATAAAGCGGAAGTCGCCGAACTCATCCGTTCCGCCAACGCAAACCCCGATGTGGTCAAACGGGTTATCGTCGGCAACGAAGTGCTGCTGCGCGGCGACCTGGATTCCAAGAAATTGATTGAATACATACGGGAAGTCAAACGCTCGGTCAAACAGCCGGTTTCTTATGCCGATGTGTGGTCCATGTACATGAAGTATCCCGAGTTAATCAAGGAAGTGGACTTCATTACTATCCATATCCTGCCCTACTGGGAAGATGAGCCTATCACTGTAGATCAGGCTCCGGCGCATATCGAACGCATTTTCAAGCAGGTTCAGCAAGAAGCCGATACGATTTCTCCCGGCAAACCCATACTGATCGGCGAGTCCGGTTGGCCGGGCGAAGGTCGTCAACGCGGCTGGTCGGTGCCTAGCGTGGTAAATGAAGCGAAATTCATTCGCGCATTGATTGAAGTCGCCAATAAAAACGGCTTCGATTACAACATTGTCGAAGCCTTTAACCAATCATGGAAAAGCGAGCTTGAAGGCGTGGTTGGGGCAAACTGGGGACTTTATTCGGTTGATCGTAAAGAAGTGTTTCCTTTAACCGGTCCGGTCTATGAAAATCCCGATTGGCTTAAAGGGGTTATAGCATCAACGGCGCTTTTTCTAGTCATCGTTGCTTACTACTGGAAGTCGTTGCAATCATTATCCGCGTCGCGTATTGCGTTGTTTTTATTATTCACGCAATTGCTTAGCTTGTTGCTGGTCAATATGGCAGAGAGCCTGTGGTATACCAGCTATAGCGACTGGCAACGTTTACAGACGGTAATAACCGTGGGATTGAACGCCATCCTGGCCTGCTTGATATTGCACCGCGGACATGGCCTGTTAGCCAACAACGAAGCCAACCTGAAATTCGGCGCATGGATATATACGCTGTATATATTCTTTGCCGGATATGCCATTTATAAAACTTTCGGCCTGGCGCTGGATGGGCGCTATATCAGCTTCCCTACAGTAGCCGTTTATATCCCGGTTGTCGGCATGTTCGGCTTAGCAGCCTTCAGTTATATGGCCGAGCCGCCGTGGTCGTTAAAAGCCTTTGAGATTAACCGTTTAGCTGGACACAAAAATAGCAAGGCCGATCACGATAAGATAGTAGGCTATGCGCTGCTGGCGGTAGGCATGACCCTTGTCATCTGGGAAGCGAAAGCTTTCATAATAAGCCGCGATTTTATCCTTGCGTACCCCACCATCAGCGAGAGAATGGGCGTCGCTTTTATTTTCTCATTGACCAATTATCAGCTGATAATGTGGCTAATGTGTCTGGCTGTTCTCGCGCTGCCGCTTCTGGCCCGCGATAATAATACCGGCAAGCCACTAGAGTAACAGAGGAAGCATGTCCCAAGGATGGGGATAAAGAGCTATACAGGAGCTTACTGCCAACGACTGCACGGAAACAGGAGAGCCAAATTTATGGATGAAAGTTAGAACCGCTTCTGGAAATGCATCCAAAATGCCCGATAATAAACGCTTTACGACTTACAAGGGCAGATTTTGCTCCGTGCAAAATCTGCATTCTCATATCCCCGCAAAAAATGCAGGGGCAATAACAATGATGCGCCGATAAAGAACCCGATGCATTATTGTCACTAACCGACTGTTTTATGGCGGCTAGTTCCCATCATAAGGTTGCGCCTGCAATATATACTTCCCTAACTTCCTTTATTAAAAAAGACTATCGCTATACTTTTTTTAATAACCTGAAGTAAACTAGGGAAAATATAAAAATTACAACCTAGCAGGATATTAGGGAAAATATGCGCAACATTAAATTATTTGAATCCGCTGACCACCGCTTTATTTTACTGAACGAGAGTGAACCAGGCGAAGAAGACGGGGTACGCTCCAACCAGTATTTGATTACCCATTTTAATGACGGGGTGTTGCTTGATCCGGGAGGATTTGGGGTGATGCCCCAGGTATTGACGGAAATGTTGCGTTACGTCGTACCGGAGCAAATTAAAGCTATTTTTCTGTCTCACCAAGACCCTGATATAGTCGGCGGCCTATCAACCTGGCTGGAGCTGTGCCACTCGCCAGTCTATGTTTCCAGCATCTGGATACGCTTTTTGCCCCACTACGGCTTAAAGGACATGGCGCGATTTGTTGGAGTGCCCAACGAAGGCATGGATTACGAGCCTTCCCCCGGCTTTAGATTAAAAGTAGTACCCGCACATTTCTTGCATTCCGAAGGTCAGATTAATGTCTATGACCCGATTTCCAAAATCCTGTTTACCGGCGACATCGGCGCAGCAATGTTACCCATGGATAAAAACGATGCATTTGTAGACGATTTTGCCAGCCACATCCCTTACATCAAAGGATTTCACCGCCGTTATATGTGCTCTAACAAGGCGATACGATGCTGGCTAGATACCATTGCCGGCTTGGATATTGCCATGATTGCCCCTCAGCATGGGCCAATTTACCGGGGCGCCGCAGTGCAAGATTTTCTAAACTGGCTCAAAGACTTGCAGTGCGGCATTGATTTAATGCAATCCGGCGGACGCTTCTCGTTAGGGGATTAAGCATGAATAATTTCTCGCATAGTTGCAAGGATGCGGGGGAAATTCTCCCAAGAATGAAGGAAGTAGAATCGCTTCTGGAACAGCGATCAAGAGCATCAACATTAGCCGCAGTTGCCGAACCCAGCCATCTGGAGGCATTACGTTTCAGGGCTATCAGGCAGATTGCCGAGATCTTAGAGAATCAATCACATACGCAACGCTACGCAATGAGCTTGTCGGACCTTAACCACAACGTCCATCAAGAGATTGTCAGTAAACTACTGGCGGCTATGGCCACAATGGCTACCGACAATTCCGCCGCGATGATTGCCATGATCCCTACGATTTCACAGATCCTGGATACCTGTTCCCGGCTGGATCAAAGTCTGGACTTATTATTCCAACAATGCAGTGAGCAATGGGCATCCAGCGATCAGCATATCCAACACCTGCTGATCGAGTTTAATCAAACCTTGCTGGAGCTGTCTTCTGTTTTGATTGAAAAAGACTTGCTGGAGCGGCAAAGCCGGGTGTTGGAACGTATTATCTTGTCGCACGAACACATTTCGCAATGGAAAGAGTTTGTGCAAGAAATCCTATCGGATTTTTATGCCATCTTCCCGTTTAACTTTTTTTATATCGCTTTTGCGGAAGAAAATGGCTTGTCTTTGTATTTGTATTATCTGGGCCAGTGTTCGGAAGAGGCGCGCGCACGAGCGCGCGGTTTACTGAGCCAACAGATGCTTCAAAGCATTGGCTCCCCTCCGGAAGCGGCGGTGGATATTGAAGAATTTAATATCCAGTGCGGAGCTGATATCAAATCAGATCACAATATTCGTATGATCAGCGTGCCTGTACCTGATCATGCGCCCAATTTGGCCGGTTTATTGGGCGTCGCTTACGCTGCTGAAAATAACTTATCAGCGCAGGAAGAAAGCGTCATCCGCTCAATACTCGCCGTCATGGTCATGGTGGTGGGTTCCAGCAAAGTATTGTCGCGCACCTTACTGGAGCTTGAGTACTACGCTGTGCATGACCCCCTTACCGGACTGCATAACCGTCGCCAGTTTAACGATATTCTAAGCTATGAAATTGGTCGTTCCGAGCGGCATAAGCATGAGTTTAGTGTACTGATGCTTGACCTCGACAATTTTAAGGACATCAACGACTCCTACGGCCACCCTACCGGCGATACAGCATTGTGTGCAATCGCCAGTGCCCTGCTTGAACATACCCGAAAAGGCGATTTGTGCGCCCGTATTGGCGGCGATGAGTTTGCCATTATCCTGACTGAAACCGGTCCCGAAGGCGCCCGGGTTGTCGCGGAAAACGTAAGCCGCGCACTACGGGAAATGGCTATCACATCCGCGCAAGGCAGCCGCTTTCATTTGACTGTCTCCATAGGCGTGAGCAGCTACCCTGTCGATGGAAAAAACATAGATACCTTGCTGGAAGGTGTCGATGCCGCCATGTACAAAGCCAAAGACATGGGTAAAGATAGCGTCTGTACCTTTGACGCAAAGGCAACACGTATCAGCATTCGCGAGACGCGCGATAATGCGGAAAACCTGCGCGAAGCCTTAAAGGAAAGGCGTATTGTTCCCTATTACCAATCGATTGTTGACTGCCAATCCGGCGAGCTATATGCCTTTGAAACGCTGGCCCGGCTTAAATCCCCAACGGGAGAAGAAACGACCTCGGCAGCCATGTTTATCGAAACCATCGACAAATACGGCATGGCGCGTGAACTCGACCTCGCTATGATCAACAACTCTTTTGCGGCTAAGCGCGCCTGCATGGATACCAACCGCCCGGAAGCCAATGCGAAAATATTCATCAACTTATCGGTGCAGGAGATTCAGGGCCGTGGCATTTTAGGCTATGCCGAAGAACTGTGCCAAAAGCTGGAACTTCCTCCCGAAAGCATTGTTTTTGAATTACTGGAACGCGATGCAATTGGCGACATGACCAATATGCGCCGATTTCTCGCCAATTTGCGCCGCAAAGGCTTTGCTTTTGCCTTGGACGATTTTGGCACAGGGTATAACTCATTTCATTATTTGCGTGAATTGCGTTTCGAGTATGTCAAAATTGACGGCGCATTTGTACGTAACATTCTGACTTCTAAAGTAGATTATGCCTTGGTTCGTAACCTGTCCCGATTATGCCAGGACATAGACATTCTCACTGTTGCCGAGTTTGTCGAAAACCAGGAAATTTGGGAGGCGCTCAAGGACATGGGCATTAATTTTGCCCAAGGCTATCACATTAGTATCCCGATGCCGGAAATGAAGCAAACCTTCAGGCCGTAATTGAAGCCCTACACAGCCTCAGAAATGATCCCTGCAAGCCACAGGAACTTTATTGCTCCAACAATTTTAAAGCGGCGACAGCCTCCGTCAACCCCTGCTTTGCTGCTTTACGATACAAAACAGCAGCCTGTTTGCTATCCTTTGCCACGCCCACGCCGTTTGCATACATATCGCCCAGATTGTATTGAGCATGTGCGTCGCCCTGTTCAGCCGCCTTGCTGTACCAGGAAACGGCCAAGTTATTATCCTGTGCCATGCCTTGTCCTTTTGCATACATCAATCCCAGATTAAACTGCGCCACAGCATCGCCCTGCTCAGCGGCTTTGTAACACCAATAAATGGCCGAATGATAATTCTGCGCCACGCCTTTTCCAGTCGCATACATAAAGCCCAATTTGGTTTGCGCTTCCCTATGCCCCTGCTCGGCCGCCCTGGCTAACCAGTCAGCGGCCTGTTTATCGTCTTTTGTTACGCCTTGTTGATTAGCGTATATCAAACCTAACTGAAACTGCGCTTCCGCATTCCCCTGCTCCGCCAACTGCAAATAAAGCGGTAATGCTTTTGCAGTCCGGCCTTGCCTGGCTAATTGCTTGGCTTTTTTTAATAGGCGCTCAATATCCTGATTAACTGGTGCCGTCGCTACTGTCTTTGT
Organism: Methylobacter sp.; assembly: GCF_023227905.1. Lineage (GTDB taxonomy): Bacteria > Pseudomonadota > Gammaproteobacteria > Methylococcales > Methylomonadaceae > Methylobacter_A. Next base: position 61,949 of record NZ_JALOCF010000016.1, on the reverse strand, counting down.
TATTAAGCCAGGCCCGTAAAGAGTCGTTGCCGCAAATACAATGACGACAAAACCTATGGCTCCAAGCATCAAATTTAATTTTTTTGAGCTTGGGATACTGATGAGTCGTACCTGATTGACGCCGGAACGGATGTTTGTCCAAAATTTGCCAATAGGCGTCAGATAGCTGGCAGGAACATTCTGAGGGGACGTTACCGGCGGCTCAACATAAGCTTTAGAGATAATCGACATTATCCGTTGCGCTTTATCGGTCGCATGATCTCTTTCTTGTTTGTTTATCCATCGATCATGCTCGGCTCTTTTGTCGGGATCCGATAAAACCGCGTAAGAGCCATTGATGATTTTCATTATCCGTAGCGCTTCATCATGCCCACCTATATATTTATCGGGATGATAATTTTGGCAGAGCGCCTTATAGGCAGCCTTGATAACGCTTGTCGGCGCATTGCGCGACACATTTAAGTTGTCATAATGGGTTTTAAATTTAGCCATACAACTTTCATTTATATAAGGTATTGTGCCCGCCGATCAATCAACAAGCTTGATCCCGTTTTTATCAATGGTGATTAATTGTTGCTTATATAATGCCCCGATAGCTTGCTTAAATACTTTCTTGCTTACCCCAAACGCGGCATAAATGGCTTCTGGCGGGCTTTTGTCGCTAAGCATCAATACCCCATTATTGGCTTTCAGCTTGGCTATAATGCTATCGGTCAGCGATACCACTTTGCCGTATCCAGGCTGATGCAGACTGAGATCAATTTTATGATCTTCCCGTATCTGCTTAATGTAACCCTCCATCTTTTGGCCTTTTTTAACAGGCCGGAATAGCTCGTTTTCGTACAGCATGCCCCAATGGCTATTATTGATGATGGCTTTAATGCCCAAATCGGTTCTATCGGCGATGATCAACGACACTTTTTGGCCGACTTCGAAGTCGACCGATTCATCGCTGAGCAATTTATCAATCTTGGTGGTTGCCGCAATGCGGCTCTGCTCATCGAGAAAAACCTTGACCAGATAAGACCGCCCTACTTCCATCTCATGGTATTGTTCACTGAACGGAACCAGTAAATCTTTGGGTAATCCCCAGTCCAGAAACGCCCCCACATAATTCAGCGACACGACTTTCAGCCATGCTATATCTCCCACTTCGGCTAACGGCTTTTTAGTGGTAGCGGCCAAGTGTCCTTCCGAATCCACGTAAACAAAGACATCCAGAGTATCGCCGACCTGGCAGTTTGCCGGCAATTTTCTGTCCGCCAGCAGCACTTTTTTTCCCGAACTGCCGTCACTGAGGTAAACGTCAGCGCCTTGTTGTTTAACTACGTTCAGCTTATTTATTTTGCCGATGTTTATCATAATTTATTGGGTAGATTGGGATTTAATATACGTAAAGATCAGTATTCAACATCATCTGGTAACTGAAATGAAATTTTGTTCACGAAAAAGCACGAAAGGCACGAAAATGTTTTAATAACGTATTCCGTTTGACTGTTGCTAGGGAAGTTACACCAACATAGCGCCCGCCTTACCTCCGGAAAACTCTTTGTTATACCCACACTTTATTCATTTTTCGTGCTTTTCGTGTCGCCTCGGCAACTGCTCCTGCGTTGCCTACATGGACAGATATTTGCTCCTGCAATATCTGCATTCACCACATCCCTGTGGATTATGTAGGTATTTAGCGTGAGCAAGGAGCGGAAGCTGCGCCTCGGCAACTGCTCCTGCGTTGCTCTACCTCCTGCATCCTTGCAGTCGTAGAGGCGCCTACTTTTGGCTTTCGTGGGCAGAGAGAGATATCAACTGGTAATCAAAAATCTCACCGCATCCAGTCTTAACTGCGCAGCCTGAATATTTTCATGCGCCAGCATGGTCATGTCCTTTAACTGTTCGATTTCTTCGGTCCTGATGGTCGGATTCACTTTTTTCAGCCTGACCAAGCGCTTAATTTCATTGCTTAACGATTCCAACATGGTTTGGGTCGCCTGATCGACTAGCTGCTGCATTTCGGCTTTGGCTTTTTGCTCCGCCACGCCCAAAATGTTGATCAAGTGCGGCCGCTGGCTGGTTAAAAAAGCAATAATTTTGTGTTTGTCGAACTTAATGCCGGCTTCAACCAGATCGCGGTGGTCGATATCCGCACTTAAATCCTTTTGGTTTTGGTCGATCAGCACCCGGATCGGCGTATGAGGCAAGAATCTTCCGATTTGTAATTCGGCAGGTGCGCTGCACTCGACAATGAACAAACACTCCAGCAGAAACTGTCCGGCTTTAAGGTCATTATGCTTGATCACGCTGATCGCGGCGTTGCCGGTTTCACTGGACAGCACCATATCCATTGATGCGGTAACCACCGGATGCTCCCAAGTCATAAACTGCATGTCTTCCCGCGCCAGGGCAATCTGCCGGTTGACGGTGAAAGTCAAGCCGTCTTCGGTCAAGCCGGGAAAATGCGAAACGCGCAAATGGTCGCTGGGACGGACAATAAAGCAATCCGGCGAATGAAACTCGGTATCTACGCCGTAGCATTCAAAGACATCTTCCATATAGGGCCATAGCACGCCTTCTTTCTCGTAGGTATTCAACTGGGCAATCAGCTCATCGGCCAGTTCCTTGCGGCAGGAATTCAACTCCAGCAATTGATCGCGGCCGTTATGCATTTCCGCTTCAAGTTCAGTGCTGAGCGCCCGGGTCTTGGCGATAAGAACATCAATATCGGCTGGGTTTTTACTCTCCAAAACAGCCGCCAGCTCATCGTGCACTATATCCGCAACCCGCTGGGCGGATGAACTGTTACTGGCAAACGCATTCAGGCCTTCATCATACCAGCGGTACAACACCTCACACTCGGTATGCTCCAGGTAAGGCACATGAATCTGAATCACATGTTTCTGCCCGATACGGTCAAGACGCCCTATGCGTTGCTGCAATAAATCGGGGTTATTCGGCAAATCCAGCAGTATTAAATGGTGTACAAACTGAAAATTCCTGCCTTCGCTGCCGATCTCGGAACAAATCAATAACCGCGCCGCACTTTCAGGGTCGGCAAAATAAGCCGCCGCCCGGTCACGTTCGATAATGCTCATGCCTTCATGAAAAACGGCTGAGGCAATGCCCGCACGGTTTTTCAAGGCTTGCTCTAAGTCAATCGCTGTTTGTGCCTGTTTGCAGATCACCAGGGCTTTATCGCCAGCCAGTTGCTTGACCTTATTCACCAGCCATAGAAAACGCGGATCTTGTTGCCAATCATCGGTATTGGGCTGACCTGCCAACGCATAGCCGTAACGTTCCCGCTCGGGAAAGCCCTGCACAGTCTGCCGCGAATTCCTGAATAAAATCCGCCCGGTGCCGTGATGATCCAGCAGCACCGTAATCAGCGCATCACGTGCCGCCGCCGATTTTTCAGGGTCGTTCGCCGCACCTGCTCCCGGCAGGTCTGCGGCATACACACCATCCCTGGCGATAAGATTCTTCAGCAGGCCGTCGACGTTGTCATCTTTCAGCAGCGCGGTTAAATGTTGCTGCGCCTGTTCATCCAGCGCCTTGTCCGCAAGCAGCAATTTGGCCGCATTTGCCACCGGCTCAAATAATCGTTCTTCTTTGACAAACGCTGAAAAGCTGTAAAACCGGTCGGGATCGAGCAATCTTAATCGTGCGAAATGGCTTTCCTTGCCCAATTGCTCAGGAGTCGCCGTCAGCAATATCAGACTAGGGGAAATCCGCCCGAGTTGCTCCACAAACAGGTAGTCAGAGCTAGGCGCTTGTTCGCTCCATTCCAGATGGTGCGCTTCGTCAACAATCACCATATCCCAACCTGCCTCAATGGCCTGTTGTTGGCGGCGTGGATATTTAGAAAAAAAGTCCTGGCTGCATAGAACCAATTGCTCGGTCAGGAACGGATTATCGGCATTTGCATCATCTTCGACTCCCTCTGCGAGCATGTCGTCTTCGGCATAAGTATCGAGACAACGTGCTTCGTCAAAAATACTGAATCGCAGATTGAAGCGCCGGAGCATTTCTACCAGCCATTGATGCAACAGTGTTTCCGGCACGATAATCAAGACCCGGTTGCTCAAGCCGTTAATCAGCCGATGGTGCAAAACCAAACCGGCTTCGATGGTTTTACCCAAGCCGACCTCATCAGCCAGCATGATTCGCGGTGCAGACCGGTTAGCCGATTCATGCGCAATAAACAGCTGATGCGGAATAAGCGAAGCGCGACCGCCCAGCAAACCCTTAACCGGCGACTGCTGATGCTGCTGCAATCTGCGCCAAGTTTCATAGCGCAGTAAAAACCAGGCGGAAGGGTCAACCTGCCCGATAAACAACCGATCTTGAGGCTTGTTAAATTGAATATGATGATTCAGCTCCACCTCATCCACTTGGACTTCCTGATCATCCTCGTCTCTGCCTATATAAGTTATCAAGCCGTCTTTCTCGGTTAAACCGGTAACGGTCACTTTATATTCATCAATCGACTCGATAACGTCGCCTACCGAAAACCGGACGCGCGTTAACGGCGCATTATCTTGCGCATACATGCGCTTCTCGTCGCACGCCAAAAAAAGCACGGTGACCCTCTTGTGCGCCACATCAAGAATAAGACCTAAGCCGAGTTCAGACTCGGTGTTACTAATCCAGCGTTGGCCGGGGATAAACTGTTCCATTTATTAAAATGCCATTAAGATTGGGTAAATACTGGTTCAAATACGCTAATATTATAAGCGACACAGCAGAATTATTCCGGCAATTAATTGGTGCGCGTAACAGGCGGCATTGTGATTCTAAAACAGGCTTTAACGCCTATAAAACGGTTATATTTTGTTAAGCGGCCATTAAGGTTAACGCGAATAATATGATTCCAAAGTTAATGACTGGACAACTTGCCTTGCCGGGCCAACATAGAAGTAAACAAACCAATTATTTAAGGAAGAAACCCATGAAAAAATCGTTTTTTTTAAGTCCACTGTTTGTATTGGCAGTCATTCACTCGTCTATATCCTACGCGTCTGGGGGGGAAGGCCGCGGTCATGGTCATGCCAGAGGGCATCACAAACATCATCATTCCGATGAGGCGAGGTATTATCCGGAGCCGCACCGGTATTCAAACCATCAGGATCCACGCTCGCACCAAGGTTTGGCTGGGGGCGTGGTAGGTAGCGTATTAGGCTACGAATTAGGAAACGGCGATCCCATTGCTACCGGATTGGGCGCTGCCGCCGGCTCTTATGTCGGCAACGGAGTCGCTGGAAGACGCTAACTCGATTTGATTTAAATGACGTATCTATTAGCTTGATTTTGTTAACTTAACAACAAACCAAATAATTTAGAGAGAAAATCACATGAAAAAGTATCTTTTTTTGATTCAATTAGCTGCCGTTGCGATGCTGTTCTCACCCACATCTTACGCTGATCGTGATCACGGTCACGGTTGGGGGCATCATCACGGTCATGGTCATCATCATGGTCACCATCACCACGACTATTACCCGCAACCACAGGTCAACTATTACCCAGCGCCGCAAATTAATTATTACCCACAACCCCAAGTTAATTATTATCAGCGGCAGGCACAGTATTCACCTGATCCACGCTCACACCAAGGATTGGCTGGAGGCGTGATAGGCAGTGTTTTTGGCTATGAACTAGGTAGCGGCGATCCTCTGGCTACCGGTTTGGGTGCCGCCGCCGGTTCCTTTCTGGGTAATGGAATGAGCGGGGGATACGGCAGATAATAATCCAACTCTGCCAGAAACGTTTGAGCAACTAGACAAGCAATACCGGGGATTTAGTTTCAGGCTAAATCCCCTTACCTTAACCAGGCAATCTCCAAAAGCTCCTCGTTAGACTCCCTAAACCCAAAGTACATGCCACGCTCAAGCATATCAAGAGCAATTGAATAACTTTCAATTCAACCTTTAGCGCTGTTTTTGCCCACTACATACCAAAAAGAATATAACCAGTAATGACTGTCGCACCGATTAAAGCCAGTTTGACTTTATTGACTAAAGACTGCTCATGCCAGTAATAAAGCAGGCTTGATTTCTTCCGCGACACGTAGACAATCAGGCTGTTTTTACAGCGCTTATACAAAAACGGCAATCTTTTTCCTATAGAATAGCTTGCATAGAGAGCGACAGACAAAAGAATATAAAAAACAATTACTTGAGTTTGCTTCAGATTGGTATGAAAAAGATGTTCGACGAGGTGATCGAGAGCGGATTCGATAAACTCAAACGTAAGATGGCAGAGCTCGAGCAAATGCTCGAACAAGAAATGAAACACTTCAAACAACAAGCCAAATACAACATCCGGCGCTAAGATGACTGTAACGGCAGCCGCCAAGATCAATCCTCTGCCCCGGTTTTGTCGCAACCGTTTTTTTTCTACATACGAAGTTAACATCTCCCGGTCTGCGTCTTGCATATCGGTAAAATGGGCGCCAACCAGATAAGGATACTGACTTTCGTACGGGTTGCTGCTCTTGCAGTAAACTACCTTACAGCAAGCCATGATGGCTGCCATGCTGGACAGCAGCAGTATCTTGATCAGCAGGTAATCGCCTTCTTGAAGCGCTTCTTCACAACTAAAAGCTATACCGCTTGCGCTGATATTAACGTTGAGCGTGGCATGTTCATTGAGTTCCGAGTCTAGTGTCCTGAAACCCGGCAGTATTTTCTTCGGGCTGGGCAATAGCCGTTCTGAATCCTGTGCCGGCCTTTCAGTATCTGAAGCCAATGAAAAGTTAGTAAAGGTAGGGTTCGGTTCGGCTGCCAGTTTTTCATCTATTTTCGTATAAGACAGATTAACTTCGTCATAAATTCGAAAAAAAACTCTCCGATTGTTATTTGTCGCCATGCCGACCTCACCCATAATCTACAACCTCTAAACTTTTTATTGCTAGGATTTGATTACACTTCTTAGACTTTACACAGGCATGAGCGGATCATTCTGCTGTGCTCCTGGCTGATGCTGACAAGTCCCTAACCTACCCAAACCCTGGCATTTCTGAACATACGCATCCACGCGCCATATTCACCCCAATCATCCGGATGCCATGAATTTTGCAGGGCTCTGAAGCAGCGCTCCGGGTGCGGCATCATAATAGTAAATCGCCCATCCGTAGTGGTCAGGCCGGTTATACCGAACGGCGAACCATTAGGATTGGCAGGAAATTCCGTAGTCAATTCCCCATAGTTATCGACATAGCACAAAGCAACTGCGCCTGCTTCAAGCGCAACCGCAGGATCTACGGCAAATTCTGCGCGCCCTTCGCCATGCGCAATAGCTACCGGCATCCTTGAACCTTCCATCCCGGCAAACAGGATGGACGGCGATTTTTGCACTTCAACCAATGCCACGCGCGCTTCGAATTGCTCCGAGTTGTTGCGCATAAAGCGCGGCCAATGCTCAGCGCCGGGAATAATGTCTTTTAATCCCGACATCATCTGGCAGCCGTTACAAACGCCTAAACCGAAGGTATCCGGGCGCTGGAAAAATGCAGCGAATTCATCACGGCAGCGCGGGTTGAACAGGATCGATTTTGCCCAACCGCCGCCTGCGCCCAGGACGTCGCCATAAGAAAAACCGCCGCAAGCCACCAAGCCGGTGAAATCGGCCAAACTCACCCGGCCATGAATAATGTCGCTCATGTGCACGTCAATGCTGGTAAATCCGGCGCGGTCAAATGCCGCCGCCATTTCTACATGGCCGTTAACGCCCTGCTCCCGCAATATTGCGACTTTAGGCCTAGCTGCATGTTTAAACCGCGCAGTCACGTTTTTGCCGACATCAAAAGTCAATGCGACATTCAAACCGGGATCGGCATCATCGGCGATGCGCTCAAACTGTTGCTGCGCACATTCCGGGTTATCGCGCAAAGCCTGCATTTTATAGCTGAGTTCAGACCAGATGCTTTGCAGTTCAGCCCGGCCGGCAGAATATATCATTTCGCCCCTATGGCGAATATTCAGTTGCTGCTCGCCGGTATTGACTTTGCCGATCACATACGTGCAATCGATCAGTCCCGAGTGCTTCAATAGCTCCTCGACATCCTTGCAATCGCTCTGCCGTACTTGTAAAACGGCACCCAATTCTTCATTAAACAATGAAGCCAGCACATCTTCGCCCAGACTATCGAGCGCCAGGGTCACGCCCAACCTGCCAGCGAACATCATTTCCGCAACCGTAGCCAGCAAGCCGCCATCGGAACGGTCATGATAGCTGAGCAGTTTATTCTGTACGTTGAGTGTTTGTATTGTATCGAAGAAAGCTTTCAACAGGCTTGCATCGTCCAGATCGGGACATTCATTGCCGATCTGGTTGTAAACTTGCGCTAGCACTGAGCCGCCCAGACGATTTTTTCCGGCCCCCAGGTCAATCAGTATCAAAGCACTGTCTTCATCGGGTACGCAACGCAATTGCGGAGTCAAGGTAAGGCCAATATCGGCAACCGGCGCAAACGCGGTAATCACCAGCGACAATGGTGCGGTCATGGTTTTTTCTGAATCGGCGGTTTCATCCTTCCAGACCGTTTTCATCGACAAGGAATCCTTGCCCACCGGTATCGCGATACCCAGCGCAGGACACAATTCCATACCTACCGCTTTGACGGTATCGAATAATGCCGCATCTTCGCCCTGATAGCCGGCTGCGGCCATCCAGTTGGCGGATAGTTTGATTTTTTTCAATGAATCAATGCTGGCAGCGGCAATATTGGTGATGGCCTCGCCTATCGCCATACGGCCTGATGCCGGTGCGTCGATAACCGCAATCGGCGAACGCTCACCCATTGCCATCGCTTCGCCGGTCACGGAATGAAAGCCGACTGCGGTAACCGCAACATCGGCCACCGGCACTTGCCAAGGTCCGACCATTTGATCGCGGGCAACCAAACCGGTGACCGAGCGGTCGCCGATATGGATCAAAAAGCTTTTATCGGCGACAGCCGGGAATGCCAGAACGCGCTTAATCGCTTCATTCAGCGTGATGCCGCTAACATCCAGCGCTTGAGTATTGGCTGGAACATGCTCGACATTACGGTGCAGCTTGGGCGATTTACCGAACAACACTGACATCGGAATATCGACCGGCTTGTCGCCGAGCAACTCGTCGTTCAGCAATAAATGCTCTTCTTCAGTCGCCTCGCCGATGACCGCAAACAAGCAATGCTCGCGTTCGCAAAAGGCGGTAAATAACTCCAGCGATTCGGGTTTAATCGCAACCACATAACGTTCCTGCGCTTCATTGCACCAAATCTGCATCGGCGACATGCCTATATCGGCATTCTGCACATTACGCAATTCGAAACGGCCGCCGCGCTCGCAGTCATGGATAATTTCCGGCACCGCGTTGGATAAACCGCCCGCGCCAATGTCATGAATGGACACAATCGGCGTATCGCTACCCATCGAATTACAATGATTGATCACTTCCTGGCAACGGCGTTCCATTTCGGGGTTTTCCCGTTGCACCGAGGCGAAATCCAAATCTTCCGAACCCGCGCCGGACGCTTGCGATGAAGCCGCGCCGCCGCCAAGGCCAATCAACATCGCAGGACCACCCAGGATGATGATCAACGAGCCGGCCGGTATCGCGTTTTTCTTCACCAGCATAGGCCGGATGTTACCCAAGCCGCCTGCGATCATGATCGGTTTGTGATAGCCCCTAAACTCATTGTCCTTGCCCGGAACCGCTTGCTCAAAGCTGCGGAAATAACCGGTCAGGTTGGGTCTGCCGAATTCGTTATTAAAAGCCGCGCCGCCGAGTGGGCCTTCCAGCATGATGGTCAATGCCGAAGCGATACGTTCGGGCTTGCCGTTATCCGCTTCCCAAGGCTGGGGGAAACCAGGAATTTTTAAATGGGACACAGAAAATCCGGTTAAACCGGCTTTGGGCGAAGAGCCGCGGCCGGTCGCGCCTTCATCGCGGATTTCGCCGCCGGAACCGGTAGCCGCACCCGGATAAGGTGAAATAGCGGTAGGATGATTATGGGTTTCGACTTTCATCAGCAAATGCGCGTCTTCTTTGACATAGCCGTATTCGCCGGTCTGCGCATTGCGTATAAAAACCTGCTCGGTTGAACCGGCCATGACCGAGGCATTATCGCTGTAAGCCGTCAAAATGCCCTCCGGGCTTTTTGCTGCGGTATTACGGATCATCTTGAACAAGGTTTGCGCCTGCTCTACCCCGTCTATCGTCCAGTCGGCATTAAAAATCTTGTGCCGACAATGCTCGGAATTGGCCTGGGCAAACATCATTAATTCAACATCGGTCGGGTTTCTGCCCAAGGTTTGAAAGCTCTCGGTCAGATAATCGATTTCATCATCGGACAAAGCCAAACCCAGGTCGGTATTGGCGCCAACCAAGGCGTCACGACCCTGTTCTATTATGGCGACACTCTGCAACGGCTTAGGCTGATGATGAGCGAACAGATCCGGCTCGCTATCGCCGTCCACAACGGTTTGAGTCATCCGGTCATGCAATAACGCTTTTACGGAAGCCGGTAACGGCTGATTGACATCCAGCGTGTACTCAATACCTCGTTCGATACGCTTAACTTCTAACAACCCACAACGTTGGGCAATTTCGGTGGCCTTGCTGGACCAAGGCGAAATCGTGCCTGAGCGCGGCACAACCAGCAGACGTGGCCCTTGAATATCGGCATCCGCTAGAGCGGAACCGTAAGCCAGTAACTGCTTTAAAATCCCGGCTTGGTTATCATCCAGGTTAGTGTCAATATCCACAAAGTGAATAAACCGTGTCGAGACAGCCTTGATAGCGGGTTCTATGGCTTGAAGTTCAGCCAGCAGTTTGTTAATGCGAAAGACAGAAAGCGCGGAAGTTCCAGAGATTTTTAACATGTGAAAAAAGATATAAAAGGTACAGTGTGCAAGGAGCGAAATGCACGTACAGGCTTTTCAGCCTTTTAACATGCAGTTCGCTCCTCATGTATTACTTAGCCAAATCAGCCTTAATAGTGTTGTGCAAAAGCGTCAACAAACTTAAGCTGCCCTCGTCAGCTACCGGTTTTTGTTCGTTGTCCATGATAACAACATCGGTCTGCTGGATGTCGTTTTCTACCAATTTGAGAACATACTCTTGTTCATTAGTTTCAAATCCTTTGACGAAAAAAACAACCTCGTCCCAAACAGACCCGTCTTCCACTTCCTTGCTGTTCGGGTCATAGAGGACGTGAAACAGCCCTTCTTCCTGATTGCGATTAGTCACTTCAATAAAGTTTCTGCTTAATGCTTTGCCAACCATGCGCCATGCAGTTACGGGAGGGGCGCCAATACGTAATCGCTTTGTTCCCTGATCAGCGTTAACCAGTTCAACCGGAATTAATTTCCGCTCTACAGTCGGAGCGGGCTCAGGCGACGGATCGGTGGGGGCAGCATCCGCCGCTTCAGCAACAGGAGCGGCGGGAGCATTTGTGATTGAACCGCCTCCGAGATCAGGCGGAATCGTCAAGGGTGGAATTTCAGTCGTAAACTGATAATCTTTTTCTTTATCCGGAAATAGATTCTTTATGTAAGTGCAGGCCGATAAATTGGCCAAAACAACAATAATAATAAGCGCCCTGGCTTTAGTTTTCATAAATATGTGTTAAATAACTTCAGCCTGACGCATTGCGTCACGAACCGCATCAAAGCAATCTTCGGTTAGCCAGGTCAAAGGTAAACGTATGCCCTTACCCATCAAACCCATTTCGGCAACCGCCCATTTTACAGGAATCGGATTTGACTGAATAAACAGGTTCTTGTGTAGCGCGGCTAATTTTTTATCAATCTCTAAAGAAGTTTCATCATGGCCTGTTATCGCCAGCATGATCATTTCATGCACCAGTTTTGGCGCGACATTGCCCGTTACAGTAATGCTGCCGTTGCCGCCCAGCAGACAGAACTCGCGACTGGTCGCGTCGTCGCCGGTATAGATTGCAAAATCATCACCAGTCAAATCACGAATTGTTTTAACTCTGGACAAGTCGCCGGTCGCTTCTTTAACGCCGACGATATTCTTGAGATGGGACAAGCGACCAACAGTTTCAGGCAGCATATCGCAAGCAGTGCGTCCCGGCACATTGTATAAGATCTGGGGAATATCGACGGCTTCGCTAATAGCCTTGTAATGCAGGTATAAGCCTTCCTGAGTAGGCTTATTGTAATAAGGAGTCACGATCAGGCAGGCGTCGGCTCCGGCTTCTTTAGCCAAACGAGTCAAGTTAATCGCTTCTGTAGTCGAATTTGCACCGGTTCCAGCAATTACCGGTATTCTGCCGCCGACATATTCGACAACAGACTTAATAACATCGCAATGCTCATGCTCATCCAGTGTCGCCGATTCGCCTGTGGTGCCGACGGCGACAAGGGCATCTGTACCCTCTGCTATGTGAAATTCCACCAGCCTTTTCAAGCTTTCCTTATCCACTGCACCGCTTTCATCCATCGGTGTTACTAAAGCTACGATACTACCTTGAATCATGAAGTCTCTCGATCAGAATTAATGCTGTTACAAAAATGGAATCATTATAACAAGCAAATAACTAAAACTCAGCCAGATACGTAATTTTACTCATAATTTAGTAAAAAACGCTCCGGCTCTTGTCGAGGAAATGAACTTAATCTATTTTGGCGTTTTGGTTTTGTGCGACCAAGCTTATATAGCAAGGAGTGGATCGCCGTGAAATCAATCCGGGATCAGGCCGTTCCTAAAATATGAACGGGATAAGCCGGTAATGCACTTTAAGCATATATTCCCGATAAAGGGGATCAAGAGCTATATGCTTCTCTTCCCGAAATATTCTTATGCATAAAAAAACCATCGCTATCATATAAACAAGAACATTCGGAAGTGTTGTGTTTGTCAGCACATAGCCTAAAAATACCAAACAATAGCTGGCGTAGAGCGGATGACGAACTATACGATACATCCAGCCCGTCTTGATTTCCCGCTTTGCAGCAACAAGTGCAAAACTTCGATTAAGGGAAATTATGCTCAATATCTGAAAAAACGCCCCGGCAATAATCATGATATTTGCTAAAGGAAGTATCCCCTCCGATGCAGGCCGAAAGAACAGTGGCGAAAAAGTTCCGCCAATTGCGACTATCCAGTCAAAAAGATTGACTGAAATGGTCTGGGGCTTGGTCCGAAAAATGTAGAAGGCCACACACAGCGTTTCAGAAAAACAAAATAACAACAACGACCATTCATGCGTTTTTAAAAAACTCAGCATATGCGCATAAGCGAAGAATCCCCAGACGACAGCAAGAAAAACTCCACTGCACAGATTAGCGCCTCTCGACTGTAGCATTGTTGCTAATGTATTCATATTGATGTACTCCTGATAAATACTTTGAATTAAGATGATCCCAATAAAAGGCTCAATTTTAGCGTCCTACTTAGCACGCCGATTGGACTGCCAAAATGACCTACAGCAGACACCTTACGACTGCATTAACACAAAGCAATGTAAGCGTGGTGACATCTAGAACTGTGACCGGAGCAACCGGGCCGCGCGACCCAACCAATGCAGATTTATGATAAAAAAGTTCTAAAGCGGCTGAGCAAATGTTTTCTTTCCCCTTCAAATTCAACTTTCCCCAGAATTTTGGCAAGTTCTTTTAAATCATGAGCAATTTTTGAATTAGTTGATGATTCATATAATGGAACTCCCAGATTCGATGCATTTGCAACGCGTTCAAAATCATTGGCAATAATATAAACTTTGTCATGATTAACTAAATTTTTTAAATCATCTATCCGCAAACTGTTTTTGGGATCATAGCGATTAGCCACAATTGATATTCTATCCAAAGGAATATCCAGGTCTTTATTTAATATCTGCACCAATCTCCGGCCATCCCTGAATTGGGCCAAACTCTGCTGAATAACCAAAGTAATCTGATCCGCTTGTTCCATAATCATGCTCGATACAGGATCGATTAATCTTGGCAAATCAATAACTATCTGACTGTAATTAATTTGCAACAGTTCCAAAACCCCTTTTAAGCTGGAAACATTAATCTCCCCGGGCAGTAAAATATCCGATGGTGATGGCAGTAGCAAACTCAGATTATCATTATATTTCGACATATAGGCTTCCAAGGAAACCGAATCCAAATCTTCTGTAGCATTTAATGCATCCATAATCGTATATTTAGGTACTCTATCGAAATTGAGCCCAACCGCTCCGAATTGGAGATCAAGATCGACCAATGCCACTTTTTCGTCAGTTTCTTTTGACAAAACATAAGCCACATTACTGGCTATAAAACTGGCTCCGCTGCCTCCTTTAGCATTGATAACTGCATTTAAACGCTTAGTGTTATTGTTATGTATATTCGTGATATTTTTTTTAATATTAACAAATACCCCATTTAACTTTTCTTCATAATTTTTATAATCAATAAAATCCTTAACTCCTGCGCGGATTGCCAGACTTAACAATTCAATATTTTTCTGGTCGCCGATAATGATAATGGAGGCTTTTTTGCCAGCAACATTATTTAGAACCTGCAACTCTTTCAAGCCATTTTCGGTTAAATTAATAATAATGATATTGTTTTCATCCTGAGCATATTTATTGATAGAGTCAATTATTGCCTTATTACAAACTACCTTGTTTTTAATATTTTCAGCATAAGAAAGAATAGAGAGCTGTTTCTTAATGGCAAGCTCATCCGTACCTATTAATACTAAATTTATTTTGTTTTCAGTTATTTTATTCATCTTTTATCTTCTTAAAATAAATTCAAATGATGCCAAAAAGAGTAACCATTAAAACCGCCTTACTTTGCAAAATTAAGAGAGGCAACAAGCTAAATGGTTACCCTAGCCAATTAAGTAATGAAACATATAAACAATCTTTAAAAGCTACAGTTAGGCGCGCTCACTGGGTCGCCCGGATAGCTAGGCACAGCGCCCAGGCTTTCAGTGGGTAAAGTAGTATTGAACTCTGGAGCTGAAACCGAACTACCCCATAGCGGAATCATTAGCGTGTGCGTATAACCTGTGATACTTACCTCAGTAAACTTTGCCTGAGCCGGGTTGAGGGTCGTGGTCTTAACACCAGCCGGATCAATATAGAAATAATTTATAGCCACCATGTCGGGCGTTAATCCAACAATAATCGGGCTGGTTGCCAATAAACCGCTTTTATCGCCAAAAATGGCAACCTGCTTTGGAACACTGCTGCCAAGGGGACAAATAACGGCCATCCTCGCGCCCCTCCGGGTTGCTTCTGTCAATGCATTCCAGACAAACATAGCCCTACTGAACTCGATGATGGCAAACAGGACTCCGAAGAACAGCAACGCAATCATCGCAAATTCCACGGTTTCAGCGCCTTTTTGCTTATGTCTGCTTATCATTGCGTGAACCTCACTATGCTGCTGGCTCTGAGCTCCATAGGCTCACCGGACAAATTGAGGAACGCTATAACGGCGCCAGCCAATATCCAGTCGGCCGGATATCTTGCTGATACGGTAACATGCCCGGAAGCGGAAGATGGCACAGGGTCTAAAACCAGCTTATCCTGGCATTCCGGTACAATCTGAGCACCAACCCCTCCGACATCCCCGGAACAAACCAGATTTTTAACTTGAGCATTGGTCAAAGTAATCTTCTGGCCGACAGAGACATCAGACAGATAACGGGCAGCATCTTGCACTGATTTGGTCACGGCGTTCAGCCGATAAAACATAGTCCCTAATTCGGATACCATAAATATCAGCATTAAAAGTATTGGTAGCATCATGGCAAACTCTACGGTTGATGTACCTTTTTGCTTAATGATGTTCATGAGTCGCTGCTCCCGTTGCTTTTAAATAAAACAATTTTGTAAGGGCCGAATAACACAGGATTAGTTGGGTCAAAAGTTCCAGGCCCGGGACAGGCACCAGTCAGCTCGCCTACGATTTCATTTGCAGTTCCTGTGTGTGTAGGTTTTTCCGTCATAAGAAAGCAGCTGGCGGCGACAATATTTATGGGGGTCGTAGTGCAATCATCAACAACCGGAACTGCCACAATTCTATTATTGGCGATGCCATCCGGTACTGGAATTTTCACAAGTTGCGCATTCGTCTCCGAGGCATACTGAGGCTGGTAGCCACCGTATGGCATATCGCCTTTATACTCTGTTTGCACCAGATCATTTTCAAATCTGGTTTCTATTCCTTGACTGACGGGACCTACTTTATTTCCATTCTCCCAGGTAGGATTGTTTGAACAAGTGTTAACAGTTCCCGCTAAAAGATTTTTTATATCATTGCCCCCGGCAAACCCATCAAACCGTAACAATCCAAAGTTTCCGGTGGGTAAACTGGGATCTTGGCACGAACCATCTTTTGCTGCTTCCGTTCCTCCCTTCAAGCAAACTTTTGTATGAAAAGGAATGCCATTACAACCGCTCTCATCACATCCGGTTGGCGCCCCCGCCTTTGGGCAGATTACCAAAGGCACCAATTCGCAGTTGTTCCCTACCGGACCTGCTGTCGAAACAGCCGGGACCGCTAAGTCATCGGTGAATTGGTTCGTAACCTGTATCAGCATAGGCGTCACATTCAACATGCCATTGGATGTGACTCTGACATACGCAAAGGAATCTGTTGCGGCATCAAAGGTTCCCCAGGGATTTAATGTTCTCGAATAATCAAACACCAGGTCACCCGGCTTCAGGCCATTCAATTCACCATTACCTGAAGCGGCTATAAATTGGGTAAACGTCTCTTTCCCTGCTGTCGTCGCCGGTCCTGTGCCATTTTTGACATTCTTGTTAATGACTGTCGCCGCGCTTAATGCAGTGGCATCAAGCGCATTTTGCAAACGCGTTTTATTGACAAACACATGCCCGAAATCCAAGGCCAAGCCCATAATAAGCAACAATATCGGCAAGGCAATGGTTACTACGACAACAACAGTGCCACGCTGTTTCTTCAAACAATTTGTTTTCATTATCCTGCTCCTGTTAACTGCCGAGTCCGTATGCTTAAGCCCCGGCATTAACCACGCCAAAACTCATATTTATTAATTTCCGACATTTGTGGCGTCAAAAGTTGCGCCTTGCTTGGCATCGTCCAGTCTTTCCGATGCACCTTCCCGGTAAGCTCTGATGACGCCTTGGGCTTTTTGTCCATCCAGCCCCAGTGTGGGATTGTCATTCTGACCATGTTCAGGATACAAGGTCTGGTTTTTAATCATATTGTTGACTGCATGGCCGAAATTCTGTTCGGCAACGACCGGATGAGAGTTCCACTCGGCGCAGCCCGTTATTAGGGTTGAAAACAGTATCCCTGCCACTGCCTGTTTGATGCTGACTTTATCTAACGTTTGCATTACTGACCTCCTTCCACTAATTGCTGACCATATTCGCCATCGAGACCGCCTTTGCTGCTTAGCGGATTGGCATCATTTTTTACCCACCGGTTTCTGGCCCTTCTCGATTCGGTTCTGCCTAAAACATAGAAATCGACATCATCCGGGGGAACAAAACTGTCGGTCGGTAATAGCGCATTTTTCGCCAGCACCGGTTTGGCCAAGCGAGGGGTGACGAAAATCACCAGTTCCGTTTGTTGATTCAAGAACGCCGAGCTTCTAAATAGCGCGCCTAATCCCGGTATATCGCCCAACCCCGGAAACTTGTTCACATTCTCGCGCAATTTATCGCTGATTAACCCGGCAATACTCATGGTTTGCCCATCCGCCAACTCCAGCGTACTGCTTGCTTCCCGTTTAGTCAGCGACGGTATCGCAAACTGGGTATTGGTATCACCAGCCCGGGCTATAACGGCGGCATCCTCGGATAACTCACTAACACTGACATTCATGTTCAGATTGATTCGCCCGGAATCAAGCACCACCGGGACAAATTTCAAGCCGATACCGAATTCTTTAAATGTGACAGTAATTGACCCATTACTTATTCCACCTTGCGGCACCGGAACAGGGAATTCTCCGCCTGAAATAAAGGTTGCCGGTTGTCCTGATAATGTCGTTAGCGTGGGCTCGGCTAAAATTTTTGCCAATTGCTGATCATTGGCCGCATCGATGGTCAGATTAAACATAAATCCGCCACTGATCGCTTGCAAAAAGACCGCGCCGGCATCAAAGCTGTGGTTATTAAGCAATCCACCCATGCCCACGGAATCCATAATTCCTCCTCCGTTAATAGCCCCAACAGAAAAAGAATCGGAAACTTGCAAGGCATTAAATTTGATATTCAAGCCCCTGATCAGTTTTCTATCTATCTCGGCTACTTTTACATCCAGCATGACCTGCTGTGCGCCGCCGACGCTCATCAAATTGATTACTGACGGGGTAGAACTTTTACTGGGATCGACTTTTGGCGACGCGGTAGTTGTTGTTACATTAGTGCTGCCGGAGCCGCCGGGGCTTGGGGCAGTGCCCGCGCCAAGAGCTGTTGAACTCCCCAAATAGCCTTGCGCCAGGTCAATTGCCGCCTGCATGTTAGCTACTGTGCTGACTTCGCCGTTTAACACGATATTTTTCTGCGAAGAGCGCACCGAAATATTCTCATTAGGGAGCAGCTCATTTAGTTTGGATTTTAATGAATCCAGGTCATGCGTTACTTCAATATCCAGCATTTGTACAACCTTCTGTTTATCCCCCCACAAATACAGACTCGTGGTGCCTAATGACTTGCCCCGGATCAATATCTGGTTCGGAGGCATAAAGCTGGTCTCCGCAGCCTCAGTGTCCACCGGGAAATCGGCAATAGCCGAATTGCCTTGCGATATTTCAACTATATTTCTGTCCAGCGTAATCAGCCTGGATTTGTTTAAGCCAATTTGCACCTTGACTGGTTTAATGTCTGCGGTTTTTAAGGCGGCAACCGAATGATGCGCAACACATAACGCGACAAGTGCAAAAATGCAGAGTAATTTTTTGTTAATTTTATGGTTCATGGCTAACTCATCTGATAATAACAAGCATTAATTTATTATTTGGCTATCAACCTGGTACCCCATGTGAGGACGCTTAACTCGTCTATGGACGGCTTCAGTTCCTTACAGGGATAGGTTGGAAGTGAATCATTAAACAGCCGTCATAAGTAGTCGACACAAGAACAATGTTCCCGTGCTTAGGATGCTCGACACACTTAGCCGCAACCATATTGCCGTGAACAACCCTGTCAGTTTCGCTGTAAATATCTTTGAATATTTTTGCGTATTGCAGTGTCGTGAGGGGCGTTATGCTTGCATCTTCCATTAACAGAGTCTCCGGTAAATTAAATGAAAGGTGATTATCAGATAGTGCTATTTGGTTTTTGTTCATACCATTCCCCTTCTTCTTATTATTAAAATTCAAACGATCCGCGTTACTGGCTCGCCTTTATCGCCAGATCACTTACAGCCATGGAATTACTTTCAGTACACGTTTTCTGCTTCTGACCCTATCGACAACCGGCGTCGCTTTTGCTTCCGCTACCTCGACAACCTTGTCTTCCACTACGCTATCCAACGGATTCCGTAATGTCAGCTGTATGGTTCCCTCCTGCATGGCCTGCACCATGGTCTCGGCTTGATCCGGCTTTAATTCCAGCGTCACCGCCCTGACTATGGCCGGCTTTTCCTTTTCCTGAGAAGCTTCCTGATCCACCGCCAATACCTTGATATTCTGTAATAGCGTCCGGGTAGCGGCTTTATTGGCGGTACGGTCCATTTTCGTGGCAAGAATATCGATTTTGTTGCCAGGCAAAATAAAGCCCGCCACACCAACCACATCATCCACTCGCACCGAAATGGCCCGATACTCTTTAGCAATCAATGCCGAAAGCGTACTGCCGCCCAAATATTCTGAAATTCTTTTTTCCGTGATAACTTCATCCGGGTAGAACTTGTTCATCGCAACTTTGTTGACGACTTGCTCTTTGGATGTAAAAGCGCCTTGCGGCGGAGCTGAGTCGCCCGGCCAGGCAATCAGCTTAACCTGGGACTCTTCAATCTTGACGCCAAAAGGGATTTCGATTGCCGCAGCCACAACCGACACCCCTTTATCGGGCACCGCCTGGCCTTGTATCCAACTTTTGGCAACATAAGCCGCAAGAAAAGACAGCAGCAATGCAATACTCAGCATAATAAAAAATCGTCTGTTCATTTGTTCACCCCTTTCTTATATATCGATAAAGTATGTGCCCCACGCGAGCCTGATGTTTTCTTTGCTTAGGTGACCCCGGGTATTTTTAAACGCCGCCATATCAAGTCCCATGCCGATCAAATCCCGAGGTTGACACGGCATAAAAGGCCGCTTGGTCTGGTCATACAATTCGTAAAGGCAATCCAGTACCCCTTCTTCAACCGTTACATTGCGTTCCCGGCACACATCTCCCCAAATCAGGGTGAATTGCTCTTTAGTAATGTCGGTGAATTGTATTTTGTAGCCCAAGCGCCTCAGGAAAGCCTCATCAGCCAATTCCAGCGGATGCAAATTGGTCGAGAACACCAGTACAGTATCGAACGGCACCGGGAAATGCTGCCCTGTTCCCACCGTCAAATAATCGATATGCTCTTCCATAGGCACAATCCAGCGATTGAGCAATTCAATCGGAGGCATCCGCTGCCGCCCCATATCGTCAATGATATAAATGCCGTTATTGGTTTTTAACTGGATAGGCGCGTGGTTTAACCGGGTGACTGGGTCATAACGCAACTCGAGCCTGTCCATGGTCAGCTCGCCACCGCTGATAGCAACCGGACGTTCGCATAAAATCAAGCGTTGATCTGTGCGGTTTTCTAATTGATAGTTGGCTGTCCCGCTGACTTGATCGACCGGACTATGAATCATCGGATCGAAAAACCGGATGATTTCCCGGCCCACAGCAATGGCATAGGGTAAATAAATCGGACCACCCAAGCATCGCGCCAGGCGTTTGCAGATATAAGTCTTGCCGCTACCTGCTGGACCGTAAACTAAAAGGGCCCGGCCAGAATGCAACGCAGGCCCCAGCTGGTCATACAAATGTTCCTCTATTACGACACCGGCAAAGGCCTCCATTAATTCCGTTTTGCTTGCCGTGCAATTAAATACGGATTGCGCTTCAACCAGCCGCCGGTAATGATCGATTGTAATCGGGGCACGGCCAACGTAACCGCTACGTATATAGGCATTTTTCGCTTCGGAACGGCCTAAATCGGTTAATTGGTAACGTACTCCGGCGCTATTTTCTTTGGCGGCCAACACCTCAACCCGGGAGTCTTTGCGCAAGTTGACCAAAATCCCTTCCAGCAGGTTTCCCGTAAGCGCCAGCCTGTCGGCCAACTGCTGTAGATCCTGCGCGCCACCGTCATAAAGATGCTTTAGTGTTAAATCAATCAATAACTCGGCATCGAGAGCGGTCTCGCTAATCGTGCGGGGTTGTTTAATCAGTTCTAGTAGTGACATAAATCCGCCATGAATCCTGAGTTGCAAAGCGCCGGATATAAAACATAACAGGTAGCGAGTGCGATAGCCGGTGCCAGAGGCATTCGGTAACTTGCAGCATCCGATGGGTCCGGTTTCTGGTAAGCCAATACCCCAGAAAACAAACCGTAAATAAGCGTCCTCAACCTGCGCAACAGCTTAAGCAGATCCCCTTTCACCACTATAAAAAGCAAGGCCATGACAAACATTGCCATATAGCTATAAAAGACCACGTCAAGAGCTTGCTTAATGCCTACCACAGCCCCTATCGCCGCCATGAGTTTCACGTCGCCGGCGCCCATGCCTCCGAAAATATAGCTCGGCAGCATCAGCAATAAACCGGCAAGCAATCCAAAGCCGCTATCACGAGCGCCTAAGCCTTCAGCGGAAGAAAAATTCCAGCCCACCCCTAACGCAACAATAAGCAATGACGTCCAGTTAGGTATTTTTTGTGTGGCCGCATCGTAAGTTGCTGCGATTAATACAAATACAATTAATATTAAGTAAATAATAAACATGAAATGACTATAAAGTTATTAATTAATGTTTAACTGACAAAATCAAATGTTGTTTAAAAAGCAATAACAATTGACAACATGTACGGCACTATTTTTCTATTTTAATAACACATAAATTCAACACTTTTACTGATTGATTTTTAATATCATATTTATTATTTGCGTATAAAAATAATGAATAGGATATTAAAGACCAAGTACTTACAACGCTTTCAAATTCAGTTAATTATTATTGAAACTATAGTGTGCCCGGAGTGCAAGCTTCGCTTGCCAGAGCAGGCAAAGCCTGCACTCCAACGACATAGCCTGTTAATGATTAGCAACTAATTTAAGTTGAAAACGCTGTATAAATAAAATCGGTCTTCTCCATCGCCTGGAGGACAAAGAGAGAAGACCGGTTTCTATCTTAACAACAGATTATGTGTAAGATGCAGTCATTTTTCCTGTTATGTTTCCTATAGTAGTATTAACTCCAGTCTTTAAAGTTTCCCAAAAAGCAACGGCAATAATGCCGGCCAAGACAGCAGCAATCATTACCCACTCAACAGTTTCTGCGCCTTTTTCATCAGCAAGAAATCCTTTCACTAAGTTTGTTATTTTTTTCATGGTTTATTCCTCAATATGAAATTAAAAAAGTATTATTTAAACTATTTTGAATCATAAATTACATTATCAAAGATCCGTTTATAAAAAGCATCCCCTTCTCACATCTACCGGCCAGCATCGGTTGACGGACAATTAATATATATTGTCAGTTATTCCAACACAGACATGTAGCATGTTCTTTTATTGGTCAATAAATTTTATTGACACAAAAATTAATATTTAACGATACGTTAGACCTCACCTATTTGACCTAATACAAACATTATCAAAATAACCATTTATAATCTTGGGTCGCCTGTAAAATATTTAAGTTTATTTTAAGCATAAAATGAGCTTAAATATATTCGTACTAATACCTACGACATCGGTCAGCTGTATTAAAATTACGAAGCATGTTTGGCATTATTTATATAAGAAAAATACTGCAAAATTTATATCTATGAAGGCACTAATATGTATTAATAACAATCACAGACGCAACGCTTAACATTAACGACTACTACCCTTAACTATTTAAAAGAGCGCAACCCAGATTACCGGCCACCTAAAAAACAACTTAAGGAAATTTTAAGTATAAAATGATCTAAAAAATATTAGTATGAATACCTACGACTTGGATGACGTGCATTTAAATCACTTAGTTTTTACTTAAATAATTAAAATTACTAACAATACCAACAACCTATTATTAACCTTAAGTATATTAGTTAAATATAAACCACTGATATTTTTTAACAGAATAGTATTGACGTAAGTACCTGCAACTTAACCAGGAATATTGAAATTACTTTGTTTTAGCCCTTATGCATTACGGGTCAGTTGCTCGATATCAGACAGATAAAGCAAAAAATATTGCCTGGCTGAAGCGCTCTGCCCACGTTACCTTGGCGCCAAAGCCTTTTGCCGACATTGCTTGCACAGGTGGACAATGACATGCTGGATGGAAATAAGCAGGCCTGTCTAGCAACAAAGAAGAGTGAACGGATTTAGAATGATAACGATGCCGACGGCGTGGAGCTGCTAATGCCGCGCCAAAGATACCCCAAAGGTAGATAACTCAAGCAGCCATGTAGACCGGAATAAGCCGGTTCGAGCGACAGCGAGAACTGGTGTTGCCTACATGGATGTAGGTAAGGGGCGTGAGCACGACTGCAAGGATGCAGGAGGTAGAGCAACGCAGGAGCAGTTGCCGAGGAGCGGAAGCTTTTCCGGCAAACAGCATCCAAATTCGCCGGAAACGCCACCTCGCGCTACGCGCTTGGATGGTCTTATTCCGGCCTACGCCTAAGGTTTGCTCCTAAGTTGAAGTTTGGAAATCAGCAAATTTTGCGAGTTATGTCTTAGCTTGATGCGTATGCTCAAGATGCCCCAAAGATAGGCAACTCAAGCAGAGTAACAAAAGGTTGATTTATTCTGTGGTGCCTAGAGGCACTTGCTTTAGTTTTTGAGAGTCAATTGCCGTTTTATCATGCACTTACATTTTTGTATCAGGGTTCGTTTTTTACTCTAACGGACACGACATCTCTGACAGTTTGACGAAATTGGCTAGGGTTTATGGCCAATCAAGAGAGGAAATTGACCATAAACCCTGTTATTAGGAGCTGAGTTTCCAGCAAAAGAGAATTAGAAAAGGCTTTATCGATACTTCGCTCTTACTGTTGTTCCAGTGTTTCCAAGCGCTTTAAATTGTCATTGGCTTTTTTATAAAACTTGGGCGATATGTTGATGGCTTCCTGCAAATAAGTATTCGCTTCGGCGTAATCGCCATTCATCATTGCAATATAGCCGGTATTATTATTGGCTTCGGCCGGTGAAGACACTTTGGCAAAGGCACTGTGCGCCTGTTCATAATTACTTAAACGTGCTTGAAGCAATGCATAGTTATAAACCGCCTTTTTAAAACCAGGATTGATTTGCAGGGCTTTAAGATAATAGGGTGCAGCCTCGGTCAGTTTGTCGGCTGAATAGAGAGCAAAGCCAATGTTATTTAGTAATTCAGGCGAATTCGGCGAAATACTGTCAGCTTTTTTAAAAAAGCTTTCGGCTTTCAAATAATCGCCCTGCAAAGTAGCAATGATCCCCAAGCCGTTATAGGCCGACCAGCTTTGTTGCTTGGCGACAACTTGAGCAAGATGCTTCTCTGCATCAGGATATTTTTTTTGCTTGATTAACAGTAAGCCGTATTGTTCGGTTGCTTTTATATCTCCCGACTGCTGTTGCAAGATCAATTTTAGGCTGACTTCGGCCAAGTCGTATTTTTTTAGGTCGGTATATAAATCAGCCATTTTTTGCAAAACCCTGACATTAGTCGGCTCCAGATCGTAGGCTTTTATATAATAGAGTTGAGCCAGATCCATCTTGCCGCTCTGCGCCGCTTTTTCAGCTTTTAGCACAGCATCGTCCACCGAATCGACATTAAGCCCGGCATTTTGCAAGATATCTTTGGTTTTCTGTTCGTCGCCAGCATGCTCTGCTTCTTGAATGTTACTGGGATTACAAGCGGTCAGCAGCGATTGACTTAAAATAATCAAAAAAATGAGGCTGGTTAGTTTTTTTATTTTATTTATCATACTCATCATCTTCATCCGGTAAGGGAACTCTCTCTGTCCTCATAACAAAAAGCCAGGAGATTTCGGTAACTAAGGTTCATCATTTTACGAGCGGTAAAAACCGTTATCCGGGGTTTATATGTCTAAGAACCAATACGGCCGGTAACATAACAACCATTAAGAATGCCGGCAGTAAACAAACGGCTAACGGAAAAATCAGCTTTGTACTGATCTTGGCAGCCACTTCTTCGGCAGCTTGCGTTCTTTTGTCCCTGAGGTCTTCCGAATAAACTTTGAGTGTCTCGACAATGCTGGTGCCAAAGCGCATGCTTTGTGACAGTGCCGCTACCAAACCTCTAATGTCTTCTACCCCAGTCCTTTCAACCAATCTTTGCAAAGCCTTATTCCGATCAATCCCTGCGCGGGTTTCAGCAATCACAATGTCCAGTTCGGCAGCCAATACCGGTTGACTCATACCGCTTTCGACAACCACCTTTTGTATCGCCGCGTCCAGGCTCAAGCCAGCCTCGGAACAAACCACCAATAAATCAAGCATATCGGGAAATGCCCGGCGCAGAGTTTTCTGACGATTGGCGATGAATTTATCCAAAACAAAACTGGGCCCCATATAACCTATTGCGATCGCTGCCATTGCCGATTGAAATATGGTTTCACTCTTCATGCCAGGAATCAGCGCCATGACCATCAGCACGGATAAAGGCAACAAAATCATTAACAACATTCGTATCGCATAATAATGCAATAGACTGCTCTTTCCATGAAACCCGCCATAATGAAGACGTGTCCTTGTTCTTTGCAATAACGCCTGGCTGGTTGGAACAAACACGTTATTATGTTTATGAAGCTTTTCCGATATCGCATTAGACTCAAACATGGAAACCGCGTCGGTATTCATTTCCCGCTTAAAACGGGAACGCACAGGGTCAAAAACATCATCAAATAATGACATTAATGCCAACGCTAAAATAAAAATAGCTCCTGCCACCAACAAAACCACACCCCAGGGGCCTCCTTGTTGGTTTGCCATTAGCCCTGTCAACAATTGCATTAAAAAGTCCATTCACTTCACCTCATGCATCAATGGTAATAATGCGCCGTATCCAAAAGGCTGCGCTCAACTCCAGGCCCATAAAAATATAGAGATAGGTCATTCTATCGGGCGAGTCATAAACCGGCTTAAAGTAATCAGGATTAAGCAAACTCATAAGCCCAAATAAACCCAATGGCAGCAACAGCAACACCCAGGCCGACAGCATGCCTTCCGCCGACAATGTTTTTATGCGCCGCTGCAATTTAAACCGTCCTCTTAGCACATCGCTGATTTTCAACAGTACCTCGGCAAGATTTCCGCCCGTTTCCCGCTGGATTATTATTGCTGTAGACATGGCTATCAAACTGAGACTAGGAACCCGCTCTATCATCAATGCAAACGCCACTTCAATATTGCGCCCGTAATTGATTTCTTCATAGGTCATGCCAAATTCCTGACTGATAGGCTCGCTCATTTCGGTGGAAACTATCTTCATACATTCGGTAAACGGATAGCCCGTCCTTAAGGCTCTGGCCATCATTTGCAAGGCTTCTGGCAATTGCTCTTCAAATTTGTCCAGGCGCTTGGCTCGTTGCTTGTTTAGCCACACTATCGGTATAACCGCCGCGATAATAAATGCCGCCAAGGCGAATATCATATTATGCAAGGACAGCCAGACTATCGCCGCTACGCCTCCGGACAAAAATAATGCGTACAACGCAAACCGATAAGCTATTTGCTGATTTCCTGCCTGCTCCAGCAATACTTTCAGTCTCGGAATACCAGGGAAACGCTCAAGGCTTCGTTCTATGGGGCCTAACTGATTGAGATATTTTTCTTTTATAATCGAGGCTTCAGAATCGCCGTGCGCCTGAATAATTCCTTCCAAACGTTGTTTCAGCTTAAGGCTGTCCGCCCGGCTCGTTCCCAAGGTCGGTAATACCAGGATTTGTGATGCCAAAAAAACCGTTGTAAAGACTAATCCCACAAATAACATCATCATGTCGCTGGACATGTTACCTCCTCTTTAATTGAGATGATTGGTAAAAATAGCCAGATCTGCATTGGCGCCTTTTTGCTTCAAGTTAGTCATGCATTTAGGGATGATTCCTGTCGAACAAAATTGACCCTGTACAACGCCTTTTTCATCTATTCCACGCCTTTGGTATTTAAAGATTTCAGACAGGGTAATCACTTCACCTTCCATGCCATCTACCTCCTGAATACTGAGGATTCGCCTGCTACCGTCTTCAAGCCGACTCAGTTGGATGATGATGTGGATTGCCGATACGATTTGTGCCCTGATCGCCTTAGCGGGCATCTCCAACCCTGCCATAGACACCATGTTTTCAAGGCGCGCAAGGGCGTCTCTAGGAGTGTTGGCATGAACTGTCGTTAGGGAGCCCTCATGGCCGGTATTCATCGCCTGTAGCATATCGAAGGCCTCCCCACTCCTGACCTCGCCAATGACGACGCGATCCGGCCGCATTCTAAGACTGTTGCGCACCAAATCGCGCAACGTAACCTCGCCTTTGCCTTCAACATTGGCGGTCCTGGTTTCCAGCCGCAATACATGGGGTAGCTGCAACTGTAGCTCTGCGGAGTCTTCCAGGGTAATGACCCTTTCATCCTTGGGAATAAAATTTGAAATGGCGTTCAGCATCGTTGTTTTGCCTGAGCCTGTCCCGCCGGAAATCAGTATATTCAACTTGGACTTTGCCGCGCCTTTGAGGAATTCAGCCATATAATCGGTTAAGGCACCTCTTTTTACCAGATCGTCAAGCCCCATTTTATCGACTGCAAAACGTCTTATCGACACCGAAGGGCCGTCAATCGCTAACGGTGGAATAATAGCGTTTACCCTGGAGCCATCCTGTAACCGGGCATCCACCATCGGCGACGACTCGTCAATCCTGCGGCCAATTCTGGACACAATCCGGTCAATCACTTTCATCAAATGATTGTCATCATTAAACCTGACCGGCGTTAACTCCAGCTTGCCGAATCGTTCGACATAAACATTTTTGTAACCGTTGACCAGAATATCGGAAATGGTCGGGTCGTATAACAAAGCTTCCAAAGGCCCAAGACCCAGTACGTCATCTTCAATTTCTCTGATTATTTGATGCCGGGTCTGCGTATTTAATGGAATGGATTCGTCGTCGATTAATTTTTGCGCTACCGCCCGAATCTGTTTTCTGGCTTCCTTTTCATCTATGCTGCTGATGAGCGACAAATCAAGAATATCAAGCAGCCGGGAATGGATGCTTTCTTTAAATTCCAACTCTACCGGTGAAAGTATTTTCAGTAACAATGGCGCGAAAGGTTGTTTTTCCGGCACTTCATTTAGCGAGTCTGGTTTAGTTGTTTTATCATCCGCATCCGTTGCAACTTTGGGCAGACCAAAACATTGCATTCTTGTTTTTAATCCCATGGATAAACTCCCGTCAATTGTCTAACATTAATTGTAAGCGCAGCTCAACTTATTATTATTTAAGGGTAACCTGAATTAATACTTGAGAAATGCCGGTAAAATTCAGTAATCCATTACTCTTAATATTTATTGAGGCAGTAAGCTCACGAGTTATTTATTTTTCTTCGTCAGATCGTGAATCATAATTTAAGGCGCCGCTAGGCCTGACAAATGTGTAATTACCCGGCCTGACGACGAGATAATCCGCCGCTTTTTCTATTGCATTATGTGGATATAAAGCCGTCATCAAGCCGGTAATAGGGCTTGTTGCAATAAAAAACCCCGTGCCGACAAGTGTTGTAACAAATCCCCCCAGACGTAACGGTATATCCAATACCGTATCGAGGCCTTGCGTTTCGACCATGGCAATATATTTTCTTTCAGTTTCGGCCCTGTTTACCGCATAATCGCCATATATTTGATCTTCCTGACCGACCTGAGAGGCACTCGCAGTAGGAGTAAACACTGCTTGCCCGATAGCGCCCAACATTAGCAATCCTATTGTGAGAGGATATTTCTTTTTATTTTTCATATAACGCTCCTTATATTTGTTCGATATTTTTAATCAGTGAACCGAAATAGGATATAACATTAAACATAAGCCGCCGAAGCTTGAGGGGAAGCATGAAAAACCATCCTTACGGCTGCGGGTCGAATGCGTCGGTATAAAACCTGTTCTTATTCTTCTAAAGAGTTTCTGAAATCCCTCAACCTTAAAATAACCTTAATTGGTAATCATAATAGCCTCAATTTCTATCGAATATCTATTAGTACAACTACTAGGTTTATTGCCTTTTTCCAACAAAAATTTATTAAATCAATAGCTTAATAATTTAGCGATAAGAGTTTATTTAAGTAGCCCTACTTATTAATTTTCTAGCTCTAATCTCTCTGCCTGGGTAATAACAATCAATGTTTATTTTCTTTAGTCCGGTTATTCGTTCCGTATTAACCAGACCAATAAGTCTCGAAGAATCCCATAATGATTTTTTCGATCATTTTTTATTTCCTTGTATATTCGTAGGAGACTTTTATAGACCAGACTTTTGACGCTCTATACAAGCTATGGCCTTGCACATTATCTGCATTCATTGCATCCCTATGGAATAGGCAGAGTAGTTATGAGAAACAGGCACTTTAAATAACGCTTTGCTCTGTAATTTTTCTGCAAATAGGAATAGAGTGAGGTATAATGCCATGATAAACAAACACATTTCTCCGCGCTTACGCGCCTTCTAGCTTCCAACAGGTAAATCCATGTCCAATGATGTTTCAACATTTCCCTCTTTTAGTGATTTAGCCCTGATTGAACCGGTGCTAAGAGCACTGAAAGATGTCGGTTATGAAACACCCTCACCCATACAAGCACAAACCATCCCGCTCCTACTGAAAGGCAAAGACGTTCTGGGGCAAGCACAAACAGGAACCGGTAAAACTGCCGCTTTCGCATTACCCATTTTGTCGCGCATCGATCTTAAACAAAAAGACCCGCAAGTTCTGGTGCTGGCGCCAACCCGCGAATTGGCCATTCAGGTCGCAGAAGCGTTTCAACGCTATGCCGCTCATTTAAAAGGCTTCCACGTTCTGCCTATTTACGGCGGCCAGGACTACAGCACCCAGTTGCGTCAACTAAAACGCGGCGCTCATGTCGTTGTCGGCACGCCAGGTCGGGTTATGGACCACATGCGCAAGGGCACCTTGAATCTGAATGGGCTTAGCCACCTTGTTCTTGATGAAGCCGATGAAATGCTGCGCATGGGTTTTATTGATGATGTGGAATGGATACTTGAGCAAATTCCTGAGCAAAGGCAAATCGCCCTGTTTTCCGCCACCATGCCTACGGCCATTCGTAAAATCGCTCAGGAATACCTGCACGAACCTGAGCATGTCACCATCAAGGTAACCACGACTTCCGCCGAAAACATACGCCAACGCTACTGGCTGGTCAGCGGCGTGCACAAACTGGATGCGCTGACCCGCATTCTTGAAGTCGAAACGTTCGACGGCATGATTATTTTTGTCAGAACCAAAACCGCAACCGTTGAACTGGCAGAAAAACTCGAAGCACGCGGTTATTCCGCCGCCGCGATTAACGGCGACATGTCTCAAGCATTACGCGAGCGCGCCATAGCCAACCTGAAAAACGGCAAACTGGATATCTTGATTGCGACTGACGTTGCTGCACGCGGACTGGACGTAGACCGTATCACCCACGTCGTCAATTATGACATCCCTTACGATACCGAATCCTATGTTCACCGTATCGGCAGAACAGGACGCGCAGGACGTAGCGGCGACGCCATCTTGTTTATTGCCCCCAGAGAAAGAAATCTGTTGAATAACATTGAAAGGGCAACCAAGCAAAAAGTTGAAGAAATGGGCTTGCCATCAACCGAGGTTATTAACAATAAACGTATCGCCCGTTTTAAACAGAACATTACCGATACTCTAGCTGCCGAAGAACTGGGTTTTTTCAACCAACTGATTGAACAATACCAACATGAACACAATGTCACTGCGCTGGAAATAGCTGCCGCCCTGGCAAAACTGGCTCAGGGTGACACGCCGCTGTTAATGCAAAATCTGCCTAAAAGGGCCAAAGACAGCCGGGATGACAGACCGTCCAGGGATGATAGATCATCACGATCCGACAGGCCTCAAAAAGAGCGCAAACCCAAACGCGCGTTCGGCGGCGGAGCGGATATTGAAATGGAAACGTACCGGATTGAAGTCGGCCATGCCCATGGCGTGAAACCCGGCAATATCGTTGGCGCTATCGCCAATGAAACCGGTATTGACGGCGACCATATCGCACGTATCAGAATCCAGGACGATTACAGCACTGTTGAATTGCCGGCAGGCATACCGAAAGAATTGTTTGAGGAATTGAAAAAAGTCAGGGTAGCCGGTCAGCAACTCAACATATCCAAAATGGGTGAAGGCTCCAGTTCCAGAAGAGCGGCAAAGCCCGACGATGGCGCTAAAAAAGTGGATAAAAGTAAAAAGAGAATGGGATCTACATCCAGACGGGCGAAGCCAAAGGCTGAATAACCTGCAAGTCTGTGGGTGGGGAGCGACCAGCCAGTCTGTTGGCCGCCCCTGCCGACTTATTCATGGCATCCGTATCAACCAGCCGTTCATGGTTTATTGATATTACTGATTCCAGATACAAACGCCACCGGCTTTTTCAATAGCCTCCAGACGTTGTTGATGTTCCGCTAACTCCTCTTCGGTGCAACGAATGACTTTCAAAGCGGGACGATCCGTCGACAAATATTTAACCTCGCTACTTACGATCACCTCTTCCGCTCTTCCCTGTCCCTCATCCAGCAACGAAGACTGCCCCCCGGTCATCAATAAAAACACATCGGCCAGAATTTCAGCATCCAGCAACGCGCCATGCAGCTCACGGTGACTGTTGTCGATACTGTAACGTTTACATAACGCATCCAAACTGTTGCGCTGCCCCGGATGTTTTTTTCTGGCGTAAGTCAGCGTGTCGAATACCTTGCTGTAATCCGTGACGGTTCCCGTGCCATTATTCAAACGCGAGAACTCATAATTAATAAAACCGACATCGAACGGCGCATTATGAATGACCAGCTCGGCGCCCCGAATAAACGCAATAAAATCCTCAACAATACAGTCAAAGGTCGGCTTATCCGTCAAAAACTCATTGGTAATGCCGTGAACTTCGATAGCGCCGGCATCGATAACCCGCTCGGGATTGATATAGACATGAAAGCTTTTGCCGGTTAACCGGCGGTTAACTACTTCCACACAACCGATCTCGATAATCCTGTGCCCTTCCTGAGGATTTAATCCGGTCGTTTCCGTATCGAGAACTATCAATCGATTTGTAAATGTTCGTTTATCCACGTGTCTCCTTAAGACTCTTATTAATCGCTTTTAGTATAAAATTTTTAAGCTGACATTACTTATTAATTTTTCAATGCCAACCATCAATAAAAGTCGATCTCTATCCTTTATTATTTTCTGTTAAAATTTAGCGATACCGGCTTGTAGCTGAAAACCGTCAACTTATATGCGTGATTTTTCCGCAAACTACCAAAAGATATTCACATGAGCATCAAAAAAGTCCAACCCGACAAAAACAAGCTAGATAAAATCGTGACCGATGCGCGTCGCAGCCAGGAACTCAGAGAGCAGTCTTATCGCGGCCAAGCTCTTAAATTATACCCTTGGGTATGCGGTCGATGCGCCCGCGAATTCGATCATAAAAACCTGACCGAATTGACCGTACACCATAAAAACCATAACCACGACGACAATCCCTCCGACGGCAGCAACTGGGAATTGTTGTGCCTTTATTGCCATGATAATGAACATTCAAGATACGAAGAAACCCGGTTCGATAGTTCTAATGCGGGCAAATCCTCAACCCCTGCCGCCACTCACAATCCGTTTGCAGACCTAAAATCGCTATTGAACAGCAAAAAATAAAATGGCCTTAGAGCCGGAGATTATTTAGAACGGGTTTGCCTTTGGTAAAAACCTAGCCGCTGAACCTCAAAGCCGCTTTTACAGCCGGATTCGATCAGATAATCCCTAAACTGTAGATAATGCTGTTCAAAATGGATGCCGTATTTATAAGGCAGTGGGATAGGCAATGCCGTTCCTTCAAAAAACAGCTCTACAAACTCATCATACGGGGAAATGCTTGGTTTATTAAACGAGTGCACAACCTGCCCATCAAGCAAGAAGCTTTCGCCCTGCATAAAACACAACGTGAGTTTAAGGCGGCTGTTTCTTTTTAATGCTTGATTGCTACAGATGGCGATACCCTGTTTGCTAATGTTAAGTATTTTTACCGGCTGTTCCCGGTTAAAGAAAACAGGTGTTTTTCTAAAAACTGCATTGATATCGCTTCTTTCATAGCGTATTTGCTTTCGTAGCGTATTTTCCGCCATAACATCTACTCCAGATGCGTTTGATTTACCCAACTCCTTTCATTATCCAACCCAATGGAGCTTCTTCAGGGAAGCCACTGACGGTTTTAAAAGCCACGCTGAAAAGGAATTATTCATTGAGAACAAGTTGAGATGCTACCAACTTGTTCTCAATGATAAGATCAAAGCCCGCTGACGTGTATTCGTATCATTACCTAAAAATTAGGCCTAATGGTTTGCTAAGTGCTACTTCAAATTCTCAATCAATACATTAGCAAATTCGCTACATTTAACTTCTGTCGCCCCCTCCATTAGCCGGGCAAAATCGTACGTCACCCGTTTACTGGAAATGGCGGCATCCATGGCGTTAATGATCGCATCGGCGGCTTCCGTCCAACCCATATAGCGCAGCATCATTTCGCCGGACAGGATCAGCGAACCGGGATTGACTTTATCCATATCGGCATATTTAGGTGCCGTGCCGTGCGTGGCCTCAAAAACAGCCGTGCCGGTTTGATAATTGATGTTGCCGCCTGGAGCAATGCCGATTCCGCCGACTTGGGCGGCCAGAGCATCGGACAAATAGTCGCCGTTCAAATTCAAAGTAGCGATCACATCGAAATCTTCAGGCCGCGTCAGAACCTGCTGCAAGGTGATGTCTGCAATACTGTCTTTAATTAAAATGCGCCCTTTTGCCAACGCCTCGGCCTGCACCTTGTTTGCCGCCTCTACGCCAAACTCGGCTCGGGTTTTCTCCCAATGCCCCCAGGTATAGACATGATCCGGATATTCCCGTTCCGCCAACTGATAGGCCCAATTACGAAACGCCCCTTCGGTGAATTTCATGATATTGCCTTTATGCACAATAGTCAGGGACTTGCGCTTATTGGCAATCGCGTAATCGATTGCTGAACGCATTAGCCGCTCCGTGCCTTCCTGCGAAACCGGCTTAATGCCTACGCCGGAGCTTTCCGGAAAACGGATTTTTGCGTATTGCTTCGGAAAGTTCTCTTTCAATAGCTTTAAAAAAGTCTTTGCCTCGTCGCTACCTTGTTCAAATTCAATACCGGCGTAAATATCCTCGGTGTTTTCCCGAAAAATCACCATATCCACAGCTCCGGGATTTTTTACCGGGGAAGGCACGCCCTGAAACCATCTGACCGGCCTCAGGCACACATACATATCCAGTAACTGGCGCAAAGCCACATTCAAGGAACGGATGCCGCCGCCTACCGGCGTCGTCAACGGGCCTTTAATGGACACCAGATAATTTTTACAGGCCTCGACGGTTTCATCGGGGAGCCAAGTATCAAACAAGCGATGGGATTTTTCCCCGGCATACACTTCCATCCAGTGAATTTTCCTTTGCCCGGCATAGGCGCTCTCAACAGCCGCGTCCAAAACACGAACGGTGGCGCGCCAAATATCCGGCCCGGTACCGTCGCCTTCAATAAATGGAATAATCGGATTATCCGGCACCGCCAGCTTGCCGTTTTGTGCGGTAATGGCACTGCCGTTTGGAGGCGGATTGAGTGTGAGACTAGCCATAACAACTCCTTCAAATAATATTGAGTAATGTTGCTTAAGGTGGTAGCGACGTCGCACCGCACCAACAGTAGGTGCATTAGGCGACGTCTCCACGGACTTTTGTCA
The DNA here is from genome assembly GCF_023227905.1 of Methylobacter sp. Classification (GTDB taxonomy): domain Bacteria; phylum Pseudomonadota; class Gammaproteobacteria; order Methylococcales; family Methylomonadaceae; genus Methylobacter_A. The sequence continues at coordinate 26,769 of NZ_JALOCF010000016.1, read as the reverse complement.
TCATAGCAAAAGGGTCGCGATTTGCACCATTTAACCACTGCAACTGGATAAACACAGGCCTAAAGCACTATAATTCACCGGTTAATCTGTTCTTTTTTAAATTTGGAGAAATGAATGCACGCAGTTACGTTGATAAAAGGCGATGGTATCGGCCCATCAATAATGGATGAGGCTGTTAAAGTTATTGACGCGTCCGGCGTAAAGATTCAATGGGAAGAAGCATTTGCCGGCTTGGCCGCTTTTGAACAATTCGGCACTCCATTGCCGGATGAAACCATGACCTCAATAGACAAAACCCGGCTGGCATTTAAAGGCCCGTTAACCACGGTTGTCGGCGGCACTGGCTTTAGAAGCATTAACGTAGCATTGCGGCAAAAATACGACCTGTATGCCAACGTCCGCCCCGCCAAAAACTGGGCAGGCGTCACAACCCGCTTTGATGATGTCGATATTGTTATCGTCAGGGAAAATACCGAAGGGCTTTATGCCGGACTTGAGCATTACCTGACGCCTAAAAAAGACATCGCGGAAAGTCTGGCCGTCGTCACCAGAACAGGGTCGGAAAGAATTATCGAGTATGCCTTTCAATACGCCATGGACAACAATCGTAAAAAAGTTACTGTTTGCCATAAAGCCAATATTTTGAAATACACACAAGGCTTGTTTCTGGACGTTGCCAGGGAAATCGCCCCGAAATATCCCGAAATTCAATACGACGAAAAAATTATCGATGCCGCGTGCATGCATATGGTGATGGACCCGAAGCAATTTGATGTGGTCGTCTGTACCAACATGTTCGGCGACATCCTGTCTGATTTGACCGCAGGCCTGGTAGGCGGACTGGGCCTGATTCCAGGTGCCAATATCGGCAACAATGCAGCCTTGTTTGAAGCCGTACACGGCAGTGCACCGGACATCGCCGGAAAAAATCTGGCTAACCCTACCGCCGTCATCATGGCCGGAGTCATGATGTTGCATCATCTCGGCGAGCATGACGCGGCAGATAAAATTCAAACAGCCGTTGAAAAAGTGGTTAATGAAGGCAAGTTTGTTACGCCGGATCTTAATCCGCAGTCAAAATGCGGAACGATTGAAATGGGTAATGCGATTGTTGAGGCGATGAAGTAATGTCATCGTTCCCACGGTTTCCGTGGGAATGCAGTACTGGCCGCACCAACACGTCCAGTACTGATGTTGATGCGACGCTGGAGCATTGCTTACTGCATCCCCACGGAGACCGTGGGAACGATTAAACGTTTTATACCTTCCCCCAGGAATTCTTCATGCTAGAACAATACCGTAAACACGTAGCAGAACGCGCCGCCGAAGGCATCGTCCCCAAGCCGCTTGATGCCGAACAGACCGCCGCTTTGGTTGAGCTGATTAAACAGCCGCCCGCCGGAGAAAATGAGTTCATCCTCGACCTGCTGACTAACCGCGTTCCCGCCGGTGTTGACGAGGCGGCTTATGTTAAGGCTGGATTCCTGGCGGCTGTCGCAAAAGGCGAAGTCAGCTCTCCAATCCTGGATGCGGCGCGCGCGACCGAATTGCTAGGTACGATGCTGGGCGGTTATAACATCGCGCCGTTAATCGATTTGCTGGATAACGAAGCCTTGGCTCCGATTGCGGCCAAGGCGCTGTCCCATACCTTGTTGATATTCGACGCTTTCCACGACGTGCAGGAAAAAGCCGATGCCGGTAACCCGTTCGCCAAGCAGGTGCTTAATTCCTGGGCCGAAGCGGAATGGTTCACCAGCAAGCCCAAAGTGCCTGAAAAACTGACGATCACCGTGTTCAAGGTAAGCGGCGAAACCAATACCGACGACCTGTCGCCGGCTCCCGATGCCTGGTCGCGCCCCGACATTCCGTTACACGCCAAAGCCATGCTGAAAATGCCGCGCGAAGGCATCACCAATGCCGAACAGCAAATCGCCGAACTCAAGCAAAAAGGCTTTCCGGTGGCTTATGTCGGCGACGTGGTCGGCACCGGTTCTTCTCGCAAGTCGGCGACCAATTCGGTATTGTGGTTCATGGGCAATGATATTCCGCACATTCCGAATAAACGCGAAGGCGGAGTTTGCATCGGCGGCAAGATTGCGCCGATTTTCTTCAACACGATGGAAGATTCAGGCGCCCTGCCCTTTGAATGCGATGTATCGCAAATGGCGATGGGCGATGTGATCGATATTTACCCGTATGCCGGCGAAGTTAAGCGCCACGATACCGGCGAACTAATCTGCAAGTTCGAACTGAAAACCGATGTCATTCTGGATGAAGTACGCGCCGGTGGCCGTATCCCGTTAATCATTGGCCGTGGTTTGACAGACCGAGCCCGTAAAGTGCTGGGCTTGCCGGCTTCCACTGTATTTTGCCGTCCGGTCGACGCTAAAGACAGCGGTAAAGGTTATACGCTGGCGCAAAAAATGGTCGGCAAGGCTTGCGGCGTTGCAGGCGTCCGTCCTAATACCTATTGCGAACCACGTATGACCACAGTCGGCTCGCAGGACACCACCGGGCCGATGACCCGCGACGAATTGAAAGACTTGGCCTGCCTGGGCTTTTCGGCCGACCTGGTGATGCAATCGTTCTGCCACACGGCAGCGTATCCGAAACCGGTTGACGTCACCATGCAGCATACGCTACCGGATTTCATTATGAATCGCGGTGGCGTGTCGCTCCGTCCGGGCGACGGCATTATCCATTCCTGGTTAAACCGCATGCTATTGCCGGATACCGTCGGCACCGGCGGCGACTCGCATACCCGCTTCCCTATCGGCATTTCCTTCCCGGCCGGTTCAGGCTTGGTCGCGTTTGCCGCAGCGACGGGCGTGATGCCGCTGGATATGCCCGAATCGGTTTTGGTTCGTTTTAAAGGCGAGATGCAACCGGGCATTACCCTGCGCGACCTAGTCAATGCGATTCCTTATGCGGCTATACAACGCGGCTTGCTGACCGTTGAAAAACAGGGCAAGAAGAACGTGTTCTCAGGCCGTATCCTGGAAATCGAAGGTCTGCCGGATTTAAAAGTGGAACAGGCTTTTGAATTGTCCGACGCGTCTGCCGAACGTTCTGCCGGAGGTTGCACGGTGCGTTTGAATGAAGCGCCGATCCGCGAGTATTTGAATTCCAATATTACCTTACTGAAATGGATGATAGCCGAAGGTTACGGCGATGTGCGCACTATTGAGCGCCGGATCAAAGCCATGGAAGACTGGCTGGCTAATCCAATATTGTTGGAGCCGGACGCCGATGCGGAATACTTTGAAATCATAGAAATCGATATGAGCGAAATCAAGGAACCGTTGCTGGCCTGCCCCAATGACCCTGACGACATAAAAACACTGTCCGCCGTGGCCGGTACCAAAATCGACGAAGTGTTTTTAGGTTCCTGCATGACCAATATCGGCCATTTCCGCGCCGCCGGTAAATTGCTGGAAAAACACCAAGGCACATTGCCGACCCAATTGTGGGTTGCGCCACCCACCAAAATGGACCAAAGCCAATTGACCAAGGAAGGCTATTACGGCACTTTCGGAAAAGCCGGTGCCCGCACCGAAATGCCCGGCTGCTCGTTATGTATGGGCAATCAGGCGCGAGTTGGCGAAAACACTACCGTAGTTTCCACCTCGACGCGTAACTTCCCCAACCGTTTGGGTGATGGCGCGAATGTGTATCTGTCATCAGCCGAACTGGCGGCAGTGTGTTCGATTCTGGGCAAAATTCCGACTTTTGATGAATATATGCATTATGCAAGTCAAATTAACGAAACAGCTGATGATACTTATCGTTATTTGAACTTTGACCGAATGGATAGTTATCGGAAAAAGGCTGGCGGTGTAGCGTAGGAAAAGGACAGAATCACGTTTTTTCTCGTTGTCATACACAGCACTCTTAGACCTTCCAGGTTTTTAAAACCTGGAAGGTCTGACTCGCACGTCCTGAATAGACGGGACGAGATAATTGCGTCCGTCGCCTCAGCGGGAACCACGTCTGGCTGGCTATCCTCCCTACAAAAAGCAATTATGCTAAGAAAGCCCTCACGACAAGCAATTTCAACTCAATCCAAAGCCGAAACCGGCTTGCTGGAAAAACAATACAACGCCCTGGTAGCGCAAGACATCATCCAATACGAACCCGCACAAATCACCGCCCTGCATCACCTGCAAACCCTGCTCAACAACCTAAATACAACGGTCAAGTACGAGCAAAAATCCCCCCTACATAAACTCTTCCGACCCAAACCGGCCAATTATCAAAGCCTGTATATCTACGGCAACGTAGGCCGCGGCAAGTCTATGTTGATGGATTTATTTTTTGAGGCTTGCCCGATCCGCCAAAAGCGGCGGGTGCATTTTCATGCCTTCATGCTGGAAGTTCACGCCTTCATCCACCAATGGCGCAAGCAACACAATACCGATGCGATTTCGGCATTGGCAAAACATATCAGAGCATCGGAACTGCTGCTTTGCTTCGACGAGTTCCATGTCTCCGACATCGCCGACGCGATGATTCTGGTGCGACTGTTCCGGAGGCTGTTCGAATTGGGTATCGTTGTTGTGATTACCTCCAACTGTCATCCCAGCGAACTCTATCATGACGGCCTGCAGCGGGACCTGTTCCTGCCTTTTGTCGGTCTCCTGCAAGAAAAAGCCAAAGTCGTCGAGCTGGTGGCAGACCAGGATTACCGGCTCAGCCATTTACACGCGCTAAAGACGACTTACTATTATCCGCTGGATCAACACGCCAAAAAATTCATACGGCAAAGTTATAACGAACTGACCAATTACGCCCCGATGAAACCGGGCTCGCTGGAGGTATTAGGCAGAAAGGTAGTGTTGTCGGCAGTGCACGGCAATGTCGCCCTCACCTCTTTTGACGAACTGTGCATGCACGCCTTAGGCCCTGCCGATTACCTGGAAATCGGCAACCGCTTCGATGTCGTGATACTCGCAGATATTCCCAAGCTGACCACGGAAAAATGCAACGAAGCCAAACGGTTTGTCACGCTGATTGACGCGTTGTACGAGCATAAAGTGAAACTGATCTGTACAGCCGAAGTCCCCGCTCATGAACTTTATACCGCCGGCGAAGGTTCGTTTGAATTCGAACGGACGGTGTCGAGATTGATCGACATGCAATCTGAAAATTATTTACAAATTGCGCATGTTGACGCCTGATTGGGACATGAAGTTTGCGACATCTAAGGTTTAGATTTATTTTATCGTGGTAAGTTGTATATTAAATGTGATTTTATGTAACGCTACCTGAAAGTTGTCAGACGGATTCGCCTTTAGGGGAATCCGCTATGAATGAGCCATGTAGAGCGCGATGCGCCCCTACATGGCTAACATGTTTGAAAAGCCGGATCTGATCGTGGCTTGACGTTATATAGCAAAAAACGCATATGCTAATTACCATGAAACCTCATAAAGTCAACAACTTGAAATCACATTCTAATCGTTTTGTTACTGCCGCCATTTTTGAGCTTTTGCAAAACGGGATTTATGTTTTAGCCGAGTATTCAGGAGTGTTTGCTTAATGGATGCCGCTTGGCAGAACGCAATCAAACGCGGCAACGCCCACATTGTCCGCAATCTTATTGAACGAGGTATGGATGTGAATGCGCGAGACCGCTATGGACAAACGGCCCTGATGTTGGCTGCGCATGCCGGTCACTGCGAGATCGTTGAAACGCTAATTGCTCACCGGGCCGACCTGAACGTCACGGCCAAGTTTGGGTTGAGCGCTTTGATGCTAGCCCTCATTGCAGGGCATACAGATATCGCTCACCTTTTAGCCAAATCCGGGGCTGATCTTTTATTGCAGGCCACCGGCGCGCCGGGATTTGCCGGCAAAACAGCCTACGATCTTGCTGTGGAGCTGAGTATGCTTGAGTTATCAACAGAATTGAAACCTAAGACTTAACAAGATGAAGTCAAATGCTGAACGATGCTTGGAATATGAGAAGTTCAAGAACATTGACGCGGCTTTCCGAGAGGGCGATTTAGCCGCGTTGCAGGCTGCGGTCGATGATCCGTCCATCATACCGAACGGGCCCATGCCTCTAACCATAGGGACATGCCTGGAATATGCGATTTACCATAGCCCGTTACCCTTTATCCGCATTTTGCTAGAAGTCGGCGCCGATCCGAATCCTGTGGATCACACCGGGTTTCCGCCCTTGATAGCGGCGTTGTCTTGCAGCCGGTCGCAGCCTGGATCGCCTGGGCGACCTGACGTGCTGGAGGTTTTGAAACTGCTGCTTACTTTTAAGTCCGATCCCAATCAACGCGGCATCAACGATTACACGCCACTCCACATGGCTGTGAGCGAACGCAATTTTCTGGCTCTGGAGCTTCTATTACAAGCCGGGGCGGATCCCTGTCTTCGAACACGTATCGACGATTATGAATCGCCTCGGGAAATGGCCGAGAACGCAGGCCTTGAAGAATTTGCAAGGCATCTGCCCGTGCATGAGGCTCGGTTGAGAAAGTGAGAGGCGCGTTTTGCGATCCATCTATACGTAGTACGTAGTAAAAACATAATTCGGCCTTTTTTGGTATTGTGCAGCGCCTAAAAAAGCCTGCTTTTGATGATTGCGGTTTGCTTAGGTTAATCCGCCATATAGCAATACAAGCGTATCATTCGTGAACTGCCGGCTTAATCTCAATATAAGTTTTATCCCGTAATATCCCATTTTTAAACACTAACTTAATTCAATGAGAGGAAATATGCAGCAAAAAACGTTTCTAACGCTCTGTGCGTCGCTGGCCATTTCTGTGACAATGGTTAATAGTGCCGAGGCCGCAAATTGGAAAGAGGTGCTTAATGCTGTCAATAGCAACGTCAATGGTCAGGCGAATAACGCAAGCCAACCATTGCAAGGCCAACAACAGGCCATCAATGCGGCCCAAGCTGTGCAGCCCGGCGGCTTGGCCGAGTTATTAATGCAGCGAACAGGCGTGACAGCGGCTCAGGCTCAAGGTGGTGCAGGCGCTTTGTTTCAGGTTGCTAAAAGCAAGATGCAGCCAGACGCGTTTGCCCAACTGGAACAGTCGGTCCCTGATATGAGCACAATGCTGGGAGCTGTGCCAACCCAAGCACAGCCAGGTGGCGGTTTGGCCGGACGTCTATCTTCACTAGCGGGTACTTCAGGTGGAACGGCGGGCAATTTGGTTGCGGTGGTTTCCGCTTTTCAGCAGCAGGGCATGTCGCCTGCGATGGTGCAGCAGTTTGTTCCGGTGGTGATTGATTATGTTAGAGCCCATGGCAATGAGGCTTTGCTGAATACCTTAAGCGCGGCATTAGTTGGACATTGATCGGCTCATCCTGTTCGGCAATCAGCTCTAATCTGCGTCAAAAGTATTTTTAAATCTCAAAGCAAGCTTTAAATTCGGGCATTTTTATTTTTTGAACGCCAGAGCTTGCTTTGGGCGTTCAAGATCGGCTTTTTTTCCATTCCGACCAGATTAAAGATCAATCAAGTATTAAGAATCACTTTCAGCTTTTTTCCTGGGATAAGGGAGCTGTTGACTGCCAGTGGATTCCATTTACGCAGATCCGCAATGGAGACATTAAATTTACGGGAAATTTGCGCCAGTGAATCACCTCGCTTAACGATATAACTAATTGACCGAATGCCCGCCGCAGGTGGAACTACAGTCTTTGGGGTCACAGCCACAGCCTGTTGTTGCTTGGCGGCTTTAATAGTCAGCTTCTGGCCTAAAACTAATGCCGACTTTGGAGTAATTTTGTTCCAGTTTGCAATATCACTAACGCTAACAGAAAACTTCTGCGCTATATTCCAGAATGTGTCCCCTTGCTTCACCACATAGATCTGGGTGCTTCCGGGGTTATTGCTAACTGTTTTAGCGTTGAACTGTGCGCTAACTGTTTTTTGCGGCGACGGCATCTTTAAAACCATGCCGGAGTGAATAGAATTGTTAGCTAAGTGATTAGCCTGACGGATCGATTGGGGGGTTGTGTTGTTTTTACTGGCAATAGATGCAAGGCTTTCTCCAGCCTTTACTTTGTGTTTGCTTGGAATAGTCTGGATTTCATCGTGCCGTATTTGCGCTATCGTTTCGGCTTGGTACCGCTTCATATCGACCCGCTGATCATAGGGCAATTGAGCCAGGTTTTGTTTAAATAATTGCGCCTTGGCAACCGGAATTAACAAATGATGCGGTCCTTGTGGCGCAGTACTTGAATGGTTAAAGCCTGGGTTTAATTTTAAGAATTCATTCAGAGGCGTATTGGCCAGTTCCGCCGCTTTGTTTAAATCCAATTGGGATTTGGCGTCAACCAGTTCGCAATAAGGCTTGTTGGGAATCGGCTGTAATTCAATATTGTATTTGTCGGCGTTGGCGAAGATTCTGGCTATAGCGAGCAACCGTGGCACATAGTCTGAGGTTTCCTTGGGAAGGTCTAACGACCAATAATCCGTTGGCAGATTGAGGTCTTCATTTTTCTCGATGGCCTTTCTTACATTGCCTTTGCCGTAATTATAGGAGGCCAACGCAAGGTGCCAGTCGCCGTCGAAGGTTTCGCCCAAGTGTTTGAGAAAAGCGGCTGCCGCTTTGGTTGATGCATAAACGTCGCGACGGCCATCGTACCAGGCATTTTGTTGCAGACCATACAGACGGCCGGTAGCCGGTATGAATTGCCAGAGCCCTGAAGCATCGCTTTTTGAATAAGCTTCCGGCAGAAAGGCGCTCTCAACGATAGGCAGTAAAGCCAATTCACCGGGAATATTTTTAGCCTCAATCTCGTTGAGTATTAGGTGTAAATAAGGTTCCGCGCGTTGTTGAACTCTGGCAAGATAGCCGGGGTGCCGCAAGTACCAGTTTAACTCGCGATCAATCCGTTCATTTTCAATTTCGGGTAGAGAATATAAAGAAATTAACCGTTCCCAAACCGTACTCTTATATTTTGATGATACATTGTATTTTTGTTTACCGAACGGATGCAGGGCGTGCCTCACATAGCTGTTATCCGTTTCAGCGCTGGCAGGCGGTCTGTCGTTAAAAGAGTCTTTTGAGGTTGTAGAGCAGCCTGTAGCGATTAAAAAGATCAACACTAATAATAATTTAACTGATCTGTTAAAGTTAATGCCCATCATCCAAGCCTTTTAAGAATAAAGTTTATTATTAAGATTTTACCATTATAGCTTGTTTTTATTGAAAATCATCAAAGTCAGATAGTGTAGAATTCAAACATGAAACGTAACTTCTTATTTGCATGGTATCAAACGCCTAGAGGCAAGCTTCTGCAACAGCTTGAAGCCGAATATTTACAACGGTCTATCACCGTCAGCTGTCAGCAGACCATTTTGCAGATCGGCGGCTTAGACTGGGAAAGTGAGTTTATCGATTGCACTTTATATAAGAATTTCACGGTACTCGATGCCAAAAGCTTAGGCTGCGATCAGGCGAGAAAAATTCAGGCAAAATCCTATAGCCTGCCCTTGCAAAGTAACAGCGTGGATATGATCATAGTACCGCATCTATTAGAGTTTGATGCCTTTCGGTTTCAAACCATGCGGGAAGTAGAGCGGGTGTTAAAACCGGAGGGACTACTAGTCATACTAAATTTTAATCCTTGGAGCCTATGGGTTAGATACCAGTATTTGTGGGATAAGAAAATGGCCGATTCATGGGGAGGTCACTTTATTTCCCGCTCAAGGATTTTGGACTGGTTAAAGTTATTAAATTTTGAAGTCATCGTTTCGTCGGAGTTTAACCTGGATACGGTAAAGTCGACCCATGACAAGTTTATAACCAGGGGACACTCGCTCACATCGACCGCCTATGCGATCAAGGCTATAAAACGACGCTACAACCTGATCCCATTAACGCCGATACAAACACTGAACCCTCGTTTAATTCTGACAAATACCCTTAATTCAACTGCTTACACAGATCAACAGACATGACTGATTCCGTCATTATTTACACCGATGGCGCCTGCAAAGGCAACCCTGGACCGGGCGGCTGGGGAGTTATACTCAGCTATAAGGGAAATGTTAAGGAAGTCTACGGCGGCGCCCCAGAGACCACCAACAATCGCATGGAATTGATGGCGGCAATCCAGGCGCTGGAAATGCTGACCAAGCCCTGTTCCGTGCAGCTCAATACCGATTCAAAGTATGTCATGCAGGGCATAACCGAATGGATAAGCAACTGGAAAAAACGCGGCTGGAAAACAGCCGCCAACACACCAGTTAAAAATGAAGATTTATGGCGCAGATTGGATGCCGCCATTCAACGGCACAATATCGAGTGGTTTTGGGTAAAGGGCCATTCAGGTCATACCGAAAATGATAGAGCGGATGAGCTGGCCAATCTTGGAATTGATTCATTAAGAAAAGAACGCGAAACGACTTGAGTATTTGAGGACGGATTTGTCTTTGAGACATAATTTTTAGGATAGTTTCCAGCTCAGCCTTATCGGATAGAGGGTTTTATTAACTCTTTATGCGTTACTATTGTTTGGATCTGTCCAACAGCCTTAGATAGCAATCCGTATTGATCCTAAAAGGATGAGGCTGCTCATGAAAGGAAAAACTTAAATTATCTATTGCCTTTTTTAAGTTTTCCCCTGACCTCAGTAATCAAATTCAATAATCAAGCACTTACAATTTTTTCCACAATTCCTGTGCATAACTCTGTGCATAAGCTATAAAAAGCAGCGTTTAGATGCGATAAAACCTGCTTCTTTGTTAGATTGTAGTTTTTTTATACAACATTATTATTACATATAATAATCATTGACTTATAATCACTAACAACCAATTCACAGAGTTTCCTCAAGCTGAAATTCAGCATTTATTACAAATTCATTACCACAAAAACCAATCTGTGCATAAACAGCATCTAATGTAAGCCTATGAAGTTTTTATTATTTCAAGGGCACTAAATTAATATCGCCTTTAATAAAGGTGGCCAATTCTTACTATAAGCCAATAAACCGATAAGGCTTTCTTTAATTCTTCAAATGCACCGGGTCAGCTTTTAAAACGATTAAACGGCAATACCTACCTGTAAAGCATCAAACCAGTCCAAAAAGCGTTTGACATCGTCACCTTTAAACATCCGCCCATGCTGTGGAGCCAGAATATCAATATCAAGGTTTCTTACCCGCTCAATCCAGACCCTTTTTGCCTGATTTGACGGCATCCAGCGTTGATGCCAATAACGCATTTTTTCGACATGCGCAGAAAAATTGTCTACAAACAAAGGAGCATCAGGCCCTTCGATAGCAGCGCCGACGTCACCCGACATCAGAATTTTGGCTTGTGGATCATAGACATGAAAATTACCGGACGAGTGCAAATAATGGGCGGGAATAAGCTGCAATTCTACAGACTCCAATTTGATGGTTCCGCCGTTATCCGGGATAGGCATATATTCTATTGATTCACAGCTGTAATGCCGCAAAAAACCCTCCCAAATAGCCGGGGCATGGAGTTTGGCATTGGTTAATGCCTGATCCCACAGGCCCAGCGATGAAATCACGTCAGGGTCTTGATGCGAGGCGAACAGATCCGTTATTTGATCCACAGGAGCATGATGCAGCACTGCCGCCATCATTGGGGCAAACAACTCGGCACCACCGGGATCCAACAGCAGGCAACGATTAGGCGTGCGGACCACATATTGGTTGGTATCGATTATATTACTCGGCTTATCCTCATCCCTTCCAAACATAATCCATTGGTGCGATCCTTCATATATCTTGGTCATTTTCATGAAAAAACAATGCCTCAGCTATTCAACTATTGCGATAAACGGATAATGCGATTCTGCAACGCTGCACATTATCATGAATGGTGTGTGCGGCTTTATCCACACTTTCGGCGACGGCTTGCAGGCTCTGCAAATATTCACCCGCTTGTGATGCCTCAATTCTTGAGTTTGCAGCAATAACCCGTGCGGCTCGTGCATGATGCATCACCGCTTCAAGCTGGCCTAGCAGCTGGGAGACATCGCGCTTAAACTGCCGTTGGCAATCTTGCATTGATTGCTTTGCATGATCTACTGGCTCCTGCATTGATTTGGCATAAGTAGCACCTTCAGCCATTTTTGCTGCCAACTCGAATTTATTGTAAGCCGCTGTTCTTTGGAACTCATCAACGGTCAATCGATATAATACCAATGCATAAATATTGATATTAGTAACCAGCTCGATTGTTTCCTTAGCCAATTCATTAATAAAGTCAGTAATCGGCTGAAACCCTTTTGCTTTATCCCCCGCCCTAAATGCAATAGCCTTGGCATTGGCCGCCGCTAATGAAATTTCCTTGGCTACCACCATGACGGCACTTAACTCCGAGGTAATAGAAGCTACCGCAATAAATTGTGATTTAGTCTGATTAGTCATATTTAATTACACAGCGTAAAAATAACATTTTAAATTCTGCATCTGGCACAAATCATTACCTATTCTGCAATGGTAAGTTCTTATGGAATATATCCATATAAGAAAACGCTGCCAACCACATCCGAGAAAGGCGTATAGAATTAAACAACCTTGCTAGTACTACCAAGTTTAACCAAGCTTAAAACTTTATGTGAAACTTCTTCTAACGATACTACATGGTCAGTGCACCCCAGCTTAAAGGCGGCCCCCGGCATACCCCAAACCACACTGGATTGCTCATCCTGAATAACTGTTTTAGCGCCCGCATCGTGCATTTCCTTCATGCCCATTGCTCCGTCAGCACCCATACCGGTTAATAACACACCAATGGCATTAGCACCTGCACATTGAGAGACTGAACGAAACAAAACATCAACAGCAGGTTTATGGCGATTAACAGGGAGACCATCACTCAAATGGATAACATATTTACCACCTTCCCTAATTACCAGCATGTGCCTGTCTCCAGGCGAAAGATAAATATGACCTGATTCAACTATCTGTCCATGTTTAGGAATAGAAGCCGACATTTCTGTTGCAAGGTCAATATGCCGAACGAATGACTCACTAAATGCAGCAGGTAAGTGCTGCGTTATTAAAATAGGAGGGGTATCAGATGGGAATCCTTTAACTACAGTTTTAATCGCTTCTGTTCCACCTGTTGAGGCGCCTATAGCAATTATTTTGTTGGTGGGACTAATATGCGTTTTTATCGGGTTTGCTTTCAGAATAACATCGACTGAATGTTTTTCCGGAATATCATGAGCAGATGTCGCAGGATGTTTGGATTTGATTGCTCTAGTGCAACTATTTCCTACTCTAGCTTGTGCCGCAACTTTGACCTTGGAAATAATTTCCTCGGCATATTCATTCAGAGTATTAACAACATCAACTTTGGGCTTGGCAATAAAATCTACAGCACCTAGTGCCAAAGCATTTAAAGTCGCTTCTGCACCATGTTCGGTCAGTGTAGAGATCATCACAACAGGCGTTGGTCTTAAGCGCATCAAGTTACTTAAGAAAGTTATCCCATCCATGTGAGGCATTTCAATATCCAGCGTCAATACATCCGGATTTAGTTGTTTAATCATCTCTCTGGCAATAAGAGGATCTGCTGCCGCACCAACTACCTCAATGTCAGGTGACGAGTTTAAAACTTCAGTCAGTATTTTCCTGATTAATGCTGAATCATCAATAATCAATACGCGTATCTTATCCATAAATTCACTCTAAAAGAAGCCTATCATCACCATCAATAAGGTGTATTTGTAATATTGATTTAACCACTTAACTTTAAGCGGTTACATCATTACCAAATTAATTAAATTTTTTCGCCTGATAATTACAGATTTCCCCGCAACATACTAATCCAGATTTATAGCTTTAAACATTATCATGCAAGTCGTCTGATATTAGCTTGTGATGCTACTATTACCTTAGCAATTATGTCTTCGGCGTAGTCATTCAATGCATTTTCTACATCCATTGTAGGTTTAGCTATAAAGTCCACAGCCCCCAGCTCCAGAGCAGTTAAAGTCACTTCCGCATTGCTTTCTGTGAGCGCTGAAATCATCACAACCGGCATGGGTCGGAGCCGCATCAGGTTACGCAGAAAAGTTATTCCGTCCATCCGTGGCATTTCAATATCTAGCGTTAATACATCCGGATTTAATTGTTTAATCATCTCTCTGGCAATAAGAGGATCTTCTGCGGTGCCAACTACCTCAATATCTGGAGATGAATTTAAAATCTCAGTCAGTACCTTTTGGATTAACAATGAATCATCAATAATTAATACACGTATTTTATTCATTGTATTCTCTTAAAAAAGCTCAACGTCGCCTTCAACAGGTGCATTTTTAATATCGTTAAAATACTGTCGCTCTCTTCTTATAATTGTATCATTATGTAAATGGTTAATTTTTTTCATTCCAACTTTCCCTGTTTTGGGAAAATAGATTATCTTTCTAGGATAAATATCGCCTAAATCCTGAGATAATAAAGTCAACCCTTCTGTATCGATATATTCCAAGATAAAATCAATATTTTTAAGACCGACGTCTGTCATGGTAGGAATAATTTTACCGCCGCCGAATACTTTTACTTCCAGGTTTTTTCTTTTGCCGCCATTTGTCAATATGGTATTGATTAAATGTTCCATGGCGTAATTTCCGTAACGGGTCGCATTGCCGACAACAGCTTCATTGCCCTGCTTCAGCTTATGGGCTGTGGTTTCCGGCAACATAAAATGATTCATTCCTCCTAAACCCAGCGCCTTATCCCTGATACAGGCTGATATGCAAGATCCTAATACGGTCGTAATCAATTCATCATCTTGAGTTACATAATATTCACCGGGCAAAATTTTTGCGGCAATTACGCCACGCTCTTTGTCCAAATACCTGTTAATGTGGTCAAAACCGTCGATAGAGGGTAGGCCAATACCATTGCTAGCACTCATGGATATTTATGAAATTTTCCTGTAGCTGGTGCATGCAACCAACTCAAATTCATTTGAGAGCTGATTTAATGATTCTGAATGCCCTATAAATAACCATGATTTGCTGGACAGCATTTGAGCGTATCTTTGAGCAAGTAATGTTTTAGTTTCACGATCAAAATAAATAAGGACGTTACGACAGAAAATAAGGTCAAAATGACATTTCATTGGCCAATCTTGCATTAGGTTCAACTTCTTAAACTGAATTACTTGCTGCAATTGAGCTCTTACTTTGACTTGGCCGGATTGCGATGATTTACCTCGCATAAACCATCTTTTAAGAACATCTTCCGGCAAATCACTGACGCGGTCTTCCGTATAGATACCTTCTGAGGCTGTTTTTAAAACATTAGTATCCAAATCAGTTGCCAATATCTTAATGTCCCAGTCGGCTGGGACATTTTCCAATAAAGTAATCGCTAACGAGTAGGGCTCTTCGCCAGTAGAGCAGCCAGCGGACCACACCCTGATTTTTCGAGAGTTTTTATTTCTAATTAAAAGTTCCGGAATAACAACATCACGAACATAATCAAAATGATGCACTTCCCTAAAGAAAGCGGTTAAGTTTGTTGTTATGGCATTTATAAATTCAGTAAACTCGTGGTCCGGGTGATCTTTAAGATATTGACAGTACTCTTTAAAATCGGCAAGTCCAAGCTTCCTTACCCGTTTGGACAACCTGGAGTAAAACATATCAAATCTTTCATCAGGAACCTGAATACCTGAATGTTCATTAGACAATTTTCTCAAAAAATTAAAGTCATCCGCAGTGAATTTAAATTCGCGAACTTTCTCAACAATAGCCATCTTTAAACTACTTCCCGTTAGTTAGTTACGCTTCATGAACGTCCAGCACATCCAATAAACCGAGCAAATGGGCAGACTCAACAAACCGTGGGGAAGGATAAATAATGGTTACTTTCTTTTGCAGCTTAACTGCATCTTTTTTTAATGAAACGAGCAGTTGTAAGGTGGCTGTATCTATTGATGATACATCAGATGCATTTATTTCAATTTCATCGTGGATGGCCAATGAATTTTTCAGCTTTTCATGTAACTTGCCGACATTCTGAATAGTTAACGTAGCGTCTAAATCAACCAGTGAACCCTGCGCTTCTTCTGATGCAGTATCTTCAACAATTGCTTCCTGCATTACCCTATCTATTGCGTCAGCAGAGTAATCGTCAGCTATTTCTTCTATCAAAACACGACTATTGTCGCCTTCTACTGTATCTGTTACTAATTCATCCTCTTCATTTATATTTGAAATTGGATTTTCATCAGCATTTCCTATCAAATCATCCGTAATCAAATGATCTTCATCTTGAACGGTTTCGCCATCCATCCATTCCAGAGGATCGTATCCGATTAAATCGTTTTCTTCATTTGTTGACATACATCACCTTGCTTTCAAGAAAATCATGAGCAAGGCTACGAAAATCCCTTGCCGAACGACTTTTCGGGCTATATTCTAAAATTGTTTTACCAAAGCTGGGACATTCTGCAAGCAATGCCGTTTCTCTAATAACTGTTGCTAATATTTGATTAGGGAAATGGGTCAGTAAAACATTTAATACCTGACCCGATATTCTTCTATTAGGTGAATATCGCGACATAACTAATAATGTTTTGTATTTCCGCTGCAAAGCCTTCTCAAACCTCTTAATCGTACCCATCAGATGGGATAATCCTTGCAAGGCAAGAAAATCACTGGCCATAGGAATTAAAATTTCGTCTGCTGCAATCAATGCATTCGCAACCAGCAACCCTGAAGATGGCGGGCAATCAATAAAGACAAAGTCCTGATCATTAAGGCTTCCATGTAAGGCGTCTCTTAATAAAATACCGCGAGGTGAATTGTTGCTAGTCAGTTGCTCAACATCTTTAAGTTTTGCTCCTGCCGCAACTAATTGCAGATTATCCCTGACGGCGATAAGCTGCTGCTGAACTTTTTTCTCTTTCAACATAGCTTCATCAATGCCGCCAATATCCCGCGCCGTAATGCCTAAAGAAACGGCTAAGTGGCCTTGCGGATCAAGATCAATAACGGTAACTTTTGAACCCGATTCTGCAATTGCATGGCATAAATTTGCCGTAGTAGTCGTTTTTCCAACACCGCCTTTCTGATTAATTATTGCAACAATTCTCACCTGTCACACCAAACTTTCAATACCCTCAACCTCATCAGGATTGAGCAATTTATCAACGTCCAAGAGCATAATCATTTTTTTCTTATACACATACATGCCTCGCATGTAACGCGTATCTATTTTTGATCCGAAATTTGGCGCTCTTTTAACGTCTTCTAAATTAATATCCAACACGTCGGAAACCGCATCAGCCACTATGCCCATTACAAACTGGTTTGCACCATGTTCAACGCAAAGCACAATGACTACCGTTTTGGGCGAATAATCGGAATGTTCCAGAGAAAACCGCTCCCGTAGATCTATGATAGGCACAACGGACCCGCGTAAATTTAACACGCCCTTAACGAAAGCCGGCGTATTCGGTATCACGCGAACGGCTTCCCAGCCACGAATCTCTTGTACTTTTAAAATCTCAACTCCATACGCTTCACCTGCAAGCTCAAAGGTAAGAAATTGCTCTACCCGACTATTATTTGACTGCACATCTGTTGCCATTGTTATAGCTCCGTGTCGGTTATATAGTTTGTAGTCTTAAACATCTTAAAACTCTTCCCATTCGTCGCTGCTATCGATTTTGGGCTTAACTGGTGATAAAACAGGAACAACAGTTTTTTTAGCTGCCGCTCTTATCGGCGTTACAGCCCCTTTATTATGCGCAACTGGCCTAGCCGTTGCTGAAGCAGTCTTTGAATTGACCCTGAAAAAGCTAAGCAGTTTGGACATGTTGGTAGACTGCTCACTCATGGCGATGCTGCCCGCTGCCGCTTGTTCGGCTAAAGCTGCATTTTGCTGAGTAATATCATCCATTTGAGAAACCGCTTGATTAACTTGCTCAATACCGGCTGATTGCTCCGAGCTGGCATTGGCAATATGCGTAACGATATCGCCAACTTTTGCAACACTTTCGACAATTTCAGTGAGTGCCGCGCCTGTCTCATTAACAAACGCCGTTCCTGCACGAACTTTCTGTACACTATTCTGGATTAGTTCATTACTTTGCTGTGCCGCGGTTGCGCTTCGTTGGGCCAGATTACGAACCTCTGTTGCAACCACCGAGAATCCACGCCCCTGCTCTCCCGCCCTGGCGGCTTCTACAGACGCGTTTAAAGCCAACAAGTTAGTTTGGAAGGCAATTTCATCAATTACGCCAATAATCTCGGCGATTTTATTACTGCTCTCGTTAATTTCCTGCATTGCAACAATGGCCGAATTAACTACCCCACCGCCTTTTTGTGCTAATTGGCTTGCTGAATTAACCATTTCAGTCGCTTGAACCGTATTCTGCGCATTATTTTTAACAGTACTGGCAAGCTCTTCCATGCTAGCAGCAGTCTCTTCAAGGCTGGCGGCCTGTTGTTCAGCTCGATGTGACAGGTTGTTATTACCGCTGGCCATTTCCTGCGACGAACTATCTATAAAATCAGCGGCATCCCTGATTTGAATGATAAATTCACTAAGCTTCGCTAAAGTGCTATTAATATTATTCTTGCATTCGGCGTAAACGCCTTCATACTCATTGGTAATGGCTGTGGTTAGATCGCCCTCAGCCATGTTTTCCATCACTCGGTTAATATCATTAAAAACGCATTCAATAACATCTGTTAATTCATTGATGCCAGCAGACAGTACTTTAGCAAACCCCTGTTTGTCAGTTAATTTTATGCGCGCACTTAAATCACCGGCTTTAACGCCTTGCACCAATTGATCAATTTCCTGCTCAATTAAAACTTCGTGGGTTCTATCCTGCCATTCAGCGACATAACCGATACGCTCACCATCGCTATTAACAGGACTAGCGATAATACTCATATGCCGGCCGCCAATGATTAGTTGCGATCTAATTGACTCTTGTGATTTTTCTAATAGCCCACTTTTAATATTGGCGTGGTATAAATCAACATTTGAGCCCATCAATTTATCGGTGGAAAAATGAGGTAACTGACTGCGAAGATCGCTTTCTGCCGCCTTGAACATCTTATGAACGCTATCATTCATATAAATAATTTCAAAATTCTTGTTCGCCACCATAACAGGGGATTGAACATTGTCCAGAGCCTGAGTAATCCGTTTAGATTCTGCTAGACCTTGCTTGAAATCAGCCAAATCCAACCCCAGCTTCACCTCCATACAGTACAAGCCGCGCAGGAAATCGCCTAACTGGTCTTCCCGCTTCAGATCTACCTTATTTCCGAAACTGCCACTGCTCAGCCGGTAGCAGATAGTAATCGCTGTTTCCAACGTATCGGTTATTACCTTGGTCATATTGATACTGAGCGCTGATGCCATTGCGGCTAACAGAGCAACGCCTGCTAACAAAGCATACTCCTGCGTCAGGTACAATCGATATATCAGAAAAAAGATCGGGAGCAAAAAGGCGGACACTGCAAAAGCATTTTTTTTCGCTATTGCAACTTCGCTAATTGATTTAGCCATTGTCGCCAAACCGGTCGGCTTTAACTTTACTTTACCGGCATTAATTTTCTTATACAGCTGTTCAGTCGCAGGAATCACATCCCGCTTTGGTGGATGGCGAACAGACAGGTATTCATAAACTTTTCCATCTTTAAACAACGGCATGGCATTTGCCTCAACCCAGTAATGGTCGCCGTTTTTACACCTATTCTTCACCAATCCCTGCCAGGGTCTGAGCTGCTTTAAGGTTAGCCATAAGTCTTCATAAGCCTCAGCAGGCATGTCAGGATGACGGACGATATTATGTTCCTGTCCCATTAACTCATCACGGGTAAATCCGCTTGTTTCAACAAAGGCATCATTGACGTAAGTGATACGCCCCATCAAGTCGGTTCTTGAAACTAAGATGGTACCCTTTTTTAGAATAATCTCATTATTAGTTACCGGCATATTAATCTTCACGCGACCTTACCCCTTAAGCCATGCCAAATATATTTACCCACACAGAGCATTTGGAAACCATTAATTTTCATCTTGATCAAGCTCTTCCAGCTTTAGTAATTTGTCCACATCAAGCAACATTACCATTCGGTCATTAACCGATACCAAGCCGTTAATAAACTCATTGCTTACTTTAGCTCCAAAGTCTGGAGCACTTTGAATTTCGGTTTTATCCACGCTAATTACATCAGAGACTGAGTCAACAACAATCCCCATTATGCGCGTTTTATTAGCATCGCCGGTTTGCAGTACGACAACCACTGTCAACGGCGTGTATTCGGCTTGACTCAAATTAAACCTTTCTCTCAAATCGAGAATCGGCACAATAGATCCGCGTAAGTTAACGACACCTTTTTCATAGCAGGGCACATTGGGTATTCTGGAAACAGGCTCCCAGCTTCGTATTTCCTGCACGCGAAGAATATCAACCCCATATTCTTCTTTTCCTAAAGCAAAACTCAGATACTGCACAGCATTATCAAGGTTTCTACTATAGTGATATTGATCGATATCTTTTTTTTCAGCTTCTGTTGCCATATCTATCTTTATTATTTTTTTATTATATATTCAGCGAGTTGAAAAACGCACTAACCCCGGAACATCTAGAATCAATGCAACAGAACCGTCGCCCAAAATGGTTGCACCTGAAACGCCCTCTACTCGCCGGTAATTCGCTTCCAACGATTTAATAACTACCTGTTGTTGGCCCAATAACTCATCTACCAGTAAGCAACACAGATCACCCTGCCCCTCAACGACCACAAGAACTCCTTCTTTCGACTTGGTCGGGTTGCCCGAATGAACATTAAAGATATTGCGCATTCTAATAACAGGTAGATATTCATTTCGTAAGCGGAAGGTCTCCCCTTTACCTGCAACCTTGTTCAGCATCCTTTCGGTAATATTAATTGACTCAATAATGGAAACTAACGGCACGATGTATGTCTCATCGCCCACGGCAACAGATTGACCATCAAGAATTGCCAGCGTTAATGGCAAATGGATTGCTATGGTTGTTCCTTTGCCCAATTCCGAAATAATTTCTATATTGCCACCTAAAGACTGAATATTTCTTCTTACAACATCCATGCCTACACCGCGACCGGAAATATCAGTGAGCTGTTCAGCCGTAGAAAAACCCGGCATAAAGATGAGCTCAAATATCTGTTTTTCGGTAAGAAGATTATTTTCTTCAATCAATCCTTTTTCTATAGCCTTTGCCAGCAATTTATCTTTATTTAATCCGCGACCGTCATCAATTATTTCTATGACAATGTGTCCACCGCGATGATACGCCCTCAACTCTATGGTTCCTGTTTCAGGCTTACCTGCTGCAACTCTATCCGCCGGCATCTCTATACCGTGATCCAGACTATTCCTGATTAAATGAACCAATGGATCATTGATCAGCTCAACGACAGCTTTATCAACTTCGGTATTTTCCCCGACAAGTTTCAATACAATTTTTTTATCTAATTTACTACTGATATCATGCACTAAACGTGGAAAGCGACTAAAAACGAAGCTAATAGGGAGCATCCGAATATTCATGACGCTTTGTTGTAAATCACGCGTATGACGCTCTAGCTGGGCAAGCCCTCTTTTAAGCTGACCAACTTTATCCATGGTAAAGTTTTCACCGACTAAACCCAGCATGGATTGCGTTATCACAACTTCACCAACCATATTGATTAATGTATCGATTTTGTCAGTATCTACCCGAATTGAGCTGGCTTTAGCTGTGGTTTTTGCCACTTCGTTATCTGAATCTTGAGAATCAGCCTTTTTGGTTTCCGTAATAGGCTTAGGTTTGATCTCAGCGGATTTTGGAGCAAGATCGTTAGGCGAAACGTCTGCTGAGATTGGTTCGGGATCGGCTTCTTTTACTACGGGAGGTAATTTGATGGTTTTGGTAAGAGGCTGAATGTCCATTTCACAGTCGCCTTCAACCCAATTGAATATTTCTCTTATTTCATCATCAGAAATATCTCCGACAACTTTTAAATCCCAAGAAATATTGCACTCCTCTGGATCTAATTCATAAAAACCAGGAACATCCTGAATATTAGCAACGGTTGTCAATTCGCCCAGTTCATTCAATTCTCGAAATAATCTTACCGGGTCATTACCGGTTTTAAGCAAATCCAGATAAGGACAAAAAGCTATTTTCCAGCCCTGCTCTTCAAATGCAGTGAATTCTTCTTCATCAATATCAGGAGAGTCATTAACAGGAATCTCTTCACTTGTTATTTGCTGTTCATCAGGAAACGGTGGTTTCACTGGTACCGAACCGCCATTTAGCACAACCTCCAAAGCTGCCTTGTGCTTTTCGACACTGGCGCTATTGACAGCCCGTTCATTCTGAATCGCAGTCAACATCTCTCTGAGACAATCAACAGATCCAAGCAAAACATCGACTGCCGGCTGAGTTACCTTTCTACGCCCATCCCGCATTTCATCAAGCAGAGTTTCCATAATATGGGTATATTCGGCAACGACGGTAAAACCAAAAGTTCCACTGCCGCCTTTTATTGAATGCGCCCCCCTGAAAATAGTATTGATTACTTCCGAATCAATATCCCCCATATCGAGAGTTAACAATCCAGACTCCATTGCTTCCAGTCCTTCGAAGCATTCTTCAAAAAAGACTTGATGGAATTGTGACATATCAATAGACATAGACTTACCTGTGTGCGTCTAAATTCATTTAAACAAGATTAATGTACCCAAAAACTTTCTTTATTTCTTTCCGCTTAGGCAAACAATTATGCAAGTCATGATTGGTTCTAACACTTAAAATAAAGAGCCGTAGGGACTGGACATGTCATTGGCTTATCCTGCATATGCTCAAAACACTAGCTAACCCAAAACTTTTAGCAATGTCTTTAATAATTGATCAGGATTGAAAGGCTTAACCATCCATCCTGTTGCGCCTGCGGCTTTACCTTCTTGCTTTTTCTCAATCCCTGACTCGGTCGTAAGCATCAACATAGGAATAAATTTGTAATCCGGGAGTGCCCGTAAATCTCTAATTAAAGTAATGCCGTCTTTATTTGGCATGTTGACATCAGTTACGACGCAGTCAAATTTCCTAGCCTGTGCTTTCTCTAAAGCATCCACTCCATCCACTGCCTCTTCGACATCGTATCCAGCAGCTCTTAAAGTAAATGAAACCATTTTTCTCATTGAAGCCGAATCGTCAACTGCAAGAATACTTGCCATTGTTTTCTCCATTAATCTCTAATTTTAAAAGCAAAACTTTGTATGAACATGCAACGCTCTACATTTAAGTGCTTAAGTATAGTCTAATTATTTTTCTGCATCGGAGTTCTAATCTAGAAACTTACTTCTTCATTTTTCGTTGGGGCAAACAAAAAAACACCCCACTAGAGAAAATCCCTAGCAGGGTATATTTGGTGCCGATGGCCGGATTTGAACCGGCACAACTTGCGTTACCACCCCCTCAAGATGGCGTGTCTACCAATTTCACCACATCGGCTAAAACTTGCTTGCAAAGATACTATCTAAAACATGCTATTCTGTTTATTTAAGCAGTGTATTGCTTGTATCATAAACAATATTTATTACTTTTTTTCAACTGGCTGCTCAGCACTGGGAGCCGCTGGCGTAGCAACAGGCACATCTTCAGATTTCAGGTCAGTCTTAGGAGAAGCGCTACCGGCTTCTTTTGCACCATCCACATCAGGAATACCGAGCGTATCCTGTTCAGTTCTGGGGGCGTTCATTAAGTCGTAAGCTGCACCTTGTTTACCATTTAAGACTGCAAGACCCAAGCTGGTCATAAAAAACAAAGTTGCTAGGATTGCTGTAGCTCGAGACAGGAAAGATGCTGCACCCTGAGCTCCAAAAACAGAACCCGAAGATCCTGTGCCAAAAGCTGCGCCCGCATCGGCCCCTTTGCCTTGTTGCATTAAGACCAATCCAACAACCCCTAAACCCAACAGCACATGAACAACAATAATTACCTGATACATAATAACGTCTAAATTACTCTAAATTGAATGATAAATCTTTAAAAAGGATTCCGCATCCAACGAAGCCCCACCAATTAAACCGCCGTCAATATCCGGCATGGCAAACAAGCCTTTTGCATTATCAGGCTTGGCGCTACCGCCGTATAAAATTTGTATTTTATCGGCAATAGCCTGATCTTTAGCAGCAATGTATTGCCTTATGTACCGATGAACTTCCTGAGCCTGCTCATCAGTCGCTGTTTTACCTGTCCCTATGGCCCAAACCGGTTCATAGGCAATGACTGCCGCGCCAAAAGCAGCTATACCTGCCAAATTGATAACGGCATCAAGCTGAGTATTAATTACAGCAAACGTCTCATCTTGTTCGCGTTGCTCCAGCGTTTCACCTACGCACAAAACTGGAATAATATTTTGTTCTTGCGCCTGGCAAAAACGGGCGGCTACCGATTCATCAGTATCGCCATAATAGCTGCGTCTTTCGGAATGCCCTACAAGAGCATATTTGCAACTGAATTCACTTAGCATCGCTGCCGAAACTTCTCCGGTATAAGCGCCTGAAGCTTTATCTGCAACATTTTGAGCGCCCAATGCCAATGTAGTGTTTTTAACTAATTCACTCACTTTTGGCAAATGCACATAAGGCACACACACTGCGATATCCGCACTATTTCCCTCTAATCCGGCAATAATACCTTTTGTAAGCAACTCAGCACTGGCGAGAGTTCCATTCATCTTCCAATTTCCCACAACTAGAGACCGACGCATCACCACTCCTCACATAGAATCAAACTATCTATAATATATATTAATAGCGCCTAATTCAAGCTTCCATTGCCTTCTTAACATCATCAGCTATTTGATGAGCGTAATTTTTAACCAAATCCTCCTGCTGACCTTCCACCATTACCCGAATTAATGGCTCTGTTCCTGAAGCTCTAAGCAATACCCGGCCACTATCCCCTAGCTTTTTCTCGATTGCTTTCACCGCCTTTTGTATACTTTCATCTTTATCCGGGTTAATTTTTTTGCTAACTTTGACGTTTACCAAAACTTGGGGATATTTTTGCATCCCGGATTTCAATTCATGTAAATTTTTTCCGCTACTTTGCATTTCCGCCATGATCTGCAAAGCAGAAATAATACCATCGCCCGTTGTTGTTCTATCCAAGCAAATAATATGCCCGGAATTTTCGCCACCTAAAATCCCTTTGTGCTCCAACAACATTTCCATGACGTACCGGTCGCCCACATTAGCCCTAAGTAGGCTGAGCCCCAGCTTATTAAGACCATGCTCCATACCCAGATTCGACATTAAAGTCCCCACGACAGGCCCTGACATCAACCCTATATCCAATCTTGCTTTAGCAATAATATAGATAAGCTCGTCGCCATCAACGATTTCGCCTTTATGATCGACCATCACTAACCGATCACCATCACCGTCCAGGGCAATACCCAAATCGGCACGATAAGATAAAACTGCTGCCGCTAATTTTTCCGGCTTAGTAGCTCCACATTCCTCATTAATATTAAGGCCGTCCGGCTCTGCTCCAATCGTAACGACTTCAGCACCTACTTCGCTAAAAACATGAGGCGCTATATGGTAGGTCGCGCCATGAGCACAATCGATTATGATTCTCATGCCGCTAAAATCAAGTCGAGTTGGCACGCTGGCCTTGCAAAACTCAATATAGCGACCAGGGGCATCAACCAACCGTTTCGCCTTACCCAATTTCGACGACTCTACTGTTGTCATCGGCGAGTCGAGATATTCCTCTATTTTTTTTTCGACCTCATCCGGCAATTTCGTTCCTTGCACCGAGAAAAACTTAACGCCATTGTCATAATAAGGATTATGAGAGGCGCTAATGACAATACCGGCCTGCGCCCTTAAGGTACGAGTTAAATAGGCTATACCCGGCGTCGGCATAGGCCCTAACAAGCGAGTATTGACACCGGCAGCGGTCAATCCGGCCTCCAACGCAGACTCAAACATATAACCCGAAATACGGGTATCTTTGCCAAGCAAGACAAAATCATGCCCTTCATTTGCAAACACTCGACCAGCGGCCCACCCTAGTTTCAGAAAAAAATCGGCCGTTATCGGATACTCACCAACCTTTCCTCTAATGCCATCAGTTCCAAAATATTTTCTTGTCATTGTTTTTAAGACCCAAAACAGATAAAAGACCAAAGATAACAGCTTGCAGCAAATTATAAATTACATAAAAAAAGGAGAGTCATTACGCCTCTCCTTTTTGTTAATTCAGGAAGTCCTCAGCTTTGCTCAGCAGTCCCACCAATTGATTTCTCATTTTTTACTTCATCCTTATTCTTAACTTCATCCGTTACAACATCACCATGAGAAGAAGGCGGTTTATCATCCCAGCCCTGAGGAGTCCTTACAGGTTTACGAGCCATCAAATCTTCAATCTGATATTTGTCGATAGTTTCATATTTCATCAATGCTTCGGCCATGGCATGAAGAATATCGATATTCTCTTTCAGAATCGTTTCAGCACGCTCATAATTCCGGTCAATGAAAGAACGAATCTCTTCGTCAATAGTATGGGAAGTCTCTTCGGCAACCGTTTTATGTTGCGTCACCGACCGACCCAAGAATACTTCGCCTTCTTCTTCGCTGTATGACAACGGCCCCAAGCGCTGAGAAAAGCCCCATTTAGTTACCATATTTCTAGCCAACTCAGTGGCCCGCTCAATATCGTTAGACGCACCGGTACTTACTTGTTCCCGCCCAAAAACCACTTCCTCGGCAATACGTCCACCGTAC
>NZ_JALOCF010000126.1 GCF_023227905.1 Methylobacter sp. | reverse complement strand
GCAAGCCGGACAAATTGCCGGCTGCTTCAATAATCGCACCCAGCGTTGTTCTTTCGTTGATTTTGTCGATCAATCTTGCATCCGGTTCCAGAACTGCGTGAATCACTAAATCCTGTGCAGCAGCCAAATCTTTTTCTGCAGACAAGCGCAATGGCAACGTATGCCTGAGCATCAGGCTCAGATCCGGCAGCCGGGTTGTGAGCTTGGCGAGTGTGTGCAATGCCGCTACGCTATGGTGACGAGCAAGCACAATCGAACGCCGCGGCCATAGCGCATAGTCGATTACTCCCATCACAATGATGCCCAGCAAAATGCCGATAACCCGGTCACGAGGCAGATAGAGATCTGTGACGGGGCCGAAATCATGTAAAACGAACAGCGCGAATGAAAACCCGATCTGCCTGCCCATGTATGCGATACGTTCACTGCCGGAGGAAATCCAGGCCGCAAGAGCCCATACCGGAATCGTTGCAATAACAAAGCCGGCGATGGTGTCGATTTGGGACTGGAATACCAGCACATATAAGTAGGCGCAGAGCCCACCCAGGGCCGCGCCCGACAGACGCAATAGCGATAGCCGGTAGTCGGCGCCGAGACTGGTTTGTGCAGCGACCAAACAGGTAGGTATGGCGGTATTGATATCCGGCCAGTCCAGGCTTTCCACGATCAGCGTGCAAAGTATGGCGCCCAGAGAAAATTTAATCCCGAATTGCAGGCTGTCGGCATGCGTCGCCCAGAAGTCATAGCCAAACCAGGCTGGAATCCAGCCATCTGCTTCGTTACTGTCGGTTTCGGCCTCTATGGTTTTAATTTCAGGCGCTGCTGCCGGGTTATGTAAATTATGCATCAATCCAGAGATACGCTGCAGCGCTCGCCAAACGGCGGTTAACAGCGAAGGGTTGGTTTGCAGCGAATAACTGTGCAGCACTTCATCGGCCAGCAGCGTCTCTATTTGGCCGGAAACATCGCGCGATTCTTCCACGCCTTGCCGAAGCGTTGTACAGGCGCTTTGCAGTGCCAGGTAGACATTTAATTTTTCCTGATTCATCGATTGAGCGCGATACTCTGCCGTCAATACCTGATCCAGCCAGATGGCCATCTGCCGTAAACCGTCGATTTCAAGCAGCAGGGCAAGATAAGTATCATGCTGTTTATGCATGGAGGGATGTATCAATTCCGCGTTTGCCAGTAAACCCAGTATTTTGCCGAAGCTGCCGGCGCTGGAAAGTTTCGAGATTACCCTCTCATGGATCTTCACACCGCTGTCGGCCAGGCGAGTACTCAAAATGTATTCCACTGCCGCCAGTTGTTCCGCGATACTCGTCTTCAGCTGTTTGAGCGGGTCTTGCGGTTTGATGGTCAGATGCACCACAGTCCATGAGCCTATAGCCAGCACGCCAATGATTGGGATATTCCACAGGGCGTTATAGATAGCTTGATCGGGGGCGCTTGGGCTATACAGCACCGCTACGGAATACCATAGGGCGATGCCGGTGGGCCAGGCGATCAGACGGGCATGAAATAGGGCGATAGCCAGTATGATGAAAGACAAGGGTAGCAACAGCCAGGCATCATTGCCGGCTAACATCAGCGTAAATACCGATACCAGTGTAGTGACGATGATATAGCCCAGTTGGCGCATCCCGAATGCCAGAGATTGACCGGCATTCGCATACGCGTCGTAACTCAAGCAGATCAGCAGTGCGATCGCACCCAAGGGGGGAACGTGCAGGGCTTGGCTGACTAGCGCAATGGTCAGCGACACGATGAACAGACGGAGTGCAGCTACCCTCCGTCCTGGAAAATCTCTGAGTTCAGTCTTCAGGAATTGTGTCAGGCCGGTTCCGAACCAAAGTCTGCTTCGGCTTTTATTCAGAACCGAAGTGTGCTGCGTATCACCGTTATTCATTGCGGAATCCGGGCTTTGCTGGCTCCTTCCTCACTGGCCGGCGAAAGCCCCGGACTTTCGGCCGGGCGATCCAGAACAGTGACAAAGGCGGTCATGCCCATGCGCAGCGGATGCTCGGGGTCGCGCTCCTTTATCTCAATCCGTACCGGAAAACGCGATGCAAGGACGACCCAGTGCAATGTACGCTCAACCTCCGGCAGTACCCCTTGTTGCTTGATATTATCGGGAGAATTGGCCCAGCCAATACCCGTCACCACGCCCTGGTAGCGTTTTCCCGGATAACCGACCAGGAACACTTCGGCTTCCTGACCGGGGCGGATGGACTGTAGATAAGTTTCTTTGAAGTTGGCGATGGCATACCAGTGGCGGTCATCGACCAAGGCAAACATTTGCGTTCCGACCTTGGCGTATTCGCCTTCGCGTGTGTTCAGGTTGGTGACGTAGGCATCGAAAGGCGCCCTCACCGAACAGTATTCCACGTCGAGCTCCGCGGCGGCAACGACCGCTTTGGCCGCTTCGATGCGGGCATTGACGTCACCGACCTGGGCAATCAACGATACGGCGCTGCGGCTCTCGCTTTTGGCTTCGGCGATCGCGCTTCGGGCCGAAAGTTCCTTGGCCCGCGCATCTGCCAGCTCAGCACGTGAGGCAGCATACTTGGAGCGGGCCTGCTTGAGCTGGTCTGCGGTGACGTATTGTTTCTCCGCCAATGGCTCAAGGCGTTCCAGATAGCTATGCAGGTATTCATCCTCAGCCTCAATTCTGTTAACTTC
>NZ_JALOCF010000125.1 GCF_023227905.1 Methylobacter sp. | reverse complement strand
CGTCAAGTCCGGCTATAGCGGCTCTTGCTTCGTGGCCTTCCATGCCGATAAAGCCGAAGCCCCGGCATTTTCCGCTAAAGATATCGGAAACAAGTTGAATGGAGCGGACTTTTCCGTATGACGAACAGGCGCTCTGGCAAAAGCTGGACCATATCTATTACAATCGGGTAAAACTTAGGAGCTAGCGATGAAACTATGCATTGGCTTCAGCACCAGGAATTATGCTGGGCTTACCGTGATGAATTCCGTTTTTAAGGATTGGTTATGATTTACGGCGTAGCGCGGCTGGACTGCATTCCCAACGTAGCGCGGGGAATGCGATAGAAATCTCGGGGATTTGCTGTTACTCAGCAGCCACCTGTCTATGGTATTCCGCCATTTGCCTGCTTTCTTTCGCCGCCATCTCCAGATCGCGAACCATTGCGCCAGCTTGGGATTTTAGATCTTGAATTCTTTTCCGTATTTCCATGGCCTGGCCATATACTCATTCAACATTTCTCGTTCTTCTTTTGCATCGGCATCCAGCGTTTTCGCAATTTCTTCGTAATGATTGGCAAGACGCAGATGTGCGTCTTGGGTATCCGCCGTTTGTACTGCTTTTGCCCAACTTTGCGGCTGGGGCACATTTTCTGTTGCGCAGGCGGACAAAAGTACAACAATAAAGAAAAGTGGTGTCATATTCTTAGCTTTCATGCGCGCTCTCCTATCTTATTTGTTGATGTCGTAACTCTATCCAAAAGTGTGGCCGTGTTTAGCGAGAAAAAACGGCCACACTTTTATATGTTATTGATTAAAAAATTCAATCCATTAGAGCTAATTTGATTTTTATCATATTTTAGTTCAATTGATCCATTTTAATCGAGGCTTCCTCAAAGGATTTAAGCATGTCGTCAAAGGCTGAACTATTGGCTTTAGTCATCTTGGTGGATTGCATAGATGACTCTGCCTCATTATCCGCCTTGTAAGCCGCGTCGACAGTTGGCTTAATGACTGTGGATTTATTTGCGTCAACATCGGCAGAATTTTCGACGTCGCTATCAACATCCCAGTCATAGCTATGGCTGTCACTTTTACCATCGTTGATTAAGTGTTGGCGATATTGCAGAAAGGACTCACGGGTAAATACATATGGATCCAAGGCTGCCTCGTCGATAAAGTTCAACGCACCTTCGGCGTTGGCTCGATCATTGATGCCTTCGAGAATGCCGGTGCCCGGTACGTAGGTTCCTGGGTTTGCCGCTTTATCGATGATCGATCCTCCACCATCACGAATGGTGGTAGGTCCCATGATAGGTAGAACCAGGTAAGCGCCTTCTGAAACACCCCAAACGGCCAACGTTTGTCCAAAGTCCTCGACGTTATGTTTCAGACCGAATTCACTGGCAACATCAACCAATCCAGCAATACCGATAGTGGTATTGGTTAAGAAACGACCAGCATCTGAAGCACTTTGTTGAAATTTACCTTGAAGGACGTCATTTAGCACAACATTGATGCCTTTCAAGTTATTAAAAAAATTACTCACCCCGGTTTCTATGAAATCAGGAGTGATAAATTTGTAACTATTGGCAACCGGTTTAAAAAAGTATTTATCTAATCCCATATTAAAGCCGTAAACGGACCGGTTAAAGCCTTCATACGGATCGACTTGGTTCGCTTCAGTCGAAGCAAAATCGATTGAGGTTTCGGCGCGTTTCTCAGTGGTGGCACACCCTGCGACTATCAGAGTGCTTGTGATTAAAAACATTGATGTTAGCGATGCACGGTTTTTGCCTGAAGACAATCGGATCGTCATTACGTAGAGTTCCTATTAGCTATTGGTTTGAGTAACTTTCAAATTTAGTGAAAGACTTTTCGCCGCGACAATAAATATCGAATCGAAACTATATTGTAATGCTTTAGCCTCCTTTGTCGTACAAATTTGTTTGTTTAAGTTTGGATCAGTTAATTGCAGTTGCCCAACCACCATGCGGCGTATTATTTCTTAGCTGGCACACACTATCTTCTGGTTCTACCGCGCGCGTTGGGAACCAGATAAATAAAAACTTCGTAGCTGTTATGCTTTTTCCTTCTTTTTGAATGAAATATTATTGTTCAGGGTTGTCCGCGTTTTTTGTGGGTAACTCTATGTATAAGCTGAAAATAGATGGTCAAACTATTCGCTCCTTAAGCTTTTTTGGATTGTAAGCAATGTATGATTCGGCGCAAATATTACATCAAGTATCAAATGCTTGGATTCAAAGCAGATAAAATTTTAGCGGCGTTTTTATAGTTGGAGTGAGGCTTTGAGATTATGCGGCTGAAATAAAAGTGCATGGGATGCGCCTGTGGGAAAAGTAGGCTTAGGAATTTATTCTCAAATCTTAGTTGTAGAAATCTGAGGTGCTCGATCATTTGAGCAATGGCTGAACTTTTTGTTGAAATGATTATTCAGGCAGCGAGCATGAATAAGGTTTCAAAAAAATCCTGAAAATGCAAGGTCATTAATGCGCTCAGGGAAGGGCTGATGGGGCGACCGACGAGCAGGTCGCCAGGATAGCTCGGCTATATTCCCGTGTCTACTACTAAGACAGTAGAGTCATCAGAGGATGGTGAGCTTTGTGTCATGAATGTTTCAATGCCGTCTGCCGTTTTTACCGGCAGTCGTATCTTCAAATTTGACTTTTAAAGGTTTTCCGCAATACAGATTGCCGTCAAGTCCGGCTATAGCGGCTCTTGCTTCGTGGCCTTCCATGCCGATAAA
>NZ_JALOCF010000124.1 GCF_023227905.1 Methylobacter sp. | reverse complement strand
TTTCCATATTTCAGTATTTGCAGCCATACAATTTCATCATCTTCGGCACGTAGCTCAATTCCCGTGTAGAGAATGGAAACAAACTCGTTGTAATGAAACAGTCTTTCGTGCATCAACGTTTTTCGCGGCTCTTTTTTGTTCCTGGCTGTAAACAGTGAGCTGCGTGCGTAATCGTTAGGGATGTGCCTTAAGTCGTCACGATCGGCTACACATTCAAACAAGTCAAGCTGAAACTGTGAATTAGGTTTTAAGCCCTTGCTATGTAAATAAGCGTTGCGTTGCACCCGGTCGATTTGGCCGGTGCCTTCTTCATTAATCAGGTCTTCGCCAATCTTTTTAGCATGTTTCATTATGACCTCTTTTACATGTTATTTTTTGCTTTGGTCTTAGTATCTAATGAATGCTGCAATAAACTCTGTTTTGTCATCTTTATTGA
The DNA here is from genome assembly GCF_023227905.1 of Methylobacter sp. Classification (GTDB taxonomy): domain Bacteria; phylum Pseudomonadota; class Gammaproteobacteria; order Methylococcales; family Methylomonadaceae; genus Methylobacter_A. Next base: position 2,340 of record NZ_JALOCF010000124.1, on the reverse strand, counting down.
ACCGGCTTGGTACAAATACGACTTTGAACAGTATGTTCTTGCTTTTTACTTTCGGTAGTACGCTGTATATGTATTGTTCGTGCTGTTTCAGAGTCATTATGACGTAAATTGGCATTACAGGTAAGATGATAAATGAACTAAAGCATATTATGATGCTTGTGAGCAACTCTTTTAAGGGGCGGTTATAAGCTAAATAGCTAAAAGTTTAGCTAAATAAATCGGGGCAATATTCTTTGCGTATAGCAATAAATCTTGAATTTTTAGCCGCTAAAATTTGAAGAGACAACTACTCTAAACAAGGCAAAAGCGTGTAGTTATATTTTCTTTACAAGTGTTCTGCGTATCTTGGGTGAACGCGGCATGACCCAAAGTGATTTACATGAAATATCTGGAGTATCAAACTCCTTTCTTTCTGATCTAACCGCAGGGCGCTGAAATCCATCTCTCAAGGTTATGGTAGACATCGCCAAAGTTGACTCCTTTTCAGTTCATTCATACCGTTAATTTAAGCAAATCGCGGCTATCGAACACTCCGGGTCTTGCTTTCAAATTCGAATCAGTGCGTTACTAGAATTTAAGTGCATCATTTATTAGCTGTACAAAATATTATGAGTTTATAGACATGATAATAGGTGTGCCATACAATGTCTATGAAATCGTTTTAAGCGTATTTTATAGACACAATTTCTACTAATCGATTTAATAAACATATTTGCTATGAGACTCTTCGGTTATGCCCGTGTTTCCACGAGCCAGCAATCTCTCGATATTCAAATTAAAGCACTTAACGAAGCCGGTGTTAGTTCAAGCCGCATTTTTACCGACAAAGCTTCCGGCAGCCATGTAAAGCGTGATGGACTCGATTTGTTACGTGTGAAGGTAGAAGAAAATGATGTCATCCTGGTAAAAAAACTGGATCGTTTAGGCCGGGATACGGCAGATATGATTTCTTTAATTAAAGAATTTGATGAAATGGGGGTTTCCGTCCGTTTTTTAGATGACGGAATTAGTACCGAAGGCACGATGGGGAAAATGGTTGTCACTATTTTATCTGCGGTAGCTCAAGCAGAAAGACAACGAATCCTTGAACGTACTAACGAAGGCCGGATAGAGGCAAAAGCAAAAGGCGTGAAGTTTGGTCGGAAACCCAGTATTGATAAAAAAAGGGTGCTGGACTTGTACGAAAAAGGAACAGGTGCGACCGCTATTGCTAAACAAATGGGCATTGGCCGTTCGACGGTGTACAAATTACTTAAGGATTCTGGAAATAAGTAATATTTAGATTTTACGCGAATAGTGGTTGTATCTGCCTTATTAATCAAAGATAACCCGCCGTCTATGCCGGGAGACTCTCAATGGTTTGACCTATAAGTCAGCCTTGATGATTCCCGAAATATGCGTTTTTGTAGTTAATACAACAGAACCCATTAATAATGTGCGCTGTTTTTCAGTTTAAAAGCTAGGTATAACAAGGCATTTATAATTAATTTTTGATTTGCGCTGCGTTTGCGAATAAATCAGGGCAATTTACGGGCAACAATAATTCGTTTTTTTTCTGCTATGCTTGTTATTGAAGATGTGTTCGGAACGTTTCGGACGTAGGCGAGTGAGCTTTTATTTTGAAGTCGTACTCGGCGCTGCACACATCTTCGTTCCGATATCCAGTTAGCCTTCTGAGGACTATCGGATTAAAGCTTGTAAGCGAATGCAACAGAATCTATGAAAAACCAGATACCAGCCGGTTACTAATTCATTTAACCAAAACCAGTCCAGATTCGATGACCGTTGCGTCAATAATACGTCCTGAGTTTTCGTTTTTAATTTTGATGAGTTGACCTTTTGTGCCATCCATCATCGCAATCCCGTTCGTTCGAATGGTAAAAGCGGGTTGTATGGTGCTGATAATGATTTTGTCTCGCCGCTTGATAAGATTGGGTTCGATAAAACTTTTCAAACTCAAGATAGCACCTACCGGTGCGTAACGTGCAGCTTGTTTGTTTTCAATCTGTTCGGCTTGGGTAACAAAATCCCCTCTAAGTTTGGATATGTCTCTTTTTTCGATAGCAAGGTGTTGTCTGGTAATGATTTCGCCTCGTTGTACCGGTCGAGTCAGAACAATAACGTTTTCATAAACTTTAATAATGGCTGAAGTGAAAATCGACCATTTTTTTTCGGCGTTGCAGCGTACGCCTATTGATGTTCTGCCGGGTTTTATTACGCCGGTTGTTGTAAATGCCTCCAGCGGTACGGTGCATTCTGGAAGTTTTAATAGGCTGTCGAGAGGAAGCACGCTGATTTCGTATTCAACAGAGGTATTTATATTTCGCGCAACAGTGTCTT
>NZ_JALOCF010000123.1 GCF_023227905.1 Methylobacter sp. | reverse complement strand
CAAAGTTTCAGCAGTCTGCACACGATTAATAAATCCATCAACTCCTTCTTCTCGCACCAGCGAATCAGGATCATGATTTTGCGGCAACAGCATAATGCGAATCTGCCGCCCATCCTTTAAACTGGAAAAAGCAGACTCCATCGCTCTCCATGCCGCTTCCCGCCCCGCTTTATCCCCATCGAAACAGAATACCAGTTCTGAGGAAAACCGGAATAATAAATCAAGATGCGCTTGCGATGCCGCCGTTCCCAAAGCTGCAACCGAGTAATAAATACCATACTGCGCCAGGGCGATAACATCCATATAGCCCTCAACAATCAGAATTCTCTGGGGCTTGGCATTTTTTTCCAGAAGCTCATACAAGCCGTAAACTTCTTTACTTTTGTGAAATAGGGGCGTTTCTGGAGAATTCAAGTACTTGGGCAAAGAATCGTCAAGTACCCGTCCTCCAAAGCCTATAATCCGGCCGCGCTTATCCCTGATGGGGAACATGATTCGGCCGCGAAAACGATCATAAATCTGCCCATTCTCACTACTAACCAACAATCCGGCTTCGATTAATAATTTCTGATTAAATCGACCAGCCAAAGCCTTCCATTCATCAGGCGCGTAACCCAACATGAAATCACCAGCACAATTGCCACTGACGCCTCTATTTTTTAAATACTCAGCTGCTTTCTTGCCTTCATCGCTAGTCCGCAACTGCTCCATATAGAAAGCAGCCACCTGCTCCATCAGCACATACAGGCTGTTTAAATCTTCTTTCTTTTGCCCCGACGACCGATATTCGATTGACTCTCTGGGCACCTCGACACCGACAAATCCTGCCAAGTCCTCGACAGCTTCAACAAAATCAAGATGATTGAAATCCATCAAAAAGGTAATGGCATTGCCACTAGCACCACAACCAAAGCAATGGAAAAATTGTTTTTTACGGCTTACAGAAAAGCTGGGGGATTTTTCGGCGTGAAAAGGGCAGCGGGCGACAAAACTGTTACCCGTTTTTTTTAGAGGCACATGCGAATCGATTAAATCGACAATATCAACTCGCACCAAAAGCTCATCGATAAACTGACGCGGAATTCTACCGGACATATTTATGCCCTGAAAAAACCTGTGAAAAGAGGCTATCCAGCTAATGCAGCCTTGATTTTGATACTCACAGCCGACATATCAGCACGACCCTGCATCTTTGCTTTAAGCAAAGCCATCACCTTACCCATATCTTTAACTGATTCTGCACCAGACTCTGCGACAGCGTCTTTAACCATTAAATCAATTTCTGTTTCGGTAAGGGCCTGGGGCAGAAAATCCTGAATGACTGGAATTTCAGCCTCTTCAATTGCCACCAAATCATATCGACCCGCATCCGCAAACTGTCTGATAGATTCACGACGCTGCTTAAGCATCTTGTCAAGAACCAGGATAACTCGCTCATTATCCAGCTCAATCCGCTCATCAACCTCAACCTGCTTAATTGCAGCCAAGATCAAGCGAATCACGCCCAGCCTTGCTTTATCGCCCCCTTTCATGGAGGCTTTCATATCTTCCTTGATACGATCTGTTAACAAATCCATCGCATCAACCTTGTTTTACAGTGCAGGACGTCCACGACGTAAATTTTTCAACGCATAACGTTCACGAGCCAATTTCTTCAAGTGACGCTTAACAGCAGCAGCGCCTTTACGCTTACGCTCTGCAGTTGGTTTTTCATAAAACTCACGACGGCGCACTTCTGCCAATACACCTGCTTTCTCGCAAGCACGCTTAAAACGACGAATTGCGATGTCAAAAGGTTCGTTTTCTTTAATTTTAACTGACGGCATATAATGATTCCAACTATGTTAATATTTAAATTGTTAGGATACTACGATCCACTGAACAAACAGAACCGTTAATTATACCTTTACTTTTATAAATTTCAAAAACTCAATGTATGTTTTAGGCATAGAAACATCCTGCGACGAAACCGGCGTCGCAATTTACCACTCTGAACAAGGCCTGTGTAGCCATCTTTTATACAGCCAGGTCGACATGCACAGCGAATATGGCGGCGTTGTTCCTGAGCTGGCATCACGCGACCACATACGGAAATTAGTGCCCCTCATCAAGCAATCTCTGCAGGAAGCTCAGCTAACCAGCAGGGACATTAACGGCATTGCCTACACTGCAGGCCCAGGACTCATGGGAGCATTACTGGTTGGCGCAACGACGGCCCGAAGTCTGGCTTGGTCATGGCAAATTCCCGCAATAGCAGTTCATCATATGGAGGGTCATCTGCTAGCGCCTATGCTGGAAGAAAACCCGCCGGGATTCCCTTTTGTCGCCCTGCTAATTTCCGGAGGACACACTTTGCTGGTGCAGGTCGAAGGAATCGGCCGCTATCAACTCTTAGGCGAATCACTCGATGACGCCGCAGGCGAAGCCTTTGATAAAACGGCAAAAATGCTGGGTCTTGGCTATCCGGGCGGGCCAAAACTGTCTGAACTTGCAGAACACGGCACACCGCAAATCAAGTTTCCTCGCCCAATGACTGACCGCCCCGGATTGGACTTTAGCTTCAGCGGTTTAAAAACATTCACCATGAATACCATCAATGCCTCTGAAAAAACTGATCAGGACAAAGCCGATATTGCCGCTGCATTTCAGAATGCCGTTGCTGAAACGCTCACCATCAAATGCAAGCGGGCGCTGAAACAAACTGGCCTGAAAAGACTGGTGGTTGCAGGCGGAGTAAGTGCTAACAAGCAAATCCGCGCCTCGTTGACTGAAATGGCCGCCAAAG
>NZ_JALOCF010000024.1 GCF_023227905.1 Methylobacter sp. | reverse complement strand
AAAGGAGCGATGCAATGAGCCGGATACGCATAGACCACGGCAGAGTCATTGACCCGGCCAACAACGTAGACCGAGTCGGTTCCGTTTATATCGAAGGCGGCAAGATCGTTTCAGTGACTGACGAACCGCCCGGATTCAAGCCGGATACCGTCATCAATGCCGAAAATCAAGTCGTCTGCCCCGGTTTTATCGATTTAAGCACCCGCTTGCGGGATATGGGGCACAGCCGCAAAGCAACATTTAAAAGCGAAGTAATTGCCGCTGCTGCCGCAGGTATCACTACCCTGTGCCTGCAACCGGATACCGCACCGGTTATCGATACGCCCGCCGTTGCCGAACTGATCAAGGATCTGGCGGAAAAAGCCGATTATCCGCAAATCTACGCGGTGGGTGCACTCACCCAGAAACTGGAAGGCATGGAACTGAGTTCCATGCTGTCGCTTAAACAGGCCGGATGCATCGCCGTCGGTAATGCCAATCAGCCGGTGAAAAATCTGTTGATATTAAGACGGGCTATGGAATATGCGGCCAGTCATGACTTATTGATGATGTTCCGCCCCAATGATTTCTGGCTGAGCAATAACGGTTGCGCTCATGAAGGCGTCGTCGCCACTCGCTACGGCTTGCCCAGCACGCCGGAAGCGGCCGAAACCATAGCCCTGGCGCAATGCCTGGAACTGGCCGAGCTGACCGGCTGCCGGGTGCATTTTGGCCAGTTAAGCTGCAAGCGTTCGGTGATTAAGATACATCAGGCCAAAAAATACGGCTTGAAGGTCAGCGCCGATGTCGCGATTCATCAGCTGCATTTGACTGAAGATGACATGACGCCTTTTGACAGTGCCTACCATGTCATGCCGCCGTTGCGCACCGAAGCCGATAAACAGTATTTAAGAAAAGGCTTGTCCGCCAGCACCCTGAACAGCATCTGTTCCGATCATCAGCCGCATGACCTGGATGCCAAATTGGGCGCGTTTCCTGAGACGGAACCAGGGATGTCATCGATGGAAACCCTGTTGCCGCTAATGCTCAGACTGGTCACGGAAGACGTCATCACATTGGAGCAGGGCATTGCTTGCTTAAGCGCAAATCCGGCGCGAGTTCTGCGTTTAAAGAGCGGCGCATTAACGACGGGCTTTTCAGCCGATATCTGTATTTTCGACCCGGAACTCGACTGGCAGGTGAATTCGGAAAACTGGAAAAGCCAGGGCGTTAACACGCCGTTTTGGGGACAAACCCTGAAAGGGCGGGTAACCCATACCTTGCAGGCTGGGAAAGTTATTCATCGGTTATAAAATTCAGCGCCACCTCTTATTACAACTAAGCGATAACAATCTTTTATTCACCACGAAGGCACGAAGGACACGAAGATATAACTTCGTGTCCTTCGTGGTGATAATCTTTTGATTTTTTAAAATAACGGAAAGACCGCAACATGATGCAAAAAAGAACAGCTCACCAGATCGCCGATGTGCTGATTGAGGCTCTGCCCTATATCCAGCGCTTTAAAGGCAAAACCATTGTGGTTAAATTCGGCGGCAACGCCATGGTCGATGAAGAGCTCAAACACAGTTTCGCACGGGACATCGTGTTGATGAAACTGGTCGGTTTGAATCCGATAGTGGTTCACGGCGGCGGCCCGCAAATCGGCCGGCTGCTGGAGAAGCTCGGCAAAACCACCGGCTTTATCGACGGCATGCGCATCACCGACAGCGAAACCATGGACGTGGTTGAGATGGTGCTGGGCGGACTGGTCAACAAGGAGATTGTCAATTTAATCAACATGCACGGCGGCAAAGCGGTCGGCTTGACCGGCAAGGACGGTAATTTCATCCGCGCCAAAAAACTCCATCTTCCTCCGCGCGACAATCTACCTTCAGAGATCATCGATCTGGGCCATGTCGGTGAAGTGGACAGCATAGACCCGTCGGTGCTCGATATGCTTGGCGGCAGCGATTTTATCCCGGTTATTGCGCCGATCGGAGTCGGCGAGGACGGGCATTCCTACAACATCAATGCCGATCTGGTCGCCGGAAAAATTGCCGAACAGTTGAAAGCCGAGAAGTTGATTTTGCTGACCAACATACCGGGCATACTGGACAAGCAGGGCGAGCTGCTGACCGGCTTATCGATCAAAAAGACCGAGGAGCTTATCGCTGACGGCACCATTTCCGGCGGCATGATCCCCAAAACCCGCTGCGCGACCGATGCGATCAAAGGCGGAGTCACCAGCGTGCATATTATCGACGGTCGTGTCGATCATGCAGTGCTGCTGGAACTGTTTACCGACCAGGGTGTAGGTACTTTGCTGCTTAAGGGGTAGTTGAAAGAGGTTTTCACCACGAAGGCACGAAGAGCACGAAGGAAAAAGCAAAAGTAAAACTTCGTGTTTTTAATGCCTCAGTGAAGCGCATCAATACCACGGTTTACCAGGCGAGCGATGCGCTTCGTTTCGCACCTTAGTGCATCTACGGCTCTGTTTAAATCTATGCGGCTTGGCTTTATTTTCCTGCACACAGAATACATTCACGATATTCGGCGTCTGATCTTTTTTTAAGTGCCCATGATCGAAGATCAGCTACGCTTCGGGCATATACTTTAATATACTGTCTTGTAAATCCTCCCGGCTGCGCGTTCCCTGAGAGTACTTTAATTTTGTCACATGTTGCACGATGAATAACGGTATGACGTGGAGTTAAACTCTTGTTAGATGTGAGGATATAACCTTCTGGATGTGTGTTTACCCAGGCGAGGTATATGTCATCGTCATCAAAAACTAAAGTTTCATCTCTTTCTGTACAAGTCTTAGTCATTTTTATCTCATATATTCATAGCCAATAAGTAAATAGATTACGCATTGCAGACCTTTATTGAGCTTTGGGCGATGTCTGGGAAGTGGTACTCGATGCGAACCCTACATAACTTCGTGCTCTTCGTGTCTTCGTGGTTAAAATTTATACGATGTGAGCCTAACGCTCGTTACTTACCCACCGCAGCCTCAATAAACGGCCTGAACGCCGACCTTATATCGCGCACTTTCTGGCTGTCGCAGAGTTCGGTGCCCAGCGAAGATTCCCGGCAGTGAATATCGAGGAAAAGCTGATGCTTTTTGTTTTCATCGTCCAGTTTTGAAACCGACAAACTCAGGTCGCTGTCGGTTGCGGGCGCGCGGCCCATGATCAGTTTGTCGGTATCGGTATCAATCGGCGTTGTGGCATTGGCTTTGATAAACTCATGTGCGCTTGCCCAAGCCTTGGCGCAAAGCGCATCGGTTTCGCAGGCGTACAGGCCGATCTCACCGGCGGCTTTGGCTTGTGCGGCCGGGTCGGACGCTTTTGATGGGTCTGCGTTTTGTTGAGTTAAAAACTTAAAGCGCTCAATGTTGGCTTCAAACTCGGATTTGGCGCGATTCTTTTTTTCGATCTGTTTATTTATTTCGGCATAAGCGACCTGGATCTGCGCTTCTGTTTGGTTGATTTCGTCCAGCAAGGGTTGCGGAACTTTTTTGCCGTTACGTTCGAGTTCTGCGGCCTTTTTTTGTTGGGATGCCAATTGATCTTCCACGCGCTTTAAATTGCCTTGGGCTACATTGCGCTGGGCATCGAGCGATTGCAAGGTTGCGTAAAGGCTCGCTTCCATGTCTTTGGCATTGCGGAAAGTGCTGAGCAGCACTTTGTCGTTAGCCGCTTGCTGGGCGATGATTTTTTCCTGGGCTTTTTTTAGTGCATTCAACTTGGCGTCAACAGCTTGCTGTTCTTTGGTTTTAGCTTCTTCGGTGACTTCAACAACCCGGCCTTTTTCGTTCAGCGATTCCCGGCGGTATTGGGAATGTTCCGGTGGCACTTGATCGGAAAAAATGGTTTCGCCATTCTCGTTGACCCACTTGTACATCTTTTTGGCTAATGCAGGCTGGCTGCTAAGGCAAAGTAAACAAACTAGAAGAAAACTGGCTGAAAAAGGTCGTGTTTGCATGGCGATATGTGATTCTTTCAAGAAAAATAAATTATAAAGATAGCAAAGATGAAATTTTTCGCCTTGCAACCCGATTACAAGACAATATCAAAATGCACTGCATCCGGCAGGGTCGGAAGCTTTTTGGGCGAACTGATGGCGATACGCTTTTCCCGTCCGGATTCGCCCGAGATGAGCTTGCAGGCCGACTTGCTGACCCCAAACTCATCGGCTATAAATGCAATCAAATGCTGATTGGCTTTGCCGTCGATCGGCGCGGCCTTGATTCGCAGCTTCAAGCGGTCGCCGTGCAATCCCGCCCATTCATCCTTGCTGGCCTTGGGTTGAACATGGAGATTCAGCGTCAAAACCCCACGTTCCCATTGGTACCAGCTCAACCGATCAAACTGGCTAATTGATGCAACGGCGGCAGTAGCACCATTTTTGCCAGTTGCAGCAGCATTAACGCGGCCAAGGGTGACAAGTCTATGCCGCCCAGGTCGGGAATGAATTTGCGGCAGGTGTCGAGCAAAGGCTCGGTCAGGCTGTGCAGGATAGACGATGCGGAATTAAACGTGCCGGGATTGATCCAGCTGAGTATGGCTCTGGCGAATACGGCGTAGATGAAAATATTGATCAGCAACGAAACCAGCTGGGTCAGCGATAAAATAGTCAATGCGCCGATGCTGATAGCGACGCCTTTGAGCAGCAGTATCGAAAAATCGGCCAGCATTTGCAGGGCGAGTACCAGCACCAGCGAAGAAGTATCGATCTTGCCGATAGACGGCACAAAGCGGCGCAGCAGTTTTAACGGCGGATGCGTCGCCTTGACCAGGAATTGGGAGATGGGGTTGTAAAAGTCGGCGCCGCACCATTGCAATAAAAAGCGCAGCATCACCGCCAGAATATACAGTGAAAACAGCGAGTCGATGATAAAAATAGCCGGGTCGGTCATGTAGCTGGAATCCATTATGAATTCTCCATTTGTTTAGACATTTCAATTGAGCGGTCTCGTGCCGCGTGTAAGGCTTTTGAAACCAGCTCGGTAAAACCGCCTTGCTCAAAAGTTTCTATAGCCTGTTGCGTGGTGCCGCCGGGCGAGGTCACGCGCTTGCGCAGCTGTTCCGGCGATTCGGCCGATTCCAGCGCTATCTTGGCAGCGCCCAACGCCGTTTGCTGCACCAGTAAACGCGCGGTTTCCCTGCCCAAGCCCAGTTCCAGGGCGGCTTTTTCCATGGCTTCCATCAGCAGGAAAAAATAGGCGGGGCCGCTGCCGGAAACCGCGGTCACCGCGTCCAGCTCGGCTTCATCGTCAACCCACAGTGCAATGCCGACCGCGCGTAAAATATTTTCCGCCAGATCGCATTGCTCAGCGGACACCTTGGCGTTGGCATGCAGAGCGGTAGCGCCGGTCAACACCAGCGCCGGGGTGTTGGGCATGCAGCGTACGATGGCGGTATCCGTGCCTAGCCAACGGCTTAAACTGTTTTGATTAATGCCGGCGGCGATCGATACCACCAGCGGTTTCTTTTGCTGAACCAGTGCGGCAATGCTTTGCGCCACAGTGTGTAGTGTCTGGGGCTTGACGGCCAAGACCACGACATCGGCGGCATTGACGACGTCCTCATTGCTTAAAGACGTGTTCACGTTGAGCTGTTTTTTCAGATCGGCCAACGTGTCCGGGTTAATATCCGACACCCAAATTTGCTCAGGAGCATGGCCGCTGGCAATCAATCCGCTGATCAGGCTGGACGCCATATTGCCGCCGCCGATAAAACCTATTTTATTTGTTTTCATGGTTGTTGAAGTATTTGTTGAGTTGAAAGTATTTTACCCTATATAGGGTCAGTGTGATAAATCACAAGCCTTTTGAGCGGGCAAGCTGTGCTACATTAGGCCCGCTAAACGATAACCAGACGGTACAAAAAGAAAACCACGAAGAACACAGAGAACACGAAGTTTTCATTGCATTGAACGACAAATATTGTTTTCTTCGTGACCTTCGTGTTCTCTGTGGTAAATAATCTTTACAACTTGATTTAGAATAATACTTTCACAATCTCTTATGATTGAAACCATTTATATAGAAGAAGCCATCCTGCAACACCCGCGTGTTTTGGACATCGTGGCGCGATTCCCGCAAGCCAGGAAAATAACCTGCGGCCGTTACGGCGAAGTGTTTAACCCCAAAGCGCAAAACTTTCGCCTGCAAAAGCAACAGCCCGCCCTGATACTGGCCGAAAAATATAAAAACTTTGCGCTGCCTGCGCCTGCGGGTTACGGCATCGGTGCGGCAAGAAACTACTATTTCTCGCACATGCTTAACTGCCTGTACGATTGCCGGTACTGTTTTTTGCAGGGTATGTACCAGTCGGCCAATTATGTGCTGTTTGTCAATTACGAAGATTTTCAGCAAGACATCCGGCAACTGTGCGATGAGTCACCTGATGAAAACCTGCATTTTTTTTCCGGTTACGATTGCGACAGCCTGGCCTTGGAGCCGGTCACCGGTTTTGCCGAGCAGTTTCTGCCGTTTTTTGCAACGCTGCCCAATGCCTGGCTGGAGCTAAGAACCAAAAGCACCCAGGTCAGAAGTTTGCTAAACCGCGAACCGCTGCCTCGCTGCATCGTGGCGTTCAGCTTGTCGCCTGACCAAATAGCCGCCAAAGTCGAAGCCAAGGCACCGTCGGTCGAGCGGCGTCTGGATGCCTTGGTCAAATTGCAGCAACAGGGCTGGCAAATCGGCCTGCGCTTCGATCCGCTGATTTATCAATCCGGCTACCAACAGCAGTACCGGGAATTGTTTGAGCAGGTTTTTTCCCGTATCAACCTAAACCGGCTGCATTCGGTCAGCCTCGGCGTGTTCAGGTTGCCGGAGAGTTTTTTTAAAAAAGTCCATAAACTTTATCCGGACGAAAAACTCTTCGCCAGTCCCTTAGTCAGTCAGCAGGGCATGATGTCTTACCAGCAGGAACTCGAGCAGGAGATGATGCACTACTGCACCGAACAGCTCTTAACTTATATTCCAGCCGACAAATTTTTTCCATGCACGTAATTTCACTCGAAATGTTGGGAAATAGGCGATTAAAGCTTTTATTCACCACGAAGACACGAAGGACACGAAGTTTTATTTCTTCGTGTCTCGGCAACGCAGGAGCAGTTGCCGAGGAGCAAATATCTGTCTTTGCAGTCGTTCGTGGTGAATATTTTTTAATGAGAAGCAAATTATGAATGCTATTAGACGCACCGTTGTGGTGACCGGAGCCAGCTCAGGCATAGGCCGCGCCATCGCCAGAAACCTGTTGCAACAAGGCCATCATGTCATCGGCATGTCCCGTGATAGCGGCAAGTTTATCCGGCAACTGGATAACTTCAGTCCCGTGCAGCTGGATTTAAGCCGGCTAAGCGATATACCGCAAAAAATCCGCGAGCTGGAGCAAGCCTTTCCAAAAATCGATGCCGTGGTTTTTTGTGCAGGCATGGGCCAGTTTGGCTCGGTGGAAGAGTTTTCCTATGCGCAAATCGAAGACCTGATGACCCTGAACTTTACCAGTCAGGCCTTTTTGGTCAAGGCGCTGCTGCCTGCGTTAAAGCGTAAGAATCACGGTGATCTTATTTTTATCGGCTCCGAAGCGGCATTGAAAGGCAGTCGCAAAGGCGCGATATATTGTGCGGCCAAGTTTGCGGTGCGCGGCTTTACCCAGGCCCTGCGCGAAGAGTGCGGCAAAAGCAACGTGCGAGTTTGCCTGATTAATCCCGGCATGGTCAAAACGGCATTTTTTGAACAGTTGTCTTTTGAGCCGGGCGATGATGACAGCAATTTCATAGAACCGGAAGATGTCGCCGAGGCGGTGTCCTACGTGCTTAATTCACGGGCGCAGATAGTGATCGATGAAATCAACTTGAGCCCTTTGAACAAGGTGGTGAAGTTTAAAAAACCTTGATTGAAAAATGGGCTCAACGTGAAGATGTTACGCACGCACATGATAGAAAAAGCGTGGTCCACGAAAGGCAACATCGGCTATGGATGAATATTCGTTATGTGGTTATTACCGGCAGATCAGCTACTGCCGGGCCTTCGATGACTTGGCCATTGGTTTTAAATCGGCTGCCATGACAAGGGCAATCCCATGATTTTTCTGAAGGGTTCCAATTAACCGTACATTTCAAGTGCGTGCAAACCGCCGAACAAACATGATTGACTCCGTTCTCATCTTTATAGACCGCCAGCTTTTCTCCCTCTTTTTCAATGACCTTTCCTTCACCTGGCGGTACTTCTTCCATTGAATCGGCCTCCGCATCCGAAGGGGCGCCTTTCAAGTATTGGACGAGATTATCGGCGTTCTCTTTGAAGAACTCGGTAAAAGATTTTACAGGCGTGAACCGGCTTAACTTATAAATATCTTGCCATTTGTTTGCCTTGCCGATGATCATGTCACTAACAATCATCGATGCAAGCGTACCGTAAACAAGCCCATCACTAGCAAAGCCGGTCAGGAAATACATAAAGTCGCCATGCTTTCCAATATAAGGGAGATTATCTGCCGGACGGTATTGTTGTCCTGCCCAAACATGAGTAACCGGGCCAATGTTGAAGTGCGATGTTAAATAACTTTCGAGCCTTTGGATATATTCAGAGGTATCGTCTCCGTGCCCGGTCTTGTACTTATCGCCGATCACCAGCACATAGTCTTTGTCTCCGTCTTTAAAACACCTTACCGAACGTTTCGGTTGATTCAGGCTCCAGAAAATTCCCCTCGGCATTTCACCGGATAGCAACTCGGCTGCCACGCCATATTCTCTGTACGGGCCGAGAACAGTGTGCACCCCATAAACACCTTTGGGGGTGTGCGTAGCCATGATCACATGCGCGGCTTTTACCGATCCGTCCTTGGTTTTAACGATGCCTTCGTCTTCATCAAAGTCAATGACCTGGCTGTTCTCATGAATCTCGCAAGTATCTTTTACTATCTCTGCAAGCCCGCGTACGTATTTGAGCGGATGGAATTGTGCCTGCCCTTCAACGGTGAGTGATTTTGCAACTTCAAAAGGAAGCCCCGGATTGCCTCCTATGCTTACCGCGGCTCCCGCTTCTGTTAACGCTTGGAGTTCTTCTTCGATAAATTCTTCAATATCCTTATCAAGGTCTTCAGCAAAAAGATTAAACGAGGTCCTGTAAAAATCGCAGTCAAGATTGTACTTAGTGATGTTTGCCTCAATCAGGTTGATCGCTTCTTTCCGCGAGTGGGCCACGGCTTTCATAACCTCGGGGCCCCATTTATTTTTGATGACTGATAGATATTCGTCGACTGTTATATAAAGGTTCCCGGTTGAATTCCCGGTAGTGCCCAGGCCGATCTGCAACGCTTCCAGCACAATGACCTTTTTGCCCGCCTCGCTTAATAGCATTGCCGAGGTTAGTCCGGTAATGCCACCGCCGATGATCACTACGTCAGCCTCTTTGTGGCCTGTGAGAGAAGAAAATGTGCCGCCTTGTTTAGCGGTGCCTTCCCAAATAGAAATTGTCTTTTCCATATTTAATTCCTAAGGTGATTATTTGCTTTTCGGAAAATAATAACTTAGCACCAGTGGCGGCAAGTGATCCATAAGTAGCAATGCATAAGTATTTTATCCTTATGGCGTAGCGGCATTGGTCTCGCTGGATGCAGACTTTTAACCTGTTGATGAGAGCTCGCCGGATAGGGCAAAACGCTACATTTTTAACACTGAAATTGCGTGCCCCCAAACCGTTACCGCGGCTGTAGTACAGAAAAATAACCGCATTTTTGTTTACAAACATTCAGAGGAACTTGCTTCGGTGAAGAGCAACGCTAATATCGAGAAGAGTTTGTGCCGCATGAGATTCGTCTTACCCTATTGGGCGCTGTAAAATGCGCTGCGAGTTTCAGGAATACATTGTCTATAAAGTACGGTTATGGCATACGCACCAAGATCGATAGTCATGCCGTGCGATAATCTGTATAACTTCACCAAAAAATTATTCCTTTCCTACACCAGCCGGCAATAGGGAGATGGTGAGCGGCTGGTTGAGCATTAAAATTTCAGGAAAAATAGAACCAAGGACAGATAAACCCAATAATGAATAACAATATCCTTCAATACGAATCAAAAATCTGGGCAACTGCCGATCTACTACGTGGTTGCGGCATTAAAGAATCCGAATGGCCGTCATTCATGATGCCGTTCTTTGCTTTAGCAATGATTGAAAGCCGCCTGATCCGCATGTTCGATAAGCTCAAGGCCGACATTGGCGAACAAGCTTTTGCCAATATTGCCAAAGACGATCTTTACAACATGATTAAAGACGAAGGCCAAGGCTATAACATTTTCATTTTCGAAAAGAACCAGTCGTTAACCGACATCTGTAAAAACGACAAATCGTTCGAGATTGATTTTGATGCCTACCTCAAAGGCTTCGATGGCGAGACCAAAGACCTGCTCGGCGTGGATGCTTCCGACGGCGAAAAATTTCTCGACATTAAAGGCGTAATCAACAAGCTCAAAGCCAAAAAAGTCTTGTTGGGCTACACCAAATTATGGGCGGAGATTGACCTTAAACCGTTCAACAACTCCGAAATTACCACACTGGAAGAGCACATCAAACGCAAATGGGCGGACATCTCGGCTGAAACCGCCGGGGAGCAATACACGCCCGACGATGTGATCGCGCTGATTGCCGAAATCATCGCCTCCAAGATTGAAGAATCCGACACCCTGCTCAAAATCTACGATTGCAGCTGCGGCGGCGGCAACCTGTTGTTCGGAGTCGAAGATCGCATTAACCAAAAATTCAAACGCCTGACCCAAACCTTCGGCCAAGACTGGAACGACGCGCTCTACGCGCTCGCCAAAATTGAAAGCCGCTTTCGTCCCGATTCCAAAATCGAGCACGGTAATACCTTAGTAGAAGACAAGTTTTATAACGACGAATTTGATGTAGTCATCGCCAATCCGCCGTATGGCGTCAGCTGGAAAGGCTACGATAAAGACATCATCAACGATAAAACCGGGCGTTTTAAATTCATACCGTCGATTTCTGACGGACAACTGCTGTTTATGCAGCACCTTATTTCCAAGCTCGACAGCGTCGGCATGGGCGTCGTGGTACACAACGGCTCGACGCTGTTTAGCGGCGATGCAGGCTCGAGCGAGAGCAATATCCGCAAATGGATGCTGGACAGCGATGTGGTCGAAGCGGTGATACAACTGCCGACCGATGAATTTTTCAACACCGGCATTTACACCTATTTGTGGGTGTTGAATAAAAACAAGCAGCTGCACCACAAAGACAAAGTGATGCTGATTAACGCCAGCGACAAATTCAAACCCCTGAAAAAGAGCAAAGGCTCCAAGCGCAAGGAAGTCGATGAGGCCAACCGCCTTGAGATCGTCGCCACGCTCACAGCATTCCAGGATAACGATTACGCCAAAGTGTTTGATAAAGAGTTTTTCTACTTCAACAAACAAGCCATCTTGCTCACTAACGTCGATGAGCACGGCAACAGCTTTGCAGCGAAACTAAAAGAAGGCAAAACCAGCGAAAAACTGACGCCTTTAAGTCTGAGTAACGGTGAGCGTGAAATGACTGAATTTGTTATAACCCACGTCGAGAGCGATAACTATCGCAAGGTAGGCGAGCGGCACGGCTACATAAAGGTCTGCGAACAAAATGCCGAGTACGCAAGCCCTTTGATGTCCATCAACGCGGGCACTGCCAATCCTATGTCACTTACCGAATACTTTGAGCAAGACATCAAGCCCTTCATTGCCAGCCTGAATTACAAAGAACAACCGTTGGTTATAACTACCAGCCAAGGGCGATATTATTTTGATGTAAGCCAAGAAACCTTGATTAAGGAAAGCGCCGGAAAAAAAGAAGCCTTGGGTTGCGGCAAAATCGTCGTGAAATCCGCCCTGAAAAAAGCAAGCAAAACCCAAGCCGAGCGCATTGAAATCAGTGTTGAACTTACACCCGATTACCAAAAAGATTACGAGATCATTCCTTTCCATAAAGACCAAGCCATCAATCGAGCGGCCATCGAAGCCTTTATGGCGAAATACATCAGCAAGCCGTTTGAATATCTGGAAAGCGTCGTCGGCGTGGAAATCAACTTCAACAAGATTTTCTACAAGCCGGAAAAGCTGCGCGAAGTGGGCGAGATTCTGGACGAAATCGCCGCGCTGGATAATGAGTTAAAGGCGCTGGAAGCGGGGTTGGTGCTATGACGATGACAAACGCATCAACGGCATTGATTGAAGAAATAAAAACCATACTCACGGTTGCCAGGCAAAAGGCAGCAACGGCGATTAATTTCGCCATGGTTGAAGCTTATTGGCTTATCGGAAAACGTATTGTCGAAGAAGAGCAACACGGGAAAGGAAGAGCAGGTTACGGACAATTTTTATTAAAAGAATTGTCACAAAAATTGATTGTCGATGTAGGTAAAGGATTTGATGAAAGAGAACTACGACGGATTAGGCAGTTTTATCAATGTTTTCCAATATGGGACGCAGTGTGTCCCGAATTGTCTTGGTCACATTATCGGTTATTGATTAGGATTGAAAACATAGAAACAAGACGGTTTTATATGACCGAAACAATACAGCAGCACTGGAGTACACGAAAATTGGATAGAAACATTAGCACCCAATATTTTCAACGTATTTTAGCCAATCAATCGTCAAAAGAAATAGGCGCAGTGACAAACGCAAATTTAGATTTTATTAAAAATCCCTATGTGCTCGAGTTTTTAAAT
The DNA here is from genome assembly GCF_023227905.1 of Methylobacter sp. GTDB lineage: Bacteria > Pseudomonadota > Gammaproteobacteria > Methylococcales > Methylomonadaceae > Methylobacter_A. The sequence continues at coordinate 43,396 of NZ_JALOCF010000024.1, read as the reverse complement.
CTGCCTGCTAACTTTACCTATAAAGAAAAAGATTTAGAAGCAGCGATTATTAAGCATCTGCAACAATTTTTATTAGAGTTAGGTAAGGGATTTGCCTTTGTGGCACAGCAAAAACTTATTCGCACCGAAACCTCGGATTTTTTTATAGACCTTGTTTTTTATAATTATCTGCTCAAATGCTTTGTAGTCATTGATATAAAAGCAGGTAAATTAGCGCATAAAGATATTGGGCAATTGGATATGTATGTACGAATGTTTGACGACCTTGAAAAACAGGCGACCGACAATCCTACTATCGGCATTTTGCTGTGTGCTGATACAGACGATGTCGTGGCTAAATACTCTGTACTTAACGACAAAAACAATCTCTTTGCCTCAAAATACCAACTCTATTTACCAAGCGAAACCGAGTTAAAACAATTGCTGGAAAGTGACCGCATTGCGTTTGCATTAAATCAAGCGGATCAGGGAAATCAGCCATGAATAAAATTGCATATGCTCAAGATTTTGCCCGTGTATTAACGCATATCCAACAAGCGCGGCAAAAAGCCTACACCCAAGTCAACACCACACTGATTGAGTTGTATTGGCACATTGGCGGCATCATCAGTCAAAAGGTGGGCGAGCAAGCATGGGGCAAAAGTGTGGTGAGTGAGTTGGCTCAGTTTATTGCCAATAATGACCCGACCGCCAAGGGTTTTAGCGATAAAAACTTATGGCGCATGAAGCAGCTTTATGAAACGTATCAAGGTGATGAAAAACTCTCATCACTGGTGAGAGAATTGCCATGGACGCACAATACAATTATCTTTTCGCGCTGTAAAACCGCCGAAGCACGCGCGTTTTACTTACATTTAACCATCCAAGACAAGTATTCATCACGTGAGCTTGAAAGGCAAATTGACGCTTGCATGTTTGAGCGCACTACCATCGGCAATCAAAAACTCTCAGCAGTGCTGAGAGAATTGCACCCCCGCATAGATAGCACTTTTAAAGATAACTACGTTTTAGAATTCTTGGGGCTACCGCAAACACACAGCGAAACGCACTTGCAAGCCGCGCTCGTGCAAAACATGAAACAATTTATTTTAGAGCTTGGGCGCGATTTTATATTTATCGGCGAAGAATATCGTTTGCAAGTGGGCAACCAAGATTTTTATATTGATTTATTGTTCTTTCATCGCGGCTTATCGGCGTTAGTGGCGATTGAACTCAAAATTGGCAAATTTGAACCTGAGCATATCGGACAGCTTAACTTTTATTTAGAAGCATTAGACCGCGACGTAAAAAAACCGCACGAAAACCCCAGTATAGGCGTACTGCTGTGCAGTGATAAAGATGATGAAGTGGTGGAGTACGCGCTCAGTCGGACACTGTCCCCCACGCTGATTGCCCAATATCAAACCCAATTACCCGATAAAAAGCTGATACAAGCCAAGCTGCATGAGCTTTATGCCCTGAGCATAGAAGCACAGGAAATGCAGTCATGAAGTTGCAGAGTATAAATCGCTATGAGGCTTATAAAGACAGCGGGGTTGAGTGGATTAGCGCGACACCAAGTTGTTGGCCTAATTTGAGATTAAAAGATGTTATTGCGAAATTGGAATCAGGCGTCAGTGTAAATGCCTCTGATGAGCCAGTTGAAGGCGACAATATTGGTGTACTGAAGACTAGCTGCGTCGGTAAAGGCACATTTCTTCCCAATCAAAATAAAAGTGTCTGGCCTACAGAAATAGAGAGGGTATGTGTATCTGTTCGTGTTGGAAGAATTATTATCAGTAGAATGAATACACCACAGCTCGTTGGTGCAAGTGCATACATTCCCAAAGATTACCCGAATCTCTTTTTGCCAGATAGGCTGTGGCAGACTGTTTTCTTGACAAATGTAAAGCTGGATTCTAAATGGTTGAGCTTGCTAATAGGCTGTAGTGCATTCCGTTTTTTGCTCTCGACACTTGCTACGGGTACGAGTCCAAGCATGAAAAATCTTGGTCAAGAAAAGCTGTTGAGCATAAGCTTTCCATTTCCTTCACTATCCGAGCAACAAACCATTGCAGCCTACCTCGACACCAAAACCGCGCAGATTGACCGCCAAATAGACCTGCTCAGCCAAAAGGCGGAACAGTACGGCAAGCTCAAACAATCCCTGATCAACGAAACCGTCATCCGTGGGCTGGATAAAACCGTGCCGATGAAAGACAGCGGGGTTGAGTGGATAGGTGAAGTACCAGCACATTGGGAGGTGAAGCGACTGAAGGATTACTCTGCACAGAGCAAGGAAAAAAATGGCCTTAATCCTGTAGGAGAAATGCTTTCCGTATCAGGCTACCGTGGTATCGAAGTTAAGGTTTATGAGAATGAAATACAGATGCGAACAAAAGAAGAGTTGGCAGATTATCGTGTCGTTCACCCAGGTCAGCTTGTAGTAAATACCATGTGGCTCAATTACCGTGGTATTGGCGTTTCACAGCATAGAGGCTATGTAAGTCCAGCTTATCGTGCATACCATCTTAATCATACTATTGTTGGCCCCTTTCTTCATTACCTGATGCGGTCAGACCTTTATGTCTTTGGTTATTCAAAGTATCTCCAAGGTATTCGTCCAAATTCTCTTCAAATGAAGACAATTGATTTTGAATGCTTACCTATCGTAATGCCGGATAAAAAAGAGCAAAAAGCCATCGCCAATTACCTCGACGAAAAAACCGCCCACATCGACCGCATAATCTCTACCATCAACAGTCAAATCGACAAGCTCAAGGAACTGCGCCTTACCCTGATTAACGATGTGGTGACCGGGAAAATCAAGGTGGCCTGATGCAAAAAGAATGGCAAGAATCCAACCGCATCGAACTCAAACGCGAACTGACCGATACGCTCGAAAAAGAGGTGATTGCTTTTCTTAATTATCGCGACGGCGGCGTGATTTATATCGGCATTGACGACAAAATACAGAAAGTCATAGGCGTTACCGATGCCGATACTTTGCAACTGAAAATCAAGGATCGCATTAAAAATAACATCAGCCCTTCAACGATGGGCTTGTTTGACGTGATCGCCGAAACCCGCGATGAAAAAAAGATCGTCAAAATTACCGTAGCCGGCGGTTCCGAAAAACCGTATTACTTGTCCAAAATGGGCATGTCGGCCAAGGGTTGCTATATCCGGATCGGCAGCGCCTCGGAACCTATGCCGGTCAGGATGATCGAGGATTTGTTTGCAGGCAGGATTCGCAATTCCATCGGCACCATAAAATCGCGCAAGCAAGCGCTGAGCTTCGAACAGCTGAAAATTTATTACAGCGAAACGCCGTTAAAACTGAATGACCGGTTCGCGCGTAATCTGGAACTGCTGACCGAAGATGGCGCTTACAACTATGCCGCTTACTTGCTTTCGGACGTTAACGGCTTGTCGATTAAGGTTGCCAAGTACGCAGGTACTGATAGGGTGAATCTGATCGAAAATGAAGAGTACGGCTATTGCTCGTTGGTGAAGGCTACCAAAGCGGTGCTGGAAAAGCTCAAGGTCGAGAATAAAACCTTTGCCCGCATTACGCCGAACCTGCGTGAAGAACGCAAGTTATTGAATCCCGTCGCACTGCGCGAGGCGGTTATCAACGCGATCATCCACAATAATTACAGCAATGAAGTGCCGCCCAAATTCGAGCTTTTTGCGGATCGTTTGGAGATTACTTCTGCCGGAGGCCTGCCTTCCGGATTCGATGAAGAAGAGTTTTTTATGGGTTATTCGGTGCCGCAAAATAAAGAGCTGATGCGGGTTTTTCGGGACTTGGACATGGTCGAGCAGCTGGGCTCCGGCGTGCCGCGCATTCTTGAGTATTATCCCCGTAGCGTTTACCGTTTTACCGCCAATTTTATTCGGCTGGTGTTGCCTTATGCCGAAGGTTTCGAACAAGCTACCGGACAGGCTACCGGACAGGTTACCGGACAGGTTACCGATCAAGCTGACGAGCTGTTACAGTTTTGCGCAGTTCCCCGTTCAACGAAAGAAATGATGCAGCATCTCGGCTTAAGCCATCGTGAGCATTTTCGCGATACCTTTTTACTGCCCCTTATTGCCTCCGGCAAACTGGTACCAACCATTCCCGACAAGCCTTCCAGCCCCAATCAACGTTACATTACCGTCAAGCCAGAGGTCAGTAAGCCTAATGAATGAACTCCATCTGCAAGATAAGTTTTTAATCCCATTCTTTCGGGAGGGCTTGGGCTATAAGGAAGTCAAAGCCAATACCGTCACTCAAGCGCTGATTATTGAAGAGGATTTGCAGGCGTTTATTTCCGGCACCGAGTTGAACAAAAAGCCCTATGAAACCCTGCTGAAAAAATACCGGGGCAATGAAAAGCTATTGCTGCAAGAGTTGATTGTACTGATCCAGGAGCGTATCGCCAGCAGCCGAAATATGGCTTTGTTTATCAATGCCAATAAGTCCATCAGCTTGCAGGGCATCAAGCTGCATCTGTTTTACACCGGCGACAGCGTGATTCACGACAATGCGCTGTTCGATGAGAACATTTTTTCCGTGGTGCAGGAACTGCCCTATAAATACAGCTACCAGGGCAAGCAGGTGTTCTCTTTCCGCCCGGATATTGTGTTGTTTGTGAACGGCATTTATTTGGCTTACAGCGAATTAAAAAACAACTACACCAACCAGAACGCCACTAAAAATGGCCGTGGTAAGGTGATTAAAGATTACTTCGACGCGATAAAAGTTTATCACCAGCATATCGACAGCAATACGATGTTGAGCGATTATGAAAAGCAGGTTGAGCGCAAAGACTTCCTGAAGATTTTTGAAAAAGCCATTCACATCACCACCACTGACGTTGGCGAGACCTTTGCCATCCGCACGATTGCGGATTATTTTGACGAAATTTTAGCGACCTGCCGCGAAGGAAAATATGATCGCGAAGAGCTTGAGAAAAAAGCCCGCGGAGTATTTAAGCCTTATCCGCTGCTGAGGCCGGACGCCGAGAAGAAAGACAAGTTGAAAGAGTTGTTTACCGCGCTGTATGGCAAATTCTTTATCGAGAAAGAAATCTTGTATTACAACTTTATTGAGCGCGATGTGTACGTTAACAAGGGCGTGAAAGAAGTTAAAAACGAAACGGGGCATTTAATTTCGCCACGGCCCAAGCAGAAATTCGGCACCGATAAAATCATGGCCAAGATTGATGAGTTTTTGGCGCACGAGCAAGAGCCCGATTATTTTGAAAAACTGCTGGAAAAACAGTTGGCGGGCGTAGGCGAAGCCAAGAAAAAAGAGCTGCTGGAAAAGCGCAAAGCCTATTCGAATAACAAAAACGTGTATTCCTTGCTGATGCAATACGCGGCAGGGTTCGGCAAATCCAATATCATCGGCTGGTCTGCATTGCAGCTGAAAGATTTGCGCCGGGATGGCGAATACGTCTACGACAAAATTATGATCGTGGTGGACAGGCTGCAACTGCGTAGCCAGATTGATTCGCTGATGTTGAATATGAACATCGATAATCGCATGTACGTGGAAGCTACCAATAAAAAAACCTTTCAACAGGCGCTGGCATCGGATACCCGCCTGGTGATTGTGAATTTGCAAAAATTCGGTTCGGTGCGCGAGATGCTGGATGCCGATGTACTGCAAAAACTTGCCACGCTGCGTATTGTGTTTTTGATTGACGAGATTCACCGCTCCAACAGCGGCGACCAGCATGAAGAAATGGTCAGTATTTTCGACGAACTGCAAAGGCCGTTCGATAATGCCGCGTATGCCGAGGTCAGTACCAAAAAGAACCTGATTATCGGCTTTACCGCCACTCCCGATGACCATACGCTGGCGCGATTCGGCGAATTCAGCGGTTATGCCGAAAGCGAAAAACTTTGGCGTCCTTTCGATAGTTACACGATGAAAGAGGCGATTGAGGATGGTTTTATCCTGAATCCGCTGAAAAACATTGTGCCGGTGGCGTCCAAAATGTTGTTCGATTTGCCAGGCAATCTGCTGGAAGGTTTCACCGAAAAAGAATACAAAGACGCTCAGAAAAAACAGGTCTATGAAAACCGTGAACGCATCGATGCCATCGCCAAGTATGTGGCGGACTTATTGGTGAAAGATGTGTATCGCCAAATTCGCGGCACGGGCAAGGCTATGCTGGCGGTGCATTCCATTAAAGCAGCGATTGCTTATCAGCAGGCAGTGACCAGGTATTTTAAGGAGTTGGTGAAACGCCCTAAATATGCAAAGTATGCTGATGCTCCGATTCATGTGGTGTATTCGAATAATCAGGACGAGCAAAGCGCTACCGGGCTGAATGGCGGCTTATCCGAAGAAAAGGTTTTGGAAAGCTTTGCGCTGAATAAAAACGGATTGGTGATTGTGGTGGCAAAACTGCAAACCGGCTTTGATGAGAAAAGATTACATACCTTGTTTCTGGATAAAGAGATTAAAGGCATCAGCGCCATTCAAACCATTTCCCGCGTCAATCGCACCGCTAAATATAAGAACGATTGCAAGATTGTCGATTTCTCCTACAACAATGTAAATGTGCAAAACATCAAAGACGCGTTCGAACATTTTTCCGATGTGGTGGTGAGCGATTTTGACCCGTTTGGCGACAAGAAGGTATTGGATATTCTGCTGATAGAGCTGAAAAAATCGGATACCTTTACTAAGTTTTTTACAGTATTTATGGCGATTTACAAAGACCAAGCCAAGCGTGAAGCCCCGGAAAGCTACCTGGACTTTGAAAGCGGCTTGAAAGAATACATCGACGCTAACCCTCAACACACTGCGGACATCAAAGCCAAGGCGGCGCAGTATTTCACTATTCTCAATCGCATTGAATATGTGATCGAGCTTGAGGCCAAATATAGCGAGCCGGGCTTTTTGTTTTTCTGGCGCAAGTTTAATACGCTCTATAACATGATGCACCGGTCTGACGATGTGAAAGACCCGATTGAAGTGTATTTTGACAATCAGATTGGGATTATCGAAGTCGTCACTTATGAGCCGACAGAAAAGAAAAAGAAGCCGCTGAAGGTGGCTGAGGGGGCCGAGTATGGCGGTGGTTCTCAGTTTGATATTCTAAAGATCATTGCCGCACGCAATGAGCAAGAGGCTTTGGTTGGGTCGATGATTCTGGATTTTGACTCAAAGATTAAAGATTTTTTTGGCTATGTCCAGACCGCCAATGAGGGCGAGCGATTAATCGTCAAAATTAAGTCGCAAGCATCGGAAGCGGAAATCTACGATGACTTTGCCAAGCTATATCGTCGCTACAGAGCGCTAAACCGCCAGAAAGTGGGAGATTATTTTTTCAAGGAAATGGATGACTTGGTTGATAAGCTGTGTGACGATTTTGAGGCGACAATATGTTTAGACAACTGATTGTTAAGTACGCCAAGGTATTATCGACGGAATGCTTTGCCGATTGCTGCGATTATCGTCGGCTTTCAGTTGCTGGTTATTCGCAGACTGTTAGCGCATCTCAAAAGAAATGCTGATCGGTATTGCATGCTTTCCAAAAAGCCTGGAAATGGCGTTGTTCCCGTTGGGTCGGCTGATTAAGCCAGAGTTTTTAGATATAAATCCCGGTCAGATTCAAATTGAAAAGGCGCGCACGGCGCTCCCTACCAGCCGCTTTCCCTGATCAATATCGCCATCGCCGAACGCACCAGGCGCCCGGCCAGACTTTCCGGCGGCGTGCTCAACGCCAGTCGGCCGCGCACGGTAATGGGCTGCGCGGATACGGTATTTGCGGCTTGCAACAGCAGGCGGTAAACGCCTTGTTCAGGAATCAACCGGTGCTGCTCATCTTCGCGGACCGCGATGGCTCCCCCATAACGGGAGGCGAGTTCCACCAGCGTCAGTTGCCGGGCGCCGGCCCGGTCAATGCTGAGCACCCGCACCGGGAATGCCGGCAGGTCAGCCCCGTCCGGGTAAAACAGGCCTTCCGCGCCCGGCTGCAAGCGGCTCAAGTCGGCTTCTTCGGCATAAGCCACGGCCAGATTGGCGGCGCCGACAACACTGAGCAGGGCATTGGTTTTGTATTTACCGCGGAATGTCGGGTACAGTAAGAATTGAATTACCGGAAAATATGATTAAATAAGCGCCTGAGTATAAGTTTCCGGTTCGGAGCTTGCATTTCAAAGCGCCTGAAAATTGTTGCGATACCGGATTTGCAGCAAAAACCCTTAAAAAACCAGATAAAGAGATTGAATGTCTAACAACCCATTTATTAAGCAACTGTTCAGCGGTTTTTTAGACCTGGCGCCTATTCTTGCGGTTGTCTTGGTATTCCAGGTGTTGATTATCCGGCAACCTATTCCCGACGTCGGCAGTTTAATCGGTGGCGCTCTGTTCGTTATTCTTGGTCTTACTCTGTTTATTCAAGGGCTTGAGCAAAGCTTATTCCCGCTCGGAGAGTCGATGGCTTATGCGTTTGCCCGCAAAGGCAGTTTATTTTGGCTGTTGACCTTCGCTTTCTGCCTGGGATTTGGCGCTGCAATCGCCGAACCGGCGCTGATCGCGGTTGCCGAAAAAGCCGCAACCATCGCCAGTAATGGCAAGCTGATAGAACAAACCGATACGGCAAAGGCCGGTTATGCGCTAGGGCTGCGCATAACCGTTGCGTTGTCTATCGGTCTGGCTATTCTGGTCGGCGTTTTGAGAATTATCCGGGGCTGGCCGGTGTATTACCCGGTTTTCTTCGCTTATGTTTGTATTGCCGTCATGACGCCTTTCGCACCTGTCGAGATCATCGGCATTGCCTATGATTCCGGCGGCATCGCTACGTCGAGCATTACCGTTCCTCTGGTGACTGCGCTGGGCGTCGGTTTGGCGACCTCAATCAAAGGCCGCAACCCGATAACCGACGGTTTCGGTCTTGTGGTCTTGGCGTCTTTGATGCCGGCGATTTTTGTGATGGCTTACGGAATGGCGATATGATCGACTGGCTAACGCATTTTGCACTGGAGCTGTTGGCAATCGGTCGCGATGTTTTTCCGGTTGTCGTCATTATGTTCGACTGGTTAATGCATTTTGCGCTGAAGTTGTTGGAAACCTGTCGAGATATTTTACCGATCGTCGGCACTATCATTGGATTCCAGCTGTTGGTAATCCGCAAGCCTTTACCTCACCCCAGAAAAACTATTATCGGTTTCTTCTATGTCTTGCTGGGTATTGTTTTCTTTCTGGAAGGGCTGGATTTAGCATTGTTTCCGCTGGGAAGTCTGATGGCATCGCAGTTGACCACGCCTGATTTTTTGGGTATCGATCCTGTTGCACAGGCGGTCGCCTGGCAATCGTATTGCTGGGTCTATATTTTTGCCGCCAGCATTGGCTTTGCAACCGCGTTGGCCGAACCCTCCCTGCTTGCTGTCGCCCTTAAAGCCGAACAAATTTCAGCCGGCACGATCCGGGCTTGGGGCTTAAGAATTTCTGTTGCGATCGGCGTGGGTTTCGGTCTCGCTCTCGGCACCTTTCGGATCGTTACCGGTTCGGAACTTTATTTATATATTATCGGAGGCTATATCATCGTCATGATACAAACCCGGTTCGCGCCTAAACTGATTATCGGTCTGGCCTATGATTCGGGCGCGGTAACGACATCGATGGTTACCGTGCCGCTGGTTACCGCATTGGGCTTGGGGCTGGCCGCTGCCGTGCCCGGCCGCAACCCGTTACTGGATGGCTTCGGTTTGATCGCCTTTGCCAGTTTATTTCCCGTCATTGCCGTTTTGGGCTACGCGCAAATTGCACAATGGCGTAACAAAGACAGTCTTCCACCCAAAACCTGAGGAACACCATGCATTTCAAATTAATTATCGTATTTGTCGAGGATGACAAGACTGACCTGGTGCTGGAGACTGCCCGGGAGAACGGCGCTAAAGGCGCAACCGTAGTCAATAATGCCCGTGGCGAAGGCATGAAACAATCGAAGACTTTTTTCGGCTTGACCTTGGAAGTTCAGCGCGATGTGTTGTTGTTGCTGGTCGAAGAACATCTCAGCCGGCATATTCTGGAAGCTATCGCCAAGGTCGCGCAATTCGATGACAAGCCCGGTACCGGCATTGCGATTCAGATTGATGTTGAGGATGCCGTTGGCGTTATGCATCAGGTTGAAAAATTAACCCAGGAAATTGAGGATAAAATATGATTGAACCACGCATTTTAATTCGGGTCAGGGATGTGATGAAAAGCGACTTCGCTACTATCGACGGCATTGCAACCGTAGAAGATGCCCTGAAAAAGATGAAATCGTTTAAAACATCGGTGCTTATCGTCAATAAGCGCCATGACGACGACGAATACGGCATGATTAATTCCGGCGATATTGCGCGGCATGTATTGGCGAAAGATCGTGCGCCGGATCGGATTAACGTTTATGAAATTATGAATAAACCGGTGATTTCGGTGCATCCGGACATGGACATCCGCTATTGTTCGCGCTTGTTTGCCGACTATAATCTGGTCAGGGCGCCGGTGATTGAGAATAATAAGATTATCGGGGTGGTCAGCCCTAATTCGCTGGTGCTGGATGGGATGTACAGGCTTGTCAATAATCGGTAGATAGAATAATAGCTTTTATAAAGGCAGTGTACGCGAGTCCCCAAGCTCCTGTTTGGGGGCCAGGTAGAAGCCGGGGTGACTGTGAAAGTATTATCCAAATCAAGCTGAGAGAATTATTTAGCACAGAGAACACGAACGACTGCAAGGGCAGATATTTTGCTCCATGCAAAATCTGCATTCCCCACATCCCTGTGGGTTATGCAGGAGGTAGAGCAATGCAGGGAGCAATTGCCGAGAGCACCGAAAGTAGGCGCTTTTAGGCGCAGCTTCCGCTCCTGCTCACGCTGAGTACCTACATCCCTGTAGGCAACGCAGGAGCAGTTGCCGAGGACACGGAGGAAATAATTCTATTAATTCAATATATTCAAAACTCCGTGCTCTCTGTATCCTTCGTGGTAAGTCTCTTAAACCGAATACTTTCACAGCCTCAGACGCTTGGGAACTACAAGCTTATATGGATTGGTTTTGAAGAATACGGATAAACAGGCTTTCGTCTGTTGCCTTTCAGTCTTCGCCTCGAACCAGCCGTGTTCTATTAATTTAGTTCAATAGATACAATAAATTTTTTATAAAGGCAGTCAATCATGTTGGAATTGTTAAAATTTAATTCGCGAATCTGGTTTTTCCTGGGCTTTCTCGGTTGCGTGTTTTTGTTGTCGATGGGTGCTTATTTTCAATTCGTTCAAGGTCTTGATCCTTGTCCCTTATGCATTTCCCAGCGCATCGCCATTCTGCTGACGGGTCTGGTTTTTTTAAGCGCGGTCCTCCACAATCCGGGGCCGGCCGGCACCAAGGCTTATGCCGTTTTAGGCGCAGTAACGGCTTTGTGCGGCGCGGCAATTTCAACCCGGCATGTCTGGATACAGCATTTGCCTGCCGATAAGGTGCCGGAATGCGGTCCCGGCCTGGACTATGTGATGCAAAACTTCCCCTTGTCTGAAACAGTCAAGTTAATGCTCAGCGGTACCGGCGATTGCGCCAAGGTGGATTGGACTCTGCTGGGTTTCAGCATGCCCGCCTGGACATTGCTGGCCTTTTTGATGCTGGCAACGCTAAGCCTGCTGCAAATCTGGAATTATAAAGAGACGGATCGCTAAGGCATTGGTGTTGGGATACCCCATTATTTACCAAAGCATACGGGCGTTAAGGCCATCCGGAAAATCCACTTCATCCCATACCTGATACATGCAATCACTGATCGACCTTTTGGGCCTTAAAGGCCTGATTCCGCATGGCTATTGCCTGTCGTGGAGTCCCGTATTACTTTGGTTAAACGTCATCACAGACCTGCTGATGACGCTTTCTTTTTATTCCATTCCAATGATGCTGGTTTATTTTATACGGCAGCGTAAAGATGTGCCTTATTCATGGTTGATTGCCATGATTGCCGGCTTTATTGTTGCCTGCGGCACCATGCATTTGCTGGCGGTTATCATGATCTGGGTACCGCTATATTGGCTGGATGGTTGGTTTAAAGGGTTTACGGCGATTTTTTCGGTTGCCACCGCGGTGTCGATGTGGAGGATTATTCCCCGCGCCTTATCATTACCCAGTGCTGCACAGCTGCAAGCGGAGATACAACAAAGAAAAACGGCCGAGGAAGCATTGCGCGCCGCTAATGTTGCGTTACAAGAAAATGTCGAGCGTACGCAGATGCTGGTGGATTCAGCGCTGGATGGAATGATTGGCATGGACCGAAACGGCAACATAACAGCCTGGAATAGTCGAGCCGAGCATATTTTCGGGTATTCCGCCGAGCAGGCACTAGGACGCGAATTGGCAGGTTTAATCATTCCTTCGGCTTATCGGGAACAACATCGGCGAGGTTTATCGCGATTTATGGCGACCGGTACAGCGAACATTATCGGCACGCGTTTGGAGACCATGGCCTTGCATGCCAACGCTTTGGAACTCCCGATAGAGCTGACTGTCAATGCATTGGAACGGCAGGGGGAATATTCTTTTAGCGCTTATGTTCGCGACATTACCGAGCGCAAGCAGATGGAAGAAAAACTTCGCAACAGCGATGCCTTTAACGCCAGCATACTTAATTCGTTGAGTTCGCATATCGCCGTGCTGGATGCGCAAGGCGTCATCGTTGCCGTCAACGACGCATGGTGCCAGTTTGCCAGAGAAAATGGCTTGTCGGAGTCCGGTTACGATATGGTAGGGTGTAATTATCTGGACGTCTGCATGTGTCAATCCTGCGGCGCTGAGGCAAATGACTCTTTAGCCGGCGTAATGGAAGTGCTTGGGGGGGAACGGGAGATATTCCATCTGGAGTACCCGTGCCACTCGCTCATGGAGAAACGTTGGTTCCAGATGACGGCATTGCCGTTACAAGGCTCGCAACCGGGCGTGGTAATCAGTCATAAAAACATCACCGAGCGCAAAAAAGCGGAAGAAACTGCCCAAGCCGCCTCTCAATACGCTCGCAGCCTGATTGAAGCGAGCTTGGATCCGTTGATGACGGTCAGTGCAACCGGCAAGATCACCGATGCCAACACCGCCGCCGAGCAGGTGACGGGCATTAGCCGGGACAGCATGGTCGGCAGCGATTTTGCAGCTTATTTCACCGATCCTGAAAAAGCGCGCGCCGGCTATCAGCAAGTGTTTTCGCAAGGGTTTGTGACTGATTATCCGCTGGCTATTCGCCATGTGTCCGGCAAAGTCACCGACGTGCTCTATAACGCCAGCGTCTACCGTGACGACAATGGCAATGTACTTGGCATGTTCGCCGCCGCCCGCGACATCACCGAGCACAAGGCCATGGAAGATGAGCTAAAAAACAGCGAGGCGAAATTTCGTCTGATTATCGATGTTTCACCGGTGCCGATGGCATTGAATGATGGGCAGTTCAACATTACCTTCCTGAATCAAGAGTTTGTGCAAACCTTTGGCTACACCGTAGATGATATTCCAACGCTGGCAGACTGGTGGGCGAAAGCCTGCCCGGCCCCGGATTACCGGCATTGGGCCGAGTCTAATTGGCAAAAGACGCTGGCAAAAGCCAAGCAGTTACAGGCTGGCTCCCCGCCTATGGAAGTGGCTATTCGTTGTAAGGACAATAGCATTAAAACCGTGCTGTTGGCTGCAGCGGTGATTAATCATAATGGTGAAAGATTATATTTGGCCGTGCTGTACGATATTACCCTGCGCAAACAAATCGAGGCCGAACTCACCCGATCCAACGCAGAGCTGGAGCAATTCGCTTATGCGGTATCCCATGACATGCGCCAGCCGTTACGCATGGTCACCAGCTATTTATCGCTGATCGAAAACGCATTGATCGGGCAGTTGGATGAAGAAACGCAGCAGTTTCTTGATTTCGCGGTTAGCGGTGCAAAACGCATGGACGCGATGATTTTATCGTTGCTGGATTATTCTCGGGTTGGGCGAAAATTTGAAGCTAAAACACTGCTGAGCAGTAGAGACGCTTTAGACGAAGCACTGGCTTTTCTTAATCCTGAGCTCAATGCCTGCGGCGGGGACATCCAAGTGACGGGCGATTGGCCCGAATTGTTTGCCAGCGGTGACGAATTAACGCGCCTGTTGCAAAACCTGATCGGCAATGCGCTTAAATATCATGAAGATCATCAACCGCCCAAGGTCCAGGTTCATGGAACGGTCTGCGCCGGATTATTACGGGTTGAAGTGCGCGATCACGGCATCGGTATCGAGCCGAGCCAAATGAATCGGCTGTTCAAGGTATTTTCGCGTTTGCAGGCGCGCAGCCGCTTTGAAGGCACCGGCGTCGGTTTGGCTTTGTGCCGCAAGATTGTCGAGCATCATGGCGGCACTATCGGCGTGGAATCGGCGGGCGAAGGGCAGGGCTGTCTGTTCTGGTTTGAATTGCCCGCTGTGAATGCGGTAAATACGGCATAGAAATATGGTCAATCCTATGGAATTAGTCGCCAAACACTATGCGCGAATCATACTGCCCTGGGCGGTGTTGTTAATCAGTCTGCTCGGAACGGGGGTGGCTGGCTATTGGATAAAGCTCGACATAGAGCGGGATGAATATCGCAAGTTTACTTTTTATTGTGATGAAGCCCAGCTAAAAATAGCGGCGCGGCTGGATGCGCATAAGCAAACATTGTTGGGCGCCGCAGCGCTGTTCGATTCATCAGAAGACGTAACGCGCAGCGAGTGGCGTAATTATGTCCGGCGCCTAAGCAGCGATGAACATTTTAACGGCATTCAGGGCTTGGGTTTTTCAGCCTGGATTCCGGCCAAGACATTGTCCGCACACCAAGCGCAACTACGCGCCGAAGGTTTTCCTGAGTACGCGGTGCGCCCGGAAGGTAAGCGCGACGCTTACACCTCTATCATCTATCTGGAACCGTTTACCGGGCTTAATTTACGCGCTTTTGGCTTTGACATGTATTCCGAACCGGTGCGCCGTGCGGCAATGGAACAGGCGCGGGACGAAAATCGGGTCAGTTTGTCGGGGAAAGTGACCCTGGTTCAGGAAATGACTGAGAATGTGCAGGCGGGAACCTTGATGTATGTGCCTGTTTATCAAAAAAACCGGCCTGTCGATACTGTTGAGCAGCGTCGGGCTGCATTGCTGGGTTGGGTGTACAGCCCTTTTCGCATGGGCGATTTGCTCGACAAGCTGGTGCCGGATTTTGACGGCAAGACACAAACGCATGCGCATTTCCGCGTTTATGACGGACCCACTGTGCAAGCGGACAAGTTGCTTTATAGCAATACTGAACAGTCTTATGTTGAGACCGCCAAGCCCTCGTCCATCAGGGAAATAACAACCGACTTTAATGGTACGGTGTGGACATTGCAGTTCGAGCAGATTACCGGCACGCAGGGCAGTACTGATTACAGCAAGACGTGGATCATTCTGAGTGCCGGAGTCTTTAGCAGTTTGCTGCTGTTTTTGCTGTTGCGCTCCTATCTCAACATGCGTGTCAACGCTGCTAAAATGGCTGAAGACCTGACTGCGCGCGTGCGTGAGAGCGAACAACGCTTCCGTAAGCTGGCGGACTCTGCGCCGGTGCTGATCTGGCAGTCGGGCACCGATAAGCTCTGTTATTACTTCAATAAGGTTTGGCTGGAATTTACCGGCCACACTCTGGAGCAGGAGCAAGGCAGCGGTTGGGCTGAATACGTACATCCTGATGATCATCAGTATTGTCTTGATGTGTATGAAACGGCCTTCGACCGGCGGGCAAGCTTTTCGATGGAATACCGTTTGCGCCGCTATGACGGCGAATACCGCTGGTTGTTCGATACCGGCGTTCCCTGCTTTGCCGATGATAAGAACTTTCTCGGCTATATAGGCTCGTGTGTGGACATCACAGAGCGCAAGCAAATAGAAAATAAGCTGGCGCGTGCCCATGAAGAATTGCATCAATTTACGCATATTGCCGCACACCATCTGCAAGAACCCGCGCGGCGGCTGATGAGTTTTGTGCAAAGCTTGCAAGCGCAGATACCAACAGAACAGTTAAGCGAAGAGGCCATAGCTTCATTGCACTTCATTCAACAAGGCGCGGGGCGGCAGAGCGCGCTGGTACGCGACATTCAACTGTATCTTGCCGCCGATCAGCCGCGCAGCCCCACCATAAAAATTGCTGTATCGGAGGTTATTGCCAATCTGCTGAAGCAACGGGCATCGCTAATGCGTGAAACGGGGGCGCAGGTGGATTACAATGGCATACCTCCGGTTTGTATTGACCGTCCCCGCCTGAAAGATATTTTCAATATTTTGTTGGATAATGCCTTGAGCTATCGTCATCCTGAGCTTGCACCGCATGTACGGATCAGCGGAAAATTGAAAGCGGGGCGGGTGATCTATCGCGTTGCGGATAACGGTATCGGTATTCCGGAAGAATATCGGGAGCGTGTTTTTGGGGTATTTGAGCGCTTGCAGGTGCATGAAGATCAAAATTCCACCGGCATCGGCCTGGCTATTGTTCGACGTATTGTTGAAAGTTGCGGCGGTTCGGTGACATTGCACGAAACGCCGGGCGGCGGCACTACCGTTTTATTTGATTTGCCTGGATAAATGCCGGGTTATGCGATCGTTCTGTGCATGCAGCCGTGAACCAATTTACAAGAGATGTTTCTAATGAACGACCCTGTTAATGCTCATTCCGCTGAGATTTTGCTGTTGGAAGATGAGCCCTCGGATGCCTATTTGGTCAGGATGGCATTAAAAGAAGGTAAGGTGCCGGCGAATCTGCATCATGTCGTTGACGGGCGCGAGGGACTGGATTTTTTAAACAGGACAGCAAAATATGCCGATGCGCCGCGCCCTGATTTGATTTTTCTCGACCTGAATATGCCGCGCATGAACGGCAGCGAATTTTTGGCTGTTATCAAGGCCGATGAACGCTATAAAAGCATTCCTGTCGTGGTGCTGACGACATCCAATGTTGAAAAAGACGTAGCCTGTTCTTATCAGCTCGGCGCGGCCAGTTATGTTACCAAGCCGGTGGATATGCCGCAGTATTTTAAAGCTATCCGGCAGATTGGCGAGTATTGGTTTGGTCTGGTGCGATTGCCGCAGGATTGCAAGCCATGAACCGCGCTGAAGGGATTCGGGTGCTGCTGGTCGAAGACGAGGCCGGCGATGCGCATCTGGTAAAAATGAAATTGAAACAAGCGCAGTGCGCGCGTTTTGATGTGACTTGGGCTCAATCACTGATTGAAGCGCAGCAATGTTTGGCTACCTTGCCTTTTGATGTGATGCTGCTGGATCTGTCATTACCTGATTCAGAGGGCTTGGCGACCGTTCATAGCGCGCGAGTCATGGCGAGAGGCGTTCCTATCGTGGTGCTTAGCGGGCGCGGAGATACCGATTTTGCGCTGAGCGCGCTGGAGGCGGGAGCCTTGGATTACATGGTCAAGGGTGATTTTGGCTATGATGGCTTAGGGCGAGTGGTTCGTTATGCGCTGCTCAGAACCGAAATGGAGGCGCGTAACAATTTGCTGATAGCCGCATTGGAAGCCGCGGCCAATGGTATTGTTATTACCGATAGGGAGACAACCGTTATCTGGGCTAATTCCGCTTTTGGCAGGTTAACCGGTTACAGCCCGCAAGAAGCGGTAGGCAGCAAACCGAATGAATTAATCAAATCCGGCTTACAAGATAAACCCTTCTATGAAGACATGTGGGCAAATCTTATGGCCGGCCGGCATTGGCGCGGAGAACTGATTAATAAGCGCAAGGATGGCAGTTTGTATCATGAGGAACTGAGCATTGCATCGGTAAAAAACGGCGCAGGCGAAATCACTCATTTTATCGGCATTAAAGAAGATATTACCGAGCGCAAGGCGATGGAAGCGCAGTTACAAAAGCTCGCCAGTACCGATCCATTAACAGGATTATTCAACCGTCGCGTGTTTTTGGAGCGGCTGGAGCAAGAAAGGGCGAAGGTGGCGCGATTACCTCATTATGTAGCCGTGGTGTTAATGCTGGACCTGGATTTTTTCAAGCGAGTTAATGACAGTTACGGTCACGCCACCGGCGATGAGGTATTAAAGACCTTCGCCAACATTGTGCGTAATAACTCACGGGCCATTGATGTTCCGGCACGACTGGGCGGAGAAGAGTTTGCTATCTTGTTGACAGGGGCGGACAAGAACGACGCCATGACCATGGCGGAACGCCTGCGTCAGCAAGTTGCTGCGATCCTTATCGACCATAAAGCAGGACAGGTGAAGATTACGGTCAGCATTGGCGCCGCCGCGCTATCGGCCGGGGACATTAATGCGGAAATGGTGTTGCATCGCGCTGACGCCGCTTTGTATGAAGCTAAGGACAGAGGGCGCAATCAGACGTATTGGGCTTCTTTTTAGCCGCAAGGGCAAGTTGCATCCGCCCGGATAATAACCGCTAAGCGTCGTCATCGGCGCGAATTGTCTCCCCTACAAAAAGTTACCTAATTGGAACAAATAACATGAACAAGATTTTATTGGCATTTTTGATGGTCAGCAGTTTTTCCTTGTCGTACGCTGCCGAAAAGCCAAACGCCTTATCTCGGGCAATCGACGGAAAGCAGCGTTCTGCCGAGCATAAGAACAGGGATAAATATCGGCATCCTCAGCAAACGCTGGAGTTTTTTGACGTCAAGGACAACATGACGGTGATCGAAATTTGGCCGGGCGAAGGGTGGTACATGGAAATTTTAGCGCCTTATCTGAAAGCTCACGGCAAACTGTATGCGGCGCATTTTTCAGCCGATGCCGATGAGCCGTATTTTAGAAAGAACCTGCATGAGTTTGTTAACAAGTTGAAAATGCAGCCGAAAGTGTACGGCAAAGTTGAGTTAAGCGTATTGCAGCCGCCAAAATTTATGCAAATAGCGCCGGATGGTTCGGTTGACCGGGTTTTAACATTTCGGAACGTGCATAATTGGATGAAAGACGATCAAGCCGCAGCCGTATTTAATGCGATGTATAAGGCATTAAAGCCCGGCGGGATTTTGGGCGTCGTGGAGCATAGAAACTCAACGTTAAAACCGCAGGATACCAAGGCCTTATCCGGTTATGTCAGCGAGGATTATGTGATTGCGCTGGCCAGAAATGCGGGCTTTGAGTTCCTTGATAAATCTGAAATCAATGCCAACAGCAAAGATAGCAAGGATTATCCCGAAGGCGTCTGGACGTTGCCCCCTGCTTTAAAACTCAAGGATAAAGACAGGAAAAAATATCAGGCTATCGGCGAAAGCGACAGGATGACCATTAAATTCATTAAGCCTCGGTGAATTTAATTCGTCTTTGTGAGGTTGTGCACCCAAATTTTCAATTTAAATCCACATATTGGATTGGCATTAAGTCAAGACAAAATTTAAATAGCAGGACAGCTGATATTTACTGTGCCACGCAATACTAAGTATTTGAAATACAAGTAATAATTATTCGTGCGTAAAAAATGTTCAAGTTAAAAAAACTTTAATAAAAACCGGTAGTAAGGACGGCTGAAAACTATTTTTACACAGAGTTATCCACAGCTTCTGTGGGTAACTCGAATAGTCGAATACGTATAAATACTTAGGCGTAAAACCTCATAAATTATTCAAACATTATGGCTAAGTGGCAAAACGAGAATGAGCTTATTTTCAGGGTTGCAATTGCGGTACCTGTCTATCGATTATTTGATTATCTAGCTCCGGAACAGCTTGAGTCAATCCATATCAAACCGGGCACTCGCCTGGAAGTGCCTTTTGGAAAAGCCAAAAAAATCGCTTTTTTGATCGAGTGCGTCCAGCATAGCGATATAGACATCGGTAAATTAAAACGCATCGAACGGATACTGGACGAAAAGCCGCTGTTGTCGGCAAAAGACCTGGCGCTGCTGCATTGGGCCAGCCGTTATTACCATCACCCGTTAGGGGAAGTTTTCAGCGCCGCTTTTCCGGTGGCGCTACGGCAGGGCAAATCGGCCGTTATTCAGACGGAAAAACGTTATGTGCTGACAGAACTGGGCAAGGCTGCCGATAGTGGGCAGCTCAAGCGCTCGCCCAAGCAAAAAAGCGTACTGGAGAAGTTTCAGGCGCATCAAAACAGTTTGTCCGAAGCGGAGCTGTCCGCATGGAATGCGAATTGGCGCGCTTCGGTAAAGCAACTGGTAGAGAAGCAATTGCTACAGCTTGCGGCATCGGAACTCGGGATAAAGAGCAATGAACCGATAATCAAGAATAATGCCCTGCTGTGTAATCCCCAACAGCAAGCAGCGATAACGGCCGTATGCGACAGCCTGGGGCAGTTTGATGTTTTTTTGCTGGAGGGCGTGACCGGCAGCGGCAAAACCGAAGTGTATATGCAGATTATTCGGACTGTGCTGGAACGGGGGCAGCAGGTTTTGGTGTTGTTGCCGGAAATTACCCTGACGCCCCAGCTCGAAGACCGTTTCCGGCAGCGGTTTAACGCCAGTATCGCCATTTCCCATTCCAAGCTGACCGACCGGCAACGGGCTTGCGCCTGGATTGCCATGCAGCGGGGCGAATGTTCGATTTTGTTGGGCACGCGGTCTGCGCTGTTCACGCCGTTGAAAAATCCGGGCTTGATTATTCTCGATGAGGAACACGATGCCTCATTCAAGCAACAGGAAGGTTTCCGTTTTTCCGCCCGCGATGTCGCTGTGGTGCGCGGCAAGCTGTTGAATATTCCGGTATTGCTGGGTTCT
This sequence comes from Methylobacter sp., assembly GCF_023227905.1. Classification (GTDB taxonomy): domain Bacteria; phylum Pseudomonadota; class Gammaproteobacteria; order Methylococcales; family Methylomonadaceae; genus Methylobacter_A. Next base: position 22,679 of record NZ_JALOCF010000024.1, on the reverse strand, counting down.
GCGACGCCTGCGCTGGAAAGTCTGCAAAATGTCGAGAACAAGCGTTACCGTTTGCTGCATTTACCGGAAAGGGCAGGAAATGCCATAGCGCCGGCGTTGCAGCTGTTGGATATCAGGAACAAGCGCATGCAGGAGGGGTTGTCCGAAGCGCTGATTACGGAGATGCGCCTTACCTTGGCAAAAAACGAGCAGGTGTTATTGTTCCTGAACCGGCGCGGTTTTGCGCCGACCCTGATCTGTCATGGCTGCGGCTGGGTTGCGCGCTGCCGGCGTTGCGACGCCAATCTGGTGATTCATTATGACGAAGGCATATTACGGTGTCATCATTGCGGACAGGAGCGGCGCCTGATTAAACAATGTCCAGCCTGCAAAACCGGGGAACTGACGCCGTTGGGATTGGGCACCGAACGCGTGGAAAAAGTGTTGACGGAATTATTTGCCGACAAAGTGATTGTGCGCCTGGACCGGGATTCCACTCAGCGCAAAGGTTCATTGGAAGATTATTTGCAGCAAATCAATCAGGGCGCAGTGGATATTATTTTAGGTACGCAAATGCTGGCGAAAGGCCACCATTTCCCGAATGTGACGCTGGTGGCGATACTGGATGTGGATAGCGGCCTGTTCAGCATTGATTTTCATGCCCCGGAAAAGCTGGCGCAAATGATCGTGCAGGTTTCAGGCCGCGCCGGGCGTGCGGAAAAAACCGGCCGGGTCATTATGCAAACACGGCAGCCGGAGCATCCCTTATTAACAACGTTGATCAGACAAGGGTACAACAGCTTTGCCAAAACCGCGCTGGCGGAGCGCAAAGAAGCATCCTTACCGCCGTTCAGCTACCAGGCGTTATTAAGAGTGCAGGCTACCGATGCCGAAATGCCGCAGCTGTTTTTGCAAGCGGTGGTGGAGTTAGCGCAGGGACATAGCAATGGCCATGTCCAGATTTTAGGGCCGGTTGCGGCCCCGATGGCTCGGCGGGCAGGACTTTACCGTTACCAATTGCTGCTCCAGAGCAATAAGCGTCCGGAACTGCATGCGTTGCTCAATCTATTGATGCCGCTTATTGAAAAGCTCAAGCTGGCGAAGAAAGTGCGTTGGTCGCTGGATGTCGATCCGGTGGATTTGTATTGAGGCTTAAAAAGCTCCACCACGAAGGCACGAAGAACACGAAAGAAAAAATATAAAACTTCGTGCTCTTCGTGCCTTCGTGGTGCTTAAAAAATCTAGCCTATTTTTCCAGACCGATAAAATCCCAAACCTTGTGCGAAAACGTCGAATCTTTATGTTCGGGTACCGGCGGACCGTTCGGATAGTTTAACTCGTAGACTCGGGCGGTATCTTTGGCAAGATCCGGCAGTTCAAGTTTAGTATAGGCTTCCTGCATGATTTGCAGCGCATAAGGAACTGCTGGAGTGCGTTGGTATTTGTCAACGACGGTAGACGCGCGGTTGACGGCGGCAACATAGGCTTTGCGTTTCATGTAAAAACGGGCAACGTGGACTTCATACATCGCCAGATTGTTTTTGAGCGCAATCATGCGTTGTTGGGCGTCGGCGACATATTTGCTGTTCGGGAACCTGCGGATCAGTTCGGCAAAATTATCATAGGCGTCGCGCGCAGTGCCGGGATCGCGCTGCGACGTGTCGGTCGGCAGGAAGCGGTCGATAAAGCCTATGCCCCGATTGTAATTAACCAGGCCTTTTAGATAGTAGGCATAATCGACGCTGGAGCTGCGCGGGTTGATTTTGATAAAGCGGTCGGCGGCGGCAAGTGCGGCCTCAGGATCACCGTTTTTATAATAAGCGTAAGCAACATCCAGCTGCGTTTGAGCGGATTCGTCGCCGAAAGGATAACGTGATTCAAGCGCTTCATAGAGCTTGATGGCTTTGTCATAATTGCCGCTGTCCAGCGCCGTTTTGGCTTGATCGCGAAACTTTCCGGCGTTCCAGTCGGCATACTCGTCTTCGGTGTCCGAATCGTCGCCGGAGCCGAGGCCAAGGCTTTGAAGCGTCTCGCAGCCTTGAAGAGACAGGCCTAAACAACAGATAAATAAGAATTTAATTAAAATTAATCGCATAGTGTTAACGACACGCTGTAATATAAGGGGTTTTCTCGCTGGATTTAACTGCGATACTTGAGATGGCTTGAGAATCCCGCGAGTATAACTTATCAATGGGTTAATCAGAAGAACTTGTTATGACAAGATTGACGGCGGAAGTGCCATTTGAAATGGCCGGCATGCGATTAGATCAAGTGTTGGCGGAGCTGTTTGCAGATTATTCACGCAGTAAGCTGCAAACGTGGGTTAAGGCCGGTCGGGTGCTGGTCAACGGTTTGGCGCTAAAGCCAAAGGACAAGCTGGACGGCGGTGAAGTAATAACACTGGATGCCGAGCCTGAAGTCGTGGTGACATCTGAGGCCGAAGAAATCCCGCTGGATGTTATTTTTGAAGATGAAAGCATCTTGATCGTGAACAAACCGGCAGGCTTGGTTGTGCATCCGGCGGTAGGGAACTGGAACGGTACGCTGCTGAATGCGCTGCTAAATCATGATCCCAATCTGGAAACATTACCCAGAGCCGGCATTGTGCACAGGATCGATAAGGAAACCAGCGGACTGCTGATGATTGCAAAAACCTTGCAAGCCCATAACAGCCTAACCGAGCAGTTGCAGGAGAGGGCGATTACCCGCGAATATCTGGCGATTACCCGTAGCCGTATGACCGCGGGCGGTACCGTCGATGAGCCTATCGGCAGGCATCCTACCGACCGTAAGCGTTATACAGTCAGGGAGAACGGCAAGCATGCCGTGACGCATTACCGGGTTGCTCAGCGCTTTACCCGCCATACTCTGGTTCAGGTTAAGCTGGAAACCGGTCGTACCCACCAGATCCGGGTGCATATGGCGCATATTCGTTTTCCGCTGCTGGGCGACCAGGTTTATGGCGGGCGTTTCCAAATGCCGCCGGATTGCAGTGAGCGTCTGGAAAAAGAATTGCGCAGTTTCAAACGGCAAGCCTTGCATGCGGCTAAATTGGGTTTAAAGCATCCTGTTACCGATGAATATCTTGAGTGGGAACAACCCTTGCCTGAGGATATGGTCCGGCTGTTGGAAGCCTTGGCGGAAAATGAGCGGGATTAAAGCTGAGTTGAGCAGCTTGCCTGCTCGTACGAAACTTATGCCCTCTGGGTATAAACACTGGCTGACACCGAGCTGGCCTGCGCCGGCCAATGTTCACGCGGCGACTACATTGCGTACCGGCGGGGTCAGTTGCGGGGCTTATGCCAGTCTGAATCCGGCCATGCATGTAGGCGATGACGCTGATCTGGTTAAGCAAAATCGGCGGACTATTAAGGAATTGCTGGGTTTGCCTGGCGACCCGGTTTGGCTGGAGCAAATCCACAGCAATCGTGCAGTGCAGGCGATAGCAACCGAACCCTTGCAGCAAGCCGATGCCAGCTATGCGACTGAGTCCGGAGTTGTCTGTGCGGTGCTAACGGCGGACTGTTTGCCACTGCTGGTTTGCGCGACCGACGGAAGTGAGGTGGCCGCTATTCATGCAGGCTGGCGAGGCTTGCTGGCAGGGGTGATCGGCAATACGCTGACGGCAATGCAAAACAGCGATTTTCTGGTTTGGCTGGGGCCTGCAATCGGCCCGGACTGTTTTGAAGTCGGCGCTGAAGTGCGTAATGCTTTTCTGGAAAAATCGGCTGCATTCCTGACGGCCTTTAAACAAAAGAGCAACGGTAAGTGGCTGGCGGACATTTATCAGTTGGCTCGAACCGATCTGGCTATGCGGGGTATCGATAAGGTTTACGGTGGCGGTTTTTGTACAGTCACCGAACAGGAGCGCTTTTATTCCTATCGTCGGGATAAGCAAACAGGGCGTATGGCTACGCTAATTTGGAGAGAATAAAGTAGTGGATTTACTGGTATTAATTATCATCTTTACAGCGGTTGGCGGCGTGCTAAGCGTTATGGCTGCCGCAGTTTTTCTATTGCTGTCTGAACAGCGCAGGGCCGCGGTATTGCCGCACGGGATCAGTTTTGCGATTGGCGCATTATTGGCGGTTGCCTTTTGGGGTTTGATCCCCGAAGCCTTCTCAGAAGTCAAACCTGAGCAGTTTCAATCATTATCCGGGACAATTTTGGCGGGTGTGCTCGGTTTTTTCGTGCTGGAAAAGTTGTTGATTTGGCGCCATTGTCATTCCGGCAACTGCGAGGCGCATGGCGATGAAGAGGATCACGGACATGCTCACGGGCATAGCCACAGCCACGGTATAGCCAAGTCGGCCGGCGCATTGATTGTTCTTGGAGACGGCATCCATAATTTTGTTGATGGGGTTTTAATCGCTGCCGCGTTTTTGACCGATGCGCATTTGGGCATAGTGACCAGTTTGGCTGTTGCCGCGCATGAAATTCCCCAGGAAGTCGGCGATTTTGCGATCTTGCTGCACAGCGGCTACTCCAAAAGCAAAGCGCTTTTCTACAACGTGCTTGCCAGCTTAGCCACGGTTTTGGGCGGTGTGCTGGCGTATTTCGGTTTGGCGGATTTGCATGACAGCTTGCCGTATTTTCTGGCGTTGGCGGCCTCAAGCTTTATCTATATCGCTGTAGCCGATTTGATCCCGTCATTGCACAAAAAGACCGACATGAAGACGTCATTGCAGCAGATTGCGCTGATTGCTATGGGGGTGTTGTTGATCTGTTCATTGCACGGCATTGCTCATAATATTGAGGTTTAGCCGAAAGGTTTTTTGCTCAATACTAAGCAGGTTAATTCACCACGAAGATGCGAAGAAAAAGTTTAGATAAAAACTTCGTGTCCTTCGTGTCTTCGTGGTGAATATTCATATCAGATCATTAAGTGGTCACGTTAGGCTCAATCCTGCCCGTACGTTTTTTAACTTCACAAAACTGTTCGGCAAGGTCGATCAACTCAGCTAAGGCTGCTTGGGCATCCTGATCATGTTTGGAGGCATCCGCCTCAAAGCGCTCCAGGTAAATCCTTAAGGTTGCTCCGACGGTTCCGGTTCCGGATAAACGGAAAATTATGCGAGAACCGTTCTCAAAGCCGATGCGTATGCCTTGGTTGCTGCTGACGCTGCCGTCGACTGAGTCTTCGTAACTGAATTCATCGGCATATTTAACCGTATATTCGCCGAAAGTTTGCCCCTGCAATGTTGGTAACAGGCTACGCAGGTGCTCGACAATACCGTTGGCAATATCCATATCCACGGCTTCGTAGTCATGCCGGCAATATATATCCCGGCCGAATTTTTGCCAGTGTTCATGCACAATATCCGCAACAGACTGGCGTTTTCTGGCGATTAAGTTCAGCCAAAACAGCACCGCCCATAAACCGTCTTTTTCGCGGACATGATCCGAGCCGGTACCGAAACTTTCTTCCCCGCATAAGGTGATTTTGCCAGCATCGAGAAGATTGCCGAAAAATTTCCAGCCGGTCGGCGTTTCGTAGCAGGGAATGTTGTAGCGAACTGCAACCCGGTCAACCGCCTGGCTGGTGGGCATGGAACGAGCCACGCCGCGTAAGCCTTGGGCATAAGCCGGAATTAAATGCGCGTTGGCTGCCATAATGGCCAGGCTGTCGCTAGGCGTTACGAAAAAGTTGCTGCCGGTGATCATGTTGCGGTCGCCGTCGCCGTCGGATGCTGCGCCAAAAACCGGGGCTGCCGGGCTGAACATGCGTTCGGCAAGTTCCTGGGCATGTGCTAAATTGGGGTCGGGGTGATGGCCGCCGAAATCTTCCAACGGTTCGGCATTGATGATCGAATCCGGCGTAGCGCCCAACATATCTACCAATATTCTTTTTGCATAAGGGCCGGTAATGGCATGCATCGCATCGAAAAGCAGCGAGATGTAACCAGAGCTGATGCTTTGCTTGAGTAAGTTGAAGTCGAAAATCGACTGCATCAGCTCCGCATAATCAGTGACCGGATCGATGATAGTGATGGTGAGGCCGTCTATTTGTTGAGTGCCGATGCGATCCAGGTCTATATCTTCGATTTGGGCTATTTTGTAACTGTCGATGGTAAGGCTGCGCTGATAAAACGCGTTGGTGTACTTTTCTGGGGCAGGTCCGCCATTGCCGACATTGTATTTAATACCGAAATCTTCGTCAGGCCCGCCGGGATTGTGGCTGGCGGAAAGGATCAGGCCGCCGAAGGCATTATTTTTTCTTATGATATGTGATGCCGCCGGGGTAGACAACAGCCCACCTTGACCTATAATAAGTTCACCGAAACCGTTGGCTGCGGCCATTTTGATAATGGTTTGTATGGCCGGTCTATTAAAATACCGGCCGTCCCCGCCCAGTACCAGCGTTTTTCCGGTAAAGTCATGCAAAGAATCGAAAATTGACTGAACAAAATTTTCCAAATAACCGGATTGTTGAAATACTTTAACTTTTTTTCTGAGCCCTGATGTGCCCGGGTTTTGGTCGTGGTATGGATGCGTTGTGATGGTTTCTATTTGCATGCGGGATCCTTTCAATAATTAACTTAATAACTAACGTACACCAAAATTCTTAATCTATTGTAGATCATTTATGCCGCGAATATATTTATTGCTGTGTTGTAGTTTGTTTTCTCTTTCCGTAGCCGCGGATGATGATGTTTGGCTTTTAGTTGACACGAAAGCGCTCACCATTGAAGTAAAAAAAGGCCAGCAGACGCTTGAGACCATAAATGATATTGCTATTGGTCGGGGCGGTGCCGGATTTAAAAGCCATCAGGGTGATAACGTTACGCCTTATGGAGATTACAGGATAGGTTGGGTCGGCCAGAGCAGTTCTTTTCGAAAATTTTTCGGTTTAACTTATCCCTCCGCAGAGGATGCCCAAAAGGCTTTGCAAGAAGGCGTTATTAATCAGGTAGCCTATAACAGCATTATAAATGCTCATCGCTTCCATCAAGTGCCGCCGCAAAATACACCTTTAGGGGGGCGAATCGGCATTCATGGCCTAGGAAGAGCGGATGAAAAAATTCATAAATCGATGAACTGGACACATGGCTGTATCGCGCTAACTAACGGCCAGATTGATCATTTAAGTCATTGGCTGGATAAAGGGATGGTAGTAAGAATAAAATAAAACTGGAAAATAATTTAAAAACAGTGCAGAATTAAAGCTAGTAAGCGTTTTTTGTTGTAATCACTTTAAGAAGGAAAAATAATATGAAAAAAGTAATGAAATTATCAATGGTTGCTCTGGTTGCTAGCTTGGTTGTTGGTTGTGCAAGCACTTCAGATGTTGAAAACTTACAATCACAAGTTGACGGCTTGAAAACTTCTGTAGCACAAGCATCTGCTGACGCTGCTAGTGCAAAAAGCGCTGCTGATTCTGCTTCTTCACAAGCTGCTTCTGCTGAAGCTGCTGCTAACCGTGCAGCTCAATACGCTCAAGACACAAACAGCAAATTGGACAGCATGTTCAAAAAATCAATGATGAAATAAATCATCTCTGATTTGAGAATAAAAAGCCCGGTGGGATTTCCACCGGGCTTTTTTTTTGAGTGTAGTATTCAGTGATCATGATTTGGAACCAAGTCATGCGTGCACATGGTAGAATAAAGGTTTTTTAATTCATCACATTCATGCGTCTAATTAGGGGATTATCTCACTTAGAACCGTTAGTCGACGGTTGTGTATTGACGATTGGAAATTTTGACGGCTTGCATTTAGGGCATAAAGCGGTGATAGAAAAGCTGGCTGAGCGAGGCAAGGCACTAACGATACCTGTTGTTGCCATGACTTTTGAGCCTCAGCCGCTGGAGTATTTTCTGGGAGAAAATGCGCCGTCACGGCTGATGCGCCTGCGCGAAAAAGTGCTCCGGTTTTGTAGATTGCCCGTTGATGATTTATTGATAGTGCGATTTAATCAATACCTTGCCGACTATGATGCTGAGCAGTTTATTGAGGATGTTTTAGTAAAGAAATTAAATATAAAGCATCTGGTAGTTGGTGATGATTTTCATTTTGGTAAGGCTAGGCGCGGCAATTTTGCGATGCTCAAGGACAAGGGCAAGCTATTCGGTTTTGATGTTGAAGACACCGGGTCTTACCAAATAGACGGGCTTCGGGTCAGCAGCACCTTGATCAGGGATGCATTGGGCAGCGGTGATTTGGCTCTGGCTGAAAAAATGCTGGGTTGCTGCTATTCTGTTTGCGGACGTGTGGCGCATGGCGATAAACGCGGAAGAACCATCGGCTATCCCACCGCCAATATACAGATGTTTAGAAGAAATACCCCGGTTAATGGCGTGTTTGCTGTGACTATGACCGGTATTGACGGTCGCGAGATTGAAGGCGTTGCGAATGTAGGCACCCGGCCTACAGTTGATGGTAGTTCAAAGGTTATATTGGAAGCGCACTTATTTGATTTTGATAAAGAAATTTACGGGCGTTATGTGGAAGTACATTTCAAACAAAAGATCAGGGATGAAATGCGTTTTCAGTCATTAGATGAGCTTAAAGCTCAGATTGTAAAAGATGTGGCTGAGGCCAAAGCTGCGCTTTGCTCCCGGCACGATTGCAACACATACCTTCCTGGTGATCGCCGCGCAGGTTCCTGACTGGCTAGCGGTATATGCGCCATCCCTGGTGATAGAGATTTTTGCCGAGTTTAATTGTTATGACGATGGATTATAAAAAAACACTGAATTTACCCAACACTGCATTTCCAATGAAGGGCAATCTGGCTCAGCGTGAGCCGGAGCGATTGAAAAAATGGAACGAAGCGGACCTGTATAAGAAAATCAGGCAGGAATTCGCTGGAAGGCCCAAGTTTATCCTGCACGACGGCCCTCCGTATGCCAATGGCGAAATTCATATCGGCCATGCGGTTAATAAGGTGTTAAAAGACTTTATCATTAAATCCAAATCGTTAAGCGGTTTCGATGCGCCTTATGTGCCGGGCTGGGATTGTCACGGCTTGCCGATTGAATTACAGGTAGAGAAGAAAATCGGTAAAGCCGGGGTTAAAGTTTCCCCCGCCGTTTTTCGCAAAGCTTGCCGCGAATATGCCGGAAAACAAGTCAATATACAAAAAGAGGCCTTTATTCGGCTGGGCATTTTAGGCGACTGGGAGCATCCGTACTTAACGATGGATTTTGCGTTTGAAGCAGACATCGTGCGTTCATTGGGTAAAATCAACCAGAATGGCCATATAGCAAAAGGCGCCAAGCCCGTGCATTGGTGCACTGATTGCGGCTCGGCGCTGGCTGAAGCGGAAGTTGAGTATGAAGATAAGCACTCGCCTGCGGTCGATGTGCGTTTTCAGGTCGTTGATGAAGCCGGATTTTTGAGCCATTGCCATCATGTGCCTGAGCATGATGGTTCCGGGCCGTTGTCGGTCGTCATCTGGACGACCACGCCGTGGACTTTGCCGGCAAACCAAGGCGTTGCATTAAATCCCGATCTTGAATACGCCGTAGTGCAATGCGAAAAAGACGGCAACAAAGAGCGTCTGGTCGTTGCGGAAGCCCTGCTTAAAGATGCGATGTTGCGTTACGACATTGAGAACTATCATGTGATTGCCTACTGCAAAGGCGCGGCGCTGGAGCGTCAGTTGTTGCAACACCCTTTTTATGATCGGCAAGTGCCGATCATTTTGGGCGACCATGTTACCACCGAGGCCGGTACCGGTGCGGTGCATACGGCGCCGGGACATGGCCAGGACGATTATGTGGTCGGCCTGAAATACGGCTTGCCGGTTGATAATCCGGTCGGCAATGACGGCGTTTTTCTGCCGAACACAGAAATCTTTGCCGGTGAACATGTGTTCAGCGCCAATGACCATGTATTGGAAGTGCTTGAGCAGCAAGGCAAACTACTGCATCACGTCGCAATACTGCACAGCTATCCGCATTGCTGGCGGCATAAAACCCCGATTATTTTCCGGGCCACGCCGCAGTGGTTCATCTCGATGGATAAAAATAAACTGCGCGAGCAGGCGCTGAGTGAAGTCAAGCGTGTCGCCTGGATTCCCGAATGGGGCCAAGCGCGCATCGAAAGCATGATGGAAGGCCGACCTGATTGGTGCATCTCCCGTCAGCGCACTTGGGGCGTACCGATCACGTTCTTTGTCCACAAAGAAACCGGCGAATTGCATCCGCACACGGCCGAATTGGTCGAGCAAGTGGCCCAGCGCATCGAACAACAAGGCATAGAAGCCTGGTTTGAGCTGGACGCAGCTGAATTATTAGGCGATGAAGCCGAGCATTACGAAAAAATGACCGATACCCTGGATGTCTGGTTCGATTCCGGCGTGACCCATGCCTGCGTCTTGGAAAAGCGCGAACAGCTGCATTTTCCGGCCGATTTGTATCTGGAAGGCTCCGACCAGCATCGCGGCTGGTTCCAGTCATCATTGCTGGCCTCGGTTGCAATGAATGAAGTTGCGCCTTACAAGGCGGTGTTGACGCACGGGTTTACCGTCGATGCCGACGGCAAAAAAATGTCCAAGTCAAAAGGCAATGTGGTTGCCCCGCAATCGGTCATGAAGGACCTGGGCGCGGATGTGTTGCGCTTATGGGTTGCGTCGACGGATTATCGCGGCGAAATGTCTGTGTCGGATGAAATTTTAAGGCGTACTTCGGATGGCTACAGGCGTCTTAGAAATACCGCGCGATTTTTATTGTCCAACCTGGATGATTTCGACCCTGCGCAACATGCGGTTGAAACTAAAGATTTGCTCGCTCTGGATCGCTGGGTTATGGACAGGGCATTCACGTTGCAGGAAGAAGTCAAAACCGCTTACGAAACGTATCAGTTCCAGCATATCTACCAGAAAGTGCATCATTTTTGCGTGATCGATTTGGGCGGATTTTATCTGGATATCATCAAGGATCGTCAATACACTGCAAAGGCCGACGGCTTGGCGCGGCGTTCGGCGCAAACAGCTATGTATCATGTGCTGGAAGCGCTGACACGTTGGCTGGCACCGATCATCAGCTATACTGCTGATGAAATCTGGCAATACATGCCGGGTCAACGTAGCGAATCGGTGTTTTTGGAAACCTGGTATCAGGGGCTGGTCAAGCTGGATGACAATGCGGCATTGAATCGCGAGTTCTGGCAAAAAGTCATGACTGTCCGCGCTGCTGTCGGCAAAGAACTGGAAAAAAGCCGAGCCAAGGGCGATATCGGTTCCTCGCTGAATGCGGAACTTGAACTGTTCTGTAATGCCGAGTTTTTTGGTGCCTTAAGCCAGTTGTCGGATGAATTACGATTTATATTCATTACCTCCAACGCCACGGTCATGGCTGAACAAAATGCTCCTGAGCAAGCGATTCAGGCGGAAGTTGAAGGCGTTAAATTAAACGTCGTCGTTTCAGAGCACGGTAAATGTGTGCGTTGCTGGCACCAGCGGCCCGATGTGGGGCAACAGGCGGAGCATCCCGAACTGTGCGGCCGTTGCGTCGAGAACGTAGCGGGCGAAGGCGAACACAGACACTATGCGTAGTTTTGTTATGTTGAAATGGTTATGGCTGTCGTTGCTGGCGGTAATTCTGGATCAAGCCAGCAAGCTTGCGATAGCGGGCAGTATGCAGCTTTACGAATCCATTGAGATCATGCCGTTTTTTAAGCTGACTTATGTGCACAATACCGGCGCGGCTTTCAGCTTCTTAAGCGAAGCCGGTGGTTGGCAGCGCTGGCTTTTTGCCGGATTGGCGGTGGCGATCAGTACGGCCATTGCGGTTTGGCTGACTCGATTGAAAAAGCATGAGACTTTGTTGGCGGTGGCCTTGGCGTTGATTCTGGGCGGTGCTGTCGGCAATTTGATCGATCGGCTGGCTTACGGCTATGTGATCGACTTTCTGGATGTTTATTATGCGTCCTGGCACTGGCCCGCTTTTAATATCGCGGACTCCGCTATTACCTTGGGTGTGGTTTTAATGCTGCTGGAGTCATTTGGTCTGGGGCATTCGAAAGAGCCTATTTAACAAAACTTAAAAGATTCTCACCACGAAGGACACGAAGAAATAAACTTCGTGTCCTTCGTGGTGAAAAAGTCATTTGTGGATAAGGCTATTTCAACAGTTCTCCAAGCCTCTGCCAGTCAAAAGATGCGCCTGGGTCGGTTTTTCGTCCAGGCGCAATATCACTATGCCCTGTAATGCGTTTCGTCGACAGCTTGGGGTAAGTTTCAAGCAAGGCACGAGTAATCGTAGCCAGTTGTTGGTATTGCCTGTCGGTATAGTCGATCGATTCGGTGCCCTCAAGTTCTATGCCAATAGAAAAATCATTACACTGTTCCCGGTCTTCATAGGTTGACTTCCCCGCATGCCACGCGCGTTTGTCGAACGGCACATATTGAACACATTCCCCATCGCGCTTAATCAGTAAATGTGCGGATACGGTAAGTTGATGAATCTCTTGAAAATAAGGATGATCAGCAGGATTGAGCTGATTGCAAAACAACCGGTCTATATGATGATTATCAAATTCGCCGGGCGGAAGGCTGATGCAGTGAATAACCAATAATGAGATATCCGCAGGATCGGGCCTGTCATCAAAGTTAGGTGAAGGAGTTCGGGTAATATCGGTTAACCAGTGCTGGTTTATTTTCATGGTCTAGTTAAAAAGTAAAAGCGGAAACAAAGCACAGTATTCAAAATAAATAGTTCTATTATTAGTCAAAACACTATAGGGATACTAGGCTATGACTAATTTATCTTTTAATAACAGTAGATATACCGCAATGAATAACCGGCAGCAAACAAATTCAGGCTTGGATGAGTCCAATAGAGATGAGCTTTTAGGTAAACTTAAGACGGTTTTTTTTCAGCATTTTAAACAATCGGTCGATGACTGCTGCAGGCGGATTGATGTTGAATTCGGCTTACAGTTGGGCAAAAACCGGGAGAAAATAACTAAAGAACACTACATAAAATCGCTGGAATATCTTCGTGCAGTTCGGGATGATATTGAACACAATTATTTATCCAAAGTTAACCAGAGTTTTGACGGCGATTATCAGAACGCAGTAAATAGTCAGAAAGAGCAATTAGATTTTACTAAAGTCGCACTAGTTAGTGATGATGCGGTAAAAGAAAACTATGCAATTACAGCGATTATTCGCCTGTGCGAGCAAGCATTTCAACAAGAACTGGGCGGCTTGAACAAATATCTTGCAACCCAGCAAGGCAAACAAGTTATTGCTAACAGTCAGAATCCGATGTCTCCGGAAAGATTGGTTCGTGCCTTGGTTGAAGTCGTTAAACCGCTGAGATTGAATGCAAATGGCCGGATTGCGCTGTATAAAGCCTTTGCCGCCCATGTCTTTAACCAGCTCGGATTGATTTATCGTGAGCTGATCAAGGAATGCGAAATCGCCAATTCCAAGCAATTGTATGTAGTGGAAGATATCAAGGAAAGGGTTGAGCCGGCTTATACAAACGCTGAGCAGCCAAGTGCGGCGTTCGAGTTGTTGCAGAAAAAGCTGGAGTTGTGGCGGCTGGCTCATTTTCCTTCTATTTACGATTCAATTTCAGCTACCGGAAGTAGCTTCTACGAGCATTTTGAAATACAAAATGCCTTGCAAGTTCTTCAGTTGGACGGTAATGATTCGGGATCGGGAGAAAAAAAGCAGTCGTTAAAATGGCAGGTGCTCACGAAATTGGAAAAACTGAGTTTTAGCGTGGACGTCAAAAGCTTGGCCAAACATGATGAAGACCTGCTGGATTTGGTCGCGTTAATTTTTGACGAAATAAAGCGGGATAAAGCGCTTGATGACGCGATAAAAGAAACTGTTTTACGGTTGGAAATTCCGATGGCATCGGCCTCTTTGGGGAAATACAGTGTTTTTACAGGCGAAAACAATCCTGTTAGGCAGTTGCTTGACGACTTGTTTGCAGCCGGCATGTTTTTAAATGCCGATGAGCATGATGACCGGTTAATTCAGGAGCGTATCGAAAGCGCAGTTAAAAAGCTGACCAAGAGCAGTGGATTCGAATTTTCCGGCTGGGTGGTAGAAGCGGGTGAGTTTTCGGATTATCTGAACAAGCAAAAACAGCGCACTCAGGATGTCGAAAAAAACTCCAGGCAGTTTATGATCAATAAACAAGCATTGGAGTCGAGCAGGAAAATAGTCCTAATAACGATTGAAAACAGCATAATGGGTAAAGCGCTGCCGGCCACGATAACCGATTTTTTACGTAATGTTTGGGCGAATGTCTTGCAGGCGGCTTATGCAGACAAAGATGAGCAGCCGGAACAGTGGCAAAAATCAGTGCAGGCTATGGATGACCTGATTATAAGCGTCATGCCGCCGGCAGATGACAAAGAAAGAAAGCAGATATTAAAACTGTTGCCGGGATTGATTACAGAATTAAGAAATGGCTTGAAACAGATTTCGTTCGACAAGTCTGCACAGTCGCGTTTTTTTAAGGATCTTGCCATATGGCATATTATTTTGATGGATAAAAAAGAAGCAAAAAAGACGGCTGGCGATATTGTCGCAGATGGTGCTCTATCAGCTAAGGGCGGGCAAACAGATGCCGAAGCAATAGCGGATGTCTTTACGGAGCAGGCTGAACGCCTTGCCGAGGGAAGCTGGGTGGCACTCAGTACGGAATCAGGAAAGAAATGGGGCAAGCTGCTTTGGAAAGGGACGGAAGCGATGCTGTTTGTCAGTAAAAACGGAATAAAAATAGTTGAAATGCAAGCGGCCGATTTTGCAAAAAAGCTGCGCAAAGGGCAGGCCGCTATTGTTAAAATTGATCAAAAAACAGTCACCGAACGAGTGCTTTCAGAATTAATGAGTTTATGACACAACAATCAAGAACGGCAGAAATAAAACCCTTCCTCGAAGAAGACATCGGTTCCGGCGATATAACCGCAGCCATCATTCCTGAATCCATGACCGCTGAAGCCGAGGTTGTTACGCGGGAAAACATGGTGCTTTGCGGCCAACCCTGGTTTGATGCGGTCTTTAAATCCCTGGATGCAAACGTTAATATCAACTGGCTGGCGGCGGAAGGTAAGGCAGTCGGCAAAAATACGCTGTTATGCAAGCTCAGCGGTTCGGCCAGAGGCTTGCTGACCGGCGAACGTACCGCGCTGAATCTGCTGCAAACCTTGTCGGCTACGGCAACCGTTGCCAGGCAATATGCCGATGCGGTTTCCGGTACTCGCTGTAAAGTGTTGGATACCCGCAAAACCATCCCGGGCCTTAGAAACGCGCAAAAATATGCGGTAGCCTGCGGCGGCTGTTATAACCATCGAATCGGTTTATATGACGGAGTCTTGATCAAGGAAAACCATATCACTGCGGCAGGTTCCATAGCTCAGGCTATCCGGGCCGCGCGAGAGTTAACTTCGGTTCCTGTAGAAGTGGAGGTCGAATCGATGCAGGAGTTTCTGGAGGCTGTCGCGGCAAGGCCAGACCGGATCATGCTCGACAATTTCAGCTATGAAGACATGGTCGCGGCGGTCAAATTGAATACCGGCATAGAGCTGGAAGCGTCCGGCAATATCGGCCTGGACAATATCAGGGTAGTTGCCGAAACCGGCGTCGATTACATCTCGATAGGTGCGCTGACCAAGAATGTCCGCGCTGTCGATTTATCGATGCGCATCAAGCTGGTTCACTAACATGATTGAGAATGCGGAAACACTGGTCAAACAGATCAGCCACGGCGTTTATGTAATCGGCGTCGGCAAAGCCGAGCGCCAAAATGCTTTCACTGCGGCCTGGGTGATGCAGGTGTCTTTCGACCCATTATTGCTGGCGATCAGCATTAATCCCAAGCATTATTCCTATCAATTGTTGCAGGAAAGCGGCGTGTGTACGATTAATGTTTTGGGGCAGGGGCAATACGCGGTAGCGGAGCATTTTGGCCGGTCCACTCC
Source organism: Methylobacter sp. (assembly GCF_023227905.1). Taxonomy (GTDB): domain Bacteria; phylum Pseudomonadota; class Gammaproteobacteria; order Methylococcales; family Methylomonadaceae; genus Methylobacter_A. The sequence continues at coordinate 6,809 of NZ_JALOCF010000024.1, read as the reverse complement.
AGATAAAATGGCAGGGTTTCAATGGCAGCAAGCCGAAACCGGCGCGCCCATCCTATCCGAAAGTTTGGCTTATTTTGATTGTCAGGTGAGTCATTATGCCGATGCCGGCGATCACAAAATCGCCGTTTGCAAAGTGCTTGCTGTGGCGACGCTTAATCAGGGGCGGCCATTGCTGTACAGCCAGACCGGCGACATGGATGGCAGTAGCGAGCTGTACGGATGATGATTTCACCACAGAGCGGAGCACACAGAGTTTTATTTCTTCGTGTCCTCTGTGTTCTCGGTGGTGAAGTTTAAACCAAAGGAAACATTTTATCCGGGTTTAAGATGCCGTTCGGATCGAATTGGCGCTTGATGTTGCGCATCAGTTCCAAAGAATTCGCATCCAGTTCCCGGTCGACAAAATCCCTTTTTTCCAGGCCCACGCCATGCTCGCCGGACAGTGTGCCGTTCAGCATTAACACCAACGAAAAGATTTCATCCAGACAAGCGTGGGCTTTTTTGCCTTGCTCCGGTTCGTCAGGATCAAGTAGCAAATTCACATGGATATTGCCGTTGCCCGCATGACCGAAGTTGATAATCGGCAAATCGTATTTTTTTGACAGCTCGCCCAGTCCTCCAATTAACGCCGGTATTTCGGTAACCGGCACCACCACATCTTCATTGATTTTTTTCGGCGCCACTTTGCGCAGCGCCGGAGACAGCGCTTTTCGGGTTTGCCAGAGCGCTTTAACTTCAGCGTCGGTTTGAGCCAATCTAATATCCAAAAGGCCATCATTTTTGGCAGCGGCGGCCACTTTTTCAGCGGCTCTGTCCAGGCCTTCCAGTTGACCGTCGACTTCGATCATGAGCATGGCGCCCGCATGTTCGGGCAGATCGGATTCCGAATATTGCCGGATCATGTTGATCGCATTGCCGTCGATGAATTCCAGCGCACAGGGAATGACCGGCTGCGACATGATCGCGGATACCGCTTTGGCGGCATCAAAAACGGAATTGTAGATTGCCCTGAGCGTTTTGGTGGCTTCGGGCAATGGCGTCAGTTTTAATGTCGCCTGGGTAATGATCGCCAGTGTACCTTCCGAGCCGAGTATCAGCCGGGTCAGGTCATAGCCGACCACGCCTTTGCTGGTATGAACGCCGACGCGGATTTCCTTGCCCGCGCCTGTCACCGCGCGCAGACCCAGCGTGTTTTCGCGGGGCGTGCCGTATTTTACTGCCCTGGGTCCTGCGGAGTTATAGGCCAGATTGCCGCCGACGCTACAGAAGGCGGCACTGGTCGGGTCGGGCGGCCAGAAAAAGCCTTTCTCTTTGACGATGTCCTGCACCTGCTGGTTGGTCATGCCCGGTTCGACAATGATGTAGCGATTGTCGGGAGAAAATTCGACCAGCTTGTTCATGCGTTCCAGCGATACGATCAGGCCGCCTTTAAGCGGCGTGGTCGCGCCGGTGGTGCCGGTGCCACGACCCCTGACGGTCAGTGCAACTTGGAAGCGGTTGCAGGTGTTAACGACGTCGACGACTTGTTCATGCGCGGTCGGAAAAACCACGGCTTGAGGCAGTACATGGCGGCGGCTGTTGTCATAGCCGTAAGTCCAGCAGTCTTCAGGCGCGGTTAAAATGGTGTCGCGAGAGAAAATCTCAGTCAGCAAGTTTAGGAAATCGGCAGGTAAGGGGGCAATATTAGTCAAGGTATTCAAAAACCGTAGTGATTTGTTTGATATCGGATTGTTGTCTGGCGGCTTCAATGGCAGCCGCGCCTTCGTTTCTATATACCAGCCCCATCAGGTAAACCGTCCTTTGTTCAGTAATGACTTTTACCCAGGAAGCGTCGAACTCCGGTATTTGGGTAAGCGCTGTTTTTACTTTGCCGGTAATCAGTGCGTCATTGGCACGGAAATTAAAAGGGCTGGGCGAGGCGATAACCAGCTTATTGTGCACCAGTTTTACATTGGGGATAACGCGAACAATGCCGATAATCCGGTCGCGGTATTCTTCCTTGGGCGTCTCGCCGGTGACCAGCACCGCGCCGTTGTAGGCGGTGATATTGAAATGGCATTTGTCACGCAAGTCGTAATAGGCATTCAGCTTGGCGCTGGCATTAGTTTCGATAGCTTCGTCTGCCAAAATAGCATCACGAGTGCGGCGGTCATTTAATAATGAAAGTCCGGTTATTTCCGCTCCGCCCGTCGCAAGCGTCGAACAGCCTGAAATAAGAAGGCTGTGCACCAGCAGCAGTAATAAAAATTTCTTCATGAATCAGCCGCCAAATAATTGATGGTCGATCAAATCGCACAAGCAATGGGTGACTAATGTGTGCACTTCCTGAATGTGAGCGCTGGCATCCGACGGTACCCGGATTTCTATATCGATCTCATTGAGCAGCGGCGCAATCATGCCGCCATTATTGCCGGTCAGGGCGATCACAGTGATGTCTTTGTCGTGTGCCGTGGCAATGGCTTTGGCGATATTGGCCGAATTATGGCCATCGGTGTAAGCGACCAATATGTCGCCGCTTTGTCCCAGGGCCCTGAGCTGCTTGGCGAAGATATCTTCAAAATGATAGTCATTGGCTATCGCGGTGATGGTGGTTGTGTCGGTGGTTAAAGCAATGGCGGGTAAGGAAGGTCGGTCGCGCTCGTACTGGTTAAGCATTGCCGATGACAGGAACTGGGCAATGGCGGCCGAGCGGCCGTTGCCGCAGGTGATTATTTTCTTGTCATTAAGCAGGGTTGCGACCAATCGTTGCGAGGCAAACTCAATGAGTTCGCCGAGGCTGTTCATCGTATCCTGCTGGGTTTGGATGCTGCTATTGAAGTGGTTAATTATGCGATTTTGTAGGCTCATAGCGAAAGATTATAAAGGCTATCATCCGAGCCTGCGAAACTTTTTGACGGATGTTGCGCGCTGTCCACGAAAAGCCCTAAAGGCGCGAGAAAGCTTTATAGCACAATCCGCTCGACTGTTGCGAGACAGGAGTCGAGTAGTCCCCAGAAGCGATAGCACATGTGTTTTCACAAAGCGCTTTTTGCGCAGTGAAAATGCAGGCTTTCCGGCATCGCGTCGAGTCATTGCGAGAATGATGTTGGATACCCCTTGCAGGGTGTTCAACGAAAGAAGCAGGACGGCTGGGGCAGCCGCAGGCATTAGCGGTCGCGTAGTTTTTGCCGCTTGTTGGGCAGGGATGCCCATAAAAACTTTCGCAAAAATAGCGACTCCCCGTCCGAACCTGTAGCCGCGGATGTCAAAACCTTTGCGGTTTGGCGAAACCGTAAGCTGATTTTTCGCAATACGCTGTTGTCGGAAGTGGTTAAGGAACTGGAGCGTTATCATCCCGTGCAGGTGCGTCTTGTCGATCCGTCTCTGAACAGTTTGACGCTTGGAGGGGGTTTTCGATAGCAATGATCTTGAGCGTTTCCTGGCTGCTTTAAAAGCGGTTTTGCCGGTTGAAATTAAGCGCGACAAAAACGGCGATGTGTTGGTCGAACGTCGCCGGTCATGATTTAAAATGCATTTTGTATCCAGTCCATGCGGCCGTTGCCGGACATGGCGATCACGTCAAAGCGAATGGGTCTGTCGGTTTTTTGAGAAGCAAGGTAAACATGCGTTGCCGCTATGATGCGGGATTGTTTGGCGCGGGTGATGCTCTCAACGGCGCTGCCGTATTTGTCGGTTTTTCGAAACCGAACTTCGATAATAACCAGCGTTTGCCGGTCGATCATTATTAAGTCCAGCTCACCCTGTTTGCAGCGAAAATTCCGGCATACCGGTTTGAGTCCCTTGCCGATCAGGAAGTTGTGAGCTTGTTCTTCGGCGCTTTCGCCGCGAATCAAATGGGCCGCTTTGGTCTTGAGCTTAGTAAACAGCATGGTTGGGTGAATTTTCAGTCGCAAAATCGCTTACTTCAGGGTGTCCGTCGATGAATTTGGCGCATATCAGTTTGCGTTTGATGCGTTGGTCGTCGGTCAGCGATAGATTTCCGGTAGCGCCGGGATAAGAGTCTATTTCCAGATTGCTCAGGCGTGTGGCCAGATTGTAGGCGTCAATACCCATCGCAATCAGGCGCAGATAAGCGTTGGGGAATTGCTTCCAGGTTTCTTGCAGCGCATCCATATTAAGTTCACCCTGATAGGCATTGTTGAATAGCCAGGGGGTATCGCAAAAAGTTATTTTATTAAGGTCGGCATCCTGCGACAGGTTGACTTGTCCCGTATAAACGGTAGGCATTGCGTAAACGGGAAGGTCGCCCGCTTGGTAAAACTGGAGCTGGGGATTGATGGCGCGCGCTTCTGAGCTATAGGCGCTTAGCAATATGGCGTCAGCGTCCTGCCGTCTTCGCGGCGTATATTTTACGCCTGGCACCAGGGTAAGGATTTTATTGTAACGTTGTTCGCTTTCATCCAGATTGAGCAGCTTTTGAATGGGGGATGAAAAGTCGGTGCCTTTCGGGTTATAGGTCTGCGTTTCAAGAATAGTGCCCTCCTGGTTTTGCCAGTCTTCCGTCAAGTAATTGGCAATGCGTTTACCCGGCGCATTTTCAGGAATCAATAGCAGCGCTTTTTGGTGGCCGTCCGACCGGGCTTTATGGGTGATTTGTTCGGCATCATCGAGCGGACTAAGGCTAAACTGGTAGAGCTGGTTTTTTTGCAGTCCTGGAATATGATTTAACGCCAACACGGGTATATTAAAGGTGACAGTATCGGCCAAGCTTTGGATCTGCTCCTTAGCTAGCGGGCCGATGACCAACTGGGCGCCTTCTGTGACAGCCTGATTGTATAAGGCTGCTGGGGCCGATTGTGCGCTGTCGTAAAAATGAATGGTGGGCTTGGAATTACTGTCTGCATGATTGTAGGCTGCCATAAACCCTGCACGGATAGCTTTACCGGCTTGAGCGAAAGTTCCTGAGTCGGGCAGCAGCAGTGCGATTGATTTGAGTTGCGAGAGTGCACTTTCCGGCACGCCCTGAGGGTTATCCAAGAAACTCAAGTTGGCAGGATGCGTCGGAAAGGCTGCATGCCATTGGCTTAGCTGAGTATTAAAATCAGGCTGGTTTATATTTCTTAACATGTTGCTTAAGGACATCCAGCCCGCTAAGGTGTCCGTTTGATTGGTCTGTAAGGCGGCGTGAGGCAGCAGGCTTAATGTTTCAAGGATGGCGGCCTGATTTCTTTCTAGGTCGCTGGGAGACGTTAGTAACTGGTGCAGTTCGATCCTGGATTTGACGCTATCTAGCAGGTTGCCTGTTAATGAGTAGGCGAAGGCTTGCGATTGGAAGTACTTGATCTTGTTGTCCGGGCTGAGCTGCTGCGGCTGAATCAGCGCCATGCTTTCGATGGCCTGTTCCGCCTCGCCAAAGCTGAGCAGGAGTTGGGCATAAAGAAGGTTTAGCCAGGGGCGCTGCTCGGGTGATAGCTCGGCAGGGCTAATGGCGTCGGCATCCTGTTTGGCGGTATTGCCATCGCCAGCCAGAATTAAGGATTCGATGGCCTCTAAGCGTTGCCGGTTTTGTTCTTCAGACGATGAGGTTGTGGGATGCTGGTATAATTCAACCATTCGCCCCGGCTGGTCGTTCCTAATTAGGGGTTGCGTTACCAGTGCTTCCTGCTCCTGTGTTGCCCTATCTCCAGTATCTGTAGCGACTGTAGTTGCGCAACCGGAAAAAAGCAATAGGCCGGGAAGCAGGGCATATAATAATGGCGGCTTATATTTGGGTTGCATTTTTTTAGAGGTTTCAAGTGAGTTTATCGAATGTCAAGTGAATGCGGCAAATTATACGTTGTTGCTACTCCGATAGGTAATTTAGCAGATATTACGTTCAGGGCGATTGAAATATTAAAACAGGTCGATCTGATTGCTGCCGAAGATACCCGGCATGTGAAAATGCTGCTACAGCATTACGGCATTAGCAATAAGCTGATCTCGTTGCATCAACATAATGAAGATAAAGCCTCGGCAGGGTTGCTGGAAAAGCTTCGCGAGGGCTTGTCCATTGCGCTGGTTTCCGATGCAGGAACGCCTCTGTTAAGTGATCCGGGCATGCCGCTAGTGAAAATGTTGAAAGACGCCGGGGTCGATGTTGTGCCGGTGCCGGGTGCATGCGCGCTGATCGCCGCATTGTCCGCGTCGGGGTTGCCGATCACGCAGTTTGTATTTGAAGGTTTTTCGCCGAGAACGTCATCGGCGCGCTTAGCCTTTTTTAGCGAAAGATTAATGCGCCCAATAACCTGGGCATTTTATGAGTCCAGTCATCGGGTTCAGGCTTCATTGCAGGATATGGCGGAGGTCTTGCCATTGGACCGGCAGATCGTTATTGCCAGGGAATTGACCAAGTTGCATGAAACTATTGTGAAAACCACTTTGGGCGAAGCGCTTAAGTTGGTTGAGCAAGACGCCAATATGAGAAAAGGCGAGTTTGTGGTTATTGTCGATGGCGCCACTATCGATAAAAAAGAGCCGATTATTACGCCGGAACAAGAAAAAGTATTGAGTGTTTTATTGACTGAGTGCTCTATTAAAACGGCGGTTGCCCTGGCTGTAGAAATTACCGGAGTCAGGAAGAAACTGTTATACCAGGCAGCCTTAGAGCTGGAAAAAGCAAAAGATGCTTAGTTTTTTCGTTAATGCTAATTGGGGTATAATTTTGGTCTGAATTTTGCTTATTAATATAGTCGCCGGATGTCGCATTGCTGCGGATATGTGATACACTACACGCTGAAAGAGTCGGCTGAGCAGTCGCTGTTTTATCGCAAGATAAGATGGAGGAAAGTCCGGGCTCCATTGGGCAGGGTGCCAGGTAACGCCTGGGAGGC
>NZ_JALOCF010000015.1 GCF_023227905.1 Methylobacter sp. | reverse complement strand
AATGATGTGTCAACACTTTTCCGGACACGCGGTTAAGCAGCTTTGTGCTGCAATTCATAGTCTACAGGCGACATATAGCCATTGGCAGAATGAAGGCGTTCGCGATTGTAAAAGACTTCAATATACTCAAATACAGCGTGTCTAGCCTCAGCTCGGGTTTGATAGGTCTGATGATGTATCAGCTCGGTTTTCAAGGTATGAAAGAAACTTTCCGAAACCGCATTATCCCAACAGTTGCCTTTACGGCTCATGCTCTGCCGGATACCGTGCTGTTTTAATAGCGCTCGGTGACTGTCCGAAGCATATTGACTGCCTCGGTCGCTATGCCACAACAAGCCTTTTTCGGGTTTCCGTTTCCAAATGGCCATCAGTAGCGCGTCGTTCACCAGTTTAGTCCGCATATGCTCCGCCATTGACCAACCGACCACTTGACGGGAATACAGATCAATCACCACGGCCAAATACAGCCAGCCCTCCTGAGTATGGATATAGGTGATGTCGCCGGCATAAGCCTGATTGGGTTGGCCCACTATGAATTGACGATCCAGATGGTTGGGCGCAATCGGCTGGTCATGCTTGGAATTCGTTGTAGCCTTGAATTTACGCTTGGTTTTACAAACCAACTCGGCTTCCCGCATCAATCGGCCTATCCGTCGTCGACTGACTACCCGATCTCGGTTTAATAACGATTTTTGGAGTCGTCGGGTTCCATAGGTAGCGCGACTCTTCTTGAACACGCTCTGGATAATAGCCGTCAGTTCTATATCATCCGTTTCAATCGTGGTTTGAACGCGATGCCGCCAATCATAATAGGCACTTCGGGAAACCTGCATCAATCGACACATCGAATCAATTGGAAATTCGGTCGTATGCTGTTTGATCCAGGCGTACTTCACCGTTGCTCCTTGGCGAAGTACGCTGCCGCCTTTTTTAACAAATCGCGCTCCTCAGTCAGTCGGGCATTTTCTTTCTTTAGGCGCTTTAATTCTTCATAGAGATGTTCGTCAGTTCGCACAGCTTTATCGCTCTCTTTGGGGCGGCTATATTTTGCTATCCAAGTATGTAGAGTATTAACATTAATACCAAGGTCTTTGGCGACTTGGGCGATGGGTTTATCTGATTCATTCGCCAGCTTAACCGCTGAGGCTCTGAATTCGGCTGTATAGGTTTTGGGTTTTTCTCGGTTCATTTGGGACCACACTCTTTTCAGGGTATTTTAAAATGTGTGTCCGGATTAGTGTAGCCACATCAGAACTGAACTATGTATAGTTGCACAGCCACTTCGCGCCCCGAACCTTGTGCGATGTTGCATTGGACAGATCGCCGCTACACATAGTTTCAGTGCCTGAAGGAACAGCATCGGTGCATCATCGGGTGGGTAATAGAGTTCCTTTTCGTGTCGGGTTCATGGAACCTCACCAGCGCCTTGTCCTTCATCATCAGGTTAACCATCAATAAAATGACGGTGGGAAGAATTCCTTGCTATCTCCTGATAGTGGGTGGATTTCCACTTCAGTACAATGGCAAAACTAATTCAAGAAAAGCAGCTTTCATTTTCCCAGTAGACCAATGAAATAAAGCTTCGCAATCAGCAGCTATCTTTGTACTACACATAGTTCAGTCCTACACATAGGGGGCGATAGTGCCAGTTCGCCGCTCCCACAAGTTGACATTCATTACTGGGGTATGATCTTGCCCCGATCTAGCGGGCACTTGGTTAAGAGAGTAATCTCTAAAACCGAGGTAAACAATGCCCCCCCCAAAAAAAAAGGACGGCCTGGCTCACCAAGAATTACTCGGCGACGCCAAGAGGAAGGTCAATCAGCCAGTCAGCACCGAGCCGCCAAAATCATGCGCATCAACGGTTGGAGAGCGAAAGCGGCTAGAAAATACAAAGCCACCACGAACAGCAATCACTCATTACCTGTTGCACCCAATCAAAAATGGGTTTCGGATATAACCACTATTGGGACGGAACAAGGCTGTTTGTATTTGGCAGTTGTGCTTGAGCTTTATTCGCGCCGAGTGATGGGTTGGGCAATCGCCGAACGCATGACGGCATCGTTGGTGTGTGATGCCCTGGTAATGGCGTTATGGCGTTATGGCGTCAGCGCATGCCGAAAGCCGTCATTGTTCATTCTGATCGAGGCAGCCAGTATTGCTCAGCCGCCTACCAAAGGCTTTTCGACAAGCACCCATTGATCTGTAGTATGAGCAAGAAAGGTGATTGTTATGATAACGCGGCCATGGAAAGCTGGAACCATAGTTTTAACGTTGAAGCTGTTCATGGCGAGCGGTTTTTAACTCGATCCGATGCAAAGTATCAAGTGTTTGAATAGTTTGAGGTGTATTACAATCGCAAAAGGCTTCACTCCAAATTAGGCTATCTCAGCCCAGAAGCGTTTGAGGCCAAAATAGTCTCTTTGCAAAGTGTCCAGAAAATCGGGGCAAGATCATGCCTTACAAGTTAATTCAAAAATAAATTTTGTCAGTCAAGGTCGTTTTATGACATGATTAATTTATTAATGCAGCAGCGCTTTTCCGTTTGCGTGATTGTCCTCACATCCAGCTAATAACAATTAAGAATCGGCAAACCCATCTCATGAACTGGATAAAAAACTGGATATACGGTAACGAGCCCCCCGCTAAACAGGCAACACCACAGCCATCCAAAGAAAACCTGCAAACCCGTCATTTACGGGACGGCTTGGCCTTTGTCAAACAACAGAAAAACTGTCTAGCCAGTAACGAAGTGCCTGCTAAAAAAGCGGCACCGCAACAAGACCCGCAAGCCCGTTATTTGCGAGACACCTTGGCCTTTGCCAAACAACAACGTGACGAGTTGCACCATAAACAGAATGAACATGAACGCTGGCAGCGGCACTATGGATCACTGCACGTTGACGAACTAAAAAAACTCAGCGGCACAGAGTTTGAAGATTACCTAGCTGAGCTATTTAAAAGCCAATGTTATCAAGTAGAAATGACCCCATTAACCGGCGATTACGGTGCAGACCTGATCTTGCATAAAGACCAACAGCGTACCGCCGTACAGGCCAAATGCTACGCCGGCAGCGTCGGCGTTGCTGCCGTGCAAGAGGCTTTGTCCGGTATGGCCTATTATCGCTGTCATAGCGCGTGGGTTGTTACCACCGGCAGTTACACATCCAACGCGATTGAACTTGCCAGGCAATCCAACGTGTATCTGATCGGCCAAAAGGAACTTGGCAAACTGATTCTGCAAATGCAAAACGGTAGATAAATCACTATGGCCGATCAACTACCGCTAATAACAGACAATCGCAATCTCGATACATCTGCAAAGTCTTCAACCAGTTTGATTGGCCGTGGTTTAAGCACAATTCAATCTAAAGCGATCTTTACAGCTAAAACTAAGCTGGATGTCCGCTATCGACAGGCGCGGGAAATATATAACCGAATAACATTTTTCGGCTGGAGTATCGGGATGCTTAACGAGGAACTACTCGACTCACATAAGCAACTTGATATTTTTGAAGATAATCTAATGTTCTATTCTGAGGACCTGCAACGAGTTCATGTATTTAAGGAATTCCAAAAACTCGCAGACTTAGATTATGGCCAAGCTTATTTCCCTTTGTCTAGGCTGTATTTTCAAAGAAAAGGATTAAGCAAACCGATCAGGCGAAATAAATATCATATTTACAGAGATCTCGCGTTTGATTGGTGTTTTGATAATCGAGATATTGTTAATCCTGATTCATGGACTGATTTAGGTTGGATGCTTTACAGCGCGGGTTTGGGCGATGTTGAAAAAGGTATATTTTGGCTCCAAAAAGCAGCAGACCACGGGCATATAGGTGCACAAACGGAACTTGGCCATATTTACTTCTGTGGATATGTAATAGAACAGGACTACAAACAAGCTGAGTTCTGGTTTCTAAAAGCTGCTGAATTGGGGGGAGCAGTAGCGCAAAATTTCATGGGTGATATTTACAGTAATGGGATAGGCGTCGAGCAAAATGATGAAAAAGCCGTATTCTGGTATTTAAAATCGGCAGCCCAGGGGTGGACTAACGGGCAATGCAACATAGCCTCAATGTATGCAGATGGAAGAGGTGTGGAGTGTGATAAGGCAAAAGCGGTCTACTGGTATTCCAAAGCTGCGGAATGCGGATACAATAAAGCGCGCGAAGCGCTTCTAAAGCTTGGTGTCAATTGGAGGGATGAATAATAATGCTCCCTGAACAAGAAGAACTCAATCGGCTCGAATCCGAACAATCAAATCTCGAAGAACAAGTCGCTAGTGCCGAGTTGACGTTAGAAACTCTCAAAGCTGAAACTGCCCAGTTTCAGCATCGCTTTTATCATACCGTTGGTAGACTTTATGCCGAACTGGATTCCGTAGCTGCACAAATCGCTAGAGCCGAAGCAGGATTGGACCCAGATAATCTAGAATTCCAAGCACAGGCTGAAGCAGCCGAACAGCAAGCGCAAAAATCCGCAGAAGAAGCCGGTTTAGCCGAAAAACAAGTTGAACCACCCGAAATCACTCCAGAATTAAAGCAAGCCTTTCGGCAGGCCGCTAAATTGATGCACCCGGATCGGGCCACAAGCGATTCAGAACGCGAACGTCGCACCACAATGATGGCCCAAGTCAATGTTGCTTACGCAAATGGCGATCAGGCGGCTATTGAAAAACTGATGATAGAGTTTGGACAAGACCCTGAAGCTATACTCGGTGAGGATGTTGCCGCGCGTTTAGTTAAAGCAATTCGACGGATAGCTCAACTTCGTCTCCGCTTGCAAGAAGCCGAGGAAGAAATTGGTGGACTGAAAGCTGGCGAGACTTACGAGTTAATGACCACAGTCGCCGAAACCGAAGCCTTGGGTGGTGATCCTTTGGGCGATTTAGCTAAGCAAATCATGCGACAGATTTCGGAAAGGAAAATTGAAGTGGAAATGATTCGGCAGCGTAGGGCGGCGACGGCTGGATAAATGACGCTTTTCCCAATGTCATTTTGTATTTTATTTTTTCACACTAAATGAGTTTCCCGTTACGGTTATTTTTTTATCCTCCGTCCCCTTAGTAGATAAAAAACTGCAACTTGTCACAAACTATTAGGGGGAATGCCCATACCCTTTTGTATTTTGACCGGCGGCAATTCCGGGGGTACCCCCTCAACCATACCCCCCTTATTATTTTTCGATTATTAAAAAAGAGTAGGCACCCCATCACCCAAATCCATCGTAATTCGGAAACCGTGCCCTTGCCGCGATATTGCATTGTTCAACGGCGTTTTCTGCTTTAACCGATAAACGCTCAAAAGTGCGCCAATGCATACCTTTGGGTTTTGGGCCTGTTCCGTTGCTAAAACCCCTCGGCCAGTCCAGACTGTCTCGGGTTCCATGAGCCTTTTTTGCCAAACGCTCGTGCCGCTCCTGATGCTGGGTTTGATAGTTGAGATTGAGACAACGCCGACAGGCAAAACGCGAATCGCCCGCGTAGAGGGTGGCTACTCTTTTTCCGCAACAGCAGCGGAACCAATAACGGTATCCACCAAAATGGCAGGGGGTTGCTACTAGCATTACCGATTGCGTCTGTTTTTTGTAAAACAAAGTCAGTGCTTCAGCATTGACCTGCACAGCGACTTTGTCTAAAGATTCGTTTCCGCACATTCGCTGCCATGTAAAAAAGTTGCCGGGAACCAAAAGATTTTCTCCCAGAAACCTTCGCACATCGATACAGAGGTACTCTTCAATCACGTTTTTCATGTTAACCCCTTCTGCAATTCCGAAATCATTAGCCAAATTTAACGTCGATAGACGCGTATAGAATAGATTCGATGTTAAGTATGCCGCATTTACCAACCCGCAAAAAATACGGGTTTAAAAACTGTACAAAATTCATAATTGATTTTATCTTGAAAATATTTATCCTCTTTTGCATGCAGTTATTGGCGTGGGTTATGCGTAAATGGAGGTTAAAATGGTTAAAACAGTTAGTCCTAACCCAATATTACAAGCTGTCACTGACAAATCATCCTTGGTCGAATAGAAATACCCACTCTAACTGTTCTAACCGTTCAAAATTATTTTTTTATGACGGACCAAAGCTGCCGACCACTCTTAACAAGCCCTTTTTGAATGACCAAGCCGTTTACTGGTCGCCCTTCATTTCGGCGCATGAAAGCGGCAATAGCTCGACTGTTAGGCTGATTCCCCCCGCTAATATCCATGAGTAATTCATTGGGTATTGAACTGTCGGTGCTGTCAGATTTGAACTTAGCATCCTCCATAACATCAGCGACAGTTTTCTCCTGATTTTTATAGGCCTTGTGCCAAGAATTTAAATACGCCTCAAGCCGCCCTAGTTCGGGGTCGTTTTCATAGGATTGTTCAAGCAAGTTAACCGGATCACCAAGCTCTGGAACCGAACCATAAATCAAATCAAAATTGTGGCGGCTCAACCATAAAACACACTGTCGGATAGTGCTGTCCCATTCTTCAAAACTTCCGACTGAATCAGTGGATATTCGTGGACTACCTGCCGCAATATAAGCACTCAGTATCGTTAACCCTGTCGTGCGGTATTTAAGCCAGTTCTCACGTACTCGCGCCACTGGGTTAAACGGAAACGATAGCCTTGAGGGTCTTTCCGTACCGTGGTCAATCCTTGATACGATAACGCGCCGACACAAATCTTTTATCACCGTTAAATTATTCCCGGTTACTAAAAATAAAGTGCGTGTGCTGAGGTTTAAGTTTTCGGAAACGCCAAGTTTGCGATCTTCGTAACTTTCTCCAGTCAGAATCGAGCAAAGAGTATCGGAGTCGAGCATGCCGTTAAGGTTGTCTATGAGCACACTCGACCGGCCAGCCAACAACGCCGCTGTTAATCGTTTGCGTTGTTCTTCAGGCTCGTTAGACCATGGCATTTCTGATGGTTCGTTTCCACTGAGCCAGCTGATTGCTTTTGCCAAGTAAGATTTTCCCGATCCTGGTACATGGGCATTAAACCCAAATGCCGGAGCTGTCGGCAGAACGGGCCTTTGTATCGCCGTGAGCATAGCCGCTAACGCTCCAGCTGAATCATCAGCTCCTACAAATGGAAAATGCTCGAACGGTTCCCAAAGCGTCCGAAAGGCCAGGAAAAGCTCATTCTCAGTCGGATTACGTGGTACTGTATAAAACTGCCCCACATTATGTTGCGTCAATACCAAGCCCGTTTTATGGTCAAAACCGGGAGTATCCAATAACGTGCCATCAGCTCGAAAGATTGGCCCTTTGAGAAGCCCTGAAAGTTCAGGCTCCTGCCATGCACCACGATTGTGAAGGTAACGCGTCGCCAACTCCGATGGTGAGTCGCAGGGCGTGTACTCTTTTTTCCGAGCATCAAACCGTAAAAAACTGATATTTTCCTCAATATGATTTTTTAGCCACGGCTGTGTAACTGCCAAGATTCCGCCATCGGCTATACGAACCAACATCCCGCCACGTTGGAAAGTTTCACCCCCCATGGCAATGATGCTTGAGGTTTCACCCAAGGCGCGGGGCAACTCTCCTCCAGCAACTTTGAGTGTCGTTGTTTGACGATAAAGCGTATAAGTCGCACCTCCGTGAGCATGACTGTAAAGATAAGGCTTTCCCCCCGATTTCAGGTTCAACCAACCCACGTTCGAACCGCCGTTGTAATCCGGTTCGAGAGGGTCTTTTAAATATTCGTTATGCCACTTGTCCGAATTGTCCATGATTTCGCCTACTGAAACCCGCGAACCGTCTTTGGTAATCAGCTCATAATCGGCATACAGTCTCCGCTGTAATACAGCCTTTTCCAGAATCAATCGTTTGCTTTCTCGGTCTTTTTCACCAACAATACCTTCCAAGCGCTGAGCAATCCATTTTTCGCGAACTGCGTGCTGCTCCAGCTTTATTTTCTCTCGTTGTGCGTCTCGAATATCAACAAGCCGCTCACTTTCATCGTCACTCAGGTTGGAAATTGATGATGTATTAAACGGCTCACCATCAGCGTTAAAAATTTGCGGTAGCGGTCGCCTCTGTTCGATCTGTTCACATTCGGCAATATATGCGCCTGCTGCAAAGTCAAAACGCTCTGGCTGCCAAACTGAGGCATCCAGTAAAGAGCGCGATAACAAAGTTCCTGATTTTGAACAGATGTAAAACCCGTGTCCGTTTAGCCATAACCGATCATATAAAACTTGTCCGAACCTCGGAATGTCTCGACCATCGGCAACCATGATGTAGACGCGAACACCTCCTGCGCCTTTCAAAGATTCCCCTGTTTCTTTGTGATAAATATGCGAACTTGCACTGTGCCATAAAATCATCGGCGCATCAGTCAGCTCCGGTATCACCTCGCACAAGGTCGAACGCACCTGTTCAGGGGTTAACACAATGGCTCCGGGTGCCGGATCGTAGTCACCAAAAAAAACAGCAGTACCTTTCGGCCAATCAAAACACTCTCGTGAGCGTGTAATAGCGCCAATGTTTTTGGCATCTACCTTCCGTCGTTTTGACATTACCCGGCCTGAGTCGGTTGCTGGTCTGCCATAACAATGCGCTTCATTCTTTTGGAGCGTCGGTAAAGACTCTGCAAATGCTGTAACGCTGTTAAAAGTCAATATCTCGAATGTGCCTTCGACTAATTGTCCCGCGTTGTTTTTTTGTAATGTTCCATCTGGTAATAACGTGTACGACTTGCATAGTCGGTCTGAGGTTGTTGCTGATATTTTTGTAACTACCATGCCACAATTCACCACCTTGATGTTATCCCGCTCCATATTAACCACCATTTTTGCTGTTTTGCGCCTCAACCCAGGCAAAGAACTTGGCTTCATTAATTAGCACCTTGCGTCCGATTCGGACTATCGCGCCAGAATTAGCAAGGCCGTTTGAATGTTCATTGAAGATCAAAGAACGAAGTCCGCCAAGAGTGAAAGCGAGGTGTTTTGTTGTGAATTGATTTATTGTTGATAAAACTGGCATCTTAATATGTCCGAAAATCGCCGCAACATTGCGGCTGAACATATTTAAGCCCCTGATTTTTCCCGATTCTTCAACCGGGAAAACTGGGAACATAGCAGGGAACGTTATAGGGAATTTTTCCTGTTTTTTGCTCTTGACAGTGTTTTGTTATGGCACGTTCTTGAATGCGCCTACTTTGTTTAGAATCGTCTTTTTTTTCATTTCGCCGGTTGTTCCTTTGCTGGTTTCCCACCTGATACCCGCATCCTTTCCCGCGCTGTAATGCTCTATAATCGGACTTCCCTGTACTCCCTTGTATTTTTTCAGCTTACCAAAAAAAGCCGTCCCGCCCGGCTTGAGTTCTTTTTCCCATGTTTCCCGCAACCATAGGGTTAGTTCGCGCTCAGACACTTGTTTTGTGTTTTCTGTTTCTGTGAATGGTGTCGTTTTCTTTAGTTTATTTAGCTTTTCTCCGTACAAATAAGTGACGAATTCCGGTATTTTATAACCATCATATCTTGCTCTAGCAATTCCCCACTCAAGAACAGCAAGCGGTTTTAAATACTTTTTACCTTCAAGCTCGAACGTATCTATTTCACCCGCAATAAGACAGCTTTCAAGAATTTTACTGAAATGTTGAAAATAATCGGCAGCATCTTCATTAAAGGCATAAGGGTCAATGCCTGATAGAACTTGAGCCGCTTGGTCGCATGTCCATGCTTCTAAATCTTCTGGGGATGGATTTACACAAAGGCGAGCTTGTATTTGTTCACGATAAGGGGAGGATGGAAAATCAAGGCTAGGATCGCGCATTGTATCTTCTCTTTAATTTAAATGCTTTGGGTTATCCGAAAATCTTAGCGTTCATGCTGGCAACCACGTTGCTTACATGACCATCAGATAAGTGAGCATAGCGTTTCACCATGGCTAAAGTCTTATGCCCCAACACTTCGGCTATTTCTGCCAAGGAAGCTCCGTTCATGGCTAGATAGGACGCAGTGCAGTGTCGTAAATCATGCCAGTGAAAATCATTGATTCCAGCTTCTTTAAGGGCAGTCTCGAAAGGTTTTCTTAACTCGATGGGTTTGTTTGAGTGAACATTTCCGGGAAACAATAAATCGGTATCAAGTCGCCGAATCTTGGCATGTTCACGTAACAGCTCCAAACCACGTCCGGCTAAAGGAACGCGCCGCCGATCGCCGTTTTTGGTTTCGTGCAGAATTAGAAAGCCATCCTTTAAATTAACATCTGACCATTTCAGTCCCATCAATTCACCTTGGCGCATTCCGCTGGACAAGGCCAAAATGACGCATAAATAAAGCTGTTTGTTGCTGGACGCTTGGCAAGCCGTTAAAAACCGTTCGCGCTCATCGTCATCAAGAAAGCGAACGCGCCCTCGTGATTCCGTGGGTTTTTTCACTTTTTTCATCGGCGAATCTTCCAGCCATTCCCACTCATTCACACAGGCCGAATAAGCGGCGCTTAAGGCCGCCATATAGCGAACCACGCTGGCGGGTGTACGCACCTTGCCTCGGCTGCCGGGTTCTGTCAGTAATTTGTCACGACATTGAACAATGACCGTCGGTGTAATATCAGCCAAGGTGTGTGCGCCAATTTCGGCCTTGAACCAGTTAAGCTGTGTTATTTGATTGTTTCTCAGCTTTTCCGTTTTACCGGGCAATACATCTTTAATGTACCTGTCCACCAAATCGGCTAAGGTATGCTTTTTGGCTTCGGAGGTTTTGAAATGTCGGCCTTCCCTGATCGCGCTCTCGGTGTCTTGAACCCATCTCTTGGCATCAGTAAGCCGTTTAAAAGTCGCTGTTTGTGTGGGATAGCCTTTCAGCCGGATTTTGACCCGATAAGAGGTGTCGCCGCTGTCGGTGGTGCGCTTTTCAATACTTGCCATAATTGCTCCCATGGGACAGCAATTGGCCTCTTGATATAATGTTTTCAGCCATTGCCTAACCCTGCTCGTTAAGTGGTGGTTAGGGTTTGGCAGTGTTGGTAGCACTGCCAAGCCCGTTTTTTTTATGTCAATGACATGCTACAGCAACGCATAAAAAACAGCAACAACTGATAGATAATCAGATGTTCTTCATGTGGAAATGCAATAAAAACAATATAGTAAAAACTATTATTTTGTTATGGGGGCGTTTAAGGGGCAATTTAAATTAAAAACGACTTGAATTTGGTTGTTTCTACCTAATGCTAGGAAGTGTTAAATTTAGGCTAACTGTCTTTTGGTAGAGTCTGCGCAAACCCAGAATCACTCTTTAACCTAGATGTAGTATTTGCCTTCGATGATGGGCAATATCGGCTTGCTGCTCAAAGAAGGCTGAGAGATATTTTTGAATTACGGTAACGCCCGAGCTGGGCGTCTGGCTGGTGTTAGTTGCGATGCGGGATTTAACTGATTATTAAGACCGCCGAACCATTACATGAACTGAGTGGTCTGATATTGACAATGGGGATTTGTTTTATAAGATAGCTGCTCAAGAAGCACTGTCAGTAATTTGAAATGATGTAGAGGAGTAATATTGGCAAGAGCATCTACTATATCTATTAGAGAATGTTTTGATAACTCTATTGGATTATTTATAGTTACTGTAGTGCCATTTTGATGGATTACAGCGTTGTGTAGGGCTGATAAGCCAATGAGTAAAGCGACAATTGAATTTTCATAATTTCTTATGTTCAATATGTCACTAGGTAATTGACTTTTTTTGAAAGATTCAAGAATAGGTTTTTCGGCAACAAAGTATGAGATAAAGTTGGCAACCTTTTTAAAAGCACTAGCTTCGCTTAAACCATCATTATGCGGAAAATCACGCCTAATTCCTTCAACTATTGTCTCTATTTTTTGAACATCTATCGAAATGCCTTCCTCTATACATAACTTTGAGGCTATTCCCTCAATAAATACCAATATTGATACGACATCTTCATTAGGTACATCGTTAAAAAGTATTTTCATTTCTTACTAAAATCCATATCTTAAACAAAATAAAGCTCCATAAAGGAGCTTTATTTTGTTTTTATTTTTGTTATTATTTTATGCAAAAAGTGCTTTTAGGCTTTCTGCTGAAGATTGTCCAAGTGTTTCTATTTCTGAAAAGTCAGTGACTGTACGCAATTCACCTTTAGCATTTGATGAGACAAAAGAAGGGGTTTTTGCTTTAATGTTGGTCTTCTCTCCAACCACTGATCGGCTAGGACTCGACAAATGTTCAAATTCTATTTCGTTATTTGAAATTATCATGCTCTTTCTCCAATTCTGTTTCGCCTTATCATAATCACACTCAAAGTATAGGGGCTATTATATTTTTTTTTGGGTCTAAATTTTACCAAAAATAAAAACTTAAAGTGAAATAATTTATCAAATGACACAGTAAGCGCTACATATCGATGTTTTGTTTTGTCTGCCTACTAGATATAGCTAAAAAATTTTTATTAGCTACGCAAGAAGTGCAAGAAATAGGATGAACTCTTACGGTAATTATCTGTCGCTAACAATTTTACTTATCGATGACCAGATGGCAAGGACTATTTTAACATTTGTTTTTCTAAGGTGAGCTTGATGACATAAAAAACGGGCATGAGAAATGTGATTAGATAGCGTCGCGTTTGTTGGAATCTTGGTCTATTGTGTTGTGATTTGTTATCCTTGGTTGTCCCATTAGTGCCCCTCAGGCAATAAAAAAGGCCTTAGGTTTGCACCTAAGGCCTTGATATTCTTGGAGCTGGCGATGGGAATCGAACCCGCGACCGGCTGATTACAAATCAGCTGCTCTACCGACTGAGCTACACCAGCGAAGAAGCGCGTATTATACACAACAATTTTGTCTTGGCTAGTATTTTTTTGGCTTTCTTTTTGCGTTGTTTTTATTGACCGACTGCGGCTTGCTTTTTCCCGGATGGATGTTGTCCAGTCCAGTATATTTGGTTTTAAAGCGCTGGATTTTTTCCGGCGTGTCAACCGTGCCTTTGGGTTGAAAGCTTGGGATCAAATGCTGCTTGCCATTGCCGATTAAATCGCTACGGCCCATGTCTTTTAATGCTTCGCGTAACAGCGGCCAGTTTTTGGGATCGTGATAGCGTAGGAAAGCTTTGTGCAAACGGCGCTGCTTGACGCTTTTCGGTATCGGGATGTCGGCTACGGTGCGGCTGATTTTATGCAGCGTGTCTTTGCCGGAATGATACATCGCGGTAGCAATGGACATTGGCGAAGGCAAGAATGCCTGCACTTGATCGGCCCTGAAACCGTTGCGCTTCAACCATAGCGCCAAGTTGAGCATGTCTTTATCGGTGGTTCCTGGATGCGCGGCGATAAAGTACGGGATCAGGTATTGCTCTTTCCCGGCTTCCTTGGAGTACTTGTCGAACATGTCCTTGAAGCGGTCGTAAGTGCCCATGCCCGGCTTCATCATTTTGGACAACACGCTTTGTTCGGTGTGTTCCGGGGCGATTTTAAGGTAGCCGCCGACATGATGAGTGACCAGTTCCTTGACGTATTCCGGCGATTCCACGGCCAGGTCGTAACGCAAACCTGAGGCGATAAAGATTTTCTTGATGCCGGGCAAGGCGCGGGCTCTGCGGTAGAGCTTGATCAGCGGGGTATGGTCGGTGTTCAGGTTTGGGCAAATGCCGGGATAAACACAGGACGGCTTGCGGCAGGCGGCCTCAATTTTGGGGTCTTTGCAGGCCAAGCGGTACATGTTGGCGGTAGGGCCGCCCAAGTCGGAAATATGGCCGGTAAACGCGGGCGAGGTGTCGCGGATGGCTTCGATTTCTTTGATGATCGAATCTTCCGAGCGGCTTTGGATGATGCGCCCTTCATGCTCGGTAATCGAACAAAAAGTGCAGCCGCCGAAACAGCCGCGCATGATGTTGACCGAATGCTGGATCATTTCAAAGGCGGGCACGTTGGCGTTGCCGTATTCCTTATGCGGCACGCGGGAGTAGGGCAGGTCGAACACACCGTCCATTTCTTTGGTGGTTAGCGGGATTGGCGGCGGATTGATCCATACTTGCCGCGTGCCGTGCAGCTGAATCAACGGGCGCGCATTGCCGGGGTTGGTTTCCCCGTGCATGACTCGCGAGGCATGGGCGTAGAGTATCGGATCGTCTTTTACTGCTTCATAAGCGGGCAGGCGGATGACGGTTTGTGAGCGCTGGTTTCTGAGCAGCGATTTATCAAAATGAATGACTTTTTCGTCTGTATCACTTTGTTCCGGTTTTTTATCGCAAGCAGGCTGTTCCTGATAAGGGTCGACAGGTACCATCGTTGCGCCGGGTTTATCAACATCGGTGGAGTCTTTAACCGCCCAGCCTTCCGGTATTTGTTTAACAAAATGAACCGTGCCGCGTATGCCTTTCAGTTCTGATATGGCTTCGCCGTTAGCCAAGCGATGGGCGATTTCCACGACTTGGCGCTCGGCATTGCCGTAAACCAGCAGGTCAGCCTTGGAATCAAGTAGTACGGATTTTCTAACCTTATCCGACCAGTAATCATAATGCGCGATGCGCCGTAAGCTGGCTTCGATGCCGCCGATGATAATCGGCACGTCCTTGTAAGCCTCGCGGCAGCGGTGAGAGTAGACGTTGACAGCGCGGTCAGGGCGTTTGCCTGCTGCGCCGTCAGGAGTATAAGCATCGTTGGAGCGGATTTTTTTATCCGAGGTGTAACGATTGACCATCGAATCCATATTGCCGCCGGTCACGCCGAAAAACAGCCTGGGGCGGCCCAGCTTGCCGAAGTCCTTAGCGCTGGTCCAGTCCGGTTGGGAGATGATACCGACCCTGAATCCCTGTGCCTCAAGCAGTCGTCCAATCAGCGCCATGCCAAAGCTCGGGTGGTCGATATAGGCATCGCCGGTCACTAAAATCACATCGCAGGCATCCCAGCCGAGTTCGTCCATTTCAGCCTTGCTCATCGGTAAAACCGGGGCGGTGCCAAAGCGTTGCGCCCAGTATTTCCGGTAGCTAAAAAGGTTAGGTTCAGTTTGTAAGGCGGTAGACATTATTTTTGTATCGAGTTGTTGATGACGCTGGAGTTGTGCTTGGCTATCTCTTTTAAATAAGAGATAAATTCAATCTGGTAAAGCTGCTCAAGGATAATGGCCCGGGTTCTTAAATCTTTCATGGAGTAGAGCGGAGCCCCTTCATTAAAGGCCAGACCGATGATGTTGCCGCGGTCCGGAACGGGGAGAAACAGGATGCGCCAGTCGAAAGTCTGTCCCAGCCACAGGGCGACCTGCCGGAACTCTGGGTTGCTAACGCCGCCCCAAAGATTGATGACCAGCATGCCGTCTTTTTTTAACAGCATTTTACAGGCGTCAAAAAAGGCATGGTTACTGATTGATGACGCCATGCCTTCATGGTCGAAGGCATCAACAAACATCAGGCTGTATTGCTCGGCTTGGCTGTCGGTTCGTTGGCGGACATATTTTGCGCCGTCATCGATGATCACTTTCAGGCGCGGGTCGAGGGGCAGACCGAAATGGCTGCGTGCGATCTTGACTACGCTTTCCCTGTATTCCACGATTCTCAAGCGGCAGTCCGGGAAATGGTGCAGCAAATGCTTGGTCAGGGAGCCGCCGCCCAAGCCGATAATCAAAGCCTCGTCGTCAAGCGTGGGCTTGAACAACATCCAGCTGGTCATGGCGCGGACATAATTCAGGTACAGTTTATCCGGTTCGGCCAGCAGCATGCTGCTTTGCCGGGGAAACGAGCCAAAGTGCAGCGATCTGACGCCGTCACGCTCGACCACTTCTAAAATGCCGTCATCATCGTGACTTTCATAGATGACACGGCCTTCATATCTATACATAAACGCAGTCAGTTTTTAAAGATTGGCTAAACATTATACAGCAGATACAAGGCGTGTGTTGATCGGCGCTTGCCGGCGGTTCAGCGAACGCAGCGGGAGATTAGTGGAACTGCCGGGGGCGCGAAGTTTACCGAGGTAAATTTCGCGCCCATACTGGAGTACAAGGCTTGCCTTGTACGTGTAAATTGTTCAAAGCTTCCACTACCCGGCAACTGCTCCTGGTTGCCTACATGGATGCAGGAGATAGAGCAACGCAGGGGCAATTGCCGAGGAGCGAATATCTGTCCATGTAGGCGAAGCTAGCTTTGAACTCCAACAGCAATGACGGCAATGGGCCGGAATTAGGAGGTAAGATATTGAACCCCTGCGTAGGATTTAGAATAATCCGGTGATTTTGCCGTTATCGTCAATATCGATTCTTTCCGCAGCAGGCACTTTAGGCAGGCCGGGCATGGTCATCATGTCGCCGGCAATCGCGACAATAAAGCCTGCACCGTTGGCCAGCCGGACATCGCTGATTTCAACGACATGGCCGGAAGGTGCGCCCTTGGCGTTCGGATTGGTTGAGAACGACATTTGGGTTTTTGCCATACAAATCGGGAACTTGCCGTAATCTGTGTTCCATGCGGCCAGCTGCGCTTTGACTTTGGCATTGGCAGTGACGCTGCCGGCGCCGTACAGCTTGGTGGCAATGGCTTCGATTTTTTCCCAGAGACTGAGGTTTTCGTCGTAAACGTAGTTAAACTCGGGTTCGCGGTTGTCAACGATGTCACTGACCGCATGGGCCAGTTCTTCCGCACCGGCGCCGCCTTCCGCCCAATGCTTGGAAACCACGCATTTTGCGCCCAAGGATTCGCACTTTTTCTTCAGCAGGGCGATTTCCGCATCGGTATCGAACGTGAAATGGTTGATGCACACCACGCAAGGCAAGCCGTAATGGTGGGTAATGTTGTGCAAGTGACGCTCAAGGTTTTCAAAACCTTGTTCCAGCGCCGCCAGATTCTCCTGGTTTAATTCTTCCTTAACCACGCCGCCGTGGAATTTAAGTGCTCTGACTGTCGCGACCAGCACTACGGCAGACGGTTTGAGTCCGGCCATGCGGCATTTAATGTCGATAAATTTCTCAGCGCCCAAGTCAGCCCCGAAACCCGCTTCGGTCACCACATAATCGGCCAGTTTCAGCGCGGTTTTGGTGGCGGATACGGTGTTGCAACCGTGGGCGATATTGGCGAACGGCCCGCCGTGAATAATCGCGATATTGTTTTCCAGCGTTTGCACCAGATTGGGTTTGATCGCATCTTTTAACAAGGCCGCCATCGAGCCTTGTGCGTTCAGGTCGCGGGCATAAACCGGCGTGACCCGGTCGGATTTATAGCCGATCACGATGCGGCCCAGACGTTCTTTAAGGTCCGCGCGACTGGTTGCCAGACATAAAATCGCCATGACTTCGGAAGCCACCACGATATCGTAACCGTCTTCACGCAAGTAGCCGTTGGCAGGGCCGCCCATGCCGACCACGATGTTGCGCAACGCCCGGTCGTTCATATCGACAACACGTTTCCATTGGATGCGTCGCGGATCGATGTCCAGCGCGTTGCCGTGGTTGATATGGTTGTCAATCAATGCTGATAGAAGATTATGCGCGACGCCAATCGCATGAAAATCGCCGGTAAAATGCAGATTGATGTCTTCCATCGGCACCACTTGCGAGTAGCCGCCGCCGGCCGCGCCGCCTTTAACGCCAAAGCAAGGGCCTAGTGACGGTTCGCGCAGGCACATCATGGTAAGTTTGCCGATGCGGTTCATCGCATCGCCAAGGCCCACGGTGGTCGTAGTCTTGCCTTCTCCGGCCGGGGTAGGGCTGATCGCGGTCACCAGAATCAGCTTGCCGTCTTGTTTATCGGACAGACTGTTGACGTATTCCAGCGACATCTTAGCTTTGTAATGGCCGTAAGGATCGAGGTGCTCGGCGTCGATGCCGTATTGTTCTTTAACCAAGCCGATGATCGGTTTCATGTTGGCTTTTTGGGCGATTTCTATGTCTGACATTGTTTATTTTTCAAAAAAAGGAGTTGGTTAAAATTTGGTTACTGACCATCTTTGAGTATTTGCAGGATGGTGCTTATTACTTTTTCATGTGACGAGTTGGTAAGTGTGGCTACGTTTTTATTGATCAGTGCTACATTGGCAGTGAATAGTTTTCCGGGGCGAACAAAGCTGACCACATTCAGGCCGCCGTTTTTATAATCGGACTCATCAATGCGTATAGCCTTGTTGTCGTTATACGATTTACTGGTGATTTGACACAAAATCCAATCGCTCCGTTGTGCATAGGCCAGGACTAAAGCGGGTCTTAACTTCGCGTGGCTTAAATCCGAAAATGGGAATGAGACAAAAACAATGTCGGCTACTGATAACTCGACCATGCTTCATCCTCTTCAGGCCGATTCCAGTCAGTGGCTAATGCTTGCTCGCTTAGCAAGGCAGATTCATATTTGGACTGCAATGCTTGGCGAGCAACTTTGGCCTGCATAAATTCAATAAAATCGAACACTTCTTGCTGCATAGGTTCAGGAAGTGCGCTAATTTTTGCGGTTATTTCTTGAATAGAATGTGTCATCATTTACCTCTGTTCAAATTTATGGATGTGAAAGACTGGATGGGCTGTGCACCAGTTAGCTTGTAGGTTGGGCTGAGGTACGAAGCCCAACGTTTTTATTGTCTATTTCTGTTGGGCTTCATTGCATTCAGCCCAACCTACAGCACTATATCTGACATTGTTTGTTTTTAAAAAAGATTGGTTGATTTTGGTGTTTAGCCGAAATGTCGGGCAACGAAAAGCAGTCGCCCGACCTACCTGTTAACTATAAACCGGAAACCGCGCACAAAGATTGCTGACTTTTTCGCGTACCGCTGCAATTACGTTTTCATCTTCCATATTCTCCATCACATCGCACATCATGTGGGCGATTTCGGTCACTTCCGCTTCCTTAAAACCGCGAGTGGTCGGGGCAGGCGTGCCGACGCGAATGCCGCTGGTCACGAAGGGCGATTGCGGGTCGTTAGGCACGGCGTTTTTGTTGACGGTGATGTGCGCTTTGCCTAAGGCTGCGTCGGCCGCTTTGCCGGTGATGCCTTTGGCGATCAAGGAAACCAGCATCAAATGATCGTCGGTGCCGCCGGAAACCACGTCGAAGCCGCGTTTCATAAAAACTGCGGCCATGGCTTGGGCGTTTTTAATAACCTGTTGCTGATAAATGCGGAACTCGGGTTGCATGGCTTCTTTAAAGGCAACGGCTTTGGCCGCAATCACATGCATCAACGGGCCGCCTTGGATGCCGGGGAAGATGTTGGAGTCGAATTTTTTCTCCAGTTCCGGATTGCTTTTGCACAAAATCAAGCCGCCGCGTGGGCCGCGCAGGGATTTATGCGTGGTGCTGGTGACTACGTCGGCAATCGGCACCGGGTTCGGGTATAAACCTGCGGCAACCAAACCGGCGACGTGCGCCATATCGACAAACAGGTAAGCGCCGACTTTATCGGCAATGTCGCGGAAGCGTTGCCAATCCCAGATGCGCGAGTAGGCGGAAAAACCGGCCACGAGCACTTTGGGTTTATGTTCCAGCGCCAAAGCTTCAACTTGCGCGTAGTCGATCTCGCCGGTTTCAGGGTGCAAGCCGTATTGCACTGCATGGTAGATTTTGCCTGAGAAGTTCGGTTTGGCGCCGTGGGTTAAATGGCCGCCATCGGCAAGGCTCAAGCCGAGAATAGTATCGCCCGGTTGAATCAGGGCCATAAATACCGCCATGTTAGCTTGCGAGCCTGAATGCGGTTGCACGTTGGCGTAATCGGCGCCGAATAATTCTTTGGCGCGGTCGATGGCCAACTGCTCGACTTTATCGACGAATTCGCAACCACCGTAGTAGCGTTTGCCTGGATAACCTTCGGCATATTTATTGGTTAATACGGTGCCTTGCGCTTCCATGACCCGAGGGCTGCAATAGTTTTCCGAGGCGATCAGTTCGATATGATCTTCCTGGCGCTGACGTTCTTCTTCAAGGGCTTGGAACAAATCGTCGTCGAAGCCTTTGATGGTCATTGAGTTTTTAAACATGGTTTTCTCCTGGATTAATATTTTTTGTATAAGGTTCAGGCTGGATCAGCAGGATTTGCAGATCGGCGACATTGGTGCCTGTCGCGCCGGTATTCACGAGGTCTTCAGACGCTTTTAAAGCGGTGTATGAGTCGTTATTCTCAAGTCGCTCAATGGGGTTTACTCCGGCTTGAGTCATACGTTTGATCGAGTTGTTATCAACAATGCCACCTGCCGCATCGGTTGGGCCGTCGCGGCCGTCGGTGCCGCCGCTAAGGAATGCCCAGTTGCCGGTTAAGCCGTGTTGTTCTGCGGCAAGTGCAAAAGCCAAGGCCATTTCCTGGTTGCGTCCGCCGCGCCCGTTGCCTTTTAAGGTGACGGTGGTTTCGCCGCCTGCCAGCAGGGCGATGGACTTGTTTTGTGGGGCGACTTCGCCTAAAGCGCCTACTTTTGGCAGCCGCCTTTCAATGCACTGAGCGACTAAAGTCGCCCCCACAGTTCCGGCTTCGCCGGACAAATGCTCGCTGTACAGTTCGGCCTCGTAATTCAGCTTTCGGGCGGCTACCAGCATTGCGTTGACGCTGATGGTATTGCTGCCGATCAGGGTGTGCCGGGTATTTTTAAAAATATCATCGCCGGGTTTAGGGGTTTCGGCAATGCGTCCCAATTTGCCTTGTTCCAGATGCTGACGGACACTGGCCGGTACTTGATCCCAAATACCTTTGGCTTCAAGAATTTCAATGGCGTCAGCATAAGTGGTGTCGTCAGCTACAGTGGGGCCGCTGGCAATGGAGCTTAGATCGTCGCCCAACACATCGGATAAAATAAGCGCATGCAAATCGGCGGGCGCAGCCACCCGGGCCAGGCCGCCGCCTTTTAGCCGCGACAGATGTTTGCGGACGCAGTTAATTTGGTTGATGGTCGCGCCACAGGCCAGCAGCAGATCGGTAGCGGCAATCTTTTCCTGCAAGGTAATTTGGCTGGCAGGGTAGGGGATCAGCGCTGAGCCGCCGCCACTGACCAGTACCAGTACCAGCTCGTTTTGTTGAGCATCCCGCACCCGGTCGGCAATCATTTGAGCGGCTTTAAGCCCGGCTTCGTCGGGCAGCGGATGCGATGCGCCGACCACGTCCACATTGTCGACGCTGGTTACGTTTTCATAATTGGTGACGGCTATGCCTCTGCCTGCCAGTCTGCCGGCAGGAATGATTTCCTGCGCCGCCTGTGCCATTGCGCAAGCAGCCTTGCCAAATGCGATAAGATGGACTTTTGAGTGGTTGCCAAGGAGTCCGGGAGTTAGGTGGCGCTTAACAGCCTGGTAAGGATCGGCTGCCTCTATGCCAGACTTAAAAATGCTGAGGGCATCTTGTCTAAGCGAAGCCAAAGCGGCTTGATCTGCTAAAAGGCTCATGTCAGGTTCAATGGCGGCAGCGACGCGATTTAAGCCATTTCCTTTGCCAGCGCAAAGATATTTTCGGCATCGAATACCTGTTTGTTGTCTTCAAATAACTTTGCGATACAGGCGCGGTGAAGGGTCAGTTTCAGCGTGCCAAAACCGATAGCGCCCCAGATGATTTTACCGTGGCGCAGGTTGCCTTTGTCCATGACATCGATTCCGCCGATGCCGATCGGAGGGGTCGCATTGGCGTCTGCCATCATTTCAATATGAGTGTTGTGCTGCCACTGGTCGGCCGACAGCAGTTCCACCCCTGCCGCGCCGGTTGCCAAGACGATGTTCGCATGCTCAATGGCCTTGGCTCGGGCATCGTTATCAAACGCTTCAACAGGAGTTAGATTTACGCCAAAGCGGGCTTTCATATTCTCGCAGGCTTGAACGGCACGCTCTATTTTGCGGGCTGTTAAGGAAACCTCGGCTCCTTCCTTAGCCAGCATTGCCGCTGCACGTTGACCGACCGGGCCGGTGCCGGCCAGCACCACGGCTTTTTTTCCGGCCAGCGTGCCGCTGGACGCAAGTTTTGCAACAGCGGCGGCGGCTGTAGTGTTACTGCCGTTACTGTCGAGCATGACTGATACTTGAAAGCCGGGAAAAAAGTGTTTTTGCACCGCAATAAATAAGGCTTGACCGGCGATCATGTCGCTGCCGCCAACAAAAATGGCCGTATTTTTCTTGTCCTTGGGCGCGCGGGTAAATATCGTGCCTTCCACCAGAGCCGTGATGTTTTCGGGTGTCAATCCACCGTGTCCAATGACATGATCTGCACCGCCATCATAGGCTACAACAGTATCGAAAACTGAAGGGTGAGTGTCTGTATCGAATTGGAATAACAGTTTTTTCATTAACTTACTCGTGATGGGTTGGGCTGGTAGTTGTAAATACGGTTATTAAACCGGTTTATTATACTCAATAAACAGAACACTGCCTTATTTAGCCCGCTTCGTGTTACATGGCGTACAAACTTGACCCTGTTTTTTTGATATGCTTGCTTGTACCGGCTTATCTTCGTTATTATCTGTGGAAATGAAGTTATGCTGTGGTTGTTAGGCGTCGGGAATGGGATTAATTGCAATATTTTCCGATTATCTTGGTAGCTTTATCGAGTAAGCTCAGGAAAAAAATAAAAAATCAAAGGAAAAACAGATGAAAACACCCGTTCACATTGCTGTGTCAGGCGCCGCAGGCCAAATCAGTTATTCTTTGCTGTTTCGGTTGGCTGCCGGCGCGTTTTTGGGAAACGAGCAGCCGATCATATTGCATTTGCTTGAAATCCCTTCGGCCATGAACGCGTTAAAAGGCGTGGTTATGGAATTAAAAGACTGTGCTTTTCCTTTACTGCATCGCATTGAAGTCACAGACGATCCCCGTGTGGCGTTCAAGAATGCGGACTATGTCTTTTTAGTCGGTGCGCGGCCAAGAGGTCCGGGCATGGAGCGCAAGGATTTGCTGGAAGTGAACGCAGAGATTTTTGCGATTCAAGGTAAAGCGTTGAACGACGTCGCCAGCAGAAAGGTCAAAGTTTTGGTGACGGGCAATCCGGCCAATACCAATGCCCTGATTGCGTTAAGCAATGCGCCGGATTTAGGGGCGGAGAACTTTTCGGCAATGACCAGGCTGGATCATAATCGGTCACTAAGCCAGTTAGCTGAAAAATGCGGCGTGGTGCCGGCCGATGTGAAAAATATGACAGTCTGGGGCAATCATTCAACAACGCAGTATCCCGACATCCATCACGCCAAGGTCAAAGGACAGGATGCGTTGTCCTTGGTTGACAACGACTGGTACGTTAATGAGTTTATTCCCATCGTTCAGCAACGGGGCGCGGAAATCATCAAAGCCAGGGGCCAGTCCAGCGCCGCGTCGGCTGCCAATGCGGCAATAGGCCAGATGAAAAACTGGGCTTTGGGCACCAAACCGGGCGACTGGGTCAGCATGGCCGTGTTATCGGACGGTTATTACGGCATTGAGTCCGGATTGGTTTATTCTTTCCCGGTCATGGTCGTCGACGGCGAGGTTAATGTTGTCAGAGGCTTGGAAATTAACGATTTCAGCTGGCAAAGAATGCGCGCTACCGAGGCCGAGTTAAAAGAAGAAAGGGAGGCCGTTAAGCATTTGTTGAGATAAAAGGCTTTACCCCCAGCTCCTTTTGTAAATATCTATGCGAGGGGCGGCTACCGAAATCGCTCTTACAGTATTATTTGTGGTTTTGTCACCGCACTTCAGTTTGGAGCAATTACTTAATGCTTCCCATCATTCGATTCGATCACGTATCGGTCTCTGTCTACGAAAAAACCATTCTATCGGACATTAGTTTCTCGCTATTTCCCGGGCAGAAGGCTGTGTTATGCGGCAAATCCGGCTCCGGTAAAAGCAGTGTGCTAAGAGCATTATTGGGACTCCATCCTATAACTTCAGGCACGGTTTACTTTCAGGAACAACCGCTATCCTCCTCATCCGTTCAGGCCATCCGAAGCCACACCGCTTACATCGGGCAAGAGCCGATGCTGGGCGCAGAAACCGTACGGGAAGCACTGCTTCTGCCGTTTCAATTCAAAACGCATCGCGGGCATCGCCCTACCGAAGCCCAACTTATTGAAGTGCTGCTCCGACTGCAACTGCCCTCTGATATTTTAAGCCGGGAAAGCAACCGTGTTTCGGGGGGCGAAAAACAGCGGATTGCGCTGGCTCGGGGTCTATTATTGGGAAAAAAGCTGTATCTGCTGGACGAAGTGACCAGTGCTCTGGATGCGCAAAGCAAGCAAGTTGTGTTCGATGTTTTCTCCGATCCGAACCTGACCGTGCTTTCGGTGGCTCACGACCCCGAGTGGCTGGAACTTTGCGATATTATTTTCGAACTTGAAGCGGGTCGATTGACTCAGGTAAAGCGCAATGGAAACACTTGATATTGAATTGCCGCGGATGGCGCTGCTGTACGGTCTCTGCTTGGTGCCGTGGTTGTTGCTGTGGCTGGTCGGTTTGCGCTTGAGCAAAGATATCGGCATCAGTATTCTGCGCATGAGTATCCAGTTAGCCTTGGTCGGCATTTATCTGAAAATGCTGTTCGATCTTAACCAGCCGTGGCTCAACGGCTTGTGGATACTGGTCATGCTGCTGGTCGCCGATTTGAGCATTTTGCGGCGCGCAGGACTTAAAGCGCGCTATTTCGTATTAGCTACTTTTATCGCCATTGCCTCCAGCATACTGTTTTCCACCGCTTATCTGGTGATCCTGGTCATCCAGCCTGCCCATTATTACGATGCCCGCTATATTGTGCCCTTGGCGGGCATGATCCTCGGCAACTGCCTGCAAGGCAACGTCATCGCCTTGGAACGCTTTTATTCGGCATTACGCAAGAACGAAAACGAATACGCAACTTTCCTGATGCTGGGCGCATCACGCTGGGAAGCCGTGCGGCCGTATTTCCGGGATGCCGTCAAAGCTGCGATTAACCCGACCATCGCCGGTATGGCTACCATGGGACTGGTCTCTTTGCCCGGCATGATGACGGGTCAAATCCTCGGCGGCAGCGAACCGTGGCTGGCGGTGAAATATCAAATCGCCATCATGATCTGTATTTTTACCAGCACGACCCTCGCCTGCATCATTAACTTGAGGCTGAGCCTGAATACCGCGTTTAACGCATTTGATGTGTTGAGGGATGAAGTAATTAAAAAGCCTTGATTGAGCCCGGTGGCGTCTGGGGATTTTGTTAATCATTGCTGCGGCTTAACATGATTTTTATTTAGAGAAACGGCATCGGATTTAATGGCGATGCGGTAAAGGTTTCGATATAGACAGTGGACAGGTGTGATTGGTGGTCCCTTGTTCAACCTGCAAGGCGCTGTGATGAATGGAATACCGTTCTTTCAGCGTACATGCGATGTTATCCATAAAGACATCGCCAGGGTAGCCGTCAGGCATAACCAGATGCGCTGTCAATGCGGTTTCGGTGGTGCTTAGGCCCCAAATATGCAAATCATGAATATCCGTTACGCCGTCCAATTGCCGCAGGTACAAGTCGATTTCAGGCGCATTGACCTGCTCAGGCACGGCGCTCAATACCAAGCGCAACGAATCGCGTAACAAGCCCAGTGTCCCGATCACGATCACAACGACAATCACCAGGCTGATGCTCGGGTCGAGCCAGTACCAGCCGGACTGAAACATAGCCAGGCCGGTGATCACCACTGCAAGCGATACGACGGTATCCGCCAGCATATGCAGGTAAGCGCCTCTAACGTTCAGATCGTCTTTGCTGCCTTTCCTCAACAGCCACGCGGACAGGCCATTGATGACGATACCAACCGCCGCGACAATTGATACGGTTAAACCGGCAACCGTCGGCGGTTGGGAAAAGCGGTGACCGGCTTCCCATGCAATTGCTCCGCATGCCACCAACAGCAATGCTGCGTTAGCAAGTGCCGCCAGAATGGATGTGCTGCGCAGTCCGTAGGTGTAGCGCTGATTGGGCTGTGTGCGCGCTAACATAAGCGCGCCCCATGCCAGCAGCAGGCCGAGCACGTCGGATGCATTGTGGCCTGCATCGGCCATTAATGCGGTTGAGTTGGCGATGAAACCATAGGCGAACTCAAGCACCACAAATACCAGATTCAGCAATATGGTGAAGATTAAAGTGCGCCCTTGGTTATGTGGGTGGCCGTGATGATGTCCTGCACAATGATCGTGTGGGTGATGATGCGCCATTATTGATAAACCCTCGTTCGACAAAATAACTAATGATGTTGGAACAACATAGCCTGTTCATATTTGTCCCAAGCTCATGCCGTATAACTTTATATTTAAATATCCATCAGGTCGATTATACGAGTTTCTTGCGCCGTTAGCCGTTCGGCTTTTAATTGGGGATATGGAGTTTTTCCCGGGCAGTCATATGGCAAAAAAACCACCAGTGTAATTGCCCGAGACAGTAGCGAGGAAAACGGCATTGCATCAATCACTGCAATAGCCAATAGTTTAAGCCTGTCCGATCCGGCCGACGCCCCGATTTTGTCAGGGCATCGGCCGGATTTTTAACTTGCGGTTCAAGTCATTGAACCGGGATCCGGATTAATCCGATCAGTCAGGCTTTCGGCACTTCAAAAATGCCGCCATAGTAATAGGTCTTGCCCCATAACGGGTGGACAATCTGAAAGTCCAGCTGAAAGGTGTGTTCCGATAACGCTTGTTCAGTGATGAGGGCGTGGCCTAACAGCAGGCTGTCAGGAATCGGCAGGGTTAGCGGTCCCAGTTGCAATAAATGCCCGCGACTTTGGTAAACCAGCTTGCCTTGTTCAACGCTGAGCTTTAAGCGGATGCCAAAGCCCATGCCGACCGATTCAATCAGTTCATGGTCTTGTTGCCAGGCCATGCGTGAGGCAAATATGCATTGCTTGCCGTTGTCGGCATCCTGGATGTGCCGTTGCCAGTACAGTACGGACGGGTCGGTTTGCCGCCATTTTTTTACCTGCACCGGCAGATGTTCGCCTTTTAAATCGACCAATGCGCCGAATAAGCGCAGTAGCTTTATGACCGGTGTCAGCCAGTACGGGTAATCGATGTTCATATTGCCGGTTACGGTGATGGCCTGCTGCGGCAGAGTGATTTCATAATGACGCTGGATCACCGGGGGCAGGGCTGCCCAATCGTCGCCGAGTACGCGTTGCATTAAAGAAGTATTCATCATCAGCTCCACAAGGTTGGTTTCAGGACCATCAACACGACAATCAGAACCATGGCTATAAATGCCGGTACTCCAAGCCAAAACCAGATCCGTGCGTAATTGAAATACTGCGGGTTTAATGCCGTTTGCTGCTGGGCTGCTTGTTTGGATAACTCACGCATGCGAATTTGCAAGACCACGACCGGCAGCCAGCAGGCGCCGGCTATTAAATATAGGATAATGGAGGTCAACAGCCACGGCGTGGTGACAGGGAACGGCAATTGCTGTAGCAGGAAATAGCCGGTTATCGGTTGAATCAAAACCGTCGGTGTCGTGAATAACCAATCGGCCAGGACCACGTGTTTATTGGTAGTGTAAATGGCGCGGACATCGCCGTGCAAGTCCGCCATGTACTTGTAAAAGGCACTGCCGAGGCCGGTGCCGAATAGTAAAATCATGCTGAAAATGTGCAGGCTTTTTATGGTTAAGTAAGTCATGGTCTTTCCTCTTCAATAATTAATGACACCAGGATTGCCATCAGTAATGGCAGATTTTTAAGTAAAGGGCCGAAAGGATGCAGCCAGAATTCCGGCAGACAAAAGCTGATTACCAGCATGTAGGCCAGCATGATGCCGATTTGCAGCGCCGCCACCAGCCGCAGTCGCCAGCGCGACAGCACCAGAATGCCCAAGACAAAATCGGCCATCGATGCGCCGTACAATGTCCAGGGCGCCAAGCCGCCGGTGATGCCGACTCGCTCCAGCATTTGGTAACTGTCGTGAGCCGGATACAGGAATGCCGACACGATGCCCGTCCATAGCCACACCAAGGCGATGCTGATATTCAGCAATGGGCGCAGAAAATACAGGCGTGCATGCCAACGCTCGGCTTGCGAGGCTGGCGCTGCCAGCAACGTTTGCTCCAGACAGGCAGGGCTATAGCCTAGAAAACGGGAGAAACCCTCGGCGCTGGAAATATTGCCGCGTTGCAGCATGGTGATGCTTTGCTTGTTGAGTACGGGCTCATCCATGACCACGGCTAAAGAACTAAGCGCGGCGAGCCAATGGCTGGAGATATGGACGGGATTTAAGCGCCGCCCCAGCCGATTAGCCAGTAAGTTCAGCAGCGTTATAAAACGGATAGGCTGGGGGCCGACTGCATTAATAATCTGCCGGGCGTGAGTCTGCGGTTGTAGCGCCACTAACACGGCTTGTTGCAAATCGTTTATAGCAACCGGTTGTACGGCTTGCTGGCCGTCATCCATGACCGGCGTTAGCGGTAAAGCGGCCAGAGCGGTCAATAAGCCCATGCTTTTAGCGCCCGGCCCGAATACCAGCGAGGGCTTGAAGATAAACCAGTCCAGGTCTAACGATTGCAATAGTGCATCGGCTTTAGCCTTGCTGGTGAAATACTCGGTCTCCGCATTAAGCTCAGCGCCTAACGCGGAAATTTGCACGACTTTTTTTATCTGCATTTGTTCGCAGGCTTTGAACAAGGCACTGGGTGCCAGATGATGCAGTTCGTCAAAGCTCGCTTGGCGGATTTCTTTAATGATGCCTACCGCATTAATAACAGCATCGATTTGATGCAGGTGCGGTAGCCAATCGTTGCTGTCTGTGGCGTTTTCAAAATCGAGCGTAAGGACTTTCAGCTCGGGAAATTGGCGTAGCAATGGCTCGGGGTGTCGACAGCAGACAGTGACTTGATGATTCTCGGTTAATAAGGCGCGTAGCAAATGTTGACCAATAAAACCGGTCGCGCCGGTAAGTAGTATATTCATATTGTTTGTACCGTTATTTCTGAAATTAAAGAAATTGATGCACGCAAGGCGGCCTTAAAAACAGCCTCTTGCTATTTGTTGGTAAACGGCAATAACTTAACCACGGCATCGCCGAGTTTGACCAATTGCATTAGCGTCTTATTGGGCAGTTTTCTAAGTTGATCGTACCAACGGGTCATGATCTCCAAAAAGTCCAGCATATCGGCGATGCGTTTTTTAACCTCGGGGTCGGTTTCAGTATCGGCATCCGCCTCGATACACAGGTCGCGAAGTAACGTCAGGGTGGGGTCAACTTCCCGTTTTCTGCGGCCTTCAATCACTAAATTGAACATCTCTTGCACATCTTTAATGGCTTCAAAATAGTCGCGTCTATCGCCTACCACCACATGCGTGATTTTGATCAGGCCAAAGCTCTGCAATTCTTTCAAGCTTGAGGAAACATTGGATCGGGCCAACACCAGAGTGTCGGCAATTTCTTCTGCGTTAAGCGGTTTGGGAGACAGGTAAAGCAAAGCGTGAACTTGGGCAACGGAGCGGTTCACGCCCCAACGGGTGCCCATTTCGCCCCAATGCAAAATAAAGCGTTCCATAGCGGGGGTAAGCTGCATGTTAATTCTCCTATTTCTGTTAAGACAGAAATTAAAGAATTAAGTGGAGGTTGTCAAGTTTTTTACGTGGAGAAAGAGGAAGGGTGCGAAACTGTGAAAGTATTATCCAAATTAGGCTAAAAACATTTTTCACCACGAAGACACGAAGGACACGAAGTTTTCAATGCATTGAATTAAAACGATTGTTTTTCTTTGTGTCCTTCGTGGTGAATTCTTTAATTTTTTCTAAAAACGAATATTTTCACAGTCTCGTACACTCTGCGTACCCTAAACAACCCGGTCAGGAAGAGGGGTTCCGGCGAAGCATGCGGCCAAGTTGGCTAATACTTTCTCGCCCATCGCTGTGCGCGTCCCCAAGGTGGCGCTGCCCAGATGCGGCAGTAGCGACACATTATCCAAGGTCAGGAAGCCTTCGGGTACGTTGGGTTCTCCTTCATACACATCAAGACCGGCGCCGGCGATTCTGTTGTTTTTAAGCGCGTCAATCAGCGCGACACTATCGACGACATCGCCTCGGGCGGTATTGATTAAATGGGCTGACGGCTTCATCAGCTTAAGCATGTCGGCATTGATCAAATGCCGGGTTGCCTCGCCGCCGGGGCAGTGCAATGAAACATAATCGGCTACTTGCATCAGTTCTTCGATAGATTCGCAACGGGTGGCGTTCAGATCGTCGGTGACATATTCGTCGGCCGGGCTGGGTTTGAAATAGACGATTTTCATGCCGAAGCCGTGATGGGCTTTTCTCGCCATAGCTTGTGCGATACGGCCGAAACCGACCAAGCCCAAGGTTGCACCGGTGACATCGCTACTCAGCATATGGGTCGGGCACCAGCCTTGCCATTGTTTGCTGCGCACCAGACGGTCGCCTTCTGCGCCGCGGCGGGCGGACATTAACAACAAGGTCATCGCAATATCGGCGGTGCTGTGCGTTAAAACGCCGGGGGTATTAGTAATAATCAAGCCTTGCGCCTTGGCGGCATTGATGTCGATATGATTGTAGCCGACGCCGAAATTGCCGAGTATTTTGCAGCGTTTGTTTTCGACGTTGATCACGTCGGCGGGAAATGAATCGCAAACGGTGGGACAGACGGCATCGTAATTTTGCAGCGCGGATTTGAATTCATTCGCCGTTAAAGGCCGGTCATCTTCGTTTAAGGTGACGTCGTAAAGGGTTTTGAGTTTCGCTTCGACTGAGGCAGGCCACTTGCGGGTAACAAAGACTTTGGGTTTGCTCATGGGTTATCCTCATAAGGGCGTGTGGTGGATTAAGATATATCACCACGAAGGCACGAAGAGCACGAAGAAAAAACAGAAAAAAATTTCTGGTCTGCGTACCGATTGAATACACAGGTTTTCTGTTTAAAGCATAACACCATGATAAAAACACGAAATAAAAACTTCGTGTCCTTCGTGCCTTCGTGGTGAATTTTTTACTTAAATTGGTGTGTACGGGGTACGGGGCGCGTTGTACACGCCCCGTACGGTGTTACTGTGCTGTTGAGCGGTAGTATTCAATCGCCGCAGCAACGCCGGAGCCCGGCTTGATGTCAAAGCCGCTGTCGAGCATTGCCATTTCAACGCCTGCAATACAGCCTAACATCGAAACGTCGTTCATGTCGCCGACGTGTCCGATACGGAAAGCTTTACCGGCCAATTCGGATAAGCCAGCGCCTAAAGAAATGTCGTATCGGCTGAAAGCGGTGCTGATCACGTTTCTAGCATCTTTGTCTTCAGGAACCATAACCGCAGTTACAGTGTCGGACTCGAAACCGGGTTGGGCGCAGATCGTTAATCCCCAGGCGGCAACGGCTTTACGAACGCCTTCGGCCAAACGGTGATGACGCGCATAAACATTTTCCAGGCCTTCTTCCTGCAACATATCTAACGCTTTGCGCAAGCCGTACAGAATAGGCAGTGCCGGTGTGTAAGGTGTGTAGCCGTCTTTGTTGGCGTTCATCTGGTCTTTTAAGTCCAGGAAGCAACGGGGATAGGTAGATGTTTCAACGGCGTTTAAAGCTTTTTGGCTGAATGCCAAAAATGCGCCGCCGGCAGGCATCATGAAACCTTTTTGCGAGCCGCTAATGGCTCCGTCAACGCCCCATTCGTCCATACGGAAATCCAAGCTCGCAATAGAGCTGACGCCGTCTACGAATAAAAACGCCGGATGGCCTGCCGCGTTCATGGCTTTACGAACACCGCCAATGTCGCTGGTAACGCCGGTAGCGGTTTCGTTATGCGTCGCTAAAACAGCCTTGATTTCGTGGTTGGTGTCTTCTTTTAAGCGGGCTTCCAATCTATCCAGAGGAATACCTTTACCCCAGACTTCTTGATGAATTTCAACGTCGAAGCCCAGGCGTTTTGCCATCTCTGCCCATAAATGGCTGAATTGACCGAAGCGATAGATTAAAACTTTGTCGCCCGGGTTTAAGGTGTTGGTCAACGCAACTTCCCAGCCTGCTGTGCCAGTCGCCGGAAAAATAAAAGCTTGCCCGGTTTCTGTTTTAAAGATTTTTTTCAGATCTTGTAAAAGAGGCGTCAGTAATTTAGGGAACGCAGGAGAGCGATGGTCTTCCATGGTGACATGCATAGCGTTCAGGATTTCATTTGGCACATTGGTAGGGCCCGGAATATATAGGTGGTTACGACCAGCCATTGCATTGCCTCTTTGTAAGTAGTTGAGTAATTAACGCAGCTTGAACCTTGTAAAAGTCAAAGTCCAAAAACGAGCAATAATGACATAGCCGCCAAAAATCGGCAAGGGTGGATTAGGGCTTGAGCTGAGAAACGCGCGGTGCCTACAGAGATGTAGGTAAGGGGCGTGAGCACGACTGCAAGGATGCAGGAGGTAGAGCAACGCAGGAGCAATTGCCGAGGCGCAGCTTCCGCTCCTGCTCACGCTGAGTACCTACATCCCTGTAGGCAACGCAGGAGCAGTTGCCGAGGAGCGGAAGCTTTAAAAATTGACTTTGAGGCCTCTCGAAGTAAAATGTGCGGTTAATTTAAGTTCGGCTTAAGCCGCGTAGTTTGGGGTTGCCCGGCGCTGGTTACGCAGCCGAAAAATGTCGGGTTATGCTAATCTGACCGGATTTACAACAATGAAATTAGGAATGTACCAATGAGCCACACCTTATATGCAGCGTCCGTTCAACGAGTTCAACGCTGTGAATTAGCCGTTCCGGGTTCTAGCCCTGAAATGTTTGAAAAAGCAATGAGAAGTGGCGCTGATTTTATTTTTCTGGATCTTGAAGATGCCGTTGCTCCGGATGACAAATTGCAAGCCAGAAAGAATATTATTGAAGCGATTAATGACCTGGACTGGAAAGGGCACGGCGTAACCGTTTCAGTGCGCATCAATGGCCTGGATACGCAGTATATGGTACGCGACGTGGTGGATCTGGTCGAGCAGTGCGGCGCAAAGATTGACACAATTTTGATTCCTAAAGTCGGCGTGTATTCCGACGTTTATATGGTTGAAGCCATGCTTAACCAGTTGGAAATGCAGCAAGGCCTGAAAAACAAAATCGGCATTGAAGCCTTGATTGAAACCGCACTAGGCATGGCGAACGTGGAAGATATTGCCCGCAACGGCGCATCGGGCCGTCTTGAAGCCTTGCATTTCGGCGTGGCTGATTACGCGGCCAGCAACCGTGCCCGGACCACTAATATCGGTGGCTTAAATCCTGATTATCCCGGTGACCAATGGCATTTCGCGATCAGCCGGATGACGGTTGCCTGTCGCGCTTATGGCTTGCGTCCTATTGATGGTCCTTTTGGCGACATTAAAGATCCCGAAGGTTACAAATTGGCCGCAAGACGGGCGGCGGCTCTAGGCTGTGAAGGTAAATGGGCGATACATCCAACGCAAGTGGAATTAGCCAATGAAATATTCACGCCGCCTGCGGCTGAAGTTGAAAAAGCAAAACGCATTCTGGCTGCTTTAAAAGAAGCGGCAGCTCAAGGTAAAGGCGCAGCAGCATTAGACGGCCGTTTAATCGATGCGGCATCGGAAAAAATGGCGAATAACGTGGTTAGGGCTGCCGAAGCTATCGCAGCAAAGAATCAATAGTAGAAAAATGCCGGGTTAGACTACGCTAACCCGGCCTACATAATTCAATAGAAGGAGATGCTGTGGATATTCATGAATATCAGGCGAAAGAAATTTTAAGCGGTTACGGCGTTAAAATCGCCGAAGGCGGTATGGCCTACAGTCCGGAAGAAGCCGTGCAACGCTCTAGAGATATTGGCGGGCATATCTGGGCGGTGAAAGCGCAGATTCACTCCGGTGCGCGCGGTAAAGCGGGCGGTATTAAAATCTGCAAAACGCACGACGAAGTTGAGGCGGCGGCAGAAGCTTTATTAGGCAAAAGACTGGTCACCCACCAAACCGGCCCTGCCGGCAAAGTATGCGGCAGATTGTATGTCGAAGCCGGAACCGAAATCGCTAAGGAAATGTATTTCTGTTTTCTGGTTGATCGCAGCTCAGAGCGCATTGTCATGGTCGGCTCCGCACAAGGCGGCATGGAAATCGAGGAACTGGCTGAAAACAATCCCGAGGCCATTACCAAAATTTACATCGAACCTGCCGTGGGTTTGCAAGATTATCAGGCGCGTGAAATGGCCTTTGCCCTGGGACTGGACCCGGAATTGCTGAGCCACGCGGTTAAAACTATCCGGGGTTGTTATCGCGCTTTGCGTGAGCTTGATGCCAGCATGCTGGAAATCAATCCGTTGGTTGTTACGCACAGCAACGAACTGGTTGCGCTGGACGCCAAAATGGGCTTTGACGACAATGCTTTGTTCCGCCAGCAAAAAATATCCGAACTGCGTGACAAAACCCAGGAAGATCCTCGCGAAATGGCGGCTGCCGACCGTGGTTTAAGCTATGTCGGCCTGGATGGCGACATCGGCTGCATGATCAATGGCGCAGGTTTGGCGATGGCGACTATGGATATGATCAAACTGGCCGGCGGCGAACCTGCCAACTTCCTCGACGTAGGCGGCGGCGCATCGGCCGAACGTACTGAAAAAGCTTTCCGCTTGGTGTTGGCTGATCAGAACGTAAAAGCCATGCTGGTTAATATTTTTGCCGGTATCAACCGTTGTGACTGGATTGCCGAAGGCGTTGTCGAGGCGGTTAAGAAGATCGATATGAAAATTCCGTTAATAGTCAGATTGTCAGGCACTAACGTTGAAGAAGGCCGCCGAATTATCGCGGACAGCGGCTTGCCTATTATTACCGCGGAGACATTGGCCGAAGCGGCTGAAAAAGCGGTGCAGGCGCGCAATGAAGCGGTTGCAAAAGAAGCGGCACAGGGAGCATAAAAATGGCTATTTTAATTAATGAAACAACACGCATCATTGTTCAGGGCTTTACCGGAAAAATCGGCAGCTTTCATGCTCAGGACATGATTAATTACGGTTCTAAGGTAGTCGGTGGCATCACCCCCGGCAAAGGCGGCCAGACCCATTTGGGCTTGCCGGTTTTTAATACCGTCAAAGAAGCCGTACACCAGGTTGGGGCTGAAGCCAGCATTATCTTTGTTCCGCCTGCCTTTGCCGCCGACTCCATCATGGAAGCCGCCGATGCAGGCATTAAATATTGTGTAGCGATTACCGACGGTATTCCGACACAGGACATGATGACGGTTAAAAACTTTTTGCGCCGTTTTCCCGTCGAGCAGCGGATGATACTGACCGGCCCCAATTGCGCGGGCACTATCAGTCCGGGCCGAGCCATGCTGGGCATTATGCCGGGGCATATTTACAAGCAGGGCAATGTCGGTATTGTCGGGCGTTCAGGTACATTGGGTTATGAAGCCGCTGACCAGATGAAACGCTTGAATATAGGCATTTCAACCTCGGTCGGTATCGGTGGCGACCCGATCAACGGCAGTTCGCACCGTGATATTCTGGAAAAGTTTGAAGCTGATCCTGAAACCAAAGTGGTGGTTATGATTGGCGAGATCGGCGGTCCACAAGAAGTTGAAGCCGGGATTTTTGCTAAAGAAAATATGAGTAAACCGGTCATTGCCTATATCGCCGGTTTAACTGCGCCGGAAGGTCGGCGCATGGGTCATGCCGGCGCGATTATTTCATCAGCGGGTGAAGGCGCCGCAGAAAAGGTAGCTATATTGAAAGACTTGGGTGTCACTATCTGTCCGACACCGGCAGCTATGGGTGAAACGGTAGCGGCAGTGCTGGCCAAGATGTAAGCGAAAGATACGAAAAGACAAAGGACAAAGGACAAAGGGCGGAGGGCGCAAGGTTTTTTACCTTTTGTCTTTCGCCCTTTGTCTGCTTTTATTTTTTAATACTCGCAGGGCGAAAATGAAAATACTTATTCTTGGAGCCGGCGTTACCGGTTCATCGGTTGCCGGGGCGCTGGCAAGCGAGGAGAACGATATCGTAGTTGTCGATTTCAGGACGGAGTTGCTCGACGCGTTAAAAGAGCGTTTCGATATTGCCACGGTTGCCGGTAACGCGGCACACCCTAGGGTGCTCGAACAGGCGGGAGCCCGGACCGCCGATATGATTATCGCGGTTACCGACAGCGACGAGACCAATATGCTGGCGTGCGTGATCATTAATGCGCTTTACAGTCGGCCTAAAACGATTGCCCGGGTGCGTGCTGTGGATTATCTAAAAAATCCGCAACTGTTCGGCCCGGACGGGATTCCGGTTGATATCGTTATTAGCCCGGAACAAATCGTTATGGAGGCCATCCGTAATTTGATCGAGTTCCCGGGTGTTCAGCATATTTCCGACTTTGCTGATGGACAAGTGCGCCTTTTTTCAGTCAAAGTGGTGGCGGACGGTTCATTAACCGGCAAAAAAATCAAAACTCTGAAAGAACGACTGGTCGGCGGTAAGATTCGCGTGGTGGCTATTTTTCGGCAAGGTGTTCCGATCATAGTAAATGGCGAGGCCGTTATTGAAACGGGCGATGAAGTT
Source organism: Methylobacter sp. (assembly GCF_023227905.1). GTDB lineage: Bacteria > Pseudomonadota > Gammaproteobacteria > Methylococcales > Methylomonadaceae > Methylobacter_A. The sequence goes on along the minus strand of NZ_JALOCF010000015.1, from coordinate 55,290 downwards.
TTTTTTGTGGCCCCTCGTGAAGAAGTGCGCTGGGTATTGAAAGAGTTGAACAAGCTGGAGGCGCCATTAAAGCGCATCATTATTGCCGGCGGCGGGCATGTCGGTAAGCGTTTGGCGCTGGCGCTGGAAAAAGACCACCAGGTGAAAATCATTGAAAAAGACCCCAGACGCGCCCACAAGATATCCGATGACCTTGATCATACCGTGGTGCTTCTGGGCGATTGCTCCGATGAAGCGATGCTGCTTGATGAGTCTATCGACAGTATCGATTTGTTTTGCGCGATTACTGAAAATGATGGCGTCAATATCGTTTCCGCTTCCTTGGCAAAAAGTTTGGGCGCACGCAAGGCTATCTGCCTGCTAAACCATGTTTCATACAGCAAACTATTGCCTGGAACAGGAATTGATGTTGCAGTGCTGCCCAATCAGGAGACGCTCGGCAGTATTTTGAAGCATGTGCGCCGCGGTGATGTGGCGCAAGTCACTTCGCTATGCGGCGGTACCGCCGAGGCTATCGAGGCTATTGCCCATCAAAGTAACGACTTGAATTCGGTTGTTGGACTTCGGGTGGATTCTATCAATTTCCCTGAAGGCATTGTGATGGGAGCGCTGATTCGTAACAAGCAGGTCATTTCGATTCATCATGAGACGGTATTTGAAGAAGGCGATCATGTCGTGATGTTCGCGATGGATAAAAAATTGGTCGTAAACATCGAGAAAAAGTTCCAGCCTCTTTAAAAGACGATTAAGTATCAATGTCTTTCCGTTGTACCTTGCTTAAGCCTCAGGCGCGCTCATGAATGTCATCTTTACTATCATCAATATTTTCGGTTTAGTCACCATCGGATTCAGCGGCTTAATGGCCACTTGTTTGTTAACCTCTTTCATAGCTGATGACGGCGCCACCAGTGCTTTTTACCAAGGCTCCCTGGTTACTGTATTGATGGGCGGGTTGATGTTTATTCCGACACTACGCATACCAAAAAAGGTGACACGACAAACAGGCTTTTTATTGGTAGCGATTACGTGGTCAATAATACCGGTATTTTGCACCTTGCCGCTGATGATGTATCTACCGGAGCTTAGCTTTACCGACGCTTATTTCGAGACTGTTTCCGGCCTTACTACGACCGGTGCAACCGTATTCAGCGGTATTGATCAGCTGCCCATGTCGATTAATTTGTGGCGGCATGAAATATGTTGGATAGCGGGGATGGGCATCATTATTTTTGCGGTAGCTATTTTGCCTGTTCTCGGCATCGGTGGTATGCAACTCTATATTGCGGAGTCGCCGGGAACGGTCAAGGAATCGGACTTGCCGCCGCGTATAGCGCAAACTGCGAAAGCTTTGTGGCTGGTTTATGCAGGTATCACCCTGGTCTGCATCATATCCTTGCGTCTAGCCGGTATGGGATGGTTTGATGCGATTTGCCATGCCTTTTCGGCAATGAGTTTAGGCGGGTTTTCCACTCATGACAGTAGTGTCGGATTTTTCAATTCGCTTTCTATCGAGATGGTGTTGACCGTTTTCCAACTGTTGGCAGCGATCAATTTCGCCACTCATTTTGTGGCTCTTCGGAAAGGCTCATTCAATCCTTATGTCGATGACAGAGAGGCAAGGGCTTTCCTTGTTTTGGTGTTGGGGAGTTGCCTGCTAGCGGCATCGGTGCTGTGGCATGCAGGTACCTATCCAGACTTTTTTTCCGCGTTACGCCATGCCACATTTAACCTGGTCACTATTGCTACCGATTGTGGTTTTGCTACTCAGGACTTTAACCAGTGGCCCATTTTCGTGCCGATGTGGATGTTGTTTTTATGTTGTGTTTCAGCGTCTTCAGGCTCCACCGGCGGCGGTATTCGGATGATTCGCACCATTATCCTGATGAAGCAGGCGCGCCTGGAGTTATTCAAGTTTATTCATCCTTTTGCGGTTAAATCGATGAAAATTGGCGATACAGTGGTAAGCAATAAAATTGTTGCTTCTGTGACCGGGTTTATTTTTCTGTATTTCATCAGCATCGTGATACTGGTATTCATGTTGTTGTTGAGTGGCATGGACTTTATCAGCGCGTTCTCGGCTATTATCGCCTGTTTTAACAATGCGGGTCCTGGTCTTAACCAGGTAGGGCCTGCGACAAATTACGCCAGTTTGAGCGATGTTCAGACCGGTATTTGTACCTTTGCGATGCTCTTGGGTCGGGTGCAGATATTTTCCATTGTTATTTTATTTGTGCCGGAATTCTGGAAAAAATAACTTGCTCCAAGTGAAGACAGCAGAACTTTCTAAAGATGCTTCCAGGCTTTTTGAGGGATGAGAGAGGATTGTAGGGGCTTTAAGAAGATTAAGGCTGAGTGTCAAGACTGACGGAATTGGCTGGTAAGTACGCCTTTGCGTCTTGCTGCAAAGAGAAGTAAAGGTAATAAAAACAAAAAACCCAGCTATAAGCTGGGTTTTTTGGTGCTGCCAAAAGTTCTATTTACAGTTGAATAGAGCTAGAGACTTTTTGCTTAGAATCATCTGGGCTGTCGATGCAGCCAGTTAAGCCAACAATCATTAAAGCCATCGCTATAAGAGATAAAATTTTATTCATACGAATATTCCTCCAAAGGGGTTTGAATTATTTTTATTAATTTGCGCCATTAAATTAAAGCACATGCATTTTATATCATGACTGAAATGATGATGCAATAATAAAAATCGAATAATTTTCCGCCCTGTTAAAGCTGATTGATATTATCAGGCAAATCAAAATATATCTGGTTATTGATCCATTTTGCTGTTCCGATAGTAGTCCATGGAGAAGCAAAGTTTTTGTGCAACTGATCATAAACCCAGTAAGAGGGGGCATTGATTTTTTTAAGTTTTATATTGAATACAGCATTTTTGAAATTTAAACCACAATCCATGCCCCAGAAGGCAGTAACTTTCATGATAAATTTATGCAAGCGCTTGTTATCAATGTTGGGCGTTATGGCGATATTGGCCCACATGGAATGAACACGTCCCCAGTTGGGGGCAAGAAGACGGCCTTCTTTATTAGCAAAAGGCAGCCAGCGCTCGGTGCCGTTTTGATCGGTATAGGTGATCGCTAAGATATGGTCATAGCCTGCAAAGTGGTCGTGTAGATAAAGTGCATGGGGAGTAATGCCCAGAAAAGTTTGCGAGACCATTAACATGGCATTGCTGGCTTGCGAGATGGGATTTTGAGGGTTATCAGCATTAAGCCTGTAAATAAGCCCATAGTGAATGGAGCTGTTTAATTGCAGAACGAGCAACACAATCAACATTTTTGAAAGCTTTCTGGAAAATGCATGCGGTTTTTGTGCGGCAATATCCTCAAAAAAGTAATGGTAGAGAGTAGTGTCCGGCAGGGCTTGAGGTGTCAGGCAAGCGGAAGAGCACGGGATACGGCTACGTGAATCGGCAATGGAGCGGTATTTTTTTAAGGCAAACCGATGAATTCCCGGAAGGCTCAAAATAACACCAATAGGAAATAAATAACGCATTTTTATAAAAATCTGGGCATAAGTGTCAATGCCCGAGTAAATGCGGTTGTTGCGATCCAGTGCGTATAAATCGGTTAACAGGGTCTCGCTGTTAATGGAGGCAAGCGCAGGATAATGCGGTGCATGTTCCTGAGCGCTTTTAAAATCTATGCAGTTGAATACATCGAAATGATTGAGTGTTAAAACAGTACGGTTACACAAAGGGCATAGCTGGTCATAAAATACAGTAAGAGTCGGTTGCTTTGCCGAGGCTAGCTGACCGATACATCTCCACCACTTAAAGGGGATCATTAATGTATAAAAGCTGAGCATCCCCAGGCCAAAAGGATAAATATTGAAAGACAAAGTGATGCCAAGATGAAGCCCAAGGCCGACCAATAAATAAATTACGCGTAACTGACGCCGGGCAAAAAAGAAGATAAAGGTAAATTGAAAAATTAAGATGGTATAGCCAAGCATGTTTTGCAAAAGCTTATTGTTTAGCAAAGGTGACATGTCAATGACTGACACATAATAAGGCTGTGTTGCGGGTAGCCAAGTGCCGAGGCCGTTGCGCCAGTGTTCGGCGAACATCTTGTGTATGGCTGAGTCAAAGTACAAAAAGCCGAGACAAATAGCCACGGGCAGTGTGTAGGCAAGGGCTGAGACGGTTGGCTTCGGATAGGTGCTGTAATGAGCAAAAGGCGTGCTCAGCTTTCTGCGAAGTTGATCTATTGAAAATGCCCGATCTCCAGGCATGAAAAGCAGGAAAAAGCCCGCTCCGATCATAAATAAGTCAAAGCCCCCATCAAAATCCCGTTGCATGGGCGTGAAATTAACAAAAATGATCCAGATGATGTAATTGCAGGTCACTGCAAATTGGTAGCGGTAGCCGGCCGTAACAAAAGTGGCAATGATCGCCCAAAGGCATAAGAAAAAAGGAATCATCGGGAATTCGACGTCTATATACGGGATAGGGTCGAAAATCAGGTGATTGAAATACAACAGGAAAATAATTTCCTGCAAGGTGATTAGGCCGTAAAGAATACGGAATAAGCCTATGCCTGTGGCAGGGGCTTGCTTGGAATGAAGTTCTAGAATTTTAGAGGATATAAGTTTATACATTTCATGATTCAAAAAATCGAAAGAATGTATAAATTATATAAGAAATGTAGGGTTAATGTATTGAAATGTGCAGACAGAACAAAGGCCGCATCCAGCTCATAAAGAGTTGAAGTGAGCGGCCTAAGTTTGGACTAAATCGGTAAACGACTTATTTTTCGTCGTCTGGGTGTTCGGCAAATACCCACTTAACGAGGGCGTAGCCAGCAGCTATAACTACAACTGCGCCGACCATACCAGCTGGTTCTTTTAACATTTCGGTGATATCTAAGATCGCTCCCATGGGATGTCCTACCTATAATTTGTATTTTAAAAATATTGCTAATTGCATAGCAAACGGAATGTGCATAATACTTTAGGAAAAGTTAAAGTCAAGGCTTATGTTGTATGTTTTTACTGACGAGATGTAACTATTGTTCCCGGTTGAAATTTATTGCTCGATAGCCAATGCGGGATAGTTTAAAATCCAATTTTGAGCTGATATGTTTTTAGATAAGGAATAATGATGAATAGATGCGTTAAAATGTTACCACTGGTCGCAATTTTCTTTACGTTATCAGCAAATGCTGACGTTCAACTAAAAGATAATTCCGAAATTTTAGGAAAATGGGATCTTCATGACGAAGCAGTTACGTTGACCGGTCAAAAGAAAGCCATAAAGCAGGAATGGGAATTTAAACCCGATGGAACCCTTATTTCATCGGCATCAGATGACGCTGGCAGAATCAGTGCTTTGAAGATTGCCATTAAATACTCCGTCGAAAATGGGGAAATTAGGAAACAGACGGCTCCCGGACGAGAAAAATATGAATCCTGCAAAGTGATTGAAAAAGAGGGGCCAAACATGATATTAAAGTGTGCTTACTTCTTCTTTCTAACAAAAAAATAATTTTAAAAAAGGATATAGCTATGATAGGTGGCGTTGTAATGATTTTAGTAGCTCTCTGGATTTACCAGTCGGCTATGAGAGCAAAAACAAATAATGTAATGATGTGGGTTGCGATTGGCGCAGTTGCCTTTTTTGTAGTGCAGCTGGGATTTATCGATATCAATCTCTATATTTTGGAGTCAATCCGAGGCGGCGAGGGCGGTAGTGATTATGAACGCGACCTGACCAGCATTGGCGATAGAAAAAATGAAGGCGGTTTTCAGGGGCTTGGAGGCATTTTGCTTTCATTGTATTTGGAATTGATGCCATCAATCGTTGGTGTTTTGGCGGCTGCGTTGATTCGGGTAAAATTCATTACCAAAGAACCAATTACAGTTGGCAACTTATTCGGCGACGTTAAAGAAATGTTTCAAAGCATTAAACAAAGTTTCAAAACATCGTCTGAAAAATAAGACATAAAGTTGGTTACAAAAAAGCCCAAGTGACGCTTGGGCTTTTTTTATGGCAGTGCTTTTAGACTATAGGTAAAGCGCTACTTGCCTAAAATCAGAGAAACAACATAGACAAGACCGGAAATAAAAAGCACGGTAAAAACCAATCCTCCAATGATATACATGGAAAGATGTTCCGGTTTGAAGTCTCTTTGGCTGTTTTCGTCGCTTTGCACGCCAATGGCAGCAGCCAGAACGCTCTTTATGACTTGAATAATCGTCGGTTTTGACATGCTCATCTCCAGCAAAAAATAATGAAAAAATAATAGGGCTTGACGCCTTATTTAGCAATAATTATATCCCATCAATAACCCCTTGACCTTTCCTATGAGCAACACAGAATTATTAAAGCAGCAATTATCACAGCGCATTTTATTTCTCGATGGCGCGATGGGAACGATGATCCAAAGCTACAAATTGGAAGAAAAAGATTATCGTGGTCAGCGTTTTGCGCAGTGGGATGTCGATCTTAAAGGCAATAATGATCTGTTATCGATAACCCAGCCGGACATTATTAAAGCGATTCATAGCGCTTATTTCGAAGTCGGTTCCGACATCGTAGAAACCAATACCTTCAATGCGACCAGCATCGCGATGGCCGATTATAAAATGGAATCGCTGGCCTATGAAATCAATGTCGAGGCGGCGCGCGTAGCAAGGCAGGCGGCTGATGAATTCACCCAAAAGACGCCGGAAAAGCCGCGTTTTGTTGCCGGCGTATTAGGCCCAACCAATCGCACGGCCTCCATGTCGCCCGACGTTAACGATCCGGGCTTTCGCAATATCTTTTTCGATGATTTGGTCGTAGCTTACACGGAAGCTACCAAAGGCCTGATCGACGGCGGCGCGGATATTATCCTGATTGAAACCGTTTTCGACACGCTAAATGCCAAAGCCGCCATTTTTGCGGTTGAACAATATTTTGAGCAGATAGGCTACAAACTGCCGGTAATGATATCCGGCACCATTACCGACGCATCAGGCAGAACGCTTTCCGGTCAAACCGTTGCTGCTTTCTGGAACTCGCTGAAGCATGTCGAGCCGATCTCATTCGGCTTTAACTGTGCGTTAGGCGCGACAGAATTACGCCAATATATTGATGAATTATCGAGCATTGCCGATACGCATATTTCCGCCCACCCTAATGCTGGCTTACCTAATGAGTTCGGGGAATACGACGAAACGCCCGAAGCGATGGCCGCAGAGCTGGCCGATTGGGCTAAATGCGGCTACCTGAATATTATCGGCGGATGCTGCGGAACTTCGCCTGCGAATATCAAAGCAATCGTCGAGGCCGTACAAAAATACAGTCCCAGAAAAATTCCCGATATACCCAAACAATGCCGGTTATCGGGGCTTGAGCCGCTGAACATCGGCCCGGATTCGTTATTCGTCAACGTCGGTGAGCGCACCAACGTGACCGGGTCGGCAGTGTTCAAACGGTTGGTTATTGAAGGTAACTTTGAAGCGGCGCTGGATGTAGCCAAACAGCAAGTCGAGAACGGCGCGCAGATTATCGACATTAACATGGATGAAGGCATGCTGGATTCCAAAGAAGCGATGGTGCGTTTTTTGATGCTGATCGCGTCGGAGCCGGACATCGCCAAAGTGCCTATTATGCTGGATTCCTCCAAATGGGAGATTCTGGAAGCGGGGCTTAAATGCATCCAGGGCAAAGGCGTGGTCAATTCCATCTCGTTGAAAGAAGGCGAAGAGGCTTTTATCAAGCACGCCAAACTGGTGCGCCGCTATGGGGCTGCGGTTATCGTCATGGCGTTTGATGAAGACGGGCAGGCCGATACCAAGGACAGAAAAGTCGAGATATGCCAGCGAGCTTACAAAATCCTGACCGAACAAATCGGCTTCCCGCCCGAAGATATTATTTTCGACCCCAACATATTTGCCGTTGCCACCGGCATCGACGAACACAACAATTACGGCCTGGATTTTATCGAAGCCACCGCCGAGATTAAACGCACCTTGCCTTATGCACTGATTTCCGGCGGGGTATCCAACGTCTCGTTTTCGTTCCGCGGCAATAACCCGGTGCGGGAAGCGATCCATGCGGTGTTTTTATACCACGCGATTCAAGCGGGTATGGATATGGGGATCGTGAATGCCGGCCAGTTGGCGATTTATGAGGATATCCCCAAAGATTTACGCGAAGCGGTTGAAGAAGTCATATTAAATACTCACGATGGCAGCGGCACCGATAAATTGCTGGAACTGGCCGAGAAATATCGCGGCGACGGCAGCAGCGCAACAAAAGAGCAGGAACTGGAGTGGCGCAGTTGGCCGGTCGGCAAGCGGCTGGAACACGCGCTGGTTAAAGGCATCACCGATTACATCGACGAAGATACCGAGCAGGCAAGACTGGAAGCCGAACGGCCCTTGCACGTTATCGAAGGCGCGTTAATGGACGGCATGAACGTGGTCGGCGACTTGTTCGGCGCGGGCAAAATGTTCTTGCCGCAAGTGGTCAAGTCAGCGCGGGTTATGAAAAAGGCCGTAGCTTATTTAATGCCGTATATGGAGGCTGATAAAGCCGCAGGCGACAGGCAAACTAACGGCAAAATCCTGATGGCGACCGTCAAAGGCGACGTGCATGACATCGGCAAGAATATCGTTGCTGTGGTTCTGCAATGCAATAATTATGACGTGATCGATTTGGGCGTGATGGTGCCGGCTGAAAAGATTCTGCAAACTGCGCGCTTGGAAAACGTCGACATTATCGGTTTAAGCGGCTTGATTACGCCGTCGCTGGATGAAATGGTGCATGTCGCCAAAGAAATGCAGCGTCAGGGCTTTACCATTCCGCTGATGATAGGCGGTGCGACAACCTCGCGCGCGCATACCGCGGTAAAAATCGCCCCGAATTACGACGGGCCGATCGTTTACGTGACCGATGCGTCGCGCGGCGTCGGCGTTGCCAGCAACTTGCTGAGCGCCGATTTAAAAGACGAGTTCGTCAAAAACATCAGCGAAGAATACGAAGAAGTCAGGGAGCGGCACAAAGGCCGTGAAGCCAAAACCAAGCAGCACCCATTAGAAGAAGCGCGGCGCAATAAATTCAACTGGGGCCGCTACGAACCGGTTAAACCGTCGTTTCTGGGCATCAAGGTCATCGACCATTTTCCGTTGGATACGCTGGTCTGGTACATCGACTGGTCGCCGTTTTTCCAAACCTGGGAAATGGCCGGAAGCTATCCCAAAATACTCGATGATAAAGTCATCGGCACCGAAGCCAGAAAGCTGTTTGACGATGCGCAGGACATGCTGAAAAAAATCATCAGGGAAGAGTGGATAAGCGCCCGTGCCGTGGTCGGGTTTTTCCCGGCCAACAGCGACGGAGATGATGTCGTTGTATACGCCGATGATACCCGCAGCCAGAAAAAGGAAACCTTGCATCACTTGCGTCAGCAGAACGTCAAAGCGCCGGGCAGGCCCAATTACTGCCTGTCGGATTTTATCGCCCCGGTTGACAGCGGCAAAGCCGATTATATCGGCGCTTTTGCGGTCACGACCGGCATCGGCATAGAGCAAAAACTGCAAGAATTTGAACGGGACCATGACGATTACAGCGCAATCATGCTGAAAGCCTTGGCTGACCGATTGGCCGAAGCGTTTGCAGAATACATGCACCAAGTGGTCAGAAAAGAGTACTGGGGCTACGCCAAAGATGAAGCGCATGAGGCTGAGCAATTAATCAACGAAGCTTATCAAGGCATACGTCCTGCACCGGGTTATCCTGCGTGTCCCGATCATACCGAAAAAGGCAAGCTGTTTGAGCTGCTCAATGCGACCGAACATACCAGCATAGAGCTGACCGAAAGTTACGCAATGTACCCCGCATCGGCGGTCAGCGGCTGGTATTTTTCCCATCCCGAGTCGCAGTATTTCAATGTCGGCAAGATAGATAGAGACCAACTGCAAGATTACGCCAAGCGCAAAGGCATAGCGGAAGAAGTTGCCGAGCGCTGGCTGGCGGCGCATCTGCATCATTGATATGCGCTTAATGCTGTTCGGCACATCCGGCTGCCATCTTTGCGAACAGGCGGAGGTTATTATCAATGCCTGTGTGCCTGATGGCGTTGAGACTGTGGATATTGCCGAGCAGGAGCAGTGGCAGGAACAATATGCGATACGCATTCCGGTGTTGTATGACCCAGTGACCCAGCAGGAACTGGGTTGGCCGTTTGATCAAACGGATGTTGAGGATTTTATTGGTCGCATAGCTCGTATGTAGTGTAGAGCCGTAGGATGTGCCGAACAAAGCGAAGCGTATCAATCGCGAACGATGCGGGTTCTTATCGTCACCACATCCTACTGTATTGAAGCAATTGCCTCAATCGCAGGTGATGGCGCTACGGTACGGCAAATTGTCATCAAGCGATAACAGCGAGACAGGCACAGGCTTTGATACCACCGCGAGCGGGTGCGGTGGAATGGCCCGATCATGAAGATGGATCAACCCATCCGCGAACCGCTATCGTGCGAGCCTGTTCTGAGCAAGGAGAAGCGGAATGGAAGCGTATCAGTGGTTACCCCATCGTCGCAGCCTGGTTGAAACAGCTATGTTTCGGATTAAGGCATTATTTAGCGACAAACTGAAAAATCGCACCTTCGCGGCTCAACAAACCAAAGCGTATTTGCGCGTAGGAGCGCTTAATAAAATGACAGGCCTTGGATGCCCGAAAGTTATCCCGTGACATAAAACGGAGTTCGTTCTAGGGCGCTTTGATTGTGCATTAATCTATGCAACAAAGCCCTTCGTCTCTACTATGCAGCTCGTTGTTGGTGTTGTGCATTGCCTAAAGCGCTTATTTTAGGTGGCTGGCAGTTTATTGCTCGGCGTCATTCAACCACATTCCCCATCTGTGAGGAAGCAACCCCTTTAAGCCATGTGTTAACCGTCGGTTCCTCGGCTTGTCCCGCCTGATTGATAAAAGTAAACGGCACGGAAACCAGCTCCATTCCCTTGTTAACCTGAACCGCGAAATGCAAATGCGGGCCTGAGGTAAAGCCGGTGTTGCCCGAATAGCCGATCAATTGCCCGGCCATTACCGCCAGGCCCGGATAAACCTGTGCTTTTTCCAGTTCCAAGTGGGCATAAATTGCCATAGAGCCGTCATCGTGCAATATCCTGATGTTGTTAGCTTCGGAACTGTAAGCCTTGTTGGTGCCGCCTTTGAAATAATCATCCTCGGCTTCCAGGACGATGCCAGACCGGGCCGCGTAAACCGGTGTGCCAACCGGCATGACTATATCGACGGCATATTTGTTCTGTTCATCGGTATGGCTGAAACTTCCGCCGAAAGCCTGGGAAATTTGAAACGACTTGTCAGGGGCTACCGGCGGTAAATAGTTCGTCGTTGAGCTGTAACTGGCTAAGGGTTTGCCGATGATATAGCGGTACCTAAGGGCAAGACGCCAGGATTCACGCTCGTTGATGCCGCCTACTTCAAAAAGCGTGTCGGATTTTCCGGGCTCGATAACAAAGCGTCCGGGCAGGTCGGGCGTAGCCCGGACATTGTCCCGTTCGGAAAATTCGACTTCAACTTCCACCGGGCCGGCATAATCGTTGCGGATATAATATTGAGGGTGCCGTTCTTCACCCGATTGCAGCAGCCAGACTAACTGCTTGGGTGCGACTTTCATCTGTCTGACTTCAACCTTTAGATCGCTTTGACTTTGGCTGGACGGGATAGGCTTGTCGGTAAAATGCCATATGCCTTGCTTGTCCTGAAATTTATAGAGTTTTTGTCCAACGGCGTTTACGGAATGCACCAATAACAGGATAAAAATGGATAGCAAAATCTTTTTACACATTATCTTGGTCCATTAATCTGCGGCTAAGCGATTATGGGTTTGTGTTGGATTGCGAAGCGGCAGGAAAAAAGTACTCATTGATCAAAATGGGCACAAACAACGCAATCATTACCGCAATTGCAACAAAAGCAGGATTAATAATATCCGCTAGCCAATAAGCGACTAAACTTCCCCATACCATGCGCATGGGTCTGGGCATCTTAACAATCTTCAAAATAGCTTCCTTAGGGTAAACAGAGTCATAGAAAACGCCTGATGTTAACGGGTTCCCGCTTACCGCGGGACAAGCCTTGAACTACTCCACGGCATCTTTGCTATTATGACAGCCTTAACGGGTGTTCATTTATAAAGCACAATCATAAGCCGATTTTGAAAATAAAACATGCAATATTCAAACAGTAAGTATTGGGATTTTGGCGCCCCAATCGCCGGTATTTTGCTGACTTTATCTTTTGCCCCCTTTGATTATTCTGGTTTTGCTCTGGTAGCGCTGGTGTTTTTGTTCGCCTGCTGGCAGGGCATATCGGCTAGGCGCGCGGCCTTGCGCGGTTATTTATTCGGCTTGGGCGCGTTTGGTTCAGGCGTGTCCTGGGTTTATATCAGCATGCACGATTTTGGCGGAGCCGGTGTGCTTGGGGCCAGTCTGCTGACCGCTTTGTTCGCTGCTTTCTGGGCGATGTTTCCGTCTTTGGCCGGATATTCGTGGGTAAAAACGAATCCGGGAAATAAGCGGGCGGTGCGGATTATATTGCTGCCGGCCATTTGGATACTCGTTGAGTATCTCCGCGGCTATTGGGTGCTGAATGGCTTTCCCTGGTTGCATATTGCCTACTCCCAGCTGGAGGCTCCTCTGGCCGGATACATACCGGTATTGGGCGTTTACGGTACCGGTTTCATGGTGGCGTTAACGGCGTCGGTTGTTTTGGAAATTTTTGATGGGGCGATACGGGCAGAAAGACCGGCCTCCCCCGAATTCCTGCGGGGCTTTCGCCTTGAGCAACTCATGCTAATAATGATGCTTGCCGCTTTGTGGGGAACGGGCGGCTGGTTGCGGGATGTAACGTGGACGCATGAAATAGGGCAGCCCCTTCGCGTATCCTTGATTCAAGGCAATATAGCGCAGGATCAAAAGTGGCGGCCGGAAAATAAAATCAACACGCTTTTAAAATATAAAAGAATGACGGAAGAGCATTGGGATTCCAATGTGATCATCTGGCCGGAAACCGCGATTCCGGCCTATCTGGACCAGGTTAAAGACGGTTTTTTAGTGCCGCTGGTTAATGATGCCCTGCGGCACAATACCGACTTAATCATCAGCGTTCCGGTACAGGAAAGCACTCCGAAGAAAAACTTCAATGCCGTGATAACGATGGGCAAGGAAGAAGGCATGTATCGTAAAACCCATTTATTGCCTTTTGGCGAATACCTGCCGCTACAGCCTTTATCGGGTTTTGTGCTCAACATGATCAATATAAGGCTGGGAAATTTTACGCCCGGCGCAGTAAACCAGCCTTTGCTGAAAGCGGCTGGCTATCCTTTCATAACCTTAATCTGCTATGAAGACGTATTCGGCGAGTTAAGTGTCCGGGGCTTACCGGACGCGGCTTATCTGGTTAATGTGACTAATGACGGCTGGTTCGGCGATTCGATAGAGCCTTATCAGCATCTGCAAATGGCAAGAATGCGGGCGATGGAAACCGGGCGCTTTTTGCTTCGGGCGACCAATACCGGCATAACGGCTGTGGTTTCTCCAAAAGGCGAAATCGTCAATCAGGCGCCGTTGTTTCAGGAAACGGCGCTGACCGGAACGATTACGCCGATGGGCGGCATGACGCCTTATGCCGAATGGGGCGATCAGCCGGTTATTGGGGTATTGTTTATTTTGTTGTTAGGTTTGTCGGGGTACGGTAGGCTTTTTAAATTAAAATGCAGGGCGCATTAGCTAGCGTAATACGCAGAATGATGGCTGAAAACTATTCGAATGTACTAACGTTGTTCGAGAGATACTCAACTCTGACTTCGCCCATGCCTTTGAGGCCCAATTCTTTTGCGGCGCCACGAGACAAATCAATTAATCTGTTTTTCTTAAATGGACCCCGATCATTAACCACGACATCAACGGAGCGGCCATTGTGCAGATTGGTCACCCGCACTTTGCACGGTAAGGGCAAGGTTTTATGAGCGGCCGAGAACCCTTGCGGCCTAAAGCGGGTTCCCATAGCGGTTCTATGGCCTGATTCCGAACCGTACCATGAGGCGACACCCTGTTCGCTGTAACCCGCCGCTGAATCCATTGGATAGTAGGTTTTTCCATGAACCGTATAAGGCTGGTTATAAGACGGCTTGCTATGGCGATAAACCTGCTGGTTTGCGGGAAGCGGCAACGGAGGCTCGGAAGCGCAGCCGCTCAATAAAGCGGCCAGCAGTGCAATTAGCCCGAACAGTCCGGAACGGGATTGATTGTTGCTATGAAAATGGAAGGCCTGTAGATAGATCATCGGAATGCCTGAATGGGTCATATCAACTTTATCGCTGCTTTCTAATGCGCCGGTAAGCCAAAAGCGCGGCTGACAAACTGTCTGCTTAATTTTATAAGCCCAATTAATACCGTAAATCCTTAACAACGCGCACCACTTCCTGATCATCGGCAATGGCTTCGATACTGAAGCCCAGCTTGGTCACCAGCGACAACATTGGCTTGTTAATAGCCAGCACTTCACCTTCAAAGAAGGATATGCCTTTGGATTTGGCTGTTTGCAGCAAGGCTTTCATCAGTCGGGTGCCTATGCCCATGCGCTGGCAATCATCGGCGACGACCAGTGCAAATTCTACCGAATGACCGTCCGGGTTGGCCATATAGCGGCCTACGCCTAATTCATCCGGCATGCCCTCATCTTCGGCTACCGCAACAAAGGCCATTTCGCGGTCATAGTCGATCTGGGTGAAACGTACTACCATTTCCGGTGTCAACTCCTGCAAGGCCTGCATAAAACGAAAATATTTGGTGCGTTCGGACAAGCGATGCATAAAATCTTTTTCCAGGCCGGCATCCTCAGGGCGAATAGGCCTGATCGTAATATTGGCGCCGTTCGATAATTGATGGCGCTGAATTAGTTGGTGGGGATAAGGATGGATCGCCATATGCGAATAAGAATTGAGCTGATGCGATGTTTCCGCTTTAATCCGGGCGTCAACCGCCATAACGCCGTTCTCATCGACGATCAGCGGATTAATATCCAGCTCCAGAATTTCCGGCAGTTCGCTAACCATGGTGGATACATTAAGCAACGCATCCACCAGGGCTTGCTTATTAGCAACCGGTAACTGGCGGAACGCCTCCAGGTATCTGGCCGCCTTGGTTTTGGCGATCATCTGCTCAACCATATAAGCATTCAGCGGCGGCAGGGCGACGGCACTGTCCTTTAAAATTTCCACCATCGTGCCGCCCAAGCCGACGCTGATCGCCGGGCCGAATACCGGGTCCCTGACCACGCCGATCATCAGCTCGCGGCCGCTGACGGATTTAAACATCGGCTCAACCGTCATGCCGACTTCGGTAATTTCAGGATATTTTTGCTTAATGGCCGCTTCCATTTCCATGAAGTTGTGTGAAACTCCCTGAACGCTGTTGATATTAAGGCGCACGCCGCCGATATCGGATTTATGGCTGAATTCTGCCATATTGACTTTTAATACCACCGGAAAGCGCAGCGTTTCAGCGGCAATCATTGCATCCTTGGCATTGGCAACCTTGATAGTCTGGTTGACCGGGATATGGAAGGCGGCCAGGATGGCTTTGGATTCCTGCGCGGTTAAAACCTGGCGGCCTTCCGAAAGCACCCGTTCGATAATCAAGCGTGCGCCTGTAACATCGGGCGCCGCCAATTCATCGCTTGGCGAGGGTATTTGTTTAAGCAGGATCTGGTTCTGGGCGTAGCTGGCCAGGAATGAAAACGCATCAACAGCGATTTCCGGCGTACTAAAGTGAGCCACTTTGCTGTTGGCAAAAAGCCCGCGGCCTTCGTGAACCCGCGCGCCGCCTGTCCAAGACGCCAACACCGGTTTATTGCTGGCTTTTGCGCCTTCGATAATGCATTTGGCAACCTCGGTCGGATTGGTCATGGCCTGAGGGGTCAGAATGACCAGTATGCCGTCGATATTGTTATCGTTAAGGCAGATCTCCAGCGCTTTCTGATAGCGTTCAGAGGTCGCATCGCCCAGAATGTCGACAGGGTTGGCATGAGACCAATGCACCGGCAAAACTTCGTCCAGCGCGGCAATGCTGTCAGGACTCAGTTCCGCCATCTGTACGCCGACATCTTCCGCGCGGTCTGTGCTCATTACGCCGGGGCCGCCGGCATTGGTGATAATCGCCAGCCTATCCTTTTTGACTACATAGTTGTTTGCCAAAACGCGGGCGGCGGAAAACAGTTCATTGATGCTATAGACCCGAACGACGCCGGCTCTTGCAATCGCGGCATCGAACACGTTGTCGCCGCCGACCATGGCGCCGGTATGCGACATCGCTGCCTTGCTGCCCGCTTCATGACGGCCGGATTTAATCAGGATCACCGGCTTTAGCCGCGCTGCCGCTTTAAGGCCGCTCAAAAAACGGCGGGCATCGCGTATGCCCTCAACGTACATCAAAATGCCGGTGGTTTTACTATCCGTCGCCAGGTAATCCAGTACCTCGCCAAAATCGATATCCGCCGCGCCGCCCATCGATACGACTGTTGAAAAGCCGATATCCTGGGATTTGGCCCAGTCCAGAATCGCCGTGCATACCGCGCCTGATTGAGAGAGCAGCGCCAGATTGCCGTCTTTAACAGTGCCGTCACCGAAGGTTGCGTTAAGCTGCCCGCTGGGACGAATAACGCCCAGGCAGTTAGGACCGATGATGCGCACGTTGTAGCGATGTGCGATGTCCAGGACTTCCTGCTGCAGGCGTTTGCCTTCCAGACCTAATTCGCCAAAGCCTGCGCTGATGATGATGACGGAGGTGACGCCTTTTTCGCCGCAGTGGCGCATAACGCTGGGAACGCTGGGCGCCGGTGTGGCAATCACCACCAGGTCGAGGTCATCTGGAACAGCAAGGAGATCGGGATAGGCCTTTAAGCCTAATAACTGATCGCGTTTATTGTTGACCGGATAAAGCCCGCCTGTAAAGCCCGCCTCCTGCATGTTAAACAGTAGTCGGTAACCCACGCTTTCCACTCGTTCGGATGCGCCAACGATGGCAACGGTTCTTGGGGTGAAAAAACGGTTTAGATAATGGGGTCCCATTGATGCTCCGGAAATAACTAAAGTAAATGCGCTTTGCAGCCAAAATTCTAACACTGTCTGCCTGTTGAACTGATAATTTTTAACGGCGGGAGGCGATAAGCTGCGCCATAAATTGATACACTAATCTTTTTGACTTGGCGGAAAGTATTTTGAATCGTTTGATAACACAACTACTGATCAGCACGCTTTTTAGTTTAATGGCTTATAAATCGGTGTTTGCCCATGCCGGAGTAGATCACGACAATAGCTGTTTCCTGACCGTGGGCGACACCCAACTGCGCATAAGCGGTTACCAGTTTCAGCCGGAGCTGGAAGGTAAGCATTTTTGCCATTTTTTTCCTGAGCTTGGGCAGGTCGTGCTGGCGGTGGAGCCGTTAGCAGAGGAACGAAGCCTAGTCACGCTGGAGCTGGCGGCATTGACGTCATGGACAGACCCCGACCGGGCATTTACCGTGATTAAACAGCAGCCTGAACAGCTGTTGAATTCAGGTCTTGCTTCAATTTCACAAACAATTCGGCAGCGCGGTATCTACAGGCTAAACGTTACGTTGAAAGACGATTCCGGTAACAGCCGGCAACAGCGGCTTCTGTTTCTGGTGGGATTTCCGGTGACCAAGATAATGGTGATAATGGCCGGGCTTCTGGTTCTGGTGCTCGGTTTTGCCGGGGTGCGGAACTTTAAAAAGAAAGAGCGATAATGCTGTCGGTTTGCTTCTAATGAGGCAAACCGTTGACCTTATCCCAGCCTGGAGCGTAGCGTAATGGGCCCATTCCATTGCGCTATGCGCAATTATCGTTTTTTAATTATTTTCAACTTCCCAACCTTTGCAGGCCAGGGCAATGTGATACGGAACAGGGCGAGCGCCGGTTCCGTATGAGCTCATGGTGCGCGTGGTCATGCCTAATGCTTGGGCGGCACCGGCCAGGGACAGTCCGTTACGTAGACGCCAGGCGAGGAATGTGCGGGTATTTTCGTCAGGGGCATTTTGAAGCAGCGCTTCCAGCCATAAGGTATCCGCACCGATTTGAATGTCAAAGTCTGCCCATTCGATCGTCCAACCAATGCTGTTGGTGAGCCGAACCTTGCCAAAAGCGGCTGGGTCGCGCAAAGGCTTGAGACCGGGCTTGGCGAAAATAGTTTCGCCCTTATCCACGGTCATGATGCAACCGTTGATAAAAGTCATTTTTAATCGATAGTTCGGTAAAGGTTCAACCGCTGATAGTCGGGGACGCTTCATTGATGCCACTTTTTCCATTCCTTGATCAATTCGTTACGGTTTGCCATAACCCACGCCATGACTTCATCGCGCAAGCCATGCGGAAAAGTGCCTTCACAGGCGAGGGTTTGTAAGTTAATTAATACATCAAAACTGCCGCCGACCAGGTGCGCATGCATAGGCGGAGAGTCGTCCTCTCGTATCTCAAGCCGGTATTTGTTGCGAAAGCTCTGCTTCGTAGCCATATTGTAATAATATGGAATAATTGCAATATGTCAACCGCCTTGTAGTGAGAGAGGGAAGTTAAACGTGCGCTTTAAATCAGGATAAGCGCTGCTCTATCAATAGACATGATCGTCATTCTCTGTAGATTTCATGTTAATGCCTGTGCAAACAGAGGAGCCGAAGTTTGGGGCTATGACTTAGTTGAAGCTGCGTTTCTCACTCCTGCATAATTGCTTTGGCCTGAAGATCGGCATGATACGACGACCGAACCATCGGCGCGCTGGCGACTTGTTTAAAGCCTAGAGTTTTGGCAAAGGCGCCGTATTCATCGAATTGTTCCGGGGTGATGTAGCTTTGAACCGGCAAATGGGCTTTGCTGGGTTGCAGGTATTGTCCTATGGTCAGCATTGAACAGCCGTGGGCTAACAAATCTTTCATGACTTGGTGGACTTCATGCTGCTGTTCGCCCACGCCAAGCATCAGGCCTGATTTGGTCGGCACTTGCGGCTGGGCTTGGTGGAATTGTTGCAATAAATTCAGCGAGCCTTGGTAATCGGAGCCGGGACGGACTTGTTTGTACAGCCGGGGCACGGTTTCCAGGTTGTGGTTGAATACATCGCAGGGTTGTTCGGCTAATATGGCTACGGCTTTTTCGATGCGTCCGCGAAAGTCGGGCACCAGGATTTCTATTTTAGTAGCGGGCGTTTGCAGACGGATTTTTTCGATGCATTCGGCAAAATGCCCGGCGCCGCCGTCTCTTAAATCATCGCGGTCTACCGAGGTGATGACGACGTATTTCAAAGCCATGGCCTGTATCGCATCGGCCAGGTGTTGTGGCTCGTCTTTGTCCAGCGGCAGCGGCTTGCCGTGCGCGACGTCGCAAAAAGGGCAGCGGCGGGTGCACAAGTCGCCCATGATCATAAAAGTGGCGGTGCCGTGCTGGAAACACTCGCCCAAGTTAGGGCAGGCGGCCTCTTCGCAAACGGTATGCAAGTTGTTTTCGCGTAATAATTGCTTGATGCGGGTGACTTCGTCGCTGGCTGATATTTTTATGCGTATCCATTCCGGTTTGCGCAAAGTCGTTTCAGCAGGCTCCACTTTGATCGGGATTTTTGCCAGCTTTTCGGCATTGCGCTGGTGTGAATCGGGCGTGGAACGGGAGGGCGCTTGATAAGTCATTTCGATAATGCCGTTATGATAGCTTGGGTAACAGGGATGGCGAGTTCAGCATTGCTGACAGTCACGCCCAGGTCGGCCAGCTGGGTTACTGCAAGTCCCGGATAGCCGCAGGTGTTGATATGGTCGAAAGGGCGCAAATCCATATGGTTGTTGATGCTGAGGCCATGATAGCTGCAATTTCTTTTTATGCGTAGGCCGATGGAGCCGATTTTTTTGTTATCGACATAAACGCCAGGTGCATCGGCTCTGGCTACCGCGGTAATGCCGTGCTGCGCCAACGCAAAGATCATGGCTTGTTCCAGCACTGTGACCAGTGACCGGACGCCCAGATTCAGCCTTTTAATATCGATCAGGGTATAAATAACCAGCTGGCCGGGGCCGTGGTAGGTGACCTGTCCACCCCGGTCGGAATTAATAACCGGAATTGCGCCGGTATCCAGCAGATGCTCACGCTTGCCGTTTAAGCCCAGCGTATAAACGGGCGGGTGCTCTGTAACCCAGATTTCATCAGTGGTGTCGGCAGTGCGATTTTGGGTGAATCGCTGCATGTCTTGCCAAGTGGATTCATAGGGCTGGATGCCCTGATTGCGGATGGTTATTGGCATAAGACCGTTAGTGCAACGGCTTTATAAAGCCATCAAGATATGCGGATGGTCGCTTAATTCCTGATAAATAGCATCCAGTTGCGGCTTGCTGGTTGCCTCGACAATGACTGTCACGGCGATATAATTGCCGCCTTTGCTGGGGCGTGTAGTAACCGCGCCTTCGCTAATGTCGGGGGCATGGCGTCGCACGATTTCTATGACCAGCAGGTCGAGTTCAAGATTGGCTTTGCCCATTGCCTTTATCGGGAATCGGCAGGGAAATTCTAAAAGGGTTTCTTCACTCATGATCGGATTGCTTGTAAGCCTGGAATAATTGATTCATGGTTCTCCATATGGGGCCGGGTTTGCCGTTTGCAATGGCTTCATCATCAAGTTGAACAACCGGTACGATTTCGCGGGTAGAACTGGTCAGCCAGATTTCGCTGGCTGTTCTCAAAGCATCTAAAGAAATAATGTCTTCACTGTAGGGAATATTGTTTTGCTCGGCGAGTTCCAGAATGACATTGCGGGTTATGCCCGGCAATATTTCACGGCCTATGGGCGGTGTAATCAGGATGCCGTCAATCACGGCAAATATATTGCTTGCAGCCCCTTCGGTTACATAGCCGTCCTTGACCAGGATGGCTTCTGCACAGCCTTGTTCTACGGCCTGTTGTCTGAGTAAAATATTAGCCAGCAATGTGGTGGCTTTAACATTGCATAGTTCCCAGCGACTGTCGTCGACGCTGAGGGCTTTTACGCCGGAATTCAAACTTTCAAATGGCACGATGTTTGAGCACATCGCGAACACAGTCGGCATGATGTTTTCCGGAAAGGCATGGTCTCTTTTGGAGGCGACGCCACGGGTAATTTGCAGGTAAATAGACTGATCCAGATTTTTATCCAGCAACGGTGTCAAAATTCCCAGCCATTGCGTCCGGTCATGCGGATTAGGCAAGCGGATCGAAGCCAGGCTGTTTTCCAGTCGCTCCATATGGTCTTGAAAGTGGAACAATTTGCCCGAGTAGGACGGGATAACTTCATAAATCCCGTCACCGAACAGGAAGCCGCGATCCATAACCGATATTTTGGCGTCGCAAAGCGGCAGATACTGCCCGTTTAAATAGACCGTTTTATTGTCCATCCGGTTTCTCCAGCATCATCATTGCACTGTCATAGAGACGTTGAATAATGTTGCCTTGCTCTACCGTTTTCAGGGCGATCAGGTCTTTGTTGGCGATCACTTCATCTTTAAGTGTGACGTTGACAGTGCCAACTTTTGTACCTTCTTTAACAGGCGCGGTAATTTTTTTATCAATGTTGATAGCGGCTTTCAGGTCAGCGTAATGGCCACGAGGAATCGAAGCATAAAGATCTTCAGCTAAGCCAAGCGGTATGTTTTTAATATCGCCTTTCCAGATTCTGGCTTCGGCCAGGGATGTTTTTCCCTGATACAGTTTGTGCGATTCGAAAAAGCGAAAACCGTAGTTCAGCAGGTTTTGGTTTTCGTTAGCCCGGGCATTAGGGCTGCTTGCGCCCATTACCACAGAAATCAGGCGCATGTCGTTTCTTAATGCAGAGGCAACCAGACAATAGCCGGCGGCATCGGTAAACCCGGTTTTAACGCCATCCACCGTTTCATCGCGAGAAAGCAGCTGATTGCGATTATGCTGAACGATATTGTTGAAGGTGAATTCTTTTTGTGAAAACCAGCGATAGTAATCAGGAAATTCTTTAACTAAAGCCTGGGTGAGGATGGCCAGGTCGCGAGCAGTGGTGTAATGGTTTTCGATGGGCAGCCCATTGCTATCTTCAAAATGGCTGTTTTTCATGCCCAGTCGTTCTGCATGTTGATTCATCATGGCCGCAAAAGTGGCTTCATCACCGGCGATATGTTCAGCCAAGGCAACGCTGGCATCGTTGCCGGATTGAATAATGACGCCCTTTAACAGGTCTTCAACTTTAACCTGATTGCCGACTTCGACAAACATGCGGGAACCGGGCGTTTGCCAGGCTTTTTGGCTGATGGTGACCAGGTCATCTAAATGCAAGTGACCATTGCTGATTTCCCGGAACACCACATAAACAGACATAATCTTGGTAAGGCTGGCGGGGGCAAGCTTAACGTCGGCGTTGTTTTCGGCTAGTACTTTGCCGGTGTTATGGTTCATTAGGATGTAGCCGCTGGCAGCAATAGTGGGTGCGGCTGGGGTCGTGATTTCGGCGACATCTGCATTTGCCGAGGTTGTGGCGATCAATAAGCTAAAAAATACTAAAACAGGAAAATTTCTAAAAAGGATCATTGCTCTAACGGTGTGGACATAGGATGGGCTGAGGCACGAAGCCCATCAATCGTGAACGGATAGGCTTTCTTCGGCAGCTCATCCTATAGGCTTATTGTATCATGGAGATTTGTTTTTGATCGGTTTCCGTAACAAATTGGGTCGTTGTTATGCCGAGCTTTGCCAACTGTAGATTCAGCTTGTGCGCGCTCTCCGATGATTCGATAGGCCCCATTTGAACCTTGTAGAGAGTAGAGCCTTGATGAGTTGAGGGTAATATTTCAGGCTGAGGCAGTTGATGGGCGGCAATTTTGTTCTGCAACTTCAATGCCTTCTTTTTGTTGCCGAAGGTACCTACTTGCAAATAGACGCTTTTTTCTTGCTTTTTGGCGGTGTTTTGAAGTTGTGCTAATGCTTGTTCCGGGGCAATCGCCTTGATTTCGACCTTTCCTATTCCTGCCTCGTCAATATCCAGTTTTTTTGCGGCAGCATACGACAGATCCATAACCCGATCGCCATGATAAGGGCCACGATCATTGATGCGGACAATGACGCTGCGCTGGTTTTCCAGATTGGTGACGCGGGCGTAGGATGAAATAGGCAGTGTTTTGTGCGCGGCTGTCATGGCGTACATGTCGTATATTTCGCCGGATGCGGTTTTTTTGCCGTGAAAATCGGGGCCGTACCATGAGGCTATGCCTTGTTTCAGGTAACGGACAATGCGGGGGAAGAGGTTTTCTTGTTCGTTGGAGGCGTTCTGTTTATCAGAACTTTCGACATTCAATATTGAATGATGTCTGGAGGAAGCTGTTGTAACCGATGTTTGGCCGGAGGTGTTGCTGGTTTTAATTTGTTCGGCGGTACAACTGCATAAAATAAGAATTAAAAGTATCGGTATGGTTTTATTCATGGGAATGCGCCTTTTTTACTTAAAATAGATAGGCTTAACTGGTAAACAGCCATGGCGTATAAAGGACTGTGGTTGTAGCGGGTAATGACATAAAAATTGTCTAATGCCGCCCAGAGTTCTTTGCCTTGTTGCTGTTCAAAGCTAAGCAGTTTCACTTTACTGTCTAAAGGTAATTGCCTCGAAATAATTAAGTTGAGTGATTCTAACTCGGCAACCCTTAAATCAGGCTTAAGGCTATTTTTGAGAACTGGTTCAAAGTTTTCGCCTACAGGACGTGGGCGAGGGGCGTTAGCAGGAGCGGAAGCTTTGTCTTTGGCTGTAACGGGAACGGCAACAGGCTGACCAGTTTGCCAATGATGCTTAGCAAAATAATTTGCGACACTGGCTATGGCATCGCCGCTGTTGTGCCAGATGTCGCTACGCTTGTCGTTGTCAAAATCAACGGCGTAAGTCCTGAAACTACTGGGCATGAATTGCGGTATGCCCATGGCGCCTGCGTATGAGCCTAATGGGTCGGCCGGGCTGATGTGCTCGTCACGGCAGAGCAGCAGGAAGTTTTCAAGTTCGCCGGTAAAAAATTTACTGCGCGGCGGATAGGCAAAGGCCAGTGTCGATAAGGCATCGATAACGCGGTGGTTGCCGGTATTTTTTCCGAACAGGGTTTCAACGCCGATAATAGCGACAATAATTTCGGCCGGAACGCCGTATTTCGCTTCCGCGGCGGTGAGCGCCGGTTCATTATCCCGCCAGAATTGCACACCGGCGTCGATGCGCGCGTCGGTCAGGAATATTTTGCGATATTTATACCAGGGCAAACCTTCCGAGGGTGAGCTGATTCTTTTGAGTATGTCTTGCTTAATCTCGACTGTTTCAAACAAATCATCAAGTTCTGACTCATCGAACTGATGCTTGGTCGCCATTTGTTCGATAAAGGCATGAACGGATTCGGTGTCTTTTATGTTGCTGGTGCAGGAGATGAGGAAAAGGCACAAGACGAAGGGCGAAAGGCGAAGGGCGCAGGGGATGCTTCTGAGCCGGGATATGAGGTTGTATTTGTGCATCTTTTTAGCCTTGTGTTTGAGCTTGTTTGGGATTCATAAGTGAAACAGAAATTTTAAGGTATCAATCAGAGATAAAGGCTCATAATTTTTAGCCTTTAGCCTTTAGCCTTTAGCCTTTAGCCTTTAGCCTGCTGTTTACGAGTGCGGCAGAAATTTTTTATGGGTATGAATTGACATAAGAATGCCGAAACCGGCCAGCAACGTGACTATCGAGGTGCCGCCGTAACTGATTAAGGGCAATGGCACGCCGACCACAGGAAGTACGCCGATTACCATGCCGATGTTAACAAAAACATAAACAAAAAAGGTAAAAGCCAGGCTGCTGGCTAGTAAACGGCTGTAGCTGTCCTGGGCCTGCGAGGCAATATACAGGCAGCGGCTGATAATTAGCAGGTATAAGGCCAGCAGGCCTACACAGCCGAATAGCCCGAATTCTTCTGCAAAGACTGCAAAAATAAAGTCAGTGGAGCTTTCCGGTAAAAAGTCCAGTTCCGACTGGGTACTGCCCAGCCAGCCTTTGCCGTAGATACCACCGGAGCCGATAGCGATTTTCGATTGAATAATATGGTAGCCTCTGCCCAGAGGATCGGCCTCCGGATTTAAGAAGGTGAGGACCCGATCGCGCTGGTAGGGGCGCATAAAATGCCAGAGTATCGGTGTCAGTCCTGCCAGTACGGCGCTGATCGCCAAAATAAAGCGCCAGGAAAGACCGGCAAAGAACAGCACCGCTGCGCCGGAACTGGCAACCAGTAACGCGGTGCCCAAATCAGGCTGTTTTGCGATCAATAAGGTCGGGATAATGATCAGTATGCTGGCGATCAGCAATTGTTTCGGCCTTGGCGGCAACGCGTGTTCCGCCAGATACCAGGAGATCATCATGGGCGTGGTGATCTTGATCATTTCCGAGGGTTGGAAGCGAAAAAAGCCAAGATCCAGCCAGCGTTGGGCACCTTTGCCGATTTGTCCCAGAATCAGCACCGCGATCAGTAACAAGATGCCAAAGCTAAACAGCGCTGCCGAATAGCGTTTAAATTGGTAAGGATCGACATGAGCCAGCACTGTCATTAGCAAAAAAGCCAATCCTACTCGTGCAGCCTGACGCATCAGTACATCCATATCCTGGCTGCCGGCGCTGTAAAGAATAACGAAGCTCAGCAGGGAGATAAGCAACAAACCGATGAATAAAGGAATATCTATGTGCAGTTTTCTGAGAATATTGCCGATAACTGATGGTGGATGGAATTGTTCGCTGCGGGTTTCGGTTTTCATTGTGGCCCCTCTAAATATTGCTTGATAACTTGCCCCGCGACAGGCGCTGCGACTGAGCCGCCGTGGCCGCCGTTCTCAATGACGACGGCAATTGCAATTTTCGGATCATCAGCCGGGGCGAAGGAAATAAATAAAGCATGGTCGCGTAATTTGAAGTCGATTTCGTTCTCGTTGTATTTGGCATCCTGCTTAATGTTAAAAACCTGTGCGGTCCCGGTTTTACCGGCGATTTGGTAGCTAATATTCTTGCTGATGCCTTTGGCTGTGCCATGCGGATCATGAATAACATTAACCATGGCTGAGATGATGCTATTAATATTTTCCGGCTTAACCGTAATGTCGCTTGCAGGAGGTTCTGTGTCAGGCCCGGTAGCGGCCGCAGTATTTTTCACCAGAGAGGGCGTGACCACTTTACCTTTATTTGCCAAGGTAGCGGTGGCCTTGGCCAGCTGTATCGGCGTAACCTGAAGATATCCCTGGCCAATCCCGGTAATCAGCGTTTCTCCCGGATACCAGGCCTGGTTGCGGTGACTGCGTTTCCAATCGCGCGAAGGCAATAATCCCTGCTTTTCCCCGACCAAATCAATACCGGATTTTTCGCCAAAGCCAAAGTGTTGCAGAAAGTTATGCATGCGGTCTATACCCAGCATTGACGCCAGGCTGTAAAAATACACGTCGCAGGATTGAGTAATGGCCTCGGTCATGTTAACCGAACCATGGCCGCCTTTTTTCCAATCCCGATAATGGTGGCTGACATTCGGTAACTGATAAAAGCCCGGACAGAACAGTTTATGCTCGGCGCTTATCGCATTGTATTCAAGTCCGGCCAGTGCGATAAACGGCTTAATGGTTGATCCCGGTGGGTATAAGCCCCGTAGTGCGCGATTATAAAGCGGCTGGTTCTCGGAAGATTGCAGGGCCTGATACGCATCATTGGCGATGCCGATAACGAAAGGGTTAGGATCAAAACCGGGGCGGCTGGCGAACACCAGTACGCCGCCGGTTTTAACATCGATGGCGACGACTGCGCCGTTGAAGCCATCTAATGCATCGTAAGCCGTTTTTTGCAAATCGATATCCAGGCTCAGATAAAGATTTTCGCCCGGAACAGGGGGGACTGAGTTGACCGTGTTGATGGCGCGCGCCTGGACATTGGTTTCAATTTCCGCATAGCCGGTCTTGCCGTGCAGCTCGGTTTCATAGGTGTTTTCTATACCTATTTTGCCGACATGGGTCGAGCCTCGATATTCGGCGATAGGCAGGGATTTCATTTCCGCTTCGTTGATGCGTCCCACGTAACCAACCACATGAGAGGCCAGTTCGGCATAGGGATAATGCCGAACCAGGCGGGCCTGGATGTCGACGCCGGGAAAATACGGCCTGACTACGGCAAATTTGGCAATTTCTTCGCCGGTCATGCTTATTAACAAAGGGGTGCTGACGAAGCGTTTTTGTCGTTTGCGTTGTTTCTGGTACTGGTCGATTTTTTCGTCAGAGATATTGAGTAGCTTTTGTAAGCGCAATAATGTGTCGTTAAGGTCGCTGATTTGCTCGGGAATTAGCTCCAGACTGAAGGACTGCGTATTGTCGGCCAGGACTTTGCCGTGCCTGTCGTAAATAATGCCCCGGGTCGGTACCAGCGGTTCAATTTTAATACTGTTGTCTTTTGCCAGCGTTGTGTAATGCTCGTGCCCGACAATTTGCAGGTAAACCAGACGTACTATCAGTCCGGAGGTTAATAACAGTATGAGGATAAATGCGGCAATAATGCGATTAAGAAATAGACGGCTCTCTACTAACTTATTTTTAATAGTATAGATACGAGACATAACAACTACGAAAGCTTTATTTAGTGCGACGCGACAAACGAATGCGGCGCAGTGTTGTATAGATCAGAGGCCAGCATAGTGTGCCGGTGAAGACAGGCAGCCAGAAAGAAGTATGCAATTGAACGGGGCGCTGAATGTTATTTAACCAGAAAAGCAGCATTTGGGAAAATAGCAGGCAAAGGAAAATAAACAAACCCTGTTGAGGTAATGGAAATTGCCGCAAACGTTTATGCATGATCAGGCAAAAATAGATGATTAATGAATAGGCCAGCGCGTATTGGCCGAACGCTCTCCCGGTCAACACATCGATCAGTATCCCGATTGTCCATGCATGAAAGATACCGATGCGTTCAGGCACGGCAATCGTCCAATAGATAAGCACCAGAAGCACCCAGTCTGGGTTTATGCTGGCCAAAAAGCTGGGCCAAGGCACAATAATCAAACACATCGCCATGATGATCGTCAAAAAAATGCGACCAAAACTGTAGTAGTTATTCATCGCGGGCGAGTCCCTGTTCGTGCCCTTTCGGGCTCTTGGCGTCCCAATTCGCTCCCGGCGGGTTGGCCGTTAGGGTTCGCCACGGGCGCTTTTTCGTGCGTTGTGCCAAGGGAAACGGGGGATGAGTCGCTCCAGACGATCAGCAGTTCTCTGTTCCGGTCCAGCATGGCTTTTGGGGTTGCGGTAATGTTGACGAAAGGCTTGTTGGTTATCGGGGTGAAATCATCTACCACGGCAACCGGGTAACCAGACGGAAAAGTGCCGCCTAAGCCGGAAGTTATCAGTAAGTCGCCGGGGCGAATATCGGCATTATTAGGCAAAAAAGGCAAGTTAAGCCGGTTTAGCTGGCCGCTGCCTACCGCAATGGTCAGCAGGCCGTTACGATTGACCTGCACCGGGATGGCATGGTTCGGATCGGTAATTAGCATGATTTCGGAGCTGAACGGCAAGGCACGAAAAACCTGCCCGACCACGCCGTTCGCATCCAGCACCGGTTGTTGGGGGTGAACGCCGAAGCGAGTGCCTTTGTTGACTACGACTATATTTTCGTAGGGCGCGGTATTGATCGATAATAATTCCGCAATCAGCAGTTGTTCGCCGAGTTTAAACGAGTTTTCCAATAACGCGCGCAGGCGAATATTCTCTTTTTCCAAAGAGTCGAACTTCAGTAACCGGGTTTTGTCGATAAATTGTTCTTCGCGTAAGCGGGTATTTTCTTTTTTTAAGGTCGAATAGGAGCTGACAGAGTCGGCAGCTTGCTCGAACACTACTGTCGGTAAATCGACCAGATATTTTATCGGGTCGACAGCAACTGATAACGTGGCTCGAAGTGCGTCCAGTCGATGACTTCTGTGTTCAGTTATCAGTAAGGCAACTGAAGCAATTATCGCCACAAGCAGACGAGTGTTAATAGAAGGACCGGTAGCAAATAAAAGTTTTATAGCGGGATGCCTCTTATCCAGTTTAAAAATATGAGTAACGCGTGGGTCGAGTTAGCGTAGCTTATGTAACTTGATAAACCATTGTCGCACCTGTTGAGTTGCGGTGCAAAAAGATGCGCCTCGGGATACCGCGGCGCTGCTCCTGCATAACCCACAAGGATGTGGGAATGCAGGTTAAAACTTCTGCCCATGCGGCGGTAACTCAACCTACGGACTTTGTTACTGCCAAGATAATGATTTTAAAGAACGAACATCATTATTCTAAGGAAAAAGTGGAAACTCCTTTTTTATCGAGCATTTCCAGAACCATACCGCCGCCACGGGCCACGCAGGTGAGCGGGTCGTCAGCGATATAAACAGGCAGGCCGGTTTCTTCGGCTATCAGCCTGTCGATATCCTTCAATAACGCACCGCCGCCGGTTAAGAATATGCCGCGTGTGGCAACGTCCGAACCGAGTTCAGGCGGGGTTTGCTCCAAAGCCAATTTTACCGCACCGACTATGCCGGACAGCGGCTCTTGCAGAGCTTCCAGAATTTCATTGCTGTTTAAAGAAAAGCTGCGCGGCACACCTTCGGCCAGATTGCGGCCTTTAACTTCTATTTCCCTAACTTCGCTGCCGGGATAAGCTGTGCCGATTTCATGTTTAATTCTTTCCGCGGTGGATTCGCCGATCAATGTGCCGTAGTTTCTACGCACATAATTGATAATAGCTTCGTCAAAGCGGTCGCCGCCGATACGGACAGATGAAGAATAAACGATGCCATTTATTGATATGACCGCCACTTCGGAGGTGCCGCCGCCAATGTCCAAAACCATTGAACCACATGCCTCCTCAACCGGAAGGCCTGCACCGATAGCCGCCGACATGGGTTCTTCAATCAAATAAACTTCGCGTGCCCCGGCCATTGCCGCAGACTCACGAATGGCGCGGCGTTCAACCTGGGTTGAGCCGCAAGGCACGCAGATTAAAATGCGTGGACTGGGGCGCAGTAATTTGCTTTGGTGGACTTTCTCGATAAAAAATCTCAGCATGCGCTCGGTCACGGCAAAGTCTGCGATTACCCCGTCTTTTAACGGGCGGATTGCAGTAATGTTGCCTGGTGTGCGGCCCAGCATGAGCTTTGCATCAAGACCGACCGCAGCAATGGTTTTTGCGCCACGGATTCTGTCCTCCTTAATAGCAACGACTGATGGCTCATTAAGCACGATTCCTTGCCCGGGAATGTAGATCAAGGTATTGGCGGTTCCTAGGTCAATAGCGAGATCGTTGGAGAAAAGGCCGCGAATTCTTTTGAACATTTTAAACTGTATCCTTTGGGGGAATAAAAAATTGTATTACTTTATCAATCAAGCGAGTGTTTGGGCAAGATATAAAGTATTATAAACGCATTAATATTAGAATCTCTGAAATTTTTATAGGAGTTAATAGTGTCTTTAACGGCGGATGAAGTGAAGAAAATAGCGCATTTGGCGCGACTGGGAATTGATGAGCAAGATGTTGTTTCTTATGCAAAGGATTTGTCCGGAATGCTGGATTTGATGACGCAGATGGGCGATCTTGACACTGATGGTGTTGAGCCGATGGCTCATCCGATGGATCAGGTGCAAAGATTGCGGCCCGATGCGGTAACCGAACAGGACGGCCGCAAAAAATTCCAGGCTATTGCGCCACAAGTTGAAGCGGGACTTTATCTAGTACCCAAAGTAATTGAATAAAGGGAAAAATAACAATTATGTATAACAAAACAATTGCAGAATTGGCTAAGGGATTGCGTTCCGGCGAATTTTCAAGCGTAGAATTGACTAAGGCTTTTTTAGCCAGAATCAAACAACACAACTCGCTTAATACTTATATAACCGTCACCGAAGAGTTGGCCTTGCAGGAAGCCCAAGCAGCAGACGAGAGGCTGGCAAAAGGCGATGCGGAGTTGTTAACCGGCATACCGGTTGCGCAAAAAGATATATTTTGTACCGAGGGTGTTAAAACAACCTGCGGTTCAAAAATGCTCGATAATTTTATCGCGCCCTACAATGCAACGGTGGCGGAAAAATTCAATAACGCCGGTGCTGTGATGCTGGGCAAACTCAATATGGACGAGTTTGCGATGGGTTCATCCAACGAAACCAGTTATTATGGCGCCGTCAAAAATCCCTGGGATACCAATGCTGTCCCCGGAGGTTCCTCGGGCGGCACGGCGGCAGCTGTTGCAGCGCGGCTTGCAGTCTGTGCGACAGGCACCGATACCGGTGGCTCGATACGCCAACCGGCTGCCTTTTGCGGCATTACCGGCTTAAAGCCGACTTATGGCCGGGTATCCCGTTACGGCATGATCGCTTATGCGTCCAGTCTGGATCAAGGCGGGCCGATGGCTCGCAACGCCGAGGATGCGGCGATCATGCTGCAAACCATGGCGGGTTTCGATGATAAAGATTCAACCAGCGTCGACTTGCCTGTTCCTGATTACATGGCCGGTTTAGGCAATAGTCTCCAGGGTTTGAAAATCGGTTTGCCCAAAGAATTTTTTGGTGACGGATTAAATAGTGATGTGGCTGCCACGATTGAAGCCGCTGTCAACGAATACCGGAAACTGGGCGCCACCGTAACCGAAGTGTCGATGCCTACGCTTAAGCTGGCCATTCCCGCTTATTACGTTATTGCTCCGGCCGAGTGCTCCGCCAACCTGTCGCGTTTCGACGGCGTCCGTTTCGGCTATCGCTGCGAAAATCCGGCGGATTTAACCGATCTTTACACCCGCTCGCGCGGCGAAGCTTTTGGCAAGGAAGTTAAGCGCCGCATCCTGATGGGGACTTATGCGCTGTCGGCAGGTTATTACGACGCTTATTATATAAAGGCGCAAAAAATCCGCCGTCTGATCAGCGATGACTTCAAAAAAGCGTTGTCGGAAGTCGATGTGATCATGGGGCCGGTCGCGCCGTCCACCGCTTTCGGCATCGGCGAGAAAATCGGCAACCCGATTGAAATGTACTTGTCCGATATCTATACGATAGCGATCAATCTTGCCGGCCTTCCGGCCATGTCGGTTCCCGCAGGATTTGTCAAAGGCATGCCGGTAGGCTTGCAGATCATCGGCAATTATTTTGCCGAAGACCGGCTGTTGAATATCGCCCATCAGTATCAGCAAGTCACCGATTGGCACGTGCACACACCTAAAGGTTTTGAGTAAGGAGAAGAAGATGAGCCAACAATGGGAAACAGTAATCGGCTTGGAAATTCATGCCCAGCTCGCCACCAAATCAAAAATATTTTCCGGGGCATCCACCGCTTATGGCGCGGAACCCAACACCCAAGCCTGCGCGGTCGATTTAGGCCTGCCCGGCGTGTTGCCGGTATTAAATGAAGAAGCCGTGCGCATGGCGGTTATCTTCGGCATGGCAATTGAGGCGCATATCGCGCCTTATTCGGTATTCGCCAGAAAAAACTATTTTTACCCGGACTTGCCCAAAGGCTATCAAATCAGCCAGATGGACCTGCCTATCGTCGGTGTCGGACATTTGGATATCGACGTTGACGGCGTCAGCAAAAGGATCGGCATCACCCGCGCGCATCTGGAAGAAGACGCGGGCAAATCATTGCACAGCAGTTTTCATGGCATGACCGGAATCGACTTAAACCGCGCCGGCACGCCGCTGCTGGAAATCGTGTCCGAGCCGGAAATGAGCTCGGCCAAGGAAGCCGTGGCCTACATGCGCAAAATGCACGAGCTGGTGCGCTATCTGGGTATTTGCGACGGCAATATGCAGGAAGGCTCGTTCCGTTGTGATGCCAACGTATCGGTGCGTCCCAAAGGCCAGAAAGAATTCGGCACCCGGACCGAGATCAAAAATATCAACTCGTTCAGATTTGTCGAAAAAGCCATCAATCACGAAATCGAGCGGCAGATAGACCTAATTGAAAGCGGCGGCACTGTGGTTCAGGAGACCCGCTTGTATGACGCGGACAAGGATGAAACCCGTTCCATGCGCAGCAAGGAAGAAGCCAACGATTACCGGTATTTTCCCGACCCCGATTTGTTGCCGGTACTGATTGATGAAGATTTTAAAGCGCAAATAAAAGCCCAATTGCCGGAATTGCCGCAGGCAAAAAAGCAGCGTTTTAAAGATGACTATGTGCTGGACGAAGAAAGCGCCACGATACTGACCTCATCCCGTCCGCTGGCTGATTACTTCGAGGCTGTGGTCAAGGAATCGGGTTGCGAGGCGAAGATGTGCGCCAACTGGGTCACCGGCGATCTTTTAGCCGCGCTTAACAGGGCTGATCTGGACATTACCGATTCGCCGGTCAGTCACGAACGCTTGGCCGGGTTGTTAAAGCGTATCAGTGACGACACCATTTCCGGCAAGATCGCCAAACAGGTGTTCGAGGAACTGTGGCAAGGCGCAGCATCAGCTGATGAAGTCATCGAAGCCAAAGGCCTGAAACAGATCACCGACACTGGCGCGATCGAAGCCATTATCGATAAAATTATTGCCGACAATCAGGATCAGGTTGAGCAGTACCGCAGCGGTAAAGATAAAGTGTTCGGTTTTTTTGTCGGGCAGGTAATGAAGGAAATGCAAGGCAAGGCAAATCCCGGGGAAGTGAATAAAATGCTTAAAGCCAAATTGCAGTAAATCGGTAATTAAAGTGGCGTAGGCGGGGTTGCGGAAAGATATGCTAACCGTAGAGGCTTTAGCGACCCAGCCTACTCGGCTAGCGTAAGTAATCGAACTTAAGTTTTCGGGTATTTTGGAGCGCAAGCTCCGCTTGCAAAGCCTGCACTCCGGCTTTAAACAAGAGCTGAAAACTTATATTCAGGTACTTACCTTTCGCGGGTGAGCTAAATGCCCGCTTGAACTTGTTATAATTTACGCATTCCACTATTCAGAGGAAAAACAGCTATGCAAGCCATCGAATTGCCCGTAGAAATTGACTGTAATCATCAAATTCATTTGCAATTACCTAAAACCATTCACGCGCGTAAAGCCAAAGTTATTGTTATCTATGAAGAGTCGGAGCAGCCTGTAAAACCCATAACATTGGGTTTATTTAAAGGGAAAATACAGGTGAGTGATGATTTTAATGAACCCTTGCCTGATAATTTTTGGTTGGAAGGTCGGTAATGAAGCTATTGCTTGATACGCATGCCTTTCTTTGGCTTAACGATGATGCGGCGCAACTTTCCGACACAGTGAAAGCACAGTGAAAGCGTTATGCAGTTCGGGCGAACATGAGTTTTATTTAAGCATGGCTTCACCTTGGGAGATGCAAATTAAAAGTCAGCTGGGTAAATTAACGTTAACCATATCCATTGAAGAATTGGTGAACAAAAACCGGCTGGAAAATAACATCCAAATATTGCCGATAGAATTGTCGCACATCAGTTATCTAGAAAAATTGCCTAAGCATCATAAAGACCCGTTTGACCGCATTATGATTGCTCAGGCAATTATTGAGGGCATGATGATCGTTACGGTTGATCATGTATTTTCTGATTATGCGGTGCAGGTTGTGTGGTAGTTTATTTAATAAGGGGTTTTAGGGACTGGCCAGTATGTCTATAATACTCCGCAGGCTTTTAAGTCAGGCCCATTGATTGAATCTGGGCAATCGCAATCGAATGGCCGAGTGAAGCCGCCTTGGCAATCCACATAATGGCAAGATTATCGTCTTTAGGTAAGCCATTGCCTTCCAAATAACAGCATCCCAGCAAGTGCATTGCATCGGTAAAGTTTTGCTTTGCCGCCAATTCCAGCCAATACGCGGCGCTTTTCATCTTATCGTTGTCCAGAAAAAGCAACGCCAAGTCGTTTTGAGACTTGGCATCCCCGGCGTCGGCAGCTTGGAGAATCTCAATGTCGTCAGGCTCAAGCGTAATGCAAATGTCGTGTTTGATCGAATCGAAACAGATCATGGTCTTGTAATGAGCCCCATTATCGGCGGCGCATTTTAAAGAGCCGTCAGCGAGGCGGCGTCTTATCGTGCGCTCGCTCCATTCGGTCAAGGTAGTGGCGGCTTGAAGGCTGACGTGTTGCATGTTACATACCTGGGTTCAAATGAGTGAATGTGCTTGGCGAGGCTTTTTGATCGGCATTTTTATCTTGGCAGGCTTTTTTGACCGGCATTTTATCACGGAGGCGTTTTTTGACTGACATTTCTGGCGCGGCGTTTTCAGAAATACTCGTTTGGTTTATTTACGTAGATTATTTTTATTTGAGAATGGCCGTCTGTCTGCTTTGGCGGTAATTTAGATGCGTTGTCGAAGAAAGAAAGAAAAGGTTGGCATGACTCCTGCTTATGTCTTGTTGTAGTTTATTTTTAACTTAAAAGAGAATTTACCCATGAATACATTATCAATGAAAAAAGCTCAGCAAGGTTTTACCTTAATCGAATTAATGATCGTGGTCGCGATCATCGGTATTCTGGCGGCAGTGGCGATCCCTGCTTACCAGGACTACACCATTAAAGCCAGAATTGGGAACGCTCTTACTTCGGTGGATTCCATAAAAACAGCCGTTGCCCTTTGCGCTCAGGAAAGTGGTGATATAACTACCTGCAATACCTCTAATACCTCATCTGGAATTCCAGCTTTTACAGCAACCAATGAAGTTGCATCGGTCACAGTTACCAACAGCGGCGTGATAGCGGCTACGTTGTCAGGTACTATGGGTACTGGCATAAATGGCGGCACAATCACATGGACCCCAACTGTTGGAACATCTGCAGTTACATGGGAAATTGAGCCCAATGCTACTATAACTAACACTACCGCAATAGCTGCTATTACAAAAAATAGTATTTCTGGTAGCTAATTGATAACCGAAAACTGTTAAATCTTGAGAGACCGCTTCGGCGGTCTCTTTTTTGCCACAGAGCTTATCAGCTTTAAGATTTGCCAATGTACGCTACTGAATCCCTGAAAGAAGCTGGATTAAACAAATCCATAGCACTTTTAAAAAAATGGCTGTTCCGGTTGTTGGCTTTTGCCGGCATGGCGTTGGTGGTCTCGGTTTATTTCAATGAAATCCGTGAGCAGGTCGATCTTACCAATCGCAGCGACTTCTACAAGTTTTATCTGTCCAGCAGCAATCTCCTGCAGGACAAGGCTATTTACTGGCCTGCCCCTGATCGTGCATCACCGGCATCCCATTGCAATCCGGACATAAAAACTAAGTTCAATCAGGACATATTGGATGCAATGCCGGAAGAAATCAGATTGTGCTTGCATCCCAATTTAAACCCGCCGTTTTTTGTAGCTCTTACAACGCCTTTCGCGCTGCTTGATTATCCGAAAGCTTTGTGGGTATGGTCGTTCGCTTCGGTCATCAGCGGCGTCTGGGCGTTAATGCTGATCTTCAAATCCGATGCTTCGCCATCTACAAGCCCAACAAAAAAAATGCTGATCGGCTTGGGCTTTTTTGCCTACTTTCCAACCTTTGCAAACAGTTCCTTTGGGCAGCTCACGTTGTTTCTGTTACTGGATATAACCCTGGCTTGGCTGGCATTGCGTAATAGAAAAAATCTGGCTGCTGGTTGCTGGCTGGGCGCTGCTGCCAGCATTAAGCCTTTTTTCGGCTTATTTTTGATAGCCTTGCTTATTAGTAGAAACTGGCGTGCAGTATCTGCTTTTATTGCCGTCTGTGGAATTAGTTTTTTAGTGGGTGGAATGCTAACCGGCTTTTCCGCTTATTCTGTCTATCTAAGCATCTTGAACGACGTGAATTGGCAGGCAGTCGCCTGGAATGGTTCGTATGCCGGCTTTTTCTCCCGCTTTTTCGGCGGTCCTTCAATCAAAGCATGGATAGATATGCCTATGCTGGCGCATGGAGTGCCTGTGATTTGCTCTTTAGCCACAGTGGGCGTGCTGGCTATGGTTGTTTTCAAGCTGGCAAAATCATCAGAGCGGAAGCTTTATGCGGATGCGCTGGTAGCGCTAACGATTCCGGCCATGTTGCTGATATCGCCACTGGGATGGAATTATTATTTTCCGTTGCTGATCATCAGTTTTGTTGTTATCTGGAATTTAACAGCCGAGCTGTCAAATGGCCGAATTTATAGGCTTCTGTTAATCATGGTAATAATTCCTACCATTCCATGGAGACCGTATATCACTTTTAGCGACTCGCCACGATTATGGTTATGGGATGCGGGAGTGTATTCTTATTTGTTACTCTTTACGTTCTTGCTGACCGCTTTTCTGGCATGGCAGCATTGTAGCCGAAACACTTCCTGCAAAAATATGGATGCTTTCGATGATTAAGTCAGCCTCAACTGATTATTATGCCGCTTAGTCAGGTTTGGCCTTTATAATTTTTGGAAGCCTACAACTCTATGAAAAATAATTACGAATTGATGATTTTGATCGAGACTGGCTATCCGGATTTCATAAAGAATAGAGTTTCCTTATGAATCCTGGCTCTTCAGAATTACTCAACGAAATAAGGAAGCACTGCACCAAATCGGAAATAGGTGCAGTGTTTTGCCTTGCCGCCTTATTCGGACTGCTAACTTTTGCGTGGAAAAGCCATTCGGTGATACTTTTCAACGGGCTCGCTACACCGCTGACCTTTGCTGTTTGCGGATACTTATTGATGACGCTGCCGATGGCATCGAGCTGGGTTGTTGAGAAGAAAAACCTGATAATTTTATTGTTGCTGTCGGCGTGGATCCTCATTGCCGATACCCAGTCCGGCCAATTTTTGCCGGCGCTTGCCCGGGATACGCATTGGCTGCTTGTAGCCCTCCTGGCGGTTTCGATCACGCCCCTCTTTCGCAGGCTCGATCATGTCATGGTTGTTTTTCAATTTGTATCAGCCACGTGCATACTCGCTCTTCTTGTGTCACTGTTTGGCGAGCCGGGCAGCCGCATTCATTGGTTGCGGCCGCCGATTTTTGGCCATATTCGACACCTTGGGCTAACGATCGGTTTGTTCACGATCCTGCTCTACCTGCCAGGAGGCGATAGTCAAAGGTCCAAGCTGTTCTTTCGATTAACCAGAATTGCCGGAATGTCCCTGGTCATTTGGTCTGGGACCAGGGCATCAATGCTCGGCATTTTGGTCGCGCTTGTGATTGTCGGTTTGCTGATTAAAGAAAAGCAGTTTTTGATTGAAGCAGTAACCGATATTGCAGTTGCCACCTTAATTTCAATAATCCTTCCTCCGGCACTCCCCAGTTCCAGCGGTCTTTTCGATATCTTCGGAAGAACAGTCCGAGCAAGCTCACTGGACCAAGCCTCGTCGCTTAGATTATCGATGTGGACGGAGACAATTAGCTGGCTTGCGGATCACGAGCGGCTATTCTGGGGTGCAGGAGGAAATGGCTTCGCGCGAATTCAAACTATGTGGCATGCGGTTATGTCTTCACCTGGTCACGTCCAGCCTCACAATGCCATTGTTCAGATATTGGCTGACTGGGGTATTCCCGGTCTCGCTCTTTCTCTTGCCCTGATTTTCTCTATCCTTCTAAGCTCGATTAGACGTTCCCATGCAGATCTAAGCCGCGCCTTGGCGTTCGGGTCATTGGCTTATATTTTTGTGACATCGATGTTTGATGCGACGCTTTATCATCTTGAGTTTTTGATATATTTTTCTGTCGTCATGGGAGTGATCATTGCGGGCAATCAAGCCAGTGCAAGAGTCAATTCGATTCGTATTCCAAAAAGCTTTATCGTGGTGATGTTGATTACCGTAATTGGGATTCACCTTTCAGTGACCAATTATCGAATCGGTCTTCCCTGGTATTTCCCTACTCGTTGAGTGATGGCTTGCCGGGTAATGAAATCCTAAGTTCATGAATTCAGGCTTTATTTATCATTGGGTAGAGGAAGGTGCAGGCTTTCGCCTGCTCGCCATCATCAAATCATGAGCGTTTTGCGGTTCAAATGTTTAATTTATTAAAAATACCCCTCGGTAAATGCCTGATTACCCACATAATCAATCTCCACTTGCCCGGCGCATAAGTGACCGCTTGCCCGCGATTGATCGCGTTGACACTCTCTTGGGCAACATCTTCCACCGGCGTTAATTTTGCCCCCTGTGCTTTTAGATGCGCCGTCATCGGCGTATCGGTCGGGCCGGGCTTGATCAATACGATTTTCACATCCGATCCTGCGAAGCGATGCTGCAAGCCTTGCGCATAGCGGGTCACCATGCCTTTGGCTGCCCCGTAAACATAGTTGGATTTGCGGCCCCGGTCTCCGGCGACTGAGCCGATCAATGCCAGCGTTCCCTGTCCTGCGTTTGCCAGATGTCCGGCAAAGGCTTCAGCAAACAGCACCGGCGAGATCCCGTTTACTTCCAGCGACTCTTTGCAGGCGCTTAAGTCGGTTTGGCAATCGAGCTGTTCAGTCAGCGAGCCTTGCGCAATCAATACAATATCAATGGTCCCTGTCGCAGCAATATCATCGGCTGTTTGTTGGATAGCCTCCGGATTCAAGAAATCCGTTTCAACGATTCGAATGACAGACTTGGGACTACGCACTCGCAAATCCGCTGCGACTTTTTCGACGCGCGCTGCATTTCGGCCAATCAGGGTTAAGTTAGCCGTGTGGTTTTGCAGCCAAATCCGCGCACAATGTTCCGCAATGCGGGAGGTTGCGCCAACGATGATAATATTTCTTGTATTTTTCATGTCAATATCCAATCAATCGACGCGAGAGTGCCGAGCTGATGCCAGGATCGCGATAGGTTAAAAATTCGTGCAGTTTTGGGTAGCCGCGTTCAAACAAGTCGCGCGGCATACGCGCATCTTTGGCTGGATAGATGTGCCCGCCGGCTTCCCCGACAATTGCGTCTAAGCGCTCAAGCAGTTTTAGTGTTCTCATGCCATTGTTGGAAAAATCTAAAGCTAAGGTTACACCCGGTTGCGGGAAACTCATCATGCCTACCGCTTCACGATTGCCGAAGGTTTTTAATACGGCCAGAAAAGACCCCTCGCCGGAACGGGCAATTTCTTTCAACATGGCTTGAACGGCTTGTTTACCTACAGAACGCGGAACCACACTTTGATATTGAAAGAAGCCTTTGGGGCCGTACATACGGTTCCATTCCAGCAGGTTATCCAAAGGGTAAAAGAATTTTTTGTAATGAACGATTTTGGGACCGGCTTGCTTTTTTTGGAGATAAAAATACGCGTTATTGAACGGATGCAGGGACAGTCGGTTAACCAGCGAAACCGGGGGCGTAAATGGCATAGTCAGAGGGCGTGCTTTCGGTGCGATGCGGTCAACCTCCGCAAGCGGGTTGCTGCGCATAAAAATCCCGCGGCCTATGCCGGAAAGACAGTCAATCCAGGATACTGTATGCTGCCATTTGGCTTCGGAGTCATCAGCCAATTGAAAAAATTCATCAAGATTGGCGTAAGCAATGGTTTCGGTATTCAGCCACGCGCTTCTCACTTTTTGCAGTCGGATTTCCGCTTCCACAATCACGC
This sequence comes from Methylobacter sp., assembly GCF_023227905.1. Taxonomy (GTDB): domain Bacteria; phylum Pseudomonadota; class Gammaproteobacteria; order Methylococcales; family Methylomonadaceae; genus Methylobacter_A. The sequence goes on along the minus strand of NZ_JALOCF010000015.1, from coordinate 14,762 downwards.
CGGTCAAGCCTAATCCGCCGACGGTAGCTGCAAACCAGTTACGGTGTTGACTATGGCCGCAATCAATGGTTTCGCCTGTGCTGCGTACTAAACGGATTTGCAACAGATGGTCGCCAAATGAACCCAAGGCATGGTGATTTTTCCCGTGAACATCATTGGCAATTGCTCCGCCCACAGTGACTAATTGTGTCCCCGGAGTTACCGGTAAAATCCAGCCGCGAGGTATGGCAAGTCTTTGAATGTCGCGCAGTAGTACGCCCGCTTCGCAACGCAGGATTCCGGTTTTGTCGTCAAAACTGATAAAGCGGTCTAGCTTTGTGGTTTTCCATAAAATACCGCCCGGATTCAAGCAAACATCGCCATAGCTTCGTCCCATGCCGTAAGCCAAACCTAGGTGGTTCGCTTGCAGTAAAGCCGGTATTTGGCCGCTATCATTGATGTCGATTACTAGGTGTTTATGTGCGCTCAGCCGTCCCCAGGAGGATATTTTCATGATGTTATTTTTTCCTTGGGCGAGCGAAACACGAAACGTTTATCAAGCTGGTACTTGACAATGTAGCCTATTGCCAAACCGATAACTCCACCAAAATAACGCATTTCTTTAGTTTGAAACAAGTGGTTAAAACCAAATTCAAAAAACCAGAAAATCATGGTGGTGACTATTCCCATTAATGCATATAAAACAAATACCTTGTTATTGTGGCTGATATTCCGAGTTTGAAATCGAAAGATATAACGCTTATCGAGAATATATTTGATAACCAGTCCGACAGCCGTACCTGCAATAACGGATAATATAATCGAATACATTCCTATATAAATATGGACAGTAATATCCTGTGCGGCAATATTGGCAATAGTAGCTATAATTGCAAAAGCGGTATAGGTGACAGCTAGTTTCATCTGATTTTCTTAAGGATTTTCCAATAATGAATGATAGCGTTAAGGCTTATCAAATATCAATGCGCTTGCAAGGGATGATTGCTTTATTGCGTATAAGGCAGTGGATAAAGAATGTTTTTGTGCTAGCGCCATTATTGTTTACGGGCGAGTTTCTTAACGTTCAGTCCGTTAACAATGCACTACTAACAATGCTGTTTTTTTCTTTGGCATCGTCAGCGACTTATATTATCAATGATATTCATGACGTCGAACATGATAGAAAGCATCCAAAAAAGTCAAAAACCCGTCCATTGGCTTCCGGTGTTGTTTCGATACGCTCTGCCTTAATATTATTAATAATAGTACTGCTAACAGTTTTATTATGCGTTGGGTTGGTGATGCCTAATGTGCTACAGATCATTATTTTTTATCTGCTGCTTAATCTGAGCTATACGTTTTTTCTTAAATATCAGCCTGTTTTAGATATTTTTAGCATTGCTATCAGTTTTGTATTGCGCGTTTATGCAGGTGCAATTGCGCTGGCTGTACCGGTATCTGACTGGATGTTTATAACAACCTTATGTCTAGCGTTATATTTGGCTTCTCTCAAGCGGCGGCAGGAGTTAAGCCTGAGCGGCACTGAAGGGCGTGCAGTGCTGCAAAAATATTCGGTCTTTTTGGTCAACCGTTACGCTGAAATGTCGGCGACCGGGGCGCTGCTTTTTTATGCATTGTATGTAATGACGGCTAAGCCGCAATTGGTCAGCAGCATTCCGGTAGTATTGTTTGGCTTATTCAGGTATTGGTACATAGCCGATACGCTTGATGGGGGGGAGTCGCCCACCGATGCGTTGCTGTCTGATTGGCCGCTTTTGCTTACTATCATTACGTGGGTTTTGGTATGCGGCTGGGTATTGTGGCCAATACAAGGATAAAACATGGATTTTGTCTATTTATTAACGCCTTTTTCAGCTTGGCTGGTTAACGGCTTGTTAAAGTTTGCAATCAATAGTTTTAAGGCTAAGAAGCTTGCTTTCGGTTTAATCGGTTACGGCGGTTTTCCTAGTAATCATAGCGCTATCGTCAGCAGTATGGCTGCGCTGATTGCTTTCAAGAACGGTATTGACCATCCGGCGTTCGGCGTTGCTGTGACGTTGGCTTTTATTGTGATTCTGGATGCGCATAGCCTAAGGCGGCAAATTGGCAAGCATGCGGTTGTTATCAATCGAATAACGACGTCTTCTGACTACCCGGCATTACGTGAGCGTATGGGTCATACATCGGTTGAAATCGCGGCTGGCGTGCTGGTAGGGATTGGCATTGGGGGATGCTGGGCTTTTATCTAGGATATATTATCATCGCAATCGCGTAGTCAGTTGTAGGCAGGTAGGCTAGGCAGTCATGTAAGAGGGGGGGGGGGCGGCAATTCTTACAGGCATAACTTGCATATAATTGTACTCAGCACAAACCGTCCAAGCTGCACGAACTAATAAATCTTTATGCTGAGTATACGACCATGGCTGTAAATGCATTTATAGCCATGGAATAGGCAGGTATTACATCAGTGGAAGTATCTGGTTAAGAATCTTGCCGTTGGTTACCAGGATATTTTTTGGAAAGAGTCCTTTGTTGCCTTGAAAGTCTGTAACCGTGGCACCTGCTTCTTCGGCAATCAGTGCGCCGGCAGCTACGTCGTACAGGTTTAGCTCCTGTTCCCAAAAAGCATCAACTTGCCCGTCCGCAACCAGGCATAGGTCGATTGCCGCCGAGCCAAAACGGCGCTGACCGGTTGTTATCTCCGCAATCCGGCAGAACCGTTGCAAGTTGTTTTCTTTTAAGTAAGAGCGCAAGCAGGCAAATCCGGTTGCGACCATTGCGTCAGCAAGGCTGCTTTCGCTGGAGACGGTAATGGGCAGTCCGTTTTTCCAGACTCCTTTGCCTTTTTCGGCGGCATAATAATCATTCAGTGCGGGCGCATAGACCGCTCCGAATATGAGTTCCTGGTCAATTTCCAGTGCAACACTGATGCCCCAAAAATATTGGCCTCTGGAAAATGAGTGGGTGCCATCGATCGGGTCAACAATCCAGCGGCTGGATTGATTGGCGCTTTGTCCACTTTCCTCTCCCCAAAAACCGAATTGCGGATAATGCTTGGCAAGGGATTCTTGTAGAAAAGCTTCAACTGCCACGTCGGCATCAGTGACTAAATCGCGAGGGCTTTTTTTGCTCACTTCTAAATTCTTCAAGTCTTTAAAGTGAGTCATAGCAATCGATCCGGCTTCACGGATCACATTTTCAAGAACGGCAAGCGAAATGGGCATTTATAGTAACCTTAGATTAAGAGGCTGTTTGTTTGTATCAAGTGCAATACAGAATTTCAACGCTATCCTGACTGGTTTTCGCGCCAAAAATCAATCTTCTTAAATCAGGCATGTTCAGATGCTGTGAGCAAAGATGAGGGATTTAGATGCAGCGTGTTGTTATTTCGGGCGAACCTTATCTTTTGTCGATGGTTTTTTCAAGATTTATCTTGATTGGCAAGCTATATAAAATAGTAATAAAAGTTTGCCATCCTTATAGAGGATTCAATCAGCAAGTTTTGGATAAGCGTGACAGCATGAGGCTGACTTCCAAAATCCATCATCCTGAGGCGGGAAAAATTGTTGCTTTGCCGATTGACTCAGAATATACCCTGCCAACTGGCATCCTTGCTAGTATGGCCTGCTAAGTAATATTTGGCGGGTTAGTTCGGCCTTATATACGAATAAGAAAGATGATGATGACTGCAAATAGTAAGGATGTTGCAAATTCTTCCAATCGCTCAGTGAACGGCGGTTTGCTGTCCTCCATGATGATTTCAACTCGGTTGGTCACTTGGTCACGCATATGTATCCGTTGTTGCAACATGATGTTTCTCCTAATAATTATTAGTGTAACTACGCATTTGTCCCACTAATACGCCTTGAATTTCAACTTGCTCCGGGCTGTAGCGCATCGCTTTCATCGTTGAATTAGCGGGGATAAGTAATGTTTCGTGCGGGTATTGCTCAATAAATTTTAAAGTGGCTTCGGCTTTGTTGATCAGGGCCACTACTATTTCGCCATTACGCGCATGGCAGCGTTGTTCGATAATCACCCAATCTCCATCATAGATGCCTTGCTCAAGCATGGAATCGCCTTTTACCTTCAGGACATAACAAGGTTTTTGCGTTTTCAGTTGTTCAGGGATAGCCATATAAGTAATGTTTTCGACCGCTTCAATGGGCTTTCCGGCGGCAATAAGCCCGACAAAAGGCAGTGTGCTTTGATTATCGGAATGGCCGATCATTGCTTTGGCGTATTCTGTCAGGCGAATGCCGCGCTGCTTGCGTTCCGAAGCTTCGATCAGGTTTTCTGTGATCAAGGCCTTAATGTGGTTATGCAAGGAACCGCGGGATTTTAAGCCCATGGCTGCGCAAAGCTCTTCCAGAGTGGGCGGATGAGGAAAGTTATTTTGATTTTGTAATAAGAAATCAAAAATTTCCTGTTGTTTTCTGGTGAGTGATTGAGTCATAAGTTGTTCTTTGGTTGTTTTGTAAAAATATATCAGCAGAACAAATAAAGAACAAGTAAAAATTAAACTTCTTCTTTAGCTTAACGTATGAGGTGTCGCTTGAGTTATGATTCGCAAAACGGGTGAATTAGATATCACCCCTGAATATTATTTTGAAAAGGAGGATGCTATGCACCTAACGCCAGCATTATTACCCCGCCTGATTCAGGCAATAGACCATGCAATCGAAACGAGTGCTGAAGAAGTGACGGCTCTGGATCAAGCTATCGGTGACGGCGATCATGTGACAAACCTGCAGCGCGGCATTAAAGCGCTGACAGTACAAGCCGATGAATTGGCCCGGCTTGATTGGATGACGGCTTGGCAGAAGATTGGCATGACCTTGATGACAGCGGTGGGCGGTGCGTCAGGTTCTTTATACGGGACCTTGTTTGTGGCGATGAGCAAGGCAGCTCGAGATCGGTCTTTGGATTTACAGTCTTTTGCCGAAATTTTTAGTAGCGGCGTGGAGGCCGTAAAGCAACGGGGAAAGGCTGATGCCGGTGAGAAAACCATGCTGGATGTGCTGATTCCGGTGGCGGCAAGTTTGCGGCAGGATGCGGCGGAATCAGTTGCAATAGCAGATGTCCTGAAAAATGTTTCGCGGACAGCTGTGACGGGTATGGAGTCTACCCGAGACATGCTGGCCACCAAGGGGCGCGCTTCTTTTCTGGGGGAGCGCAGCCGGGGGCATATTGATGCGGGGGCTAAGACCAGTCAGTTAATGATTTGTGCATTGGTTGACGTGTTGGCTGAGCATTTAACAACCCCATCGTAAGGCAGCAGTGTGGACGGGGGCATCCCACAAGCGAAGCATTTCGTCATCAAGCAAGCTCAGGGTGATTGAGCAGCCTGCCATATCCAGCGAGGTGGTGTAGTTGCCGACCAGGGAGCGGCAGATGTTAATGCCGCGTTTTTCCCAGAACCGGGACGCCAGTTCATAAACCAGGTGCAGTTCCATCAAAGGGGTCGCGCCAAAGCCGTTGATGTGCAGTAAGGCCGATTGTCCCTTTTGTGGCTTTATATCTTCATCAATAACGCCAGCCAGATAGTCGACAATCTCGGTGGCGCTGCTCATGGCTATGCGCTCGCGTCCGCGTTCGCCATGAATGCCTACGCCCATTTCGATTTCGTTCTCGCTAATGTCAAAAATGGGTTTGCCTAGAGCGGGCACAGTGCAACTGGTCAATGCTACTCCCATAGATGCGGTAGCGAGGTTGATCCGGTCACCCAATGTCTTGCAAGCTGCCAAATCCGCCCCCGATTCTGCCGCTGCGCCAACGATCTTTTCTACAATCAGGGTGCCGGCAACGCCGCGCCGCCCCGTGCTGTGAGTTTTGGAGAAAGAAACATCATCGCTGACCAATATGGTTTCATGCGGATAATCGAGCATTTCGGCGGCGATTTCGAAATTCATCACATCGCCCGCATAGTTCTTGACGATGAATAAAACTCCGCCGCCGTTTTCCACGGCTTGTGCCGCCGCCAGCATTTGATCGGGGGTGGGGGAGGTGAATATTTGCCCCGGACAGGCGGCATCCAGCATGCCTGAGCCAACAAAGCCCGAATGCAAGGGTTCATGTCCTGAACCTCCGCCGGAAATCAACGCAACCTTGCCGGGTGCAGTGGATTGCTTGCGTCTGATGAAGCGGGGCTGGGCATTGAGCTGAACTATATCGGCATGGGCTTTGGCAAAGCCGCGCAGACTTTCGTCAAGCAGACTATCAATGCTATTGATAAATTTTTTCATTGCGGTGGCTCCGGTGGGTGTGGTTTTTGATGATAGCGCGGACGGTAAATCTGATCTATTGCTTTAACGCGTAGCCGTCAGTTTTTTAATGCTTGGGTCACGGCGCGGATGTCTCGCATAACCCAGGTTGGCTGATAGTCTGTTGTTTTAAAATCATCTTCGGTGGATACGCCCGATAAAACCATAAGGCTGCGTATGCCGGTGCGAACCGCGCCAAGAATATCGGTCTCCAAGCGATCACCAATAGCCACTGTTTGAGCCGGATCTACGCCTAGTAACGCGAGTGCTTGCTGGTAAATAATGGGTTCAGGCTTACCGATGATGGTCGGTGTTACACCGGTAGCTGCTTGTAGTGCCGCCAGGATTGCTCCGTTGCCATGGGTGAGGCCGCGTTCAGTAGGTAATGTAGTGTCGGCATTAGTGCCGATAAATTGGGCGCCGGCGCGAATATTCAACGTAGCTGTGGCCAGCTTGTCCCATGTCAGGGTGCTGTCTTTGCCACAGACAACAATGTGGGCTCCCATATTGGGGTTGTCTTTGTCATCATTTAATTCATACAGGTCGGTCAAGGTAAAGCCATGGTCAAGAAGCGGCTGTTTAGCGCCATCCTCACCGATGACAAATATGCGGCTTTCCAGAGGATTGTTGTACTTGCTCAGGTACAGTGCGGTTGCCATGCTGGAAGTCAGGATTTCATCACGTGTCACCTGTACACCCATCTGCGCCAGCTTGATGACATATTGCTCTTGAGTCAGACTGGCGTTATTAGTTGCCAGGATAAAGCGGATTTGTTGATCACGTAAGGTTTGAAAGAAATCTGCCAAGCCAGGCATTGGCTGGTCGCCGTGCCATAAAACACCATCCATATCAATGATAAGTGCTTTTATATTGTTAAAAGGTTCCATTGCGTTGTTTCTCTCTTAATTGGGTTCGTTATTATAATTTACATCGAATGACTAAGGTATGCATTCCGTTGTGTTTAAGTTGAGCATGGCTGCCGGTTTGGGCGCAAGCGGGTAATTAACGGACTGGCTGTGTGTTTGATGATTTTGCATTAGTGCTTGTAAGTCACTTTTTTTGTTATCAAAACACAAAATCTTGGTTGATAGATCGTCTAAATCAATGGGTATAAAGTCCGGGTTGAATTTTGTTTGAAGCTTGATGCATAAGCTTAATCTTGATAACGGTTTATGTATCGATATGGGATGGATGCATTTAATGCGGTCGCCGTGATGGTATTGCGTCTCTTGCTTATTTATATGCAGTGTTCTTAAAGCTGTTGAAATGTATCATTGCACAGTGGCAAGATCGGACTGCTGCATGAGTGTGTTCTTATGCGAAACATCTTGACAGTGTTTGTGTTTGATTGAAACAGCTGAAAAATTTGTGTTGGTGTGGCTACTGGTTAGTTTTTATAGAAGATAGACGGTATAGCTAACTTTATAGGGAAGGCAAATAGCTACCGTTACATAAAATTAAGCTTATAACATTTTGCTTGCATGTTTCCTTCATTCAGCTGATATCGATATGTCAACTTAGAACATTGAGCATTGGGCATTGACATCTGTCCCCTTTCTACTTTAAAGTTGCGTTCGCATAAAGAATAAGTAACTAAAACTATAACTATTACTATAAACCATCGGAGCACGCATCATGGCAAAACCATTAATTCAAATGGCATTAGATTCACTGGATTTCGATCAAACAGTAGGCCTTGCTACATTAGTAGCTCCTCACGTTGATATATTTGAAATCGGAACTCCATGTATCAAACATAATGGCATTAATTTGGTTAAAGAATTAAGAGCGAGATTTCCAGAGAAATTGCTTTTAGTTGACCTTAAAACTATGGACGCAGGCGAGTACGAAGCAACACCTTTTTATGCAGCAGGTGCTGATATTTGTACAGTTTTAGGCGTATCTGGCCTTGCAACTTGTGCAGGCGTTATCAAAGCAGCTAATGCATACGGTGCAGAAGCTCAAATTGACTTGATTAATGTTGACGATAAAGTAGCGTGCGCACGCGCAACTGCTGAAATGGGCGCTCATATCATGGGTATTCATACAGGTCTTGATGCACAAGCTGCAGGACACACTCCATTTGCTGATTTGAATGACATCGCAAGACTAGGTTTGAACGTCAGAATTTCTGTTGCAGGTGGCATTAAACCATCAACTGTACAAGATGTAGTTCGCGCTGGCGCAAACATCATCGTAGTTGGCGCAGCCATCTATGGCGCAGCTTCACCTGCTGATGCGGCTCGCGAAATTCGCGAATTGGTTGACGCGGTATAATTATGCATCAGAAACTTATCATAGAAAAGATTTCAGGTGTTCTTGAAGCTACAGATGATACGTATGATGCAAAGTTAACCCAAATGCTGGATAACGCCAAGCGGATATTTATCGCTGGCGCGGGGCGGTCCAAGCTTGTCGGGAATTTCTTTGCAATGAGGTTGGTTCACGGCGGTTACGATGTAAGTGTCGTGGGCGAAATTGTGACGCCGAGCATTAAAAGCGGTGACTTATTGATCATTATTTCCGGATCCGGAGAAACTGAGCAATTAATAGCATTCACTAAAAGTGCAAAAAAGATAGGTGCCAACATCGTCTTGATTTCTGCAAAAAGCAGCTCAACCATTGGCGATCTGGCAGATGCAGTATTTCAAGTCGGTAATCCAGAACAATATGGTAAGGTTTTAGGAATGCCTATGGGGACTGTGTTTGAGCTATCTACTTTGTTATTTTTAGAAGCAACCATTTCTCACATTATCCATGAAAAAGGAATTCCCGAAGAAGTGATGAGAGAAAGGCACGCTAATTTAGAATAGCGGCACAGGAACGAGTGGTTATGGCCACTCGTTCAAATCCTTGTAGGGTAAAAACGCCGAAAGAACATTTCGTGACAAAGTCGATCAGACTAAATAAAAGTCACCATTTAGTAATATATTAATAGTAAGGAGAAGAATATGACTTCGCGTCGAGAATTAGCGAACGCCATACGCGCTTTGAGCATGGATGCCGTGCAGAAAGCAAATTCAGGACATCCAGGCGCGCCTATGGGAATGGCGGATATCGCCGAGGTTTTGTGGAATGACCACATGCGCCACAATCCGTCCAATCCGAAATGGTCAGATCGTGACCGTTTTGTTCTTTCCAATGGTCATGGTTCAATGTTGATTTATTCATTGTTACATTTGACCGGTTATGATTTACCCCTCGAAGAGTTAAAAAATTTCCGTCAACTGCATTCAAAATGTGCGGGACATCCTGAATACGGTTATGCACCAGGCATTGAAACAACGACAGGGCCGTTAGGGCAAGGCATTGCCAATGGTGTGGGTTTTGCAATGGCTGAAAAGCTGCTTGCCGACCAATTCAACCGTCAAGGGCATAAAATTGTTGATCACCATACTTATGTATTCATGGGTGATGGTTGTTTAATGGAAGGTATTTCTCATGAAGCCTGTGCATTAGCGGGTACTTGGGGCCTAGGCAACTTAATTGCTTTCTGGGACGATAACGGTATTTCTATTGATGGCCATATTGAAGGCTGGTATACCGATGATACTGCAAAACGTTTTGAAGCTTACGGTTGGCATGTTCTGTCAGTAGACGGCCATAATCCTGAAGAGATAAACAAAGCAATTGTCATGGCTAAAGCTATGACTGATATGCCTTCACTAATCTGCTGCAAAACAACTATTGGTTTTGGGTCTCCAAACAAAGCAGGTACTCATGAATGTCATGGTGCAGCTTTAGGCCAGCCTGAAATTAACTTAACAAAAGCAGCGTTAGGCTGGGATCATGAAGCATTCATTATTCCAGAAAATGTTTACGCAGGCTGGGATGCTAAATCAAAAGGTACAAAAGCCGAAGCGGCCTGGAATGAAAAATTCGCAGCTTATGAGGCGGAATATCCAGAGTTGGCGGCAGAATTCAAACGGCGTATGGCTGGCGAACTCCCTGCTAATTGGCAAGCAGCGACTGACGCATTGATTGCTGAAACCAACGCAAAAGCAGAAAATCTGGCCACACGCCAATCTTCACAAAAAGTAATTGGCGGATTAGCCCCTACATTACCTGAGTTTTTAGGTGGTTCTGCAGATTTAACCGGGTCTAATTTAACCAGTTGCAGCAGCTTTAAACATGTCAGCGGTAAAGAGCCGGGTAATTACATCTCTTACGGTGTGCGCGAGTTTGGTATGTATACCATTATGAACGGTATGGCGTTACATGGCGGCTTATTGCCTTACGGCGGAACATTCCACATGTTCTCTGATTACGCAAAAAGTGCTTTACGTATGTCGGCGTTAATGAAAATTCGCACCATTGCTGTTTTGACCCATGACTCTATTGGTCAAGGGGAAGACGGTCCAACGCATCAGCCGATTGAGAATACTTCTGCTATGCGTTACATTCCAAATATGGATGTATGGCGACCAGCCGATACCACAGAAACAGCGGTTTCTTGGGTAATGGCAATTGAACGTATGACGGGGCCTACAAGCTTAGTATTAAGCCGTCAAGGCTTACCTTTCATAGCTCGTACTGATGAACAAATCGCAGCTATACGTAAAGGGGCATATGTTATTTCTGAAGCAGCGGGTAAAGCTCAAGTTATCCTTATTGCAACCGGTTCAGAAGTTGATTTGGCAATAAAATCACAAGCAGCCTTAGCAGAAAAAGGAATTCAAGCGCGCGTTGTTTCAATGCCATCAACAAATGTATTTGATCGTCAAGATCAAGCTTACAAAGACAGCGTATTAACACCCGGTGTTAAACGTGTTGCGATTGAAGCGGGTATTACTGATTTCTGGCGTAAATATGTTGGCTTAGAAGGGGCAGTTGTCGGTATTGATACTTTCGGCGAATCTGCTCCTGGCGGCGTATTGATGAAACACTTCGGTTTTACTGTTGAAAACGTTGTTAAAAACGTAGAAGCAGTACTTTAATTTTAAAGGCCATGTTTGCGTTAGTTGTTGCTTACTGAGAGGACCTCAAAACTGACACTATTCATTTAGTTATGATTAGTTTATTAATACGTAGTTACTATTGGAAAAAACGATTAACGCAGATATGGCTATTATAAAACAACGCAAAGAGGGGGATTAACACGTGAAAATAAATAATTTGACGAATGGTTTAGTTGCTACGCTGTTATTAGCAAGTCCCATAGTAGGGGCGGAAACAGAATATCCGGCAGCAGATTTCAAACCAAAAGTAATTTACCAAGATCCGGCATACAGCCAAGCCAAGTCTGCGCCTGCTGCTGCGGCAGTTAAGCAAGAAACATCGGCTGAGGCAGATTCAAAATACCCTGCAACAAATTTTGAGCCAAAAGTTCTATATAAAGACGCTGATTATAAGTCAAGCAAATTTACTGGAACAACATCAGCAGCATCAGTCTCTGAGCGTACTAAAACAGCTGATACAGAAGGAAACGCCTCAGTTAAGGTTGAAGAAGACTCAATGATGAGTTACCTGTTGGGGTTAATTGTTTTCGCTGTGGCTGGGTTTATCTTCTTAAACAAGCGCGAGCCAAAAGCCAAAGTTAGCCAAGCGCCCGTTTACACTAGTCATGCTAGTGGGCTTTCAGGTGTTGCTCGATATCTGAGAAAGAACAATATGATTGCTGCAACTGGTGTTGCTAGATATTTGGAAAGTCATGCTGAGACTGAAAAAGAAAAAGTAGCAACAAGCGGAGTTGAAAAGTATCTTGAGAGACAGGCTGTATCCGCAAAAGAAGCAACAGCTCAAGCAGGAACTGGAGTTGAAAAGTACATGCGCAACCGGGGGTGATAAGTGGATCAAAATTACTTGATCGATTTAGTGTCTGGATTTTTTGGCTCCAAAAGAGAAGTTGAAACACGAACCAGTCCTGTCGTATATGTTGGTGATTCTAGTGGACTTACTGGAGTTGCTAGGTATTTGAAAGGTCTGGAAGTTGAGCCGGTTTTAAGCGGAGTTGAGAGATATCTGAGAAATCAGCAAGAGCTATCGGTGAGTAATGAACCTGCTGATTCCATGGAGAGTCAGGTATCTACAGCTACAGCGTCTGAATTTGTTGACCGCTTGGAAAAACACGAAGAAGCTGTGCCATTAAGTAGTGTTGCCAAGTACTTGGCAAACCTGGATCAGTCTCCTGTAAGTGGTGTTGCCAAGTATGTAGCAAGACAAGCGGTACTCGCAAAAAGAGCGCCGAAATTAAGTGGCGTTGCTAAGTACGTGAGTAAGCATGCTGCTGATGAAAAGAAAGCATCTGTAGTCAGTAGCGTTGCAAAATATGTGGAAAAGCAGTCGAAGTCATCTGTTATAAGTAGTGTTTCTAAGTATTTAATAAAGCAATCCATATCAGCTAGAAATACTGCTGCTGCAACCGGGGTTGGTAAATATCTTGAAGAAGAATCTATCGCCCAAAGAAAAGCTGCTGCTGCTGCTATAGTTGCCAGATATCTGGAAGAACAGCGTATGCTCGTAAAAGAGCAAGAAAAAGAAAAAGAAAAAGAAGCGCAGCTAATAATAGAACAGGAAATGGCAAAGGCAGAGGAAAGGGCGGCGGCGGCATCAGCGCCAACTGGAGTGGCTAGATACTTGGAAGAGCAAGCAATTCTGGCGAAGGAAAAGCCACCAGTAAGCGGTGTTGCCAAGTATGTTGCAAAACAAATTTTGTCTAAAAAAGAAGCTCCCGTTTTAAGTGGCGTTGCCAAGTATATTACGAAGCAAGCATCAAACATAAAAGAGAAACCGATCGTAACTGGTGTCGCAAAGTACATGGAAAAAGAGGCGATGACAGCAAGAAAGCTGCCTAAAATAAGTGGGGTTGCGAAATATATGGAAAAGCAATCTGTATTGCCGAAGGCAAGTGGTGTTTCTAAGTACATAACAAAGCAAGTGGTTTCTGCAAGAGAAAATCTAGATAAAGTATAACTGAGTAGTATTGTTAAAAGTGCAGATGCCTTGTTCAAGCATGGGTGGGGCTATCTGTACACGATATAATTTTTTCGGTTAAATCAATGCCTTAAGTCCCTGACATGGCTCGGTTAAGATTGTGCTAAATGTAAACACAGGGGGCATATTTAGTTAGTGTCCAATATTAAAGCGATTCTGTTCAGATCCCTGCCAATGCTCATCTGTAATTAATGGTTCACCTAATATCGGTAGAGACTGTAATTATGTTTGCTTTATGATGGTTAACCACCGTTTCTCACGGTATAATCTCTCCCCGTTATTATATTGGATATCATTCGTCTGTCTTCTGAATGTATTTGGAAGTGACGTGTGTATACCTTGTTGTTTTTTAAATTTAAAATAAAAGGAGCCCCTAATGGCCAAGACTTTACTTGAGCAACTGAGAGAAATGACCGTGGTTGTAGCCGATACTGGTGACATCCAGGCTATTGAAACCTTCAAGCCACGTGATGCAACGACTAATCCTTCGTTGATAACTGCTGCTGCTCAAATGCCACAATATCAAGGAATCGTTGATGATACTTTGAAAGGTGCAAGAGAGACTTTAGGTAAAGATGCTTCAGCAGCACAAGTAGCTACCCTAGCTTTTGAACGTTTGGCTGTTTCTTTCGGGCAAAAGATACTTGAGGTCATCCCAGGACGGGTTTCCACTGAAGTTGATGCTCGTCTTTCATATGATACCGATGCTAGCGTCCGTGTAGGCCGTGAGTTGATTGCTATGTATGAAAAGTTAGGCGTCTCGCGCGAACGAGTTCTGATCAAAATTGCTGCAACTTGGGAAGGTATACAAGCTGCTGCTATTCTTGAAAAAGAAGGTATCCATTGTAATTTAACTTTGTTGTTTGGTCTGCATCAAGCTATTGCATGTGCCGAGAACGGAATTACACTGATTTCGCCTTTCGTTGGGCGCATCTTGGATTGGTATAAAAAAGATACCGGTCGTGATTCCTATGCGCCTGCTGAGGATCCAGGTGTTCTGTCTGTGACAGAAATCTACAATTACTACAAAAAATTTGGCCATAAAACTGAAGTTATGGGAGCTAGCTTCCGTAATGTAGGTGAAATTGTTGAATTGGCTGGTTGTGATTTGTTAACTATTGCACCGTCTCTGTTAGCCGAACTTCAGTCTACTGAAGGCAGCTTGGTGCGTAAGCTGGATCCTAATAACGCAGCCAATGCGTCAATTGAAAAGTTAACCATTGATAAAGCGACATTTGATAATATGCATACCCAAAACCGTATGGCTTCTGAGAAACTTGCAGAAGGTATTGATGGCTTTACCAAAGCATTAGAATCATTAGAAGAATTCCTAGCCGCTCGATTGGCGAGTTTAGAAGGTTAAGAGCTTTTAATAAAGCCATCCGGCGGGATATTCTCGTCTTTTCAGCCGGATGGCAACTTTATCATTTGCAGCATAATTGTAAAGACAGTGTCGTTACCACTCCAGGGCAATCGCGCTATATTTTCCTTTTCCCAAAGATCAGTTCGGCGCGATAACAATCACTCAAACAAGCACGCAGTTTTCGTTGGCGTAGGCTGTCTTTGCTGGGGCCGTTGTTATTCAAC
>NZ_JALOCF010000122.1 GCF_023227905.1 Methylobacter sp. | reverse complement strand
CCCGCTTTCTGTTCCGTGATGCGGTCAAGTCCCGGTTTGGCGAGCGACTGAAAGCCATCGATGCAGGCGTGGCTAAAGAAGGCGCTCTGTATCTCTTTACGCTGAGATTGGTGCCTGTTTTTCCGTTCTTTGTGATTAATCTGGCAATGGGTTTGACCAATCTAAAAATCCAGACTTTTTATTGGGTCAGCCAGGTGGGGATGCTGGCCGGTACCATTGTTTATGTGAACGCAGGGACTCAGCTGGGTCAACTGGAGTCCTTGTCGGGTATTTTGTCGCCCGGACTGATCGGTTCTTTTGTTTTACTGGGCATTTTCCCGCTGATCGCCAATAAAATCGTCGAAACCCTTAAAGCGAACAAGGTCTATGCAAAATGGACAAAACCTACGCGCTTTGACAACAATATCGTCGTGATTGGCGCTGGTTCAGGCGGCCTGGTCACGTCCTACATTGCCGCCGCCGTCAAGGCCAAAGTCACCTTAATTGAAAAACATAAAATGGGCGGCGATTGCCTGAATACCGGCTGTGTGCCGTCTAAAGCCTTGATCCGTTCCGCCAAACTGCTGTCCCATATTAAAAGGGCGGCGGATTTTGGCATCAAGAAAGCCGACGCTGAATTTGATTTTACCGATGTCATGAATAGGGTTCAGTCGATTATCAAAACCGTCGAGCCGCACGATTCGGTGCAACGCTATTCAGACCTAGGCGTTGAGGTCATCGAAGGTGAGGCCAAAATTCTTTCTCCCTGGGAAGTTCAGGTAACAACAGCGGGTGAAACCCGCACCATTACCACCCGCTCCATCGTTATCGCCGCTGGCGCGCGCCCCTTTGTGCCGCCAATTCCGGGAATCGAAGACATCGATTATCTGACCTCCGATAACATCTGGGCTTTGCGTAAACTGCCCAAGCGACTGGTTGTCCTGGGCGGCGGACCTATCGGCTGCGAACTGGCGCAAAGTTTTTCCCGTTTCGGCAGCAAGGTGATCCAAGTGGAAATGGCACCGCGTTTGCTGATCCGGGAAGATAGTGATGTTTCTGAAATAGTCATGGCAAAGTTCCGCCAGGAAGATATCGATGTGCTGGTTGGACATACCGCCAAGAAATTCATCATCGAAAACGGTGAAAAAATTCTGATTGCCGAGCATCAAGGTCAAGAAGTGCGCATTCCGTTCGACCAGGTGTTATTAGCGATTGGCCGCATTGCCAACACCCAGGGATATGGCCTTGAAGAACTGGGCGTTGAACTATCACCCAAACACACCATAGCCACCAATGATTTCCAGCAGACTAATTATCCGAACATTTTTGCCTGCGGCGACGTATCCGGTCCCTTCCAGTTTACCCATACTGCCGCCCATCAGGCCTGGTATGCCGCGGTGAATGCACTATTCGGCAGCCTTAAAAAGTTTCGCACCGATTATTCGGTAATTCCCTGGGCTACCTTTATCGATCCTGAAGTCGCCAGAGTCGGCCTGAATGAACAAGATGCAACCGAACAAGGTATTGCCTATGAAGTCAGCACTTATCATCTTGACGATCTGGATCGCGCCATTGCCGACGGTGAAGCGCAGGGCTTTGTTAAAGTACTGACCCAACCCGGCAAAGACCGGATACTCGGCGTGACGATTGTTGGTGAACATGCCGGCGACCTGCTTGCTGAATTCGTATTGGCGATGAAGCACAATATCGGCCTGAACAAACTGCTAGGCACCATCCCCATGGCCGAGGCAAACAAATACGTTGCCGGCGTCTGGAAACGCAACCATGCGCCGGAAGGGTTGTTGCGATGGCTTGAACGTTTCCATGCCTGGCGTAGAGGTTGAGTCAATGATTTGTAAGGATTGCCTGGCAATGACGACCAATGTTTGTTACAAGATCGTCAGAATCACCGTGTAACGCAAATCATCATTCAGTAATGGCAATGGAATTTAGCATGAAAAAATTGGGTATAGTTGTAGCGCTTATTTTGCTGATAGGTGCAGTCTGGGGATTTTTGAGAACAAAGCCCGATGATACGAAAATCGAAAAACTAGTGCTAACTGGCTCCAGCACGATAGCGCCGCTTGCTGCAGAAATCGGCAAACGCTTTGAGTCTTTGCACAGTAATGTGCGAGTGGATGTGCAGACCGGCGGATCTTCACGAGGTATCAGCGATGCCCGCGCAGGGCTTGCCGATATTGGCATGGCTTCCAGGGCGCTAAAGGATGACGAAAAAGATTTATTGAGTTTTACCGTTGCTCTGGATGGAATCAGCGTCATCCTGAATAAGGCTAATCCTGTTCAATCACTGAATAAACAGCAAATCATCGACATCTATACCGGCAAAATCATCAACTGGAAAGCAGTCGGCGGCGACGATGCGCCTATTACCGTCGTTAATAAAGCAGAAGGCCGTTCAACACTGGAACTGTTTCTGCATTATTTCGGTTTGAAAAATACCGACGTCAAGCCGCAAGTCGTTATTGGCGATAATCAGCAAGGCATTAAAACAGTGGTTGGCAACCCGGATGCCATCGGTTACGTTTCCGTGGGAACTGCCGAATATGAGGCAGGCCAAGGTGCTGCCATTAAACTGCTGCCTCTCGAAGGCATAGCCGCTTCAGTCGAGAATGTGCGTAATCGCAGCTTTCCACTATCCAGGCCATTAAATCTGGTGACCCGTGGGGAGCCTGTCGGACTCGCAAAAGACTTCATCGAATTTGCCAGTTCGCCGCAAGTTAATGATCTGATCGAGGCGCAATACTTTGTTCCTGTCCCGCACTGACAGACAACTGGCTGCGCTGCTACGGAGCTGTGCACTATTTTCGGCAGCGATTGTGCTGCTGGTCCTGTTG
>NZ_JALOCF010000014.1 GCF_023227905.1 Methylobacter sp. | reverse complement strand
AACATTAATACCAAGGTCTTTGGCGACTTGGGCGATGGGTTTATCTGATTCATTCGCCAACTTAACCGCTGAGGCTCTGAATTCGGCTGTATAGGTTTTGGGTTTTTCTCGGTTCATTTGGGACCACACTCTTTTCAGGGTATTTTAAAATGTGTGTCCGGATTAGTGTAGCCACATCAAAAAGTAAAAAACTAAGCGAGAAAGACAGCGTAAGAGGTAGCGAGCAGGATAGAAACTCTGCTTCTTGCTGACTAGAACTCAGGCAAACATGAAGAATTCTTGGAAGGGCGATTTAAAATTCAGGCAATAAAAAAGGCTTAGTGAAAATCATCTAAGCCTTTGGTTTTATTGGTGGGACGTCAGGGATTCGAACCCTGGACCCATGGATTAAGAGTCCACTGCTCTACCAACTGAGCTAACATCCCAATTGTTTATTTAACAACTTTGATAATTTTAAAGTATTTCCTAACTAAATCCAAGGACAAAATACCCGAGTTTTACTTATAGCAAAAGCCTTTACTTTATTTTACCCAGTGCCGTAGATAATTCCTGACTGAATTCACTAAGAATTTTGCTGAGCGCTTTGACCGTAGACGGGTAAGAAGTATCATTTAATGGACGTTCAATTTTGCTTCGACCATTGCTTACTAAGATATGATCCTTTTCACTCATTATCGCCCAGCTGGCTTCAAAATTTACGCTTTGTTCTGGGCGAGTGTCGAATCTGATGATGTCTATTATGATGCGATAATCAACTGCTCCGTAAGCGCTCCAGGGGTAAGCACGGATCAGGTCGTTTGTTTGCAGCATCGCCAGATTATGGGTTAATACCTGTGCGATATTGTCTTTTAATGGCGATGCCCATTGATGAAACTCGGCGATTGTGACGCTGTTATCGGGCAAGCGGGTGACAATTTGCTTGCGCTCGAGCAATGTCGGGATGGTTATCGGACCTACGCCGATCTGGCGCTTTTTCTCTATTGCTGTTAAGGATGGCTGCGGCTCGCTCAGCGGTTCCAGTACATAAAAATGTGTTGGCGACGACGTGCAGGCAGAAAGCAGGATGCCTGCCGATAGGACGATGAGCCATTTTGAGAATTGTTTTGTCATAATTACTGCTCTTCTTTTTTGCCGCGAATTAGTGAGTTAGGGTTTTGCTCCAGATAGTCGGTCAACTGCTTGACCGAACTTGCCGCCTGGGTAAGTTCTTGTAGCAGCCGGTCCAGTTCATAGTGAGTGGTAGAGCCGGGTTCCAGAATACTCAGTACCTGATGCGCTGAAGTCATGGTTTTGCCGGTGGCATCGAGGGTGCCTTGAGCTGTGGTCAGCATGCCGGTTGCCGCTTTTGATGTGCCTTGTAATGATTGCAAGGTTCTGTTGGCTTCGACCGTCAAGTCTTCCAGCGGCAGTTTGGCGACTTTATCCATAATAATGTTGGCGGAATGCGTGAACTGGTCCAATGAGCTGGCGGTGGTCGGGAACTCAGGATATACGCTTTGGTTGTCGCTTAATACAATCTTGCTTTTCGGATGGAAATCAAGATCGACCAGCAGTTGTCCGGTCAGCAGGCTGCCGGTCTGTAATTGGGCGCGCAGGCCTTTATTGATCAGCCGCGTCATAACGTCCTTATTGCTGATGCTTTTGTCGTCATTGAGTTCCTTGATGCGGTCCGGTTCCAGTTCTACGGTTACCGGAATATGAATTTCAGCAGTCTTTTTGTCCAGCTCCAGGTTGATGTCGGTAACCCGGCCAATGGGGATGCCGCGTAATTGTACCGGCGCGCCTACGGTCAAGCCGCGTACCGAGCCGTTAAAATACATGACGTACTTTAAGGTGTTTTGATAAACAATCTGGTTCGATTGTTCATAGGTATCATATAGCTGGAAGACGCTGTTTTCAGGCTGGATATTTTCAACCGTGTCTTCAGGGGACGTACGAAAGGCAAGGCCGCCGCTTAATAAAGAAATCAACGGTCCGGTCCTGACCTTAAAGCCGTCGGCGCTGGCCGATAAATCCACGCCGCTGTCTATCCAGAAGCGCGTGTTTTTCCTGATAAACTGGTCATAGGGTTTGTTGATAAAAACGGTCAGACGTATCCCATTAGCATCATCGGATAAAGTGTGACTGAGCACTTCGCCGACAATGATGCCATGGAAGTTGATCGGAGTTCCAGGTCGCATTGAGCTTAGGTTGTTGGTCTCCAATGTATAGTATTTGCCTTCAGCGTTGTGTTTTAACAAGGGTGGAGAGGTCAGTCCGACAAAATGACTTTCTTTATCGCCATCGCCGGGCTTGATGGCGATATAAGGCCCTGAGAGCAGCGTGCCCAGCCCTGAAATTCCGCCCAGACCCACTTGAGGGCGCTCTACCCAAAAGCTGGTGTTTTTTTTCAAATAGCCGGCTGCAGTGCTGCTCATTTGCGCAGTGGCCACAATGGTTTTTAAATCCTCGCTGATGGAAATAGCGGTAACTTTACCGACTTCCACATTCAGGTATTTGATCTTGGTTTTATCCACTTCCAGTCCTTCTGCGGTAGGGAAGCTGATCGTAATAACGGGGCCTTTTTCACTATAGGATTTGGCGATTAACCAACCGCTGACCAGCAGGGCAATCAAGGGCAAAAGCCACACCAGCGGCAATTCGGATTTTTTGTTGATGGTCACTTCCGACACATCAGGGTCGATAAAATCATTCATTTTAATACTGATTATCCCATATTAAACGTGGATCGAAACTTTTGGCGGCGAACATGGTCAATACAACAACCGCAGCAAATGCCGTAGCAGCCGGTCCTGCGATAACCTGTGCCACACCGCCCATATCAACCAAAGACACAAGAATTGAAATCATAAAAATATCCAGCATCGACCAACGGCCTACAAAAGCGATAATGCGATACATGATAGTCCATTTCTTGGCGTGGGCTTGCCAGCGATAATGAACGTTGAGTAATAGCAGCCCGAGCCCCACTAATTTTAATAAGGGTACCAAAATACTGGCGACCAGAACCAGCATGGCTATAGGCACCATGTTGCCGTGAATTAAGGCGATAATGCCGCCGATAATGGTGTGCGGTTCGCCGACACCCAAGCGGGTTACAGTCATGATAGGGAAGATATTGGCCGGAATATACAAACAGAATGCGCTCAACAGTAAAGCGACAGTGCGTTGAAAGCTATTGGGCAGTCGTGGATGTAAACGGCCGCCGCATAATGGACAAAGTCTGTTCTTTTCTGACTTTATTGATAAGCAGCCGCAATCGTGGCAACGGATAAAGCCCTGACCCAGGGCGGTCTTTTTGGATATCATTTTCTCAATTGGCCGATTTTCCGCCAGAACAGAACCTTGTCCAGGCTGCTTGCCAGCATCCCGGTTATGATTAACAAGGCAACAAACGCGTAGAGTCCGAAACCGAATTTAAGTTCAGACGTGGAGGCAAGTTTAACGCAAGCGACAATAATTCCCAGCATATAAACTTCCAGCATTGCCCATTCATCCATATGTTGCAACCAGCGCATCCAATGCGCCAGATGCCGGTGCGGTTTTTTGAAATAAAGATGCGCGCTGATCAGCAAGGATAAAATAATGTTCAGCAATGGAAACAGAATGCTGGACAAAAATACCAGTATGGCGACGCCCCACATGTGTTCTTCAAATAACGCCACCACGCCCGACCACAACGTACCGTCCTTGGCGCCGCCCAGCATTTTGATGCCGACCAACGGCATTAGATTGGCCGGAAAAATCAAGATCAAGCCGGCAATAGATAGCGCAAAGGTGCGCTCGATGCTTTGTTTGCGGGGGCGTTGCATCAGGTATCCGCAACGGGGGCAGTGCGCCTTTTCACCCGTTACTGCCGCTGATGGATTAAGCAATAAATCACATTCGGGGCAAGCGGTGAAGTTTATGTTGTTCATGTTGTGAAAATGATGTTCATAATATAAAGGATATTATCCTCGTTGATAACGCTATTGTCAGCAATTGGTGCATTCGTTTTAGACGCTAGCGTTTGGGTGTAAGCCGCATTCCTGACATTGCCAAGTTTTAAGGACTACAGATTGAGAAGCAGCTCTACCACTGGCCCTAAAATGTCGAGCAACAGTGAAGATGTTACCTGAGCTGCAAAATTTTTGCGCGTTGTGTCGAGCCATAGCGCCAGTCAACAATTTCCATTCCCCAGTTGCAATAGCTCTGAACTGTCGATAAAGTTCTATCAATTATTTCACTTTAATTCCATGTATTCACCAGGAGGTATACGCATGAAAGTCCATTTTTACGGTCTGGGGTTATTAGCCGCATTATTTTGTCTGTCAGTATCGGCGGCCGAGTTTAGCCGGGCAACTGTGCAACAGCGGCTTGCCAAGGCTGAACAAGGTCATCCTGCACAGTTGCGGCGAAAGGATCTTACCGGCCTGGATTTATCCGGCCTGGACTTCAGGAATGCTGACCTGTGGGGTTCGGATTTACGCAATGCTAACTTTAGCCATAGCGATTTGTCCGGTCTTAACCTGGATCTAACGGTGATGTCCAAAATCAACCTTTCCGGTGCTAACTTGTCCAATGTCAGTATTTTTGGCGTCCATATGGGGGGGGCTAATTTGACTGACGCCAATCTGACCGGTAGTCGCATTATTGCCAACCTGGATCGTTCCAACCTGAGCCATGCCAACCTGACCAACGCTAATTGGGGCGTTGATATGAAGAATCAGCCGATGGGTTTAATGCGGGTCAGCTTGAACAATGTCAACTTATCGGGCGCCAATTTAACCAATGCCAACCTTAATCGCGCGTTGATGCGTCATGCCGATCTTTCCGGGAGTGTGTTGAAAAACGCGGTGTTATTTGGAGTTGACCTTTCCGGAGCCAATTTGACGGATGCTGATTTATCGGGGGCGGATTTATCGGAAAGCAAATTGGAAGATGCCGACTTCACCGGTGCTAATTTGGCAGGAACACGGTTTGGCGGCATTAAGGACAAATCAGTTTTGAAAGGATTGATCTCCAGCAAAAATCTTGAAGCGGCTATTTTTGAGTAATAGGAAGATGCGCAGCACAAAAAGGGGAGAATAGGGCAGGACTTAAGCCAGCATCATGACTGTCCGGTCGTTTCCAGGTGATTAATGGTTTTATCTAAATCATCCCCATTTTTATGTTGCGCGCTCAATAACTCAGCAAAATCTTCCGCCGGTATTGGCTTACTGGCGAAATAACCTTGGTAGGCGTCGCAACCTTTCTTTCGCAAAAAGTCTAACTGTTCTTGTGTTTCTACGCCTTCCGCCAGAACTTTAAAGCCCAGTGTATGTCCCATCGCAATAATGGTGGCCGTGATTTCCATGTCATCCTGAAGATGCGGAATGTCGTCGATAAAGCTTTTGTCGATTTTCAATACGTCTACCGGAAAGCGCTTCAGATAAGCCAACGACGAATAACCGGTGCCAAAGTCGTCAATAGCCAGCCGAATGCCCTGAGCACGCAGATTATTGAGCACTTCCACCGCTTTATCCTGGTTTTCCATTAAGCCGCTTTCAGTCAGCTCCAGTTCCAATTGCCCGGCCGGAAAACCGGTTTCGGCGAGTACCGTAGCGACCAGCTTATTAATATCGCAACGGCGAAACTGTTGCGGCGATACATTGACCGCCAGGGTGAGCGGCAAAAAACCGGCTGCTTTCCAGCGCTGGCCTTGCCGACAGGTTTCGCGCAGTACCCATTCGCCAATCGTGAGAATCAGGCCGGTTTCTTCGGCAATCGGAATAAAATGAATCGGCGGGATAAGCCCCTCGGTTGGGCTTTGCCATCGCACCAGCGCTTCGGCACCGATGATCCGGCCGTTGATCATGTCTAGCTGCGGTTGGTAAAAAACGCGCAATTCCTGCTGCTCAATGGCCCGCCGCAGGCGATTTTCCAGTGCAATACGTTTACGGACGACAGTAGTAATCTCTTCGGAGAAGTAGGCGAAGCAGCCGCGCCCGGCCTGTTTGGCCTCATACATGGCGTTATCGGCTTGGTCCATCAGGAGTTCCGGGTTATCACTGTGTTGCGGATGCAGGCTGATGCCGATACTGGCGCCGATCTTTACTTCGCGGCCCGACTCAGGGTCGTTTTCATTGGCGCTGGACAATTGAAACGGCCGGCTCAAATCGGCAACAATGTCTTCCGCTACTCGCGCGGCATCTTCCGGGTGCACAATATCTTCCAACAGCACGATAAATTCATCACCGCCCAGGCGCGCTACCGTGTCCACATCGCGGAGCCGGGTTCGGATACGCACCGCGACCTGTTGCAGCAACTCGTCGCCTGCCGCATGGCCCATACTGTCATTAACGGCTTTAAAGCGGTCCAAATCGAGCATTAACAATGCCAGTTGCTTGCCGTTGCGGCGCGCTACATCAATGCCATGCTTTAGGCGTTCCAACAACAAGCGCCGGTTAGGCAGTTGCGTTAGCGAATCCTGCGTTGCCAGTTGGTTGAGCTCGCCTTGCAACCGGGCGCTAATCAAAGTAACCATAATAAGCAGCCGGGCGGTACCGGTAAAAAACAACAATATAAAAAAGACCCTGTCCGGCTGCTCCGGGGACAATATGTAACTGCCGGTAATAGCCGGGGTCATGATAAGGGTGATCAGGCGGATGGCATGAATAACGGCTTCTGCGCCAAGAAATCCAATCAGGAGGTTGGTTTCCATGAGTAACGCAAAGCCGCGTTGACGCCGGATATCGCGAATTATGCATAAGCTTATTGCTATGATAAATACCGACATGATTATCTGCCGCGCCGATACCGATGGCCAGACTGTTGTGAACAAGCCGAGCAACACCGCAGCCGGAAGCACGAACAGAGCGAATAACCACCAATGCCGGCGCAGCCTAAAAAAAACACGGATGCCTATCCAAACGCAGATGACGCCAGCAAGAACAAGCGAGTTTGCCATGACAATGGACACAAAGTCAGGGATGACTCCCCGCAGACAGATGCCCAGAAACCCGGCAAACAATGCTATGCAGGCGGCAAGCCATTCGCGTGGCCCGTCAAGAGTAGGGTGCCGACGAACCGTTACCGCAAAAGCAATGGCGAAAACCGCATCGACAATGAGATAAGCCATCAGAATTGTTAATAAATCAAATTTCATCGATCCAAATTATTTTTTATATGCCGCCGATATATCCACGAGCTAAAGCACTCTAAAAACCGGTACGTAATCCCAAATAAACCGACGCGCCATTAAAATTAAAGTCATTAAGCTCGGGCGTGCGTTCATTGGTGATGTTTTCGCCGCGTAAATACACATCCGTTTTCGACGTTAGCTGGTATTTTAGCAGGGCATTGATGCGCGGGGCGGACTTGGCCCTGAGCGTATTGGCTACATCAAACCAGAAACCGCTACGAGCCGTTAACTCCACCCGTAATTTTAACGGTTGCAGTAATTGCACTTCATTCCAGAACACGCTCTGGTGCTCGGGCCGACCGGGTACCTGCAATTGCGTCAGCGGATTTTTAGTCGTCATATAGCTGTAATTCAAACCGCTTTCCCAGACACTCGACCAGCGGTGCTGCGACTGCATTTCCGCACCCCAGACATCCGCTTCCTGGATATTGCCCGCCCTGGTTGTGCCGGTTGTTGCATCCAACTGCATGGTGATCATTTGCCGGTAATTTTGATAATAACCGCTTAGTTTGACTTCGCTCTCGGGCAAGGGATGCCAGCGCCAGCCGATTTCGCCGCCGGCATTATGTTCGCCCTTCAACGCCGTGTTGCCGAATACAGGGTGCATGAGTTCACTAACGCCGGGCTGGCGATAGCCGGTACCGCCGTTTGCCCACACGCTCATGTTGTGGGGCAGTGCCCGGTTCGCGCCCAGCGAAAATACCTGGTGATCGCCATAAGTGTCGCCGTGATCGGAACGGGCATCGGCGCTCCATTGCCAGGCGCCGATGGCTAATTCTCCCCGAACATTGGGACTGATCACCGTCTGTGTAGCGGGCATATCCAACACCTGCTGGTGCTGGGTATTAACGCCCCACACCAGCAATGCCTGGTCCTGATTATCCGCGCTTAGCGGCAAACGATGGGTGTTTTTCCAGTCCAGCAGGTATAACTGGCTGGTAATCGTGAACGGCCTGATCGCGGTCGTTTCCATTTGCTGCCGGTCTTGCGTAAAGCCGAATTGCAGCGAACTGTTCCAATACGATGCCAGATCATATTGACCGCGCAACTGTGCAACCCAGGTTTCATCCGAGAACTTGCCCCGCTTATCGTCCACCCAGCCTAGGGTGCGCCTTGGCAACACCAAGCCGGGGCCGTCGATATCTTCGTCGGTCCGCACAAAATACAGCGAGGCATCCAGTCCGCCGCGGTTGAACTCTTTAAACCAGTTAGCCGACGCGTGGGTCATGCCGAAGTCATCGCGCTCGGAACCGTTGCGCGCTTGGCTAATACCGTTAAAAACATCGCTGCGGCCGACTACTGCCGAAAAATCTCCGGCTTGGGTAGTCAAACCGGTGCCGGTAGCGCCGCGTACCGTGTCATAACTCCCGCCTTCAATGCGCAAAAAGTTATCCTTTTCCTGCATGCGCCGGGTTTGTAAATGAATGGCGCCGCCCAGTGTTCGGCTGCCGTGGCGCTCGCCGCCCGGGCCTCGCGTTACCGTGACCCGGTCTAAAGCATCCAGCGCATAGTGACTCAATGAGTAAAACCCGGCAAAGTTACCGAATAAGGGTACGCCGTCCAAAGTCAACATTCCTTGCCCGCCGCTACCGGCGCCGCGTAAGCTGATGCCGGTCGCCATTTGCGCGCTACCCTGGTTGAGCATTAAGCCGGTCTGGCTTTTTAATACGCCATTAAGATTGGGCATCTCGGTGGCTTGTAACGCATCCCTGTCTAATTGATTACGCATGCGCGGCGCTTCAATTAATTCCGGGTAAATCCGGTCATCGTAAACGGTCATAGGGGTTAACGAAACCTTGTCGCTATCGGCTATTGCGCCGGTCGACAGGCACAGGAAAAAACCGCTCAGGGCCGCTGCCGGATATTTTTTGCCGAACAACATCGCTTGCCGACGCTTAATAGTGATAGCGGTTGAGATCATGCGTTTTCCGGCATCTAACTTAGGCTACAGCGCGTGCTGCTGCTTGCCCGCTATGAGCATGCGTGCCAGTGTGCGCAGCCCATCCGATGAAATCTCCAGGCCAAACGGCGCGCCTAATCGTTCAAGTTCGTAAAGCACATCGGTTGCCGCTATAAAAGTGATATAGCGTAAACCCTGGATGGCAGGCAATTCGTTGGCGACGGTTTTTAATACCGGCGCCAGGCGTTCCCAGGTATCGGTAAAGAATATCCGTACAGGGTCGCTGCCTGAACCATGTTCTTTTAAGCCTGCCTGAAAGGCCTCGCGGGAGTTCATTAAAATTTCCATCAGGGTTTCGCGCAGTTCCGGCGATTTTGTGTCATCCGCTGCCTGTTTAATGGCTGAACTTAAAAACGTATCCCATTCCTGCCAGGCGGCTTGCCATTGTTTCTGTTCGGCTTCGCTGAAAGCCGGAACGGGTTTTTCGACAATCCTTTTGGCCGGGGCATTGAGGTCAAGCTTGACATTAATGCCGTTATCTCCGGCATTGATGCTGCTGAATCTGAGCGACTTGAGGATCTCCTTGTATTCGGCTGCATTATCCTTGGGTAAAAAATGCGACAGCGTTTGTTCAATACTGCCGCGCGATTCGTTTAAATCGATTTTTACTGCGGCAAGCTTGGGTTCGGCAAAGCGCTTGATCAAATCCTGGAGTTTATCGATAGTCAGATGATGACCTTCGCGGTCGTAGGCAGTCGCACGGGTAATCGGAAAGCTCAGCACGGAATGCCCGGAATCGAGCGTCGGTTGCTGAAAAGTTTCCAGTACCCCGGCCCACTCCAGAACCGTCAAACATTGTCCGCCCAAGCCGGTCCCGAACCTTGCCTGAACGTCGTTTAACATCTGGACTTGGCCGTTTTTGCCGTTAATGTCGGGATTGGAAAGCCTTAAATAACTGCATCCCTGACGATCATTCCACAGCTCGGCAGTATTGCCTTTGCCGGTATACAATTGGGAAACGAGTATTTTTTTAATAAGACTGTAATCGATTTGCAACGGAATGCTGAGTTGATTGGCCATGCTGTTTCCGGCAAACAACAGCAATATGCCAAAAATGGTTATGCTAAAACTTTTATGCATGAACTTTTCTCCAGTAGATCGGGGTTATGTTATGTACGCTGCGCCAGTAATTAATGGGAACCTGTTTTTTCTCCCGCGATTGCTTGCAAAAAGGCAACTTTTGTTGGCGCAGGCTCCAGCTGTTTTTCGGGTATGTATTTGGGGCGCGTGAATTGGCGTCCCATGAATAAATCATTGCTGACTACCGATATATTCTCCAGCCAACGCGAAGATAGCTGGCAGGCTTCCGAATAGGGCGATTCTTTACACATATCCACAGCTCCGTCGGCCACTATATTAAAATGCAGGCCCGGCAACGGCCTAACTCGCATGTTGGGCAAAGGCGCCGTGTAATCCATGATGCTCGGCTCATTGAAGTTGACCAGGTCGAGCACAAGCTTGGGTACTTGATAAAGCGGCAAGCTGCCGAATTTAACCGGGCCGTGCTTACCGTCGATGATCAGCATCGGCGTACTGACATAGTCTTTGAACATGGTTGGAGAAAAATCGCTACGATTAGCCGCCAGCACACCCGATTCGACATAACCTGCAAAGTTCTCGCCCAGAAAGGGCAGGTGGTCGCCGAAAACCACGATGATGCCTTCCGGGTCGCGTTTACGCATTTCATTGATAAAGGCCATCAATTCCCGCGACTTATAATAAACCGTGTTGGCGTAAGCCGATACTTCCTCGACTTCGGACGATGAACTGACTTTATTGGGGCGGCTTTCGCTCAACGGATAATTCCAGTGTCCGAAATAGGTCACGATATAATCGAGAACCGGTTGCTTGGCATCCAGCGAACCGGATATTTTCTCCAGCACTTGGCGGTATAAAGTGCTGTCAGACATAAATTCCTGGTTCATGTCATCCTGGACAAAATCCTCTAGCGACCAGTAAGTTTGAAAACCCATGCGCTTATAAGCATTAACACGGTTCCAGAACACCGGCACATTAGGATGAGAGGCAATGGTGCGGTAGCCTTTGTCGGCAAGAATATGCGGCAAACAAGGCACATCGTTAAGGAACTGGCGTTCGAATTTGACCGCGTCCTTTACCACTGGAAACCCGCACAGCACTTCAAACTCGGAATTGGCGGTAAAGCCGCCGAACACAGGGGCCAGTGCATGCGAGTATCCGGCGCTCTTCCACAGCTCGCGAAACTCGGGCGAGAGAGGGTAAGGTTTGAACTTTGCTTTCTTCAGCACACTGGGATCCCAGAAGGATTCCAGTAACACGATATGGATGTTGCGCGGCGTAAATTCTTTGGCAACTGCCTCTTTTTTAGACTCAACGGGAATTGCGGTAGCCGGCATTGAATCGGCGCGACGGGCCGCCAGCAAGTCGTCGGCCGCTTCCTGGGCTCTATCGCCATCGGGAATGACTTCGGCGGCGGCAAAATGTCGGGCGCTCTCCAATAGCGTATAAAGCGTCGCGCCGCGCCATACATAATTGGAACGTTGATCCCATACCGAGTTGCCAAAGTAACCGTCCAGAGGCTCCAGCAGGGTAGCAGGTTTATAAACTACAGTGATGCCGAGCAAGATGACAACCAGGCTGGCCAGGTAAGCGCTCCAATGGCGCATGGTGAAATTGAACAGCAATAAACTGGCAATGGCGGCCAGCGGTATGGCGGCCGCAAAAAAACGCCAGCCGTCGAGTATTAAAAGCAGCGATTGCAGTGCAAAAACATCATCCGGCATGATCGGGCCGCCAAAAAATGATATTTTTACCGCGTTGCCCACATACAGCAGCCCCATTAGTAACGCATGGATCACCAGAAATATCCAAACCCGCTTCGATAAGGCATAAAGCACGTAAGCGATAACCAGTTGCAGCAGGTAATCGTAAGGTATTGATGGCGTTAATATTTGCACATCAAATTTAAAAGTGCTGATCAGGTAATACAGCGCATAAAGCAGCGTTGTAGAAAGTAGCGGTAATAGCTTTAGGCGCATTGAATTAAAGGTGAGAATCTGTTCGGGTAAATGGAATAATTTTAGCATAGAAAACAGCCCACCCCGCTCAATGGCGAACAGCCGCTCTTCGCTTTGAACCTTGCGCCGTTCACTTCATCCATCATAGAATGCCGCTTTTTTATTCATTTTGGGGTTATGTCATGTCAGATACAATTTGGTTCAGGACCGGCGAAGCGACAGTATTTTCCAGCGACGGTCAAGGCACCGATGCGATGCCGGAAATATTGATAGGCAGCGTGAGAGGTCCCGCCGGCAATGCTTTTGCCACCCTGATGGGCCAAACCGAAGGACATACCCGTATGTTCGCCATTCGGGCCTGTAACCAGCAAGTGAAGCCTGCGACCATCATGGTTCCCAAGGTCACCATCAAATCCACCGATTACGTCAATCTGTTTGGCGGTCCTGTGCAGTCAGCGGTAGCGGATGCGGTTCTGGACAGCGTTATCGAGGGCGTTATTCCTGCCGATCAAGCTAATGATCTGTGTATTATCGCGATGCTTTGGATTGCCCCTGAATGCGCCACCAACCCCGACCTGGATCGTAAAGACTTATATCGCACTAATTACGAAGCAATGAAACTGGCGATCTCCCGCGCGATGAGTAATTCACCCAGCATTGAAGAGCTAATTGCTAACCGGCATAAAATTGTCCATGAAATGTATGATCCTGAAACCGGCGAGTCCCAGTGGTAGCAATATTCTAGTCGGATTAAGTTAAGCTGTAGTGGGTAGAGATGGCTTATCGTCGCTACTCACACGGAACTTGGCTTTTGGCAGTGGATATACCCCGGCTGCTTTTGCAAACCTGTTGCGCTTTTTCTTAAGGACAAAAATTTTCACCATGCGTTTATTAATCAAATACCTTTCGCTTTGCTGGTTCATAAATAACCCTGCCGACTTAGTTCCTCCGAAATCTTTTATGTGGAAAACGGTGGTGTTTTATCTGGTTTCAGGATGCATTGTCGAGGGCTTGATTGCCGATCCTGCCGATGGTTCTCTGGAAGTTTTTCTGAGAACCATCATGGCATTTTCATCTATCGCCACGTTATTGCTGATTATCAGAAAATGGCAATATTTTAATCAGTTGTTCACGGCTATTTTTGTCTGCGAAAACTTTATTATGACCTTGGCAATTGCCGCCGAAGCGCTGGATTTTATAATGGTGATGAACAAGGAAGAATACCGGGAAGAAATATCGATCAGCCTGGCCGTATTATTGGTTGGCTGGTATTTGGCGATCGTCAGTTACATCTTGCGGCAGATGTTCTCATACAGAATGACCGTCAGCATCATCATGGCGTTCAGCTATTTTATTTTGACTTACGGCATTCCGATGCTGGTGATGGATATATAAAGTACCTGCCTGGGATCACTGTAAATTGGAACGCTTGGGGGCCTTGCGCAGGATGGGGTTCATTGCGACCTCCCCATCCTTAGCTAAGGCTTGATGTTACCGGCCTTCTTTTTTGCTTCCGTTACCGCTAATTGTAAATCCAGGTGCTGTTTTTCAAGAGCCAATAACTCGATTTCGTTGCGAAGATAAAGATCGGATTCTCTTCTTTTGTTGTAGCTTGCTTGCTGCATTTCCATACGCTGCTGTTCACGACGTTTTTGGTTCTCGGCGTCGGTATCAAACGCCAGCTGTTTTTGACGCTGCTCCAGAGCTATTTGCTGGGCATGGGCTTTATCCTTGGCTTCTCTCCATCTGGCTTGCTGGTGCTCATATTTAGCAATATCGGCTTCCAGTTCCTTTTCTTTTAACCTGGCTTGATGCGCCAATGATTCGGTGTGAGTTTTTTGTTCTGCAAGTCTCAGGCTGGCTTCGTGTTTTTGCTGCTCCTGAAGTTCCGCTTCCAGCGTTATCTCCTTAAGGCTATTGGCATGGTTAATTTTTTCGATATGGATCCGCCTTTCAATTTCAAACTGTTCGAGTAGTTGTTTTTCCCTTTCTTCCAGCAACAGCTTTTTGTTTAAAGCTTCCTGAGCTTGCTTCAAACGCTCCAGCTCGGCATCGCGATTGAATTGATCAAGTTGCTTCTGCTTGTGTTCCAGCTTCTGCTGTTCAACTTCTTGTTCCTGACGAAACAATTCCTTCCTTTTCGTATCATTAAACTCAAAACTTCTTTTAAGAACGGATAAATAAACGCTCTCCTGGGCCAGTTGCACATCGGGGAATTCTTTAAAGGAAGGTTTTAATGAGCATAATGTTTGCGATTGGATATTTTGCAAAACCAGCATTTCACTCACTGCCAGGGAAATTCTAGCTTCAATATCGGCTACGCCTTTTTGCACCCAGGCACCATCCGATAAACTCAGCAGCTCCTTATCGATCAGATTGATCAGCAAGTCTTCATAGGTGGCTTTTATGTGCGCATTAATGCCGGACAAGATGTCCATATTGGCAAGTGCATACTTCAGTGTGGCCTGAAAGCGAATGTCCAGCGTTACATCAATTGTACAAAAACCATCGTAGAGGCTGATTTGCTGGGTGATGAGCCAGTTTTCGACCGGCAACGCATAAACATGGTGATAAAAGCGTTTAACAAAGCCTTCGGGACGTAAAAATAATCTCCAATAAGGCCCGATTTTGGTATGGACAAGCTGGCGATCAGCGTCAAAAACGACTTCCCATGCCTCTGGGCTGGCAAGATCGTCGTTTACCAAGGTACCTTCGGCCAACCATTTATCGATTTCAGTTCTGGAGCTATTCATCAGCATCTACTTATCTGGCAATAGGGGACTCGGCTTTTAATCTGTTAACCTTATCGCTCATTTTCTCAGCAATCAAGGGATAAAGATTAGGGGCGAATTCTACGGTTTTATCATCGATTTTTCTTAGAAAACCGCGACTTAACAATAAGCCTACGGCAAACATCCTGGACCAGTCGGAATAACGTTTTGCCCGCTCTATTTCGGTTTTCTCGATAGTCATTTCGAGTTCGTTATTTTTATTGATTCGAAACTCGGTAAACTGCCTTAAGCATTCAAAAACCAGGTTTTCTTCCTCGGCGGTCAATGGACCGGGGGCCGTAAATTCAAGACGGTATGACAGCAGCACGGTGAAAAATTCAACCATGCCCGCACAAATAAAAGCGAACAGCGAAAAATCGGACCACATGGCGACCGAAGGCTGGACAGGGGCTTTAAACTGGTTGTAGGTCATTAATAACGGCGCTTCCGGCAAGGATTGGCTGATATTGCCGGAGAGCAGATTGATCTTCAGCTGGACATTCTGGAAGTTCTCCAGCATCAATGAATAAGCGCTTTCAATATTGGTTGCGATATCCAGCGCATTGATGCTGACTTGCAGTTTTTGGATATCCTTGTCCAATTCAGAAAAATCATGATCGAATTTGGCCTGTTGTTCTTTTTTCTCCAGATAAATCTGGTTGTAATGTTTCCAAAAAGGGCCTTCGCCGACTTGCTTCTTATAGCCTTCAGCAATTTGCGCATGGGTTCCAAAATACGCCTGCTGTACATCAAGCGTCGCTTTTTCCAGGTCGGTGCGCTGTTGTTTTAAAACATCGCCTTTGACGATCAGGACGCGGTCTAAATAGGATTTTGTGTCGGTTCTGATTTGATTTAAACGGTTAATGTGCAGATTATCCTGTTGGGAAATCTCATAAAACTTGAAATAAGAGAAGGAAACCGAGGCGGTTAGCGCAACTAACAAGGAGCACAGCACGGAGAAATAGCGGATGCGGTTGGCTCGCCAATGCATCCCGGCAATTTCCAGCGAGCAAATCACGATAATGGATTGGACCGCAATAGTAATGATCAGTGCAATCCATGAGGTAATGAAATGAGATAAGCCGTAGTAGGTGGTGAAGCCTGATGCGACGCTCAACATCAATACAATGGGGATGGTCCATACCCTTAACAAACCGACAAATAAGGTCTGGATACTATTAATCAAATAGCCCACACCTGAAGCTCTTATTTTTGAGAATTCGGAATTTTTCATTTTAGGGTTATGGACTTCGGGCTTACCGTATCAGGTTGAAAGAATAAATGAGTTTTTCATCTTACATTATCTTCTGCCAATGTCAGAATTGATTCCCTTGCAATAAATGAGGAGACTAAGAAACTCACGCACTGCTGTTGGAGCGGCACGCTGGGTAGCCGCTCCTGTAGCCAGATTTTAATAGATAATCTTTTGATCTTTCAGGCCGTTGTAAATGTCATCAAGGGCTTGACTATCGGTATTAAAACTAATATCCGCCAAATTGTCGCTGTGATTGACGCATAGGCAAATCAATCCGGCGTTTTTGATAGCGTCTATCAGCGATGTGTCCTGAGTCTCTAAAACGGTTGTGGCATGGCCGTTATCGAATAATTTCCGCTCCAGCTGATAAGCGGCCTCCTTGCTGTTCGCCCCGGTCAGGGCAACCGCTGTGGCTTTTTGGCTAAAGCGCGCGGCGCGTTCTTTGGCGCTGACCGGTTGCAGGCTTTCCTCGCCGGTGCTTCCGGTAATCATGCCTGCGCCGACGGTGCCGTTGGTAAGGCGATCGATGATGATGAATGCGCCAGTGCCTTTATGGGTAAGGTACGGATCGAAAACCACCGGCGCGTTCACGGACACCGTGCAGGAGCCGATCTCATTCAAATGCAACTCGGTAGCGTCATGGTGTTCGAGGGTGTTAACGTCGATTCTGTGGTGAATCATTGCGATAGAACCCGGCACACTGCGCGTTGCCAGTTTGATGATGTATTGCTTGCCCGGCGCCAGCGCATTTTCAGCCATCCAGACGATAGTGGCTTTGAATTTGTCCGATACGGTTGCTGGTGATTGTTCGGTGCCGACTATCGTATCGCCGCGGCTAATATCGATCTCGTTTTCCAGCGTTAAGGTGACGGCCATCGGCGAAAATGCTTGTTCCAGCTCACCGTCATAGGTCACGATAGACTTGATTTTGCTGCTTTTTCCTGAGGGCAGGGCGGTGATCTTGTCGCCTTTTTTAAAGATGCCGGATGCTACCGTACCGCAAAAACCGCGAAAATCGAGGTTGGGGCGGTTGACGTATTGCACCGGGAAACGGGCGTCTTTGAAATTGCGGTCATTGGCGATTTCGATGCTGTTCAGCGCTTCCATCAGCGGCAGACCGGTAAACCAAGGCATGTGCGCGCTGGGATTGACCACGTTATCGCCGTCCAGCGCCGACATCGGGATAAAGGTGATGTCCTGCAAAGCCAGCGACTGGGTAAAATCCAGGTAATCCTGTTTGATTTTGTTGAAGGTCGCTTCGCTATACTCAACCAAATCCATTTTGTTGACGGCGACGATAATATGATGAATGCCCAACAACGACGCAATAAAACTGTGCCGTTTGGTTTGGGTCTGCACGCCGTAGCGGGCATCGATTAGGATGATCGCTAAATCGCAGGTTGAAGCGCCGGTCGCCATGTTGCGGGTGTATTGTTCGTGCCCCGGAGTGTCGGCAATGATGAATTTACGCGTGGCGGTGGAAAAATAGCGGTACGCCACGTCAATGGTGATACCTTGTTCGCGTTCGGCTTGCAGGCCGTCAACCAATAATGCCAGGTCGATCTTGCCGGCACCGGTGGTGCCTGATTTGGCGCTGTCGGCCTGGACCGCGGCCAACTGGTCTTCATAGATCATTTTGGAATCGTGCAGCAGGCGGCCGATCAGCGTACTTTTGCCGTCGTCGACATTGCCGCAGGTTAAAAAACGCAATAATTCCTTGCGTTCATGTTGAGCCAAATACGCGTCTATATCGGTACTGATTAAATCGGATTGGTGGGACATGGGGTTTCCAAAAATAAAAATTATATTGAGTTAGGCGAAAGGCTCAAGGCAAAAGGCGAAAGCTAGGCTGACCGTGATTTTATTAGAGCGGACAGCATTTTTGAAATGTGTTCTGCTTCGTTTTTCCAGGAAATACCTGTTTCTTTTGGAATGTAGCCAATTTCGATACCTATGTAGATTTGAGTACGCAATTCACCGGAGGAGCCTTTTGCGTAATAAAAGAATTTCTTTGAATCTTTATCGCTGCCCCTCTCAAAACCTTCTGCTATGTTGCTGGGTATAGACAAGCAAGAGCGTGATATCTGATCTTTAAAACCAAAATCTTTACAAGTACCAAGCCTTTGTAAATATCGACACAAAGTCGTGATGAGCGCCGCCAAACATCCAAGTCTTCAAATCGCGCCATCTTTTAGCCCTTAGTCTTTCGCCCTTTGCCTGCTTTTAAAAATAGCCTTCACGCTTTTTCTGCTCCATGGAACCGGATTGGTCGTGGTCTATCAACCTTCCTTGGCGTTCAGAGGTGGTGGTTAACAGCATTTCCTGAATAATTTCCGGCAGCGTCGTTGCAGTTGATTCAACTGCGCCGGTTAGCGGATAACAGCCTAAGGTGCGGAAACGCACCATTTTCATTTCTACTTTTTCGTCCGGGCGGATCGGCATGCGTTCGTCGTCGACCATGATTAGCATGCCGTCGCGGTTAACGACAGGTCGTTCCTTGGCAAAATACAGCGGTACGATCGGGATATTTTCCAGGTGGATGTATTGCCAGATGTCCAACTCTGTCCAGTTGGACAGCGGGAATACCCGAATGCTTTCGCCTTTGTCGATTTTGCCGTTGTAGATGTTCCATAACTCGGGGCGCTGGTTTTTCGGGTCCCAACGGTGGTTTTTATCGCGGAACGAATAAACCCGTTCCTTGGCGCGTGATTTTTCTTCATCACGTCTTGCACCGCCGAACGCGGCGTCAAATTGGTATTTATCCAGCGCCTGCTTGAGGCCGTCGGTTTTCATTACGTTGGTGTGTATTTGGCTGCCGTGCGTGAAAGGCCCAATACCTTGGGCTATGCCTTCCGGATTGATATGAACCAGCAACTCAAGACCCAGTTTCCTGATCATCTGGTCGCGAAACTCAATCATTTCCTTGAATTTCCAGGTGGTATCCACATGCAGCAGCGGGAAAGGCGGCTTACCGGGATAAAAGGCTTTCATGGTCAAATGCAACATGACGGCGGAGTCCTTGCCGACGGAATATAACATCACCGGCCGTTCAAATTCGGCTGCAACTTCACGAATGATATGAATGCTTTCAGCTTCCAGTTGTTTAAGGTGGGTCAATTTATAATCAGTCATTAAAAGTCCATCAGGTTTAAAAGTCGCGCTATATTTATTGAATGCGCTCAATAAGAAGCTGGCTATTTTAATTTGAACGGACTTTTAATGCCAGATTTGCTTGGGATTTATTGACGATTGAGCGGCTTATGGGGTGTAAATAAGATCCGAAAAGTTAACGCAATTGGATTAATCGCAGTCTCGGCGTCGATAAATTATTGAGCGCTAGTTGGTGTTTATCAGGACCGAATTTTAGTTAATACCGCCTTGATGATATTATTCGTAGGCTAAGCCTTACAAATAGAGGATACATGAGCAATTTTGATTTAAATGCCACTTCGATAAAGGATATCACCCAAACCCGGTTATTGACTTGTTTACCCGATGAGTCGATACACGATGCGGCGGTCAAAATGACGGAGCAAAAATGTAGCGCTATTTTAATTGTGGCGGATAGCGAAATCATTGGCATCTGGACCGAAAGGGATGCATTGAAATTTGATTTTTCAGTCCCCGATGCACGCTCCAAGCCTGTTTCAGAAAGCATGAGCAGTCCGGTTATATGTGTTAATGAAAACGTGAGCTTAGAGGAAGTTTCACTCAAGTTTAAAAAAGACGGTGTTCGGCATTATGTTGTTATCGATGATCATGGCAAACAGCAGGGCATTATTTCTCAAACGGATGTGATCAAAAAACATAATTTTGAGTTCTTCCTGGTTTTAAAAACGGCGGGCAGCGTATTAAAACCTATTCCACCGATGATCAAATCAACGCAGGGCATAGCTCAAGCCAGCAAGCTTATGAATTCCTCACATTCAGATGCGGTAAGAGTTGAATTTTCTGACGAATCAATCGGTATCCTGACTGAACGGGATGTGGTCAAGGCACTGGCTTCTTCAATACTGAACCCGACTGTTGCGGATTATGCGAGCCGGGATCTCGTGACCGTCAATGAGCACGAAAGCCTTTATCAAGCGAAGAAAATAATGCTTAGAAACGGTTTTCGCCATCTCGGTATTACCGATAATAGAAATAATTTAATCGGCATCATTAACTTGACTGACATTTTGGCGGGATTTCGCAGCACTTATGTAGAAGAGCTTAAAGAATCCCTGGCACACAGGGATGCATTGTTAAAGGATTCGTTAAAGAGCCTTTGTTTAGCGAAAAAGATTATTGATAATACCCAGGAAGGGGTTATCACCACCGATAAGCATGTCGTCATCCAGACCTGTAATGCCGGCTTCACCAGAATTACCGGCTACACGGAAGAGGAGGTTATTGGTAAAACCCCCGCCATTATCAGTTCGGGACGGCATGATAAAAAGTTTTATAACGTCATGTGGGAGAAAATCAATAAATATGGTTTTTGGCAAGGCGAAATCTGGAATCGGCGTAAAAATGGCGAAATTTATCCCGAGTTGTTAACCATTACCGAAATCCGGGACGATGAGACCAATGAAATAAGTAACTATGCCGCTATTTTTAGTGACATTAGTCAGTTAAAAAATGACGAGGAAGAAATTAAGCGGCTGGTTTTTTACGATCCTTTAACCGAATTGCCCAATCGGCGTTTATTAAATGATCGTTTGGCCCAGGAGTTGGCGATTACCGGAAGATCAGGGAAGAACGGCGCACTGTGCATTATTGATTTGGATCATTTCAAGAACATTAATGAAACCCTCGGGCATTCAGCCGGGGACAGGATGCTTGTGGAAGTTGCCTACCGGTTAAAGCTCTGTGTCAGGGATTGCGATACGGTGGCTCGTATCAGTAGCGATGAATTTGTTGTTATTTTGACTGAATTGAGTGGACAAATAGAACAGGCATGCAATGAAGCCAGATATATTGCCGAAAAGCTGCAATATAGCATTTGCCAGGCTTATTCGGTTATGAACCACAAGTTATATATTTCTTCGAGTATCGGCATCGCTATGTTCTCGGAGGATGCCAACATACCTGACGATTTACTGAAACAGGCAGGCACGGCGATGTATCGCGCTAAAGAAAGCGGCCGTAATATGCTGCAATTTTTCCAAAACAGCATGCACGAAGCCGCTATGGAAAGAATGCTGATCGAGAAAGAACTACGCCATGCTTTGGATGAAAATCAGCTGTCTTTGTATTATCAGCCACAAGTCGATTATCACGGTAAGCTGGTTGGAGCTGAAGCGCTTATTCGCTGGAATCACCCCCAAAAGGGTTTTATTCCGCCTGACAAGTTTATTCCTATTGCAGAAGAATGCGGATTGATTCAGGCGTTGGGTTCTTGGGTGCTTGAGCAGGCATTTATTCATCTTAGGCAGTGGGATAAGCAACAGGCGCATTTGCCTCATTTAGCGATTAATATTAGTCCGAGGCAGTTTTATCATGAGGATTTTATCGGCATACTTAGCAAGCTTGTGAAGCAATACCAGGTAAGTCCGTCAAGAATCATGCTGGAATTTACCGAAGGGTTATTGATGAATGATGTCGATGTCGCTATTGATAAAATCAAGCAGCTGAAAAAACTAGGGTATACCTTCTCAATAGATGATTTTGGTACCGGCTACTCATCATTAAGCTATTTAAAACACTTGCCGGTGGATCAATTAAAAATTGATAAGTCTTTTGTGGAAGATATTACTAAAAATGAAGATGAGGCTATTTTTGTAGGCACCATTATTGCGATAGCTCGGCATATGAATCTGGGGGTTGTTGCGGAAGGTGTTGAATCAAAAATGGAGCTGGAGTTTTTAAAGCAGAATGGATGCCTTTGCTACCAAGGTTATTATTTCAGCAAGCCATTGCCTGAACGCCAGTTTTTTGAACAGTGGCTTAAAGAAGGCGAATCAATAACTTAACACTATTAATAGCACAGTATTTTTTAACTATATGGCGAGTAAAATGAAAATTTATTGTTTGGGCTCAACACACTTTGCAGGGTTGCTGAAAAAAACGTTAGGCGGCTTGTTTGTGTCGATGGTTTTGTTAACCTCAGGATGCGCTACGGTTGGGCATGAATTCCCTACCGCCCCGGTATCAACCATCAAGATAGGGGAAACCACCCAGAATGACATCTATACCACATTCGGGAATCCTTGGAGAACCGGCCTTGATAGTGGCATGAAAACATGGACCTACGGTAATTACTATTACACCTTGTTTGGTGATGGTAGTACCGAAGATCTGGTTATTAAGTTTGACAAGCATGGCGTTGTCTCCTCGTTTGTATTTAATACGACCAAACGCTCGAAGTGAGCTAAGCCCAGGTAACTTCAGATTACAGGAGAGGCTTTAATTGAAGCTTCTCTTGCCTCTTCTTTATGGCAAATGCAAAGGTTATTTGCTCATGTCCAAAGCCAACGCCTCGGCGACTTTGATGCCATCCACGGCAGCGGAAAGAATTCCACCCGCATAGCCGGCGCCTTCTCCGGCAGGGTACAGTCCTTTGACGTTCAGGCTTTGGTAGTACTCGTTGCGCTTGATGCGGATTGGCGATGAGGTGCGGGTTTCAACGCCTGTCAACACGGCGTCTTTCATCGCAAAGCCTTTTATTTTTTTATCAAAAGCCGGGATGGCTTCGCGTATTGCCGTTATTGCATATTCCGGCAACGCCGAACTGAGATCGCACAAATGAACGCCCGGCGTATAGGATGGCTGTACCGAGCCTAGCTGTGATGAAGGCCGATGAGCGAGAAAATCGCCAACCAGTTGTCCCGGGGCCTCATAGGTTTCTCCTCCCAGCTTAAAGGCGGCGGCTTCCAGGCGGCGTTGAAAATCGATGCCTGCCAATGGATGTCCGGGATAGTCGTCAGGCGTAATGCCAACGACAATGCCGCTGTTGGCATTGCGCTCGTTTCGCGAGTATTGGCTCATGCCGTTGGTAACCACATGTCCCGGTTCCGAGGTGGCGGCCACTACAGTGCCGCCAGGGCACATGCAAAAGCTGTACACAGAGCGTCC
Organism: Methylobacter sp.; assembly: GCF_023227905.1. Lineage (GTDB taxonomy): Bacteria > Pseudomonadota > Gammaproteobacteria > Methylococcales > Methylomonadaceae > Methylobacter_A. Next base: position 68,689 of record NZ_JALOCF010000014.1, on the reverse strand, counting down.
GTTGCTACAGTGATGCACCAGCTTGTAATCGGCAGCACCCAGTAACGGATTGCCGGCATTGCTGCCCCACCTACAAGTGTCGATTAATGACTGCGGATGTTCTATGCGAAATCCAATCGAAAAAGGTTTGGCTTCAATGTAAACGCCTCGGTCGTACAGCATTTTAAAAGTGTCGCGCGCACTATGGCCGACCGCCAGTACTACATGATTAGTATTAATCGTTTCTCCGCCGGCGAGTGTTACGCCGCGAACCTGTCCGTTATCGATGAGGATGTCATCAACCTTGCTTTGGAAACGGATTTCGCCGCCCAAGGACTCGATAGTCGCACGCAGCTGTTCGACTACGCTTACTAGCCTGAATGTGCCGATATGAGGCTTGCTGACATGAAGAATTTCAGGCGGCGCGCCGGCTTTGACAAATTCAGTGAGCACTTTGCGCCCGTAGTGATTCGGATCCTTGATCTGGGTATGCAACTTACCGTCGGAAAAAGTACCGGCGCCGCCTTCGCCAAATTGCACATTGGATTCAGGGTTGAACACGCCTTTGCGCCAAAGACCGAAAGTGTCTTTGGTGCGCTCCCGCACTTCTTTTCCACGCTCCAGGATGATCGGACGAAAGCCCATTTGCGCAAGAATCAGCCCGGCAAACAGCCCGCAAGGACCTGTGCCGATGATAACAGGACGCGATGCCAGGTTCCTTGGCGCCTGAGTGACAAAATGATAAGTGTTGTCGGGCGTTACCGAGATGTGCGGGTCGTCTTGCAGGCGATTAAGAATCGCTGGTTCATTTGTTGTTTCGATATCAAGGGTGTAAACAAGCAAGATTGCATTGCGTTTGCGCGCATCAAAGCCTTGCCTGAATATTGTATACGTGATGAGTTTTTCCGCGCTGATGCCAAGCCGATCAAGTATGGCAGTTTTGAGCATGTTTTCCGGGTGATTAAGTGGGAGTTTAAGTTCAGTGATTCTCAACATGTAATGTGTTCCGATAGGTTCCTGCACAGAACCGACTGTTTTTTCTGGTCGCAAGATAAAATAATGATTACTATTTTACCTTAACGGGGGCTTTTCTTGTTAGCAAGACATAATGGTTGTGAATAAACATTAAAGTGAGGGCTACAAATGACACTCGGAAAATTGTTGGCAGCGATTGGCGTTATTTTGGTGGTTATCGGGCTTGTTGTTAGTTATGCGCCTTGGCTGGTTAACTGGTTTGGCAAATTGCCCGGCGACATACGTATTGAGAATGAGCAACGATTTATATTTATCCCGATTACTTCTATGCTCATTGTTAGTGTTATCTTAACGCTAATAGTGAACCTTTTTTTTCGTAAATAGTGAATTACTCTGCATTATTTTTATATTCTATTGTCGAGTACCTCTAGTTCTTGTAAAATGCTTTAATTAAGTATTGCTGTGCCCATAAGCATAATTTGGAACAAGAATGGAACTATCACAAGAATTGCTACAGAAAAAAATTCTGATTGTAGATGATGCAGCTTCAATGCGTACACTAACCAAAGCTATTCTGCGAGAGGCCGGATTTACCCACGTTTTTGACGCGCCGGGTGGGGAAGAAGCACTGCTAATGATGAAAAAGGTAAGAATCAATATCGTGGTATGCGACTGGAACATGCCGGGTATGAGCGGTCTCGATTTGTATAAGACCGTTAAAGAGGATGAAAAACTAGTTACACCTCCATGGATAATGTTGACGTCTTCGTCCGAAGGAGACAAGGTTAAGGAAGCCATTATGGCAGGAATAACGTCTTATATTGTTAAACCCTTTAAGCCTGATAACTTGGTCAAACAGGTAATAGGTAAGCTTTCTTAATCCAGTAAGTCGGTTATCCAAACAAAAAAGCCCCGTTCGCAATCGAGTATTGCGAACGGGGCTTTTTTTATGTCTAGCTTATTTCTACGCTTGGCTTAGCTGTAGGTGCACGCCTTTTACCGATATTCTTCTTGTCCCTGTGCCGGATTTTGACTTTTTCGGCAGCCGCTTTTTTAGGTTCTATTTTCTTTTTGCCGCCCGTTGCCTTTCCGGACGCTTTAAGTTTTTTAGGGCCTTTATATTTGCCTTCCAGCTCTTTGATACTGCGCTGTTTGAATTTCTGTTTCAAAAAACGTTCAATGCCGGACATTAAATTCCATTCGGTGTGCTTTACCAACGCAATCGTCAAGCCCAGTTCATCGACCCTGCCTGTCCGGCCTATGCGATGGATATAATTGATGCCGTTTCTTGGTACATCAAAATTAATGACCAGATTGATGCCCTTAATGTCCAGGCCGCGGGCGGCAAGGTCGGTAGCAATCATGATGTTGACTGTACCTTCGCGGAATAATTCCATCATCCGGTTGCGATCTTTTTGATCCATTTCGCCATGCAGCACGCCGACGCGGAGTTTTTGGCCGCGAAGCGGTCCGCGAAGAGCGTCTGCCTGAATCCGGCTATTAGTGAAGATCAGCGCCTTATCATAGGTTTCATTTTGCAACAGCCAAGCCAGTAATTTTTGCTTATGATCATTGTCGTCAGCCAGTACAATTTGTTGCTCAATGTTTCGGTGACCGTCATGCAGGGTATTTAAAGCTACGACTTCATGATTTTTCAGCAACTTGTCAGCCATTCTGATAACGCCGAAATGCGTCAAGGTGGCGGAAAACAGCAAAGTTTGCCGCTGCTCATTGCAGCTGTTGGCGATGGTCAGTACGTCTTCGCTAAAGCCCATGTCCAGCATGCGGTCGGCTTCATCCAATATCAGCACGTCCAGGTTGCTAAAATTAGGTATCTCTTGCTCCATCAGTTCCAGCACCCGGCCTGGGGTCGCAATAACAATTTCCGTGTTTCTGCGGAGCATGTTCTGCTGTAGCCTAAAATCATCACCACCGGTGATCAGGCCTGTTTTCAGGTCGGTAAATTCAGTGAGTTGTTGGCAGTTTTTAAAGATTTGTTGAGCCAGTTCTCGGGTCGGGGTCAGTATTAATGCCCGTACACCGGGTTTTCTGGAGGGCAGGGTTAACAGATGGTGTAGTGCGGGCAGCAAGAATGCAGCGGTTTTGCCGCTACCTGTTTCGGCGCTGACCAGCAGGTCTTTATATTCCAGAGCAAGGGGGATCGACTGTAGTTGCACGGGCGTAGGCTGCTCAAAACCAAGTCTTTTAACTGCCGTCAGCAATTGTTCGTCTAGCAATAGGTCTGAAAATGATGGAGTTTTTTTTATGGGATTAGAATGCATGAATCTTTAAGTGGGTTGCTAAAGTGCAAGGATGATAGGAATCAATCTTTGCATGTATTATAAGCTTTTTGCGCTCAGGGTTATGATTAAATAACTATTTATTGCAAATCGGTTTTTTAGCTTTTAAGCTAGGTTAGCCATAAAAATAACGTCTCTGCGTCTACATAGATCAGGAAAAAGCCATGATACCAATTAGAGATACAGCGCCCTGCCATTCAAGACCTTTAGTCACTTGGGGAATAATGGCCATTTGTATTATCGTTTTTGTGGCAATGAAATTGATGCCCGATCAGTTAAGTTACCGGCTGATTAATCTTTACGGCATGGTGCCTATTCGCTATACCAACCCTTATTATGGACTGCCTTTCGATGGTTACTTGTCTTTTTTGACCAGCCTGTTTTTGCACGGAAACTGGCTGCATCTTATTATGAATATGTGGTTTTTGTTTATATTCGGCGATAATGTCGAGGACAGAATGGGGCGGCTGCCATTTTTGATTTTTTACGTGGTATGCGGCCTTTTAGCGACTTTTTTACAGTGGCTGTTCGACCCCAACCTGGCTATCCCTGTAGTAGGGGCGTCAGGCGCTATAGCTGGTGTGTTGGCGGCTTATTTTTTTCTTTATCCGCTTGAACGCGTTGTAGTGTGGATTCCTATATTGTTTTTACCTATAGTCATTCATGTTCCAGCCATTGGTTTTTTAGGGTTGTGGATTTTGGTTCAATTACACAGTGCGACAACAGCAATGATATTTGGAGGGGTTGCTGTCGATGTGGCTTGGTGGGCTCATTTAGGCGGCTTTATTGCCGGCTCCGTTTTATATCGCTTTTTTCTTCGTAAAAATGAACCGGACCAAGCCGAAAAAAATGAATTATTTTGACGGTGTTAAGGTATAATTTGACGCTTCAAAAAGCGGTTTTTATTGACGACTACATACTAGGGTCGAGAGTCATTTTCTGACTAAAAAGCCTCCCTTAAGATCTATCAGGAAATTGAAAGGAATATGAAAAAAGTTAACGTTGCGTTGGTCAGGCTACTTCAGTTTGTAGTTTTTGTGGTGTCCGTATTCATGGTAATAGTCTATTTTGGCGCCATGGTTTTATTGCCTTTGGATGCCGTTGTATTACTTATAAAACTGCTGGGAGTTGTCGGACTTAACGGCTTTATTGCAGCTTTGATCGCCGTTCCGGCTGTCGGTTATTTAGGCTTGATGGTCTATAAAACACCTGGGCTTTGCAAAATGATTGTCGATACGGGTGTTGACATAGTCAAGACAAGCAAGGCAAGAATTGAAGCATTCAATGAAATTGCTGATGCGGTAAAAGCTTAATTTTTTCGGGAATTCGATTTCAAAAAGGTGTGCCGATTTCGGCACGCCTTTTTTTGTGTCTGTAACTTTTTCAATGTCTTTTCCGAGATCAGCGCCGTTCCCGCAACGCCCAATAAAAAATCAGCGCCCCGAACGCGGCAAGCAAGTGTTTTAACGAGTGTCCACTGAGTAACCCAAGAATACCGTAAAGCCCAGCATCGAACAGTTCCATGAGCTTGGAGACGGCATAAATGCCAATAATGCCCCAGATATAGTTATCCCCGTTCAGTTTTGAATCAAACTGCCACAGAATCAGCGGTATCAACAAAATCGGTAAAAATTGCACCAGCGCGTAAACGCGCAAATCGCCGTGACCGTTCAGCTCCGTCACATGCCAGTAAACCACTGAGGCAATGCCTAACATCAGCAACGGGACAAATAATCTCCATGCCAGCCGGGTTGAAATATATTCCCCGACAATAGCACTGAACAAGGCCATGAAGGCTATCGTCATCGGCAGGCGATCCCACAGCAGGGTTTGATTGTCAGGCCGGTAGTGGTAATACGCCGAGCCGAAACCGATTAACAGTGTTCCGATAAAGAACGTCAAATACATCGCCTGAAGTTCGACCAATCCGCCGGTTGCCTTATGTGACGCAACCAACCTGATTCCCATGATGCCGATGATGACAAACGGCAAATTGGACAGCACATTAAAAAAATTGGCTATGCCGACGATGCGGCGCTGATCGGCAAAGTCATGGTAAGCCGGATCCTGGGCAATGGGCTCGATGTTAAAAATACCGATAATTGCGATAACAATTATCGCCAACATAATTTTCAGGCGTTTATCGACGAGCATAAGACATAAATTACTGGCAATAACAAAGGACAGAGTGTAATCCCTCTTGTATGATTAAAGCATCCTTTGTATTTCATGGAGATAATGTCATGCCTGTATTGCTCGTGTTAATCGGTTTTATCGTCATCGTTGCATTGCTTTTTATCAGCATTTACAACCGGCTCGTTAACTTACGCAACGGCGTTAAAAATGCCTTTTCCCAGATAGATGTTCAATTGACCCGGCGTTACGACCTGATACCAAACCTGGTTGAAGCTGTTAAAGGCTATATGAAGCATGAACGGGAGACGCTGGACGCGGTGATCAGTGCGAGGAATGCGGCGGTGACCGGGCTTAAGGCCGCCGGGGCAAATCCTTCCGATCCCGGAGCGATCCGGCAACTGGGCAGCGCTGAGGCTACGCTTCAGGGCAGCTTGGGCAAGATGTTCGCCTTGGCTGAGGCTTACCCCGATCTCAAAGCCAATCAGAATATGATGCAGTTTCAGGAAGAACTGGCATCCACCGAGAATAAAGTGGCTTTTGCGCGTCAGGCTTTCAATGATGCGGTGATGACTTATAACAACGGCCGGGAGAATTTCCCGAACAACATCCTGGCCGGCCTATTTAATTTTAATCCTGCCGAACATCTGGAAATAGAAACGCCGGAAAAACGCCAAACGCCGAAAGTTTCTTTTACTTAAGACTTGGATAAAGCCGATGAATTTCTTTCAGAGCCAGGATAATGCCCGTCGCCAGACCCGTTCCCTGATATTGATGTTCATACTGGCCGTGATTGCCATCGTTGCGGCGGTCAATCTGGTGATAGCAATGCTGATCGTTAATATGGGCAATGAAGCGGGAATTGCGACACTGCCCGATTTTAACTGGATCATGAATAACCTGGCGTTGGTGACCGGTATTTCAGTGTCCACTATCGGTTTTATCAGTCTGTCCAGCCTATACAAAATCGCGTCATTGAGCGCAGGCGGAGGAAAGGTTGCCCGTAGTCTTGGCGGCACGCTGATTACCGCTGAGAGCAAGGATCCGCTACGCCGCCGTTTGTATAACGTCGTTGAAGAAATGGCGATTGCATCCAGCATTCCTACGCCGGAAGTTTACGTATTGGAACAGGAGCCTGGCATTAATGCCTTCGCGGCAGGATTTACCACCGGCGACGCGGCAGTGACCGTTACTCGCGGCACTTTGGAAACGCTTACCCGAGATGAGCTGCAAGGCGTAATCGGCCATGAGTTCAGCCATATCCTCAACGGCGATATGCGCTTAAGCACACGGCTGATGGGCGTTTTGTTCGGCATTTTGGTCATCGGCCTGATCGGCAGAGCGGTGTTGAACAGCGCCCGTTACGGTACCAGCCGTTCCGACAACTCCCGCCGTGACAATACGGCCGCTATTTATCTGGCCGGTTTAGGGCTGTTTTTAATCGGCTATATCGGCGTCTTTTTCGGCCAGCTGATCAAGGCGGCGGTATCCCGGCAGCGTGAGTTTCTGGCCGATGCCTCAGCCGTACAATTTACCCGTCAGACCCAAGGCATTGCCGGCGCGCTAAAAAAAATAGCCGCCGCCCAGCAAGGCTCTAAACTACAGGCCGCAGATGCCGAAGAAGTCAGTCATATGCTGTTCGCCACCGGCCTGTCATTCAGTTCGTTATGGGCAACACATCCTCCTTTGGTTCAGCGTATCAAAGCATTGGAGCCGAATTTTGATGAGTCTGAAATAGAAAGGCTTGCTGAAGCAATGCCGTCCCAAACCCAAACCCAAAGCGGCTCGGAAGATTCTGATCAAAGCGTATCAACTGCCGGGTTTGCGCCGCAACGTATTGCCATAACGCCGGATGCAGTGACAGAAACAGTAGGTCTGCCTGCTGAAGAGCATATACAGTTAGCTTCAGCCTTGCGGCAGTCGGTACCCGAAAATCTGTATCGCGCCGCCCATTCCGGCGCTGATGCTCTGCCGCTAGTGTTGGCGTTGCTGCTCGATGCGAATGAACCCGTGCGCCGGACACAGTTAGACCTTATTGCCCAGCAATTAGGTGGGACGACGGTCATGGCGACCGAAACTTTGCAGCTGGATGTACAAAAACTGGATACAGCGTTCCGCTTGCCGTTATTGCAAATCACCTTTCCGTTGATTAAAAACCGGCCGATGGAACAGCTTGAACGCATAGCCGACCTGGTGCATGAATTGATTGAGGTTGATGGAGTGATTGACACGTTCGAGTTTGCTTTGAGCTGCGTTTTAAAAACCCACTTGAATGATGCCGCTCACCCACAACGCCGGCAAGACTCTCTTCGTTTAACACAGATACCGGAAGCCGTCGGCGTGTTACTTTCGGTAATGGCGAAGCAAGGACATGCCGAAACCGGCGAGGCCTATCAAAAAGGCATGGAGTCCTTGGGGCGCTATGAGCCGCGTATAAAAATGCTGATCGACACAAAACAGTGGCCGAACTATGAACCGCTCCAGAATTGGGTTCCTGCCGCAGAGGCAGCGTTGAGCCAACTGGACAGACTGCATATGCTGGACAAACAAGCGCTGGTCTCCGCGCTGGCTCTGACAATATCACATGATGGTAAAGTCAGCGCTCATGAAGCGGAACTGCTAAGAGCAATATGCTCAACCTTGCATTGCCCGTTGCCGCCGTTTGTTCTTAATGCCGGTAGCATCTAGCTTGTTTTTGGTATATTCTCAATAAGGCTGTACGGGGGCCTAAATGCTCAGTTAATCGGTACTTAGGCAAATCATAAAAATATTTAATGTGGGTAATAAACATGGCCGCAATAATTTATATTCTAACTGTAGTGTATGTAATTTATGTCATCTATACCGTATTAACCGATAAGGAAAAAGGTGCATGACTAGAGCTGTCGCACGCTTGTGGTGTGAAACTCAATAGGCTGGGTTTCGAAGGTTTACTTACCTACGAAGCTACAAACTTAATCGATCCCGACGGTTAAGCCATCCTATTGCCGGGGGTGGGGATCTGGCAAATTAAATGATATATCGATTCTTAGCCGACTCTGTTCTTATTGTCCATCTCCTGTTTATCGGCTTCGTCGTTTTTGGTGGGCTGTTCGCGCTTCGCTTTCGCTGGGTTGCGCTGGTTCATATTCCGGCCGCCTGTTGGGGGGCATATATTGAATTGGCCGGAGGGCTGTGTCCGCTTACGACAATAGAAGTCGGATTTCGCCGAATGGCCGGGGATGCGGGTTACTCCGGTAGCTTTATTGACCATTATCTCCTGCCCATCATCTATCCTGCCGGACTCACCAGAGACATCCAGCTTTGGCTGGCGGGCTTAGTCATACTGGTCAATGTTGCGATCTACAGCAGGCTCATTTACCGGTTGCGGCTTTCCCGGCCGACATAGCCGATGGTCATTTCCGGCCTGTTTGCTGATGTTACGCTTCCAAGTCGGTCTGATAGGTTGAATCCAGCAATTGTCCGGTTAATTGTTTGCCCGCTTCGATCAACGGATGAATGACAAAAGTCGCTCCCAAGTCATACAGTTCGGTTTCCTCGTGGTCATGAAAACAAATCGTTCCGATCGAACCTGAGAATTGCAGGTTTTTCAATTGCCTGATCGATGATGACCGGACTTCGAATGCCGGCATGGTCAGGACAATCCCTTTGATTTTTGCCAAGGGCAGGTTCTCCCATAGCGCAGAGTCTTCGGCATCGCCGTAAATCACCCTTCGCCCCTCGGCCAGCAAGTTTTTTAGATTGATAGGGTCGGCATCCAGGCCCAACACCCGCATATCCTGCTGTTTAAAAGCGAGATAGGCCGACATGCCGGTGCGGCCCATGCCCACCACCAGCCATTCCGCGCCCCCGATGCTGCTGGGCAGCCGGTCCAGATGGTCGACCTTGCGTTCAAAACGAACTAGTCCCGGTTCCAGAAAGGAAAAGATACGGTGCGAAAACCGATTCAAGGGCGCGGCAATAGCCAGGGAAAGCGCAACCGCCAGACCGATGACCGCTTCCCACGCCGGGGGAAGCAGTTCCGCCTTGACCACGACACTTGAGGTGATCAAGGCAAACTCGCTGTAGGTCATCAAGGCCAGTGCGGAAACAAAAGCCGTGCGGGCGCGTAACCCGACCAGTAAAAACAACGCGAAGAACAGCAGGCCCTGCAATGGCAATAAAGAGACTAACTCCAAGACCTGTAGGATTTCGTCATAGCCCGGCAAATCGGCCAAACCGATTTGCAGGAAAAAGGCGGCTAAAAAAGTTTCCTTCAGGCCCCAGAGTTTTTTAGACAGATCGTCTATGTCGGCGTGTCCGGCCAGCATAACTCCCATCATCAGCGCGCCGATGTCGCTGGAAATGCCGACCTTTTGCGCCAATACGCCGCCTGCCAAAGCCAGCGCGATGCCCAATAACAATTTCAATTCATCGTTGCGGCTGGCGCTAAGCAGCCGATAGGCCAAAGGGCGAAGCAACGGCAGCAGCAACAGACACAGTGCCCAGGGCGAGGGTTGCTTGTTATTGGCGACAGCCAGCAGGCCGATCGCAACAATATCCTGCAATATTAATATGCTTAACACATCGCGGCCGTACAAAGTGGACAGTTCGCCGCTATCTTCCAACACCTTAATCGCGAGAATGGTGCTGGAAAAAGCCAAACTCACGCCAATCACCAGGCCGCCGGTCACCTGTCCATTAAAGCCAAAGTAGACCAGCGCGGAAACCAGGGTGACGACCAGGAGATGCAAGGTGCCGACGCTAAGCACTTCGCGTCGCAACAGCGAAGAAAGCTTCAACTTCAGGCCGACCGTAAAGAGCAGCAGCTCAATGCCGATATCGGCTAAATGACTGAGCGTTTCGTTAGGCTCAACGCCGGAAAGGTTTAAAACATACCCCGCTATCAGGTAGCCCACCAAGGGGGGCAAATGTAATCGGCTGGTTACCAAGCCTGCCAGATAAGCGGTGCCAACCCAAATTAATTCCATAATAAAACCTGTCCCGATAAGTACAATTACTAATTATGATAGCGTAAATTTTGTTTAAAATGGATCGTCATGTAAATAACAGAATAAGTCTTATAAACGATCAGGAACGTTTTTTCACTTTAAAAAGTTGAAGTTGATGTCACATAGGAGGGCAAGTGCTTAATAAAATAATCCACGACGCTCTCATGATTTGGGTAACTATTGAACCGATTGGGACTGTTGCTCTTTTTGCGGTAATGACTACCCGGCTTTCGCCGAGAGAACGCAGAAAAATTGCAACAAGGGCGATGGCTTATTCGGCTATCATTCTGCTTGGCGCAATTCTTATAGGGCAAATCCTGCTTGCTGCAATGAACATTCAACTTATTTCGTTGCAAATAGCCGGCGGCATCATTTTATTTCTTTTTGGCCTCCAGATGATTTTTGGTCAAGCGAAAACTGCTTTCGGGCAGTTTGAGCCAGGGCATGATATCGCGATATTTCCGCTGGCAATACCCTCCATTGTCGGACCGGAAGCTATTATGGTGGTGATTTTACTTACTGACAATCAACTCTATTCCGTCACCACGCAGGTAATGACTGCGGCTGTAATGCTTGCCGTCCTTCTAGTTACTTACGTGTTAATGCTTCTCGCAGAGCATCTTTTTCGCATCATTGGGCAGAATGGTGCGGAAATATTGGAGCGTATCATGGGAATAATCCTCGCTACACTGTCAGTTGATTTAATTGTCGATGCGTTTGCCAGCATTGCTCAATGGACTATTCCGAAGCCATAACAGCAAGAAAATAAAACATATCAGCAAGAGGGACAATCCGAAAGAACCGTAGCCCTACCTTAACTTAAGCGGAGGATATGACGATGTCTATTAGTGAATTTTGCAATCGCGAAGTGGTGTTCGCGACCAGAGAAATGAGTCTACCGGAGGCGGCACAACTCATGCGCGAGTATCATGTGGGCGCTCTGGTGGTGGTCGACGAAGGTAAGGGAAAGCGGGTGCCGATCGGCATTGTTACAGACCGCGATATTGTCATAAAAGTTATTTCCCAATCCCTAGATCTCGATGATTTTAGTGTAGGCGACATCATGGGGCCGCAGCTGATCAGCGTGCAGGAAAAAGACGGCGTGTTTGAGACGATTCGACTGATGCGCACCAAGGGCATTCGTCGCATTCCGGTGATTAATCAGGAAGGGGGGCTGGTGGGCATCATCTCGGCGGACGACATACTGGATCTTCTGGCCGATGAGATGGCAGAGTTGGCCAAAGTCGCGCCTCGCGAACAGGAGCGAGAGGCTAAAACAAGGGTTTGTTAACATGACGAAAATGCAGGGCGGTTGCCATTCCTCCGCCGGTGCCGGATTAATGAAATTGTATGGCTTAAAAAAAACCTTCATCGCTGATAAACGATGAAGGTCAACCCCTAAACTAGCGATGCTTGGGCGTATCAACTGCCTATCAATGTTCAGCCTAAGCTTTTGAGTGAGCTTTAATTCCGTAAATTGAATAAACAACGATGATGATTAAATAGACGCAAAGAGCAGTTTTAAATTCACTGGGTTTTTCGGCTAAAGCTCGAGGAATCGCATGGCTGTTAACGATATGACTAGCCGATAGCGTGTCCGGTGAATTTGCCTGACTTAGCGATATCCTGTTCGAAGTAATAATCTTCGGCTCTTCCTGAACTTCAATAGCGGAAACATCGAATGACAAGGTTAATACTGCAAGGCAAGTTAATAAGCTTTTCATAATCATTGCTGCCCGCTCATGGAAAGAGAGTTTACTGAAAAAGATAGCGATACGAAACTATTATTGATTTATTTCACTATGAAGGCAACATTTTTATAGGGGACGGGTACGACTGCATCAACGGCTGATATTGTCCGCAACATTCAGCACCTCTTAAAGATTCTCCGTATTCAACAATATCACTTCAATTTCTTCGGTAATTTCTTCCTGGCGGTAAATCTGGGATTTTTTTTGCAGCCGTATGGTTTCGTCATCAAGATGATTGACTGCGCCTTCCAGATGTTGCTGGCGGCTATTGTTTTCGGCCAACAGCGAGATATAAAAAATCTCATGCAGTACCGCAAATAAATAATGGTCGATCAAGTCTGCAAAAAATTCGCCGGGTTCCAGGTTGAGCACAGGCGGGTGGCCGTAATGAAAGGTTATCTGATTGGGCTGGGCAAAAGGGGGGAACACCTGCCGCCGGCGGATTTGGCCAGATGAGTTATCGTGATAAGCAACAGTCAGTTGTAATGCAGGGGCGGATTTGCCGTGCAATGCGCTGATGGTGTCAATCAGGCGATTAATAACCGTAGGCACTTCTTCGGCGACATTGGCGCCTTCAAGTCTCGCGATGACCTCCTTATCTGCGCCTTCCAAGCGGTTGCAAAGCCGGCTGCCGATCGCAATAATGCCGGTATAAGCCTGGCTTGCGATAGCGTTGATCAGGCTTTCGTTAAAATCGCCGCAAAACCCGCGTTCCGAGCCCACCAAGATGCAAACATGCGCAACGTTGCCCTCTGCGGCGGCCAGGCCGGGATAAAAATCCAGAAAATCCAGTGCCGCGCGTTCGATATTAGCCACGGCCTGACCCTGCATGGTTTTAAAACGCTGCAACTTATGAGTTTCCATGAAAGCCAGGATCTTCATTGAATTTAAAATGCTGCGTATCTCCTTTAGCTGGGTAATATGCAGTTGCAGTTCGCGGCTCAGGCTCATGACGATTTAAGCCACTCACTAAGCGTTTGCCGCCACTGCTCAGGACTGCTTTCCATGGTCAGCGCTGTAGTTTTAATGCCCTGCTCGATGCGAACCAAAAGCCCGGCAATGTCTTCAGGAGCCGCCTGGTTAAACAGCCCGGCATTAAACGCGGTCAGCCAACCCAGCTGGAAAAGGTTGCTGTGCGGAACCTGCCGATCCTGTTTTAATAGCTCGCGCAGCAGTCGGCCCCGTTTGATCCGCGCTTCCATTGACGCTTCCAGACGCTGACCGAAACGGGTGAAGGCTTCCAGCTCCAGAAATTGCAGATAATCCAGCTTCATTTGTCCTGCTTGGTCGCGAATACTCATGTCCTGGGCCTTACCGCCTATCCGCGATACCGAGCGGGTAATATCAATGGCCGGGCGAAATCCTGACACAAACAGGTCATTGTCCAGATAGATTTGCCCGTCGGTAATGGAAATCAGGTTGGTCGGAATGTAGGCGGCAATTTCCCCCTGCTTGGTTTCGATAATCGGCAAGGCGGTCATACTGCCGCCGCCGTTTTCGGCATTCAGGCAGGTCGAGCGTTCCAATAAGCGGGAATGGACAAAGAAGATATCGCCCGGATAGGCTTCGCGCCCTGGCGGTCTGCGCAGCAATAAAGACAACTCCCTGTAAGTCCTGGCATGAGTAGATAAATCGTCATAGATAATCAGCGTATCCCGGCCTTGCGCCATCCAGTATTCGGCCAACGCGCAACCGGCGAACGGGGCGATATATTGCAAGCCGGGCAGGGCGCTGGCTTCGGCGACCACGCACACCGTATAGTCCAGCGCGCCATGGCTTTTTAAGGTTTCGAGGGTGCTGACCACCGCAGAGCGCTTCTGGCCGATCAGCACGTAGATGCACAGCACATTTTTATCTTTTTGATTAATAACGGTATCGATGGCGATTGACGTTCTGCCCAAGCCTTCATCGCCGACGATCAATTGCCGCTGGCCTTTGCCTATCGGAATCAGGGTGTCGATAATTTTAATGCCGGTGTACAGCGGTTTATGGACAAAATCGCGGGCGATAATCGCGGGCGAGGCTTTTTCCAGGTTTTCACGCCCTGTATGGGGCGGCGGAAGCAGTCCGTCCAACGGCGCACCTAGCGGATCGACAACCCGGCCGATAAATTCGTTGCCGACCGGTATGCTCAGCGAGTGCTTGGAAAGGCGAACCGTAGTGCCGGCGGTCAGCGCTTCGGTTTCATACAGCAAAATTGCGCCGATGCGGTCGCGGTTAAGGTCGAAGACCATGCCCCGGCTGCCATCGGCAAAAACCAGGATGTCTTCGATAGCCGCCGACGGCAGGCCTTTGATCCAGCTGATGCCGTCGCCGATTGAAACCACCGTGCCCTGTTCGATAATACGCAGCCCCGGCTGATAGTTAGCCAGCCACTCGGCTTGTTTATCCAGCAGACTGCCCTGTGACCCAGGCTCGACAGCGGTTGCAATCTCACCCTCGAACGCGGGGAATACAAGCGCAGTATCATTCGGGCTCATTGGCAATCTCGGCAAAACCGGTCAGTTCATGTTGCAGGTTGGCATTAAGCACCCAGGCCCCGATGTCCATGCGCAGGCCGGAGATCAGCGCTTGATCCTGACGGTATTGAAAATTGAGTTGACTGTTGATTAATGTTCCCAGCTTTTGTTCCAGTTGCCGGCGCATTTCAACAGGCAGCGGATAGGCGCTGGTTATCTTGATAGGCACCGATTTTTTGGTGCCCATCATGGTCAGGCACAGCTTGCAGGCTTCCGGCAAGGTGACCAGGTTGTCCATCAGCAGCGTAAATAAGCGGGCTTCCAGTTCGGGGCCAGCGGAGTGATGCAACAGCATTCCGGCAAATTTTGCGCCGTTGCGCAAGGCCTGTTTTTCGAGCTGCTGCTGTATCTCCCGCCGCTGTTTCGACAGCAACACACGGGCTTTTTGCCGCTCCTGCTCAAGATCGGCATTCAGCTTGTCCAGGTGCGCTTTTCTTTCGGCTTCCAGCTGCCGGTGCAGGGCGCTGATAGCCGTTTGTTTTTCCTGATCCCATAATTTTTGCCGGTTTTCATAAAGGCTGCATTGTTGTTCCGCCTGTATTTTCAGGTTTTTAGCTTCGCTAAGCGATTGGTCGATAAACTGCTTACGCTTGGCGATGACTTCCAGCACGGGCTTGTAAAAAATCCGCTGTAAAATCCAGATCAGGATCAGGAAATTGATGATTTCAAAAATTAAAGTGGATAGGTTGAATTCCATATGCTTTATTGCCGGTTTGGGTGTTCGGTAAAAAACTATTCACCACGAAGACACGAAGGGCACGAAGTCTTAGATAACAAAACGTTTAATGCCATTTTTCAAGAGTGTCTCATTAAAGTTAATTAGTAATCCTACGTTTAAGCCAGTCAATTTCATGTAGGTGAGTATCTGCGCCTCATGAATTTTTTGTAATTTTTCAACGCTTTTCAATTCAATAATCAGCTTATTTTCTACCACAAGATCAATCCTATACCCACAGTCCAGTTCAATGCCCTTATAGGTAACAGGCAATAGTTGTTGTACTGCATAAGAAAGTCCTGCAAGGTGAAGCTCATGCTCTAAACACTTTTCGTAAGTGGATTCCAACAATCCGGCTCCTAAAGTTTTATGGACTTCAATCGCACAGCCGATCACTTGTCTTGATAAATCGTCAAATTCCATATCTTCGTGTCCTTCGTGTCTTCGTGGTGAATTCTTTTTCAATCATTTAAGAACGTATTCAAGCAGCGGATTCCGAAACAGCACAATCAAAATAATAACCAGACAATAGATAGCCAACGATTCGATCATCGCCAAGCCGATAAACAAGGTGCGCATAATCGACCGCTCCGACTCCGGCTGCCGTGATAAGGCATCCAAGGCGCTGCTGATGGCTTTGCCCATAGCCAAGGCAGGGAGCATCACTCCCAGCGCGATACCGATAATAGCGGCGATGCTGGATCCAAGGACAATCGAGGCGATGTCTGACATAAATTACTCCGGTGAATCATGTTGTTGGGATTGTATGGCCCCGGCCACATAGACCAGTGCCAGCATACCGAAGATATAGGCCTGTACCAGCGCTTCAATGATATGCAGCATTAAAATAGGAATTGGCACGAGAAACCCTGCCACCAGCAGTACCAGCAAGGCCGCCATTTCCAGGCTCATGATATTGCCGAATAAACGGACAGCCAATGCCAAGGTACGGGTCAATTCGCTGATAATATGGAAAGGCAGCAAAATCGGGCTGGGGCTCAAGTAATGGCGCAGGTAGTTTTTCAGACCCTGGGTTTTTATGCCAAACCAGTGCACTGAGAAGAACACCAGTATTGCCAGTGCCGAGGTCACTGAAAGATCGCGGGTTGGCGAATGCAAGCCGGGTATCAAACCGATCAGGTTGGCAATGATCAGGAACAGCCAAAGGGTCGCAATAAAAGGCAGGATTAGCCGTCCGTGTTCGGGTGCGACAGCGACGATAGCCTTGTCGATAGCCACTACAATGCTTTCAACGGTAGTTTGTAATTTACCCGGCAGCATTTCCAAACGCCGCGTTGAAAGCCAGGCTAACGCGGTAATGACCAGCATGATGCCCCACGTGGTAATGACGGATGTGGCTATTACCACCGGGCCGAGAGCAAAAGCAAATTCGTTTTCCATGATTTAGCCTGATGTATCGTAAAAAAGCCCTCTCCAGAGGGAGAGGGTTGGGTGAGGGGAATAAAAAAGCTTATTTTATTAATCCCTTTCATCTCTACGTTTCAGAATTGTTAAACGGATACTTTCCATAACGCCTTCAGTATTTTTAAAGACATCATTATTCCAAAAACGACATACTTCAAATCCTCGTTCTTTAAGAAAATCAGTTCTTTCTTTATCATACGCAATTTGGTCAAAATGTTGAGAACCATCCAATTCAATAATTAACTTTAGCTCCAAGCAAACAAAATCAGCAATATAAGGTTCAATAGGGAATTGTCTACGAAATTTCATGTTTAACAATTGTCGGTTCCTTAGCTTTTGCCATAACAAGCGTTCCGCATCAGTTTGGTTTTTTCTTAAAGAACGTGCGTTGTCAGTTAAAGTCAATTAAATTCCCCTCACCCAACCCTCTCCCTCTGGAGAGGGCTTTTTAATCCTTAATCAGAAAGTACACGTTAAAAACTCCGATCACTATGCCTAAGAACAATAAACTGAGCGTCCAGTGCGTCGAGTAACCCTCCACCATGTCGTCCAGCCAGTGGCCTAAATAAACGCCGCCGATAATAGGCAATATCATGACCAGACCCAATGTGCCAAGCGAGGGCAGGTTCGGCCCCTGATCATGTTGTTCCGCTTTTTTGATGCGCTTGACCTGATTTTCAATTTTGTCTTTAAGTTGTTTTTGATTACTCATGGCTACCAACCGGGTTTACGTTTAAGCGACATCATGCGCTTTAGCATGGCCTGTTCCATTTGATGCAGGCTATCCTTGGTTACGCGCAGGTTTTCTTCTTCGGCGATCAATTGCTGCTCCAATAAGGCACTGATCCGCTCAAGATCGGTGTCGATCAGGAAATGCCGGGTGCTGATCGATAGTTCGTTATTGTTGAAATACACAACCGCGCCCGGCAGGGCCAGATATTGCCACTCTTCTGTCTCCAGACGAAAACGCGCCAGACCGAAAACCAAGGTAGTCATAAACCGCGCATGATTAGCTTGAATTCCAAAGCTGCCCGAAGCGTCCTCGCCGACAAACGAGGTAACGCCTTCGATGCGCTGTTCATGGCTTGCATCGAACAGGTTTAGTGCGAATTGGCTCATCCTGGAAAACCCTTTTGCCCACGAAAACCAAAAGTAGGCGCCTTAGGCGACACAAAAAGCACGAAAAATACCATAACGTAGGTTCTTATCTAAAGTCTGGATAATTGGAGCTGTGCCATTTTGTGTCTTTCGTGCTTTTCGTGGATAAACCGCTGTTTTTAGGTTCATAGACTTTCCTGCATCGATCCGCGCATATAACATTGATCTTCGGTTAGCTCGTCATAGCGCCCTGCCAAAAAGGCTTCGCAATCGGTCAGGGTTTGCTCCAGTGGCACCGAAACCCCGGTTTGCTTAGTAGGCTCGGCCAAAACCGCAAACGGCTGGGTCAGATAGCGTTGCAATTTACGGGCGCGCAGAACTATTTTCCGGTCGGCCTCGCCTAATTCTTCGATGCCCAGCATCGCGATAATATCCTCCAGTTCGTGATAGCGCGCCAGATGCTCGCGCACCCCCTTGGCAACTTCATAATGGCGATCTCCCAGGGTATGCCTGTCCATCAGTTTGCTGCTGGAGCGCAATGGATCGACGGCGGGATAAATGCCTTTGCTGGCCTGGTCCCGGGACAGGATAACCGTGGTATCCAAATGACTGAGGATGGCGCTGACCGCAGGATCGGTCATATCGTCGGCCGGAACATAGACCGCCTGCACCGAAGTGATGGCGCCCTGCCGTGTGGACAAGATGCGATCCTGCAACTCGGCGACTTCCGTGGTCAAGGTCGGCTGATAACCCACGGTAGCGGGCATGCGGCCCAGCAGGCTGGAGATTTCGCTGCCGGCCTGAACAAAACGGAAGACATTGTCGACCACAAACAGCACTTCCTTATGCAGCGTATCGCGGAAATATTCGGCATAGGTCAGGGCAGACAACGCGATGCGAAAGCGCACGCCGGGCGATTCATCCATTTGCCCGAACACCAGCAGAGTATCGTCCATGACCCCCGCCTGCTGCATTTCCCGCCATAACTCGTGGGCCTCACGGATGCGTTCGCCGACACCGGCAAAGACCGACACGCCCTTGTGGATCGCGGAAACGGCATGGATGAATTCCATAACCAGCACGGTCTTGCCGACCCCCGCGCCACCGAACAGGCCGGTTTTGCCGCCTTTAACAAAAGGACATAATAAATCGATGACTTTAATGCCGGTTTCCAGAATGCCGCTGATGCCGATGGCTTCGGATAACGGCAGCGGTTTTGCGTGAATATTGCGGAATTCGGTTTCAGGTAATGGCGACAGCCCATCCAGCGGTTCGCCAAAAATATTCAGCAACCGTCCCAAACATTGCTCGGATACAGGGACATGCAATGGCGCGCCGGTGTCGTATACGGTCATGCCTCGGCTTAATCCGGCCGTGCCGTGCAGGGTAATAGCCCGGATATGCCGCTCATCAAGATGCTGGTGAACTTCGAAAAGATAGGTGGAATGATCGAAACAGGTACACAAGGCTTGGCGCAAAGGCGGCAGCTGGATGCAGTCGATAATCACCACCGGGCCATGCACCTCATCAATAGTGCCTATGATTTGGCCGTGTTCCTGTTGTACCTGCAAACTGTCCAATAGCGCCTACTCCAAAGTTGACGAAACAAGTCTTGATAGGAATCTACTTAAAATACACGTGTATGGCAAGCAATTCGCATGGCTCAGCGATAGCGGCAGCACCAAAACAGGCGAGATGGGATTACCCATTCAACGCCTCGCGGAACGGTATGATAGATACTGGTTCGGCGCACGTTGCAGCGTTACAAGTATCCGCCGGACAAGGCGGCGGAAGCGATTGAGCTGGTTATGAAGCAGGCGGAATCGCTGGCGGACTCATGGACATCTTAAATACGGGGATATAAATTTTCCGCTAAGGTTCAAAGCCGGAGTGCAGGCTCTGCCTGCTTTGCAAGCACCAAAAGTAGGCGCTTTACGACTGCAAGGACAGCACCGTAGGGTACGCATCGCGTACCATTTTCAATATTTTTCGCTGGATTAAATTCCTGGATCAAATCCCAAAAAGGTACGCGATGCGTACCCTACTGGGCTAAGTACCTACATCCATGTAGGCAATGCAGGGGCAATTGCCGAGGCAGAGCTTGCACTCCAAGATACCGAAGAACTTTTGCCCGGTTACTTAAAAAGTCTCTTGTAAAGAAATGATGGCCGGATTCAGGGCGCATTGCAGCTCGTCAAAATTAACCGGTTTAACCAGATAATCGTTGAATCCGGCTGTTTTCGCCAGTTCACGATCCTCCGGTCGTCCGTAACCGCTCAGGGCGATCAGGATAGTCGTTTTAAGGTCGGGATGTTGTCTTAGCGCCCGCGCAACCGCGTAGCCGTCCATTCCGGGCAGGCCGATGTCGAGCAGTATGACCTGTGGCCGTTGGGCTTGCGCGACTTCCAAGGCTTCATAACCGTCATGGGCTAACCATACGGTATGACCTTTGCTGACCAGCAACAGGGAAAGGCTCTGGGCTGCATCATAGTTATCGTCGACCACGAGGATGCGGAGCGAACCTTCAACCGGTTTGGAGCTTGGTTGGCAAAGAGCCGGAACAGTCGATGGTAACGGCAGGCCGGGAAGGCGAATAACGAATTCGCTGCCTTTGCCGCGGCCCTCGCTTTGCGCCCATACCTCGCCGCCATGCATCGCCACCAGGCTTTTAACCAGCGCCAGACCAATGCCCAAACCGCCTTCCGCGCGGTCAATGGTGCGGTCCACCTGATAGAACAACTGAAACAGGCCGGACAGCGCCGAAGGAGCGAGGCCGCGGCCGTTGTCGCGGACCCGGAACAAGATATCATTGCCCGCCGGCTCAACGGTCAGCACGATGCTGCCGCCTTCGTCGGTATACTTGGCGGCGTTGTTGAGCAGGTTAGACACGGCCTGCGACAGCCGGACCGGATCGCCTTTGACGTATAACGGCTCAGGCGGCAGGTGTACGGAAAATTCATGGCGGTGAGCATCAATCAGCGGTTGGCTGGTTTCGACCGCCCGCCGCACGATAGCCGACACTTCGAGCGGCTCTTTCTTCAGTTCGATCTTGCCTCGGCTGATGCGCGAGACATCCAGCAGGTCGTCGACCAGCCGGACCATGTGTTCGACCTGGCGGCCAATGACATCGCGGCACCAGGTAAGTTGCGCCTCGTCCAGGCTGGGCAATTTCAGGATATTCACGGCGTTGCTGATCGGCGCCAGGGGATTGCGCAGTTCATGGGCGAGCATGGCAAGGAATTCATCCTTGCGCCGGTCCGCTTCGAGCAAGTCTTTTTCGGTTTGTTTGCGGTCAGTAATATCCTCTACGATGACGCCGAATCCGATGACCTCACCGTTATTATTATGCAAAGGATACCAACTTTCGTTCCAGTAACGTATTACGCCGGGTGCCGATGGGGTTTCTCCGCTGAGCTCATGATTATTTACCGGCGCTCCTGTCGATAGAATCTGATTGACAATCTCTTCGGCAGCAGGCGCCAACATCGGCACGATATCATGGATGCGTTTGCCGATATGTGCGACAGCAGGAAGGCCGTTAATTTCCGCGAGCCTGTCATTGATGAGGCGGTAGCGCAACTCGCGGTCGAGGTAGGCGAAGCCGACCGGCGCTTGGGCTAGCATTCCGTCGAGGATTGCATGAGCTTTGACCAGATCCTCCTCAGCCTTTTTACGCTCGCTGATGTCGAGTACATGCACCACAAATCCGCGCACCTGTCCCTTGGCGTCGAAGTCCGGGGAATACGTCGCGTGAACCCAGCGCGGGCCGCCCTTGAGATACGGTACCTGGAGCTCGAATTCGACCTGTGCACCGGCCAAGACTCGCTGGACGTGATCCTTGACGGTTTGCCAAGCCACCTCGCCGATGACGTCCCGCATGTGGCGGCCCAGTACCCGTTCACCGCTATGGCCGAACCACTGCTCGTAGTTTCGGTTGATGTGACGGTATCGGCAATCTTGGCCAATATAAGACATTAGCGCCGGCGCATTGTCCATGGTCACCCGCAGCAGATCGCGAGCCTGCTCGGCCTCTTGCCGCGCCATTTCCAGTTCGGCCGTGCGCTCGGCCACGCGCTGCTCCAGTGAGGCATTGGCTTCGCGTAGCGCTTTCTTGGCCCGATTCATTTCGGTGATGTCAATGCCGACTTCCATGATCATCGGCGAGCCGTCGGAGTCCGTGAACGGAAAGTCGTGAATCTCGTAATCGTGATCATCCGGACCGGTCCATTTCCAGTTCAGCGGTGCGTTGGTTTTCAGCACCTTGAAAGTTTCGCAGACCTCGCAGGACTCACTACGGCTAAACAGGTAATTATAGCAAGGCCGCCCTTGGGCTTTGCCGTAGCGCTGTTCAAAAAAACGGTTGGCAAAGGTCACGTGGTAATCCTGCGTCAGCAGAATGACATAAGCCGGCAGCGACTGTAGCACGTCATGCAGTCGCTGCCGTTCGGAGTGTACGGCGGTGTAGGCCTGAGCCAGCTCGGCCGTGCGCAGTGCAACCTGACGGCGCAGCTGCCAGGTCCACAGCCCCATCAGCGCCAACAAGCCGGTAGCAGCCAGCGCTGCCCAAATGACATATCTAAGCGGAAAAACCGACGACTCGTCGTAGGGGCCCAGCCGTTTTTTGTAAAGCCTGTCATACTCGCCGTTGGCCTTGACGATAGCCAGGCCCTGATCGAGTCGATCGCGCAACTCGGTGTTGCCTTTGCGTACGGCAAAACAGAATTCCCGCCGGTATTCCTTGAGCAGCGGACCGGGTACGACGATCTTATCCAATCCGAGGTTATATACCAATGCATTACCGGGGCGCATCGGCGCCAGCAATGCGTCATGCTGCCCTGAGGCCAGCAGGCGAAAGCCGTCAGCCAGGTCATCGACAATTACCAGTTGAGTGTTGAAGCCGCGGCTGGCAAGAGCTTCATGAGCGGCATCCGAGCGCAGCACAATGATGCTCATGGCGCGGGCCTGTTCGATGAAATAAAGGTCCGGGCTACCTTTGCGAACGAAGAAGCTATCATAGCCGATGGTGTGAGGCTGGGTAAATTCCGCCTGTTTTTCACGTTCCGGCGTGCGCGCCACTAGCGGCAGGGCGGCGATTTTACCCGTCTTCAGGTTTTGCCAGACGGTATCCCATTCACCGGGATGGAAGGTAACAGGAATATCCATTACTGCGGCAACCGCAGCCAACAGTTCGACGGAGAAACCGGTCGGTTGGCCCTGAGTATCGACATCGGCATAAGGCGGAAAGCCGATTTCAGAACCGACGCGCAAGGGCTGCTGCGCGCTCGCAAAGCCGGAAGAGGCCCAAATGGCTCCAACCAACAGCAGTGCAAATAATCCGCTACGCTTCATAGGGAACAACGCTCTCTGTCATGCCGGAGTGCTGACAGGGTGTACGGTGGGTTGGAAGGTGGATTTGCGGCTGCCTCTGCCGGAAGGCGGGATAATGTTTTCAAAGTCGGGGGTCTCATGGTCGGCTCAGAATTAACGGGCCGTAAGAAATATATCCAGGGTTACAGTAGCAGCTACATTGAACCAAAATCATGCTTGTGCCTGCTTGGTAAAGTGCTTGTTGGCGGCAATCCGCACCGCGCCAGTTTAACCGGGTTGTTCTTAACCTACTGTTTTAATCAAGATATTTAATTGCTTATTCATTAGCAAGCTATTTTTAAGTTTATAGGATATTTATCCGAGAGGAAAGGGGGCTGTAAGAGCTCAATTGGATGGTCGTCAGGCGAAAATGCAGCTTTCAGAGGATCAGAAAAGCTTTATCCTGATTTTGATACGGATCGCTACCTTTGGATGCTGCGACAGCTTACCCGGCTATTTTGTAAATACTCCTGATTTTAGAGGGTGGCGCTATTGCTATTAAAAATAGGCGCATGGTCTTTTCTATGACAATGTTTTGAGCCGTTTAAATCCAGTCCTTTTTCTTGAAAAACCTGAGCAACAATACCGACACGCCGATAAATACCGCCCACAATGCCGGGTAGCCCCATCTCCATTTCAGTTCCGGCATGTATTCGAAATTCATGCCGTAGACGCCGGCGATAAAGGTTAACGGGATAAAAATGGACGCAAACACGGTCAGTATTTTCATGGTTTCGTTCATTTTGTTGCTGACGCTGGACAAATAAATGTCCAGCATGCCGGCGATCAAGTCCCGGTACGATTCCATCGCTTCACTGACGCGTATGACGTGATCGTAAACATCGCCGAAGTAGCGCTTGGTTTTGTCATTGAGCAGCGGGGATTCGCTGCGTTGAATGGAGGCCAGCAGTTCCCGCAACGGCGATACGCTCCGGCGTAAAAAAATCAATTCACGCTTGATTTTTTGGATGGTGTTCAGGGTTTGCGCCGATGGGTTGCTCAGTAATTCGTCTTCGACGGTTTCAATCAGTTCGTCGAAGTTGTCTTGCAGGGCAAAATACTCGTCGACGATGGTATCCATGATGATATAGGTCAGGTAATCGGTGCCAAGGTTCCTGATTTGGCTTTTATCGTTGTTAAGCCGGCTGAACAGGGGATCAAATATCTCATCCGGCTTTTCCTTAAAGGTGAAAACAAACTTATTTAACAGCAATAAGCTGACCTGTTCGTATTCGACATTAAATTCATCCGCCAGCGACAGCGCTTTTAAAACAATATACAAATAATCATCAAATTCCTCGAATTTCGGGCGCTGATGCGTGTTAAGAATATCCTCAAGGATCAGCGCATGAATGCCAAAATGCCAGCCGATCGCGTCGATAACCGAGACGTCTCTAAGGCCGTCGATAATGACCCAAGTGACGGTATCGGTGCTTTGGTAGGGCAGCAGTTCGTCAATGTTCTTGATGGTGTGCCGGGTTAGCGTTGCTTTGTTGTAATCAATGACGGTAATTTTATGTTCGTGTTCATGCACTTCGCCAACATGAACCAATGAGCCGGGCGGTAAACCCGATTTGTCGGAAGCGGAACTCAGTGATTCGGGCATGGCTTATCCTTATTTAATAAATATTTTTATCCGCTTGCTGTATTCAAGCATAATGGCGCACATTTTACAGGTGTTCGGGCAGTTGTTGGGTCAAAGTATAACTTTAGGGTAAGGCTTTACACAGATGATACATAAACCAATGTTGGGCTGGCGCGAATGGGTGGCTCTGCCGGAACTGAATCTGCCGGAGATTAAGGCAAAAATCGATACCGGGGCCCGATCATCGGCGCTGCATGCGTTCGCTATCGAGCCTTATCGAAAAGGCGGGGAACATTGGGTGATGTTTGCCATCCATCCCATGCAAAAACGCTCCGATGTGGCGGTTGAATGCCATGCGCCGGTTAAAGATCGCAGGCTGGTCATGGATTCCGGCGGACATACGCAACGGCGCTATGTGATAGAAACCCAGATGATTTTGGGACAATCGCTCATAAAAGCCGAAGTGACGCTGACCAATCGCGACACCATGAGTTTTCGTATGTTGCTGGGGCGCACGGCGATGGATGCGCGTTTTACGGTTGATCCCGGCGCATCGTATTTACAGGGGCGGCCGGATGCGGCTGAATGTCAGCGATTGCTGACAGCAAAGGGTGTATAGTTCCCGGTAATTTAACCGCTGTTGATGATATTTTTTAGAGTGTTATGAGTAAGAAAATTAAAACCGCATTTGTCTGCGACCAGTGCGGAGCCGATTATCCTCGCTGGGGCGGTCAATGCACTAGCTGCGGCGAATGGAATACCATCAAGGAAGTCAGGCTGGGCGGGTCGGAACGTAATAAAAGCTCGGCCGGTTATGCCGGAAGCCGATCCGAGGTTAAATTATTATCGGATGTTAATCTTTCCCAGGCGGAAAGAATTTTTAGCGGAATTTCCGAATTCGACCGCGTTCTGGGCGGCGGGATTGTCTGCGGCAGCGTGGTGTTGATCGGCGGCGCGCCTGGGGCGGGCAAGAGTACGCTACTGTTGCAAACCATTGCCAATATTGCCGCGCGCGGCGTCAGCGTGCTGTATGTTTCCGGCGAAGAATCGCTGCAACAGATTGCCGAACGGGCGCACCGGCTCAAGCTGCCTGCGGACAAGATCATGATGCTGGCCGAAACTTCGGTGCAGCGTATCTGCGATGTGTTGGATGAAGTCAAGCCGCAAATCCTGGTCATCGACTCGATTCAGGTGATGCATACCCAAGATACCGAATCGGCGCCGGGGTCGGTTTCGCAAGTCAGGGAATCGGCCAGCTACTTGACCCAATACGCTAAAAAGCATGGCGTATCGATTTTTATGGTGGGGCACGTCACCAAAGATCAATCGCTAGCGGGGCCTATGACTTTGAGCCATATTGTCGATACCCAGGTGATGTTGGGATCAACCGATGATGCCCGGTTCCGGGTGTTAAGGGCAGACAAGAACCGATTCGGCAGCGTCGGCGAATTGGGTTTTTTCGCGATGGACAGCACCGGACTCAAAGAAGTTAAAAATCCCTCGGCGATGTTTTTAAACCGGCCCGACAAGCCGTCTTCCGGCAGCGTGGTGACCGTGCTGTGGGAGGGGACGCGGCCGCTGTTGGTGGAAATTCAGGCGCTGGTGACCGAATGCCAGTACGGCAATCCGCGGCGTTTGGCGGTGGGCTTTGATCAAAATCGTCTGGCAATGCTGCTGGCAGTGCTGTCGCGGCATGGCGGCATTTTTACCGCCAATGATGAAATTTATGCCAACGTGGTCGGCGGCATAAAAGTCACGGAAACCAGTTCCGATTTAGCCATCGTGGTCGGCGTTGTGTCCAGCCTGAAGGATAAAATCATTCCGCATGATGCGTTCTTTTTTGGGGAAATCGGCCTGAGCGGCGAAATCAGGCCGGTAGCCAATGGCCATGCGCGGCTTAACGATGCGGCAAAACACGGCTTCAAGAAAGCGGTTATTCCCAAGGCAAACGTGCCTAAAAAAACTATCGAGGGTTTAGAGATTCATGGCGTTTCCATGCTTTCCGAGGCGTTGGACGTTATTTCAGAGATGTAAGGCCCTGATCCGGCTGTTTCTTGTTGGACGAAAGCCGTATCCTCTTAAATGTGTTGCGTCTATGAATTCAAACCGTTAAAAGCCGGTAAGGTCTTCAATAATCAGTATCAGTGAAATTTAGTTCTTTCATAAGTTTCTGTTTTCAATTGAAGACAGCCCAAGTTATTTAATTAAGCTTTGCGAGTGCAAGGCGTGAGAAGTGAATATGCACAAAAAGAAATACCAGTTAAGGCCGGGTAATCCCTATCCTTCCGGTGCCAGAGCTAAAACGAAAGGCATTAATTTTTCCATTTTCAGCCGCTATGCGACGCATGTCGAACTGTTGCTTTTCGACACGTCAGACTGCGATGAACCCTTCCAAACCATCGTGTTGCAGGAAGATATCAACCGAACTTTTTTTTCCTGGCACGTTTATGTGACCGGGTTGCCGGTTGGCACATGGTATGCGTGGCGCATGGACGGGCCTAATCATATCCGTGAAGCGGGATTGCATTTTGATAAAAACAAGCAACTGATTGACCCTTGGGCGCGTGCGGTCAGTCATAAACGATGGAGCCGCAAGGCGGCGTGCCTGCCGGGCGACAATAAACTGACCGCGATGCGCTGCGTTGTCGTCAACGACCGTTATGATTGGGAAGGCGATGTGCCGCTGCGCATTCGTAGCGAAAGAGCCATCGTTTACGAACTGCATGTCGGCGGCTTTACGCGGCATCCTTCTTCAAAAGTCGCCAATCCAGGCACTTTTGCCGGGCTGATTGAAAAAATTCCTTATCTGCAAGAACTCGGCATTACCCACGTTGAGCTGTTGCCCATCATGGCTTTCGACGAGCAGGATGTGCCTGTCCATACCACCGATCTGGGCTTGAAAAATTACTGGGGTTACAGCACGCACAGTTTTTTCAGTCCGCATCCGGGTTATTGCGTGACTCCGGAACAGGGCACGCATGTGCAGGAATTTCGAGACCTGGTCAAGGCGCTGCACCGGGCCGGCATCGGCGTGATTATGGACGTGGTGTTCAACCATACCGCAGAAGCGGGCGCAGAAGGCCCCATTATTAATTTCAGGGGCATTGGCGATGATATTTTTTATCATCATGACAAGTTCGACAAGAGCATTCTTCATGACTATACCGGCTGCGGCAATACGGTAAACGCCAATCATCCTTTGGTATCCAACTTTATTATCAATTGCCTGGAATACTGGGTCAGGGAAATGCACGTTGACGGTTTTCGCTTTGATCTGGCCAGCGCGCTGGCGCGAGGGGAGAACGGTGAAGTGCTGCAAGATCCGCCATTGCTCTGGGGTATCGAGCTTTCAGAGCAACTGTCGAAGACCAAGTTGATTGCCGAGGCCTGGGATGCGGCCGGGCTGTATCAGGTCGGCAGTTTTCCCGGTTACCGCTGGGGCGAATGGAATGGTCGATACCGCGATGTTGTCCGGCGTTTTGTGCGCGGCGATACCGGGTTGGTCAACGAGCTGGCAACCCGCCTATGCGGCAGTAACGACCTGTACGAACACAAAGGCCGATTGCCGATCAACAGCATCAACTTTGTAACCTGTCACGACGGTTTTACGCTGTATGATCTGTTCAGTTATAACGAAAAGCATAATTACGCTAACGGCGAATATAACAAGGATGGCTGCAACAATAACTTAAGTTTCAATTGCGGCATCGAAGGAGAGACCGAAGATTTAAGTATTTTGGCATTGCGCCGGAAACAGGTGAAAAACGCTTTCGCCATCCTGTTGCTCAGTCATGGGGTTCCGATGCTGCTGGCAGGCGACGAGTTGCTGAACACTCAGCGCGGCAACAACAATTGCTACTGCCAGGATAGCGAGTTGTCCTGGATAGATTGGGATATGACCGAACAACATGCCGATATGCTGCGCTTTGTCCAGCTCATGATAACGCTGCGTACCCGGCATGCGTCCATCATGCGGCGGCGCTTTTTGGCCGGAAGACACAATGACAGGGGCATAGCCGAAATTCAGTGGCACGGCATTGAACTCAACAAGCCGCTATGGGGTAATCATGACGCGAAATTTTTGGCGTTTACCTTGGCCGGCGTTGAAGATGACGACCCCGATCTGCATGTTGTAATGAATATGTCCGAACAACAAGTTTACATTGAACTGCCGGTGATTCCCGGCCGTGCATGGTGTTTGGCTTTGGACACAGCGCTGAAGTCGCCTCAGGATATCGTGCCGAGACAAGACCAACAACCGGTTCACGAAAACCGTTATTCGGTCAATGCCCGGAGTGTTGTGGTTTTTGAGAATGTGGAATACTGAATTGTGTTTTTGCTGACCGGAACGGACTTGTTATCCGTTCCGGCTTTCATTGTTTAACAAGCACAACAAAACCGTTGGCAGGGATTCGCGCATTGATACGGCCTTGGTCGAACCAGAGGCTTGCCCCATAGTTTCCCTGATTTTGACCGTCGTACGTTGTTTTGCCCGATTTTTGATAGCATTGCGCAAAAGGCCGGAAATTATGCGTATAAAAAGTTGCCGCATTAAGCTGCAACCAAACTATAGGGATGTGCCGCCAGTAGAAAATGCCGGTGCGTTTCCAGTGTAATTAAATCCGTAGCTAGACCCTGTGGAATTTACTACGTATACTTGGGAAAAGTTGCTTTTTTAGGTCATCTTTAATCTAAGAAAAAAGATGGGTTAGGTGTAAGGAAGCATTTTAGATAGGGCAATCGTAACGGTTAAGATGGTGATGACGTTTTTGCATTCAGGATACAATTCCAAAATCAGCCTGTCGGCGAGTGAAGTACTTGAAATAAGCCAGGAAATCAGCCGTAATTTTACGCCATGCTTTTCAAGCGGGATGCCGGAGCTTGCTGAAAAAATCAGGCTTTCGCCAAAGGAACTGCTCGATATCGGAGATGAGATTAGCCGGAGCTTTGCACCCAAGGCGTCCCACAATATTCCCGAAGTCACCCTTTTGCCTGTCGATCCCGGACACCTTTATGCCTACTGGAACCTTGGAGAAAACCGGGAAAACGCCGCGCCTGACAACGAGGACAAAGGCCCTCTTACCTTAAGGATTTATTCGCAACCTGAGCAAGAACAGACCGCTACCGAAACGGTAGC
Organism: Methylobacter sp.; assembly: GCF_023227905.1. Lineage (GTDB taxonomy): Bacteria > Pseudomonadota > Gammaproteobacteria > Methylococcales > Methylomonadaceae > Methylobacter_A. The sequence goes on along the minus strand of NZ_JALOCF010000014.1, from coordinate 38,714 downwards.
ATGGTTCGACATTGCCATTGACAGTCCCAGCCCTCGGCACCAAGTATCCCTGCCCAACCCGGTTAATGAAACGGCTTATTCAGCCGCCATTGGCATCTGTTGCGAAGAGGATGGTTTTATCGCTTTCGCGCACTCGAATATTATTCATGCCCCTCATGCAGGGGCAACGTGGCGCCAAGGTCATGAAAACGCCACTTATTGCCTGGGCAAAAACGCCTCAGGCCAGGGAATCAGCAAATCAACGTGATGACAAAAAGCTTGCCTCGTTCCGATTACGCTTCTTGTCAGCAAGGAATGCTGAGTATTATTCTTCACGCCCATCTTCCCTATGTGCGTCACCCTGAACATGACAGTTTCTTTGAGGAGAACTGGCTGTTCGAAGCCATAACCGAATGCTATCTGCCGCTGATCGGCGTACTTGAGCGGCTACACGCGGATAACGTCGATTACCGGCTGACGCTGTCATTGTCGCCGACGCTGATTGCCATGCTGCGCGACGAGCTGCTGCAAACGCGGTACCTGAAATATCTGCATAGCCGGCTGGAGTTGGCTGAAAAGGAAATTATCAGAACCCGCAAACAGCCGGAATATCAAAAACTGGCGCGGCTCTATCGCCGCTTTTTCCTGGATGAGCTAAACACTTACCAAGAGCTTTACCACGGCGATTTGCTGTCGGCTTTTAAAAAACACCAGGCCACCGGCAAGCTTGAGCTGATAACAACGGCCGCGACCCACGGCTTTTTGCCGCTACTGAATGTCAGCGAAACCGCAGTCCGCAACCAGGTCAATACCGGCATCGCAACGTTTAAAGCTAATTTAGGCTGCGCCCCGACCGGTTTTTGGCTGCCTGAATGCGGCTATTATCCGGGCCTTGAGACGGTGCTGGCCGATGCCGGTATCAAGTATTTTTTCGTCGATAGTCACGGCGTTATGGATGCCAGCCAGTCTCCCCGTAATGGCGTTTATGCGCCGCTGGATTGCGGTAACGACGTCGCGGCGTTTGCGCGCGATCCTGAGTCATCAAAGCAGGTCTGGAGCGCAAAGGAAGGCTATCCGGGCGATTTCGACTACCGGGAATACTACAGCGATATCGGTTTTGATCTGGATTTGGATTATGTCGCGCCCTATATTCTCGACGGTAAAACCCGCATCAATACCGGGATAAAGTATCACCGCGTGACCGGCGGGAACCTGCCCAAGCAGATTTATAACCCGAGGCAGGCCTTGGCAAAGGCGTATGAGCATGCGCTGGATTTTATCGGTAAACGGCAACATCAAATCGATCGGCTTGGCGCTGCGATGGACAGGCCACCCATTATAGTTGCGCCTTACGATGCCGAACTGTTCGGCCATTGGTGGTTCGAAGGTACGCACTGGCTGGAATGCGTGCTGAGGCTGGCAAGCGAAGATAGCAACGGCGTCCAGCTCGCCAGTTGTTCGGATTATTTAAAACAGCAGTCTCCGGCTCAGATCGCAACGCCAGCTGCGTCAACCTGGGGCGATCAAGGTTATTCCAGCTACTGGATCAATGAAACAAATGACTGGATTTACCCCTTGCTGCACAAGGCCGAACAGGAGATGGAACAATTGGCGCGGGATCTTCGAAGAGTGGCGGTTACTCCATTGCAGAAGCGAGCCTTGAATCAGGCGGCCCGGTCGATTTTGCTTGCCCAAGCTTCCGATTGGCCGTTTATCCTGAAATCGGGGACAACTATCGATTATGCGAACAAGCGTGTTACCGATCATCTGGCCAGGTTTAACTATTTGCACGACAGCATTCGCAAGAACAGGATCAATGAGCGTTACCTGACCGCCCTTGAGATTATGGACAATATTTTTCCTGACATTGATTTTCGGGATTACAATCCTTCAAAAGTAGGGGCGGATTATAAACTTTAATACACATCAACTTAAAGCAGAGCACCACGAAGCTAAAAGTAGGCGTCTCTAGGCGACACGAAGGACGCGAAGTTTTATCTTAGCTAAGCTTCGTGTCCTTCGTGTCCTTCGTGTCTTCGTGGTGAATCAATCTACTATCTTTCCTTCTGACCTGCATTTCAGGCCAGCAATCACCGGAGACAACGGATGAACAAGATCCAACTGCTGTATGTTGAAAATGTGATTAGCCGGAAAAAGGAAAGCGCTCAGCAGACGCTGAGCTTTTTTATGCAGGTGGAAAACGACAGTTACGACAAACGGGTTGACGTGGTTTGGTCGGGTGAAGACGGCATCTGGCAAACCCTGCCTGCAAGCTATCACAGCAACTCGGGACACGCTAAAGAGTACTGGCAGGCCCGGATACACTTTCATCCTGCTCCGGATAAGTCGCTGCCCGGTAATATCGAGTTCGGGTTGCGCTACCGGGCCTCTAATGCCGAGCACTGGGACAACAATCAAGGCTTGAATTATTCCAGCCAAGCCGACTCAGGCATCATGCTGGCTGGTGCAGTCCCGGTTTTGAACATCGATTTTGCAAGCAAGCTGGATGACGGACAAAAAAACATCCCGATCACGGTTGCTGTCGATGGCTTTGACCCTGCCGACAAAGTCACTGTGCACTGGACGACGGATAACTGGCAGCACACTCAAATCACCCTTTGCCATTTTAAAAGGAATTGCTGGGACAAAGCGGCGCTCAGCAATGCCAGAAATCCCAATCAGTACGGCGTTGCAATCTGGAAAACCTGGCTTAGAATCGGTCAAGCGTTTCGCTTGGAATACAGCATCTGTGTTGAGCGCAACGGCCAGCTTTTTTGGGACAATAACCACGGCCTTAACTACTCGCTCAGCCACGAGCCGCTAAAAGTTATGATCCTTAACCTGCACTGTTATCAGGAAGATAACCAGGATTATAAGTTTTCCCAAATAGCCAAGGCGATTGACGAACTGAATGTTGGCGTGGTTTGTTTTCAGGAAGTGGCTGAACTTTGGAATGACGGGGCAGGGGACTGGCAGACAAATTCCGCAAAAATAATCAATGATCGCCTCGCTACGCCCTACCATCTCCATACCGACTGGTCGCATCTGGGCTTTGGCAAGTACCGCGAAGGCGTTGCCATTTTAAGCAAGTATCCGCTCATCAAACAGGATGCCAAGTATGTGTCGGCCAGCGATGATATCCACAATATTCATTCCCGAAAAGTGGTCATGACTCAAATCAAGGTGCCTTATATCGGGCGGGTGAACGTCTTTTCGGTGCATTTAAGCTGGTGGGAAGACGGCTTTGCCGAGCAATTTCAATGCTTGTGCGAATGGGCCGAAGCCAAGCATTCGGCTCAGGTCAAAGCCACCTTGTTGTGCGGCGATTTTAATATTGCCGGCGGCTCGACCGGCTATCATCTGGTGGCCGATGGACACCAATATGATGACCAGTATTTAGCGGTCAATTCGCAGGGCGTGTTTGAAAAAATATTCAGGGTCAATGACGCTCACTGGCAAAATTATCCGAGCGATGATTATCGGATTGATTATATATTTTTAAATAAAGCCAGTGACCTGAAGGTTACTTCCGCGAAGATCCTGTTTACCGAGTCGGATTATGGGAGAGTTTCCGATCATTGCGGTTATTTTATGACGTTTGAGCCTAAGATTTAAAACAGGAGTGCAGGCTTCGCCTGCCAGGCAGGCGAAGCCTGCACTCCGCAATGTTCCACAGAGACCTTATGTATTAAAGATGGGAGCGCTAGTCTTAAGCAGCGCATGGACATGAGACAAAATTGCAAGCTACAAGTCTTTACCCTTATGGAGATAAACCTATGCAGATAGCTGAACACTACGCTTCGCCCATTCATGGCAACCTGGGCGGTTCTTTTCAAAGAGTGAACGATTTTAATGACAAATTCTACATCCGCTGGGGAAAAATAGATTTTGATGTGTTTTACGGCGTTCAGGCTAATGTCAAGGTTATCTTAAAAGTCTACCGCGATGCGGTATGCGAAACCTACATCGTCGATACCGATGCTTATGATATTCATTGGGACTGTCACAAACGCTCTACGCGGGACTTTTATATTCACCCGTTTTCAAACAACTTCGGCCAAATTAACTGCATTAAGTTCGCCTTTATTGTGCATCTGGATGAGCGCTCGATCGCCTCCCAGAACGAATATATCTTTATGGACTGGCACCAGATTCAGGGTGACCAAGCGCAGTATCGAAAAATTACCGGGGATTGGGCAACCCCCAGCAGTTACCGGACTCATGAGTTGAATGCCGGCGAATTACAGAGCGATGTGGATTGGTATAACCATCATTTTGAAGCCTTGCAACTGGTGCCCAAATTCACCAAGGGGCAGCAGCACCATCCTTATCACCCCAAGCGTTATATTCACGACCTTATCGACAAGGTAATCCGCTGCAAGCACGAGCATCCGGGGCGCTTATGCACGATAAAAGTCAGCGTGGATTGCATTGACGACCATGATTTTATTACCCATTTGCTAAGCGCCAGCGACCAGGGGGTATTGGTGCAGTGCATCGTTGATTGGCGCAAAATGACCCTGACCAACAGCCAAAACTATGCGCGATTGAAGCGTTCGCGGGTTGAATTGATCGGCGTTTTTTGCAGTCCCAAGCATCACCTGATCGAAGTGGAACCGGATATGCACACCAAATTCATCATTTTTAATGACGAAGACAGCATACTGGGTTCATTCAATATCACTTTCGATCGCTGGTGGGCTAATTGGGAATCGGGCATGACCTTCCACTCCAAAGGCATCTGCCGTCTGTTGGATAACATCTTTCAAAGCCAGCGCGGCGGCGTCATTCAAAAATACGGTATTGATCCATTAAGCCATTTCAACTTGCTTTATACCTTCGGTCGGCACGTCATGCTTAACGGCAAGCCCTATCGTCCTCATCATGCCATATTGGCGGAAATACACCGCGCCCGGCATTCGATCAAGGTGTCATTGTTTTTGATTGGCGATTTGTTGGGAGATCATCATGATAGCGTGGTCAATGCATTGATACATGCCAAGAACCGAGGCGTCTATGTGCATATTTTACTGAACGGCCATCTTGCCAGACAGGGCCGTGTCGGTATAGAACGGTCGATGCACGATGAACTGAATCGGCCATTGTTGCCAACAGTAGACCGGTTAAAGCATGCCGGTATTCCGGTAGGTTTGATTTACGGGCAAGACGACCATCCAGTGCCGTATTCCCCGGTCCATTCCAAATATTGCATTATTGACGACTATATCGTTATAGAAGGCAGTTTCAACTGGTACAACACCTCGGTTTTTTCCCATGATTTACTGGTCGTAGCCGCCAATCACGACGTGGCACAGCCTTATCTGTATGAGTTTGAGCAAATACAGCGGTCGTTCAGGGTGTATTATTGAATCGGTTTGCCGTTGGCTGTTGGGAGGTTTTTTGTGTTGTCCAGTAGACCGGTTAACAACATTTGTAACTATTCAGCCACAGATCAACACGGATTAAACAGATAAGGCGAAAGGCGAAAGGCGAAAAATTGAAAAAATTCTTAAACATCAATGCAAGCTATTTTTGCCCTTTGCCCTTTGCCCTTTGCCTTTCGCCTTTTACCTCTCTTTAGTGTGCATGTGTGGCTGAATAGTTACAAAATAAGACTTCCAGGATGATTGATTTGTCGTTTCACACTGGGATGATGAATATGCACCGATTTTCTATATTCGCGGCGCTTTACTTGGGAGATGCGGGTTAAACCTTCCAGGTTTTAAAAACCTGGAAGGTCTGCCGCCCGCTTACAGATCGCTTCACCGTCTCCTTTCGCGCGATTGCTACAAAAGGCCGGTATCCGCCTGCGCGTCGTCATCGAATTGGTGGTAACGACTGTAAATAACCGCAACGGCCGCAAGTACCATTAGCTGCCAGATGTAACTATCGAAATATGCGACGCAAACAGTTATCAGGCCCAGGAATAACCCGGCAAAAATACAGCGCCAGCCTCTTTTTATGCCATCCAGATAAGTCGTTAACGCCAGTATTAACAGCACGATCAAACCGGCTTCTTCGTGAAATATTCTTCCTGAATTGTGGTAGGCGTAAATCACAATGCCCGCGCACAAGCCGCCTGACCAATGCAGCAGCCGCTCGATAAGCGCTTTGAGGTTATCGCCATGCTGCTTGAATCGATAATAGCCGGGAGTGATGGCGATAGCGGTAAACAGGAACATCATCGCAAACCAATAATCGTGGCTGGTATGCCGATAGGTATAGCCGATGTAGGCACCGAGCACCGACAAAAGTAAACGTAGCGTAAAAAGATTATGAGTTGATAGCAGGTTCTGTTTGTTCATGGATGATTTCTCAAGAGAATGGATAACGAAAGGCGGTTACCGACGCCCAAGCTGGAGAGACTGTAAAAGTATTATCAAAATCATTTTAAAAACCTATTCACCACGAAGCCAACAGTAGGCGCCTTTAGGCGATACGAAGATCATGAAGGAAAAATAATTATTTAAACTCAATGTATTGAAAACTTCGTGTCCTTCATGCCTTCGTGGTGTAATGCTTTTGCTTTTGTTCTAAAACGAATACTTTCACAGTCTCTGGAGCTTGGGAATCAGCGAAAAAAATCGACGGAATAGATAGACTCTCGGCAGATAGACGAGGCTGAGCATCAGTAATGCCAACAAGGCCGGTTGCCAGCGAATATCGGTCTGTACAATTTTTTCAGTCGCCAGTTTAGGGTTTTGTAATGCCAGGCTCAGGTTTTGCAAGTCGGTTAAGCGGGCGTAAGCCAAACCGGATTCGGCACCCAGGTTTTCCAAATAGGTTTCATGTAAAGCGCTTAAATGCTCGTTGCCTGTGGCGGCTTCGTTGCCGAACGGGGCGTTGCGTGCGTTGTAGCCTTTGATTTGCGACGGGTCTAAATTGGATTGCCCGAACGAAGAGCGGTGCGGTACGTCGCCCTGGGCATAAAATCCGGTTTGTTTGCCCAGGCTGTCAAACTTGGGGATAGGCACAGCCTGCAAGCCGCCGACGCCGATAATCATGCCTTTTGCTTGTCCCTTTATCGTGGAAAAATCGGTTGGGTAATTGGGATTAACGGGCGGCGCTTCCTGGCCGTCGGTAATGAAGATCACCGAACTGTCGCTTTTTTTGAGCATTTCCAGCGTACTCAGCAGACCTTTGGCGATATTGCTGTCTGCCGCCCAGGCCATGCGCCAGTCGACTTTGCTGATGGCGGTGTCTATTTCCGTGTACGCCGAACAAACTTCCAGCGGCTCGAATAACAGGGTTGAGCGCCTTTCGGTAAACAGGCCCAGGCCGACTTTGGATTCGCAAGGCAGTTTTTGCAACAGTTCGCGCAAAGTTTGCTTAACAAAATGCAGGCGGCTGACGGCTTGGTTGTCTTGTTGGTAGTCGGTCGCATTCATGCTGCGGGTGATGTCGATAATAAAGGTGTAGTTGTAGGTTGGCGTTTTTTGTTGCTTGCTGGGGTATAGGAACAGCACCAGCATCGCTAAAACCGCCAGCAGCAGGCACCAGGTTCGATAATCTTTTAATGTTTTGCTCATTGTTTTTTCCTCGTTCCCACGCGCCGCGTGGGAATGCCGTGCCGGACGCGCTGCGTCCCGTATTTGTGCAATGCGTATTTCTATATGTTGACCGTGATTCGCGGCGCAGCGCGCCTTGACTGCGTTCCCACGCGGCGCGTGGGAACGAGATGGAAAAATATCTAAACTCAAGGCAACCCACGCGGAAACCCCGGCACTGTCGTCCACAACTGAGATTTCTGCTGTGTGGGTTCGTCGTCCGGCATGTCGCCCCTGTCCATTTCCGGCAGTAAACGCATGGCGACTTCAAGGTTGTATTTGGCATCCCAGTCTCTGCTGTTTAACGCCAAAGACTGCCGGTAGGCCTGTTTCGCCAATCCGGCCAAAGGCATTGCTTCGTTGATATTCATGGCTAAGGCCTGCTGTATGGCTTGCTCCAGATACAGGTTACCGAGGTTGTAGCGGACTTTGGCCTGGAAGTTCCGGTCGCCTTTGTTCATAATCAGACTCAGGGTCGACAAGGCCTCGTCGTAGCGGTGTTTTTGTTTAAAATAAAAAGCCCGCGCCAGTCTCAGTTCCGGCTCGCCGCCAATCACTTTATTAACGGCCACATCCTTGCCCGAAACCAATTGCCGGATTAAGTCATTGTTTTGATGGATGCCATACAACGCGCCGGCGCTGTAAACGAAAGCCGCTAAACTGAGCGCCAACGCGGCCCACAGCGTTATATGCCTGATCGTTCTTATCATCGTTTGACCTCAAAAAATTTAACGCCCAGCAGAACCAGCAGCAAGAAGGCCGCTACGTTGTAGCAGGCTGCCGACAAGTCCTGTTTGGGGATGCGTTCGAAATAGTGCATCGGCAGGTTTTCCAACTGGTTGATGTCGGCAATCGCCTGCTTTAACGCGTCCGGGCTTTCCGCTTCATAAGCCTGATAGGGGCTGCCGAGCCCCAGGAAAAACTTGTGCAGATACAGTTCGGGCATGGCTTGGGCATTATCGTCCCGGCTGTCTTCAGGCTGATCGAAAATGCCGGGGCTGCCTGCAGTGCGCAGGAAAATCCAGTACAGGCGGACTTGCTGTTGTTTAAACCATTCGCGCAATTTCTGTTCGCTGTCGTGATCGATTGCCGCCGCCCCGTCCGAAACCAGCAGCACGATACGTGAGCCGGTGACCGGTTGTTGTTCGAAAAATGAGATAGCCATGCCCAAGCCTTTGCTGACATGGGTAAAACCCAGCGCCGGTGTCGCGGTCGCGGCAATCGCCGCCTGTACCGCGTTTTTGTTTTCGGTCAGCGGCATTACAAACAAGGGTGAGGTGCTATATTCCGCGACCCCGATTAAATCGGTTTGCCGTTGTTTGACAAAATCGGTCAATAACCGCCGTGCGGCCGTGGCTTTGGATTCCTCAACACCGTTCGGTGCGCGTCCTGCAAAGGTGTTATCCATGCTGCTGCTGCGATCGAGCAATAACACGATATGCGCGCCGTGACCGATCCTTTCCCGGCTTTGTTCGGTGCGATGCAGGCCCGCCATGCCCAGCACCAGTCCAGCGATGGCCGCCATGGCGCATAGCCGTAAACAACAGACGATAAAAACCGACAGCGTGTCGCCGGGTATCAACGCCGTCCACGGCGCGGGGCTGGTACGCATGCCGCTATTGAACAGCGGCAACAGGGTGAGCAGCAGGCCTGTCAAAGCCCAAGGGGTATTAACCGCCAAATTCATCGGCTGCCCCGCTCGATTTTCCGGCATTGTTCGCAGAGGTCTTTTAGTTGTTGTAAATCCTGCGCGACAACAATCATGCCGTCGGAAAAAAAGTAACGATTGGAGTAGGTGAAAAACCAAAGCAATTGGGCGTTTATTTGCAGATACTGCGGATTGCGCCGGTAAAAATCGCTCAGGCGGTTAGCAAACAGCGGCTGTCCGTTGAGGCTGTTCAAGGCCTGATGAACAACGGTCAAGGCTTGTTCCATGTCGGCTTTGGACAGTCCCGCCAGTTTGCGTAATGCCCGTTTAAACACGGTGCGCCGCGGCATGCCGGGAAAGCATCCGTATAAATAGCCCAGATAGACTGCTATCAGTACGGCAACGCTCAGGCCGGCGGACAAGCCGTACAAGGCATGGGTATTTGTTAATAACGGCGGCTGGATGTCGGGGCGCATGTATTCGCCTTGTTCGCTTTGGCGCGCGATCAACTCCCTGAGCGGGGACAGCGTAAAAGTCCAGGCGGGGACGTTTTGGCTGATGCTTTTTTCGCCCTGGCTGAGCTGCACGGTAAAGCCGGGCAGGGTTAACGATTTAACCTCCAGCGGCGCGTAAAAAACCTGGTACAGCAAGTCGATTTGATAATGCTGCCCGCTTTGTTTGACCGTGACCTGATTCAGGTTAAGCCAACGGTTGATTTGGCCTTTGGCGGGTAAGCTGCCGGGTTGCAAACTGATGCCCGAGCGGGTTTCGATCACGATGCGTTGGGGGATTTCATCGCCGTTAACGTAACCGAAAGGGCGCGGCGTTTCGACGTTAAAATAGCTGGCCGGCTCGTCGATCGAGCCGGAACAGCCCAGCAGCGACAACACCAGGATGAACAGGATTCTCATGCGACCCTCTGCTGCAAATGACGATTAATGGTTTGGGTGTTGTAGCCTTCGGTAATAAACAACGGCTCATTGCCAAAGGCCCTGAAGATATGTTTCAGGTCGTGTTGGCGTTGCCGGTAGGTGGCGACTATTTTTTGCCGCAAGGCCGGACGCATGAACAGCGTGCGGGTCGCATGGTTTTCCATGTCCTGGAAAGAAATAAGGCCCCAATTGGGCAAGGCCGCGTATTCGTCCTGATTCCATAGCACCAGCGGGATCACATCGTGAGCCTGTAGCGAGCCTAATACGGCGTGCAACTGAGGCAGCGGAAAATGGCAGTCGGACAATAAAAATACCAGCGAGCGCTCGGCAGGCAGAAAGGCTACCGCATTTTGAAGTCCTTTTGCGTTGCCGCTAAAGCTAAGGCCTTCCAGTTGTTTTGCCAGTGCCGATACCCGTCCCCAGTGTTGACCGGCGGGAAGCAGCCAGCGATGCTCGATACGCCCGGTGCAGCCGATAAAGCCGAATTTGTCGCCGTAATCGAAAGCCGAATGGGCGGCGGTCAGTAAAAAACGGAGCAGGGTTTGTTGTTTATCGGCATAGCCCATCGATGCCGACATATCGGCAAGCAGATAGACGTTGACGCTGCTTTGCTGTTGGTAGACGCGCACCCGATACGACGAAAACGGGTCGAGCACACTGGCGCGCAAGTCTATTCGTCGGGGGTCGGGGCTGGCAATCAGCGGTTCGTGGCGTTTGAACAGCTGTCCGGCGCCGATCATTTGTCCGGGATGCGCGCCGGGATAGACGGAACTTGATTGCCAGGGGAGGCGATAATGTAGCGTTTCGGTCATGGGGTACGATATTTTTCTCGTTTTATGCCATTAGGCGAAATGGCCGTATATTCGATTAATTCACCACGAAGACACGAAGAGCACGAAGTTTTATATTTTTTTCTTCGTGTCCTTCGTGTCTTCGTGGTGAAGTTTTTTTATTAAGGCGCTGCCACCTGGTCCAAAATCCCCTCGATCAATTCGGGCAACAGCTGTTCTTTCCTGTAGCTATACATCGGGTTTAAAAACAGCCGATGGCTCATGCAGACCGGAAAAACTGCTTGCAAATCTTCCGGCAAGACATGATCCCTATGTTCCAGCCATGCGCGGGTTTTGGCGGCGCGGACCAAGTAACTCATGCCGCGCGGACTGGCGCCGGCCATTAACAATTGCGGCATTTCGACATCGCTTAATTGAATGCCGTATTGTTGCGGCCGATGCGTGGCTTTCCATAAACCCAGCGCGTAAGTATGGAGTTTGGGACTGGTCTGTATGCGTTGCTGCACGGTTTGTGCCAGCTCATTGAGCCGGTAGTAAATGCCGCTGTTAGCGACTCCTGCAACAAGCTGGTCGGTATCGTGAAAACGGGGATTGAACATCAGCTCGTCCAGTTCAGCATCCGCGCCGGGCATGTCGATATTGATTTCCATCATAAAGCGGTCTTTGGCGGCTGCGGGCAGCTCAAAGGTTTCTTCTTTCTCGACGCGGTTGCGGTCGGCAAAAACTTGGATGTGCGGAAAATGATAGTCGCGGTTAAAGGCGTTGATGCTGCGTTCGGCCATCGCCCTCAACAGCAAGGCATGGACTTGCGGGCGGGCGCGATTGATTTCGTTGAAGAAGAAGGTGGCGAGCGTGTCGCCGTGTTTCAGCAAAGGTCCCGGATCGACGCACGGACGGCCTTGGTCGTTTAAATAGGTGTAATAAATCAAGTCGGCGGGCATCAGGTCGATAGTGCCTTCAATGCGCTGATAATCGCCGCCCAAGCCTTGGGCAACCGCTCTTAGCAGCGTGGTTTTGCCTACGCCGACATTGCCTTCCAGCAATACATGGCCTCTGGCAAAAACGGCCAGGATAATATTCCTGGCCGCAGGTTGCAGGCCGATAACGGTTTGGTTGATTTGTTGTTCAAACTGTAACGCTTGCTCGCGCCAGTCGGTAAGCTGGGTGTCTGTGTTCATTAGCTTTATAAAAAACGCTGGTTTTCCCCTCGTTCCCACGCGCCGCGTGGGAACGAGAAACGATAAAAAAGAAAAAAGGGCATAAGATACAAACAGGCTCACAAGGGGAAGAAAGGCGCAATGCATCTATGCCCAAAACAATGGCTATTCGATGTCGTCTACGTCATAAACAAACTTGCCGGTCTTGGCTAAATGTTCCTGGCGTTTTTTATTGCGCTCTTCCATTTCTATAACCGATTGGGCTTGCTTATTCAGTTCATTGACATCATGTTTCGGGTCATACTTGCTGCCCGCCACTTTTTCCGGGTAGCCCGGTTTGGGCTCCCAGCAAACGCCTGGTTCCTTGCAATTTTGACCGTCGTAGGCGATGGCCGAATAGGACAACGCCACCAACACGACGCCTGCATTAATTAAAAGCATTTTTTTCATCTGTGTTTCCTCTCTATTTTAACCATTTGGCTTTTTTAGGATTACCTGTGTAGATGTCCCGTACCCAGGACATGATCATCAGCATTTCATCGGTCGATAGATTGACGTATTGCGGCCCCATCATGCCGCTGGCGCCGCCGAACAAGATTTCAAACAAGCCCTGATCGGTGGCGGCAGACGGATAGGTCCAGTAGTCGTCCGCCAGTCCGGGCCCTAGTTTGCCTTCGGCTTCGTGGCCGTGGCAGCCGGAACAGGCGGTCAAATAAAGGTCGTGCCCCTTTTGTATGGCTTCCTTATCGCCGTTGTAGGGGTTTTTGCCCGTTTCCTTGAATTGATTGAAAACGGCTTCGTTACCGCCCGATTTGGCGACGCTCATATCCAGCGGCGCGCCGGTAATGGCGTTACGAAAGGTTATTTCCGCCAAGGCTGCCGAGCTGGTCAACGCCAGACTGACAGTCGCAATGGCTAATAATTTTTTTCTGTTCATTTGTAGATCCTGATTTATTTAAGATTTTCTAAGGCGCATCGGGTTCATCGACTAAAGGGATGCCTTCCTCTTCCAATAGCTCGGTTATTTCATCCCGATTGTCTTCGATAACCTTGTTCAACTGAGCCAGTAAGAACGGATCGTTTTTCCGGACGCCCATCGATGTGCTGAAATGAAAGTCGACTTTTTGCCCGTCTGCGCGAACGTTGTCGTCGGGAATCATCGTCATCGCCAATGGCGTGGACGATGCTTTGACATAACGCGCGGTAGACGGGCCCCAAAGAGCGGCAATCTCGGCATGGCCTGATGAAATTTCGGAGACCAGTTTCGAGGCTTCGTATTTGATGTACTGGTTGCGCCTGGATTTAAATCCGACCAATTCCTGTGAATAATTGAACATATCGTTGTAACGTCCGATAGCCTTCATCATCACTTCGGGCGGCGTGCCGGGTATGAAAGCAATGCGTTGCGCCTTGCGTAATGCCTCGCTATCCCAGTTAAGCAGGTCCAGGTTGTCGGCTTCACGCGAGATGAAAACATAGCCGGATCGGTAGTAAGGCTGGGTGGTCAAGACGCGGGGATCGCCTTTGTCGACGCCTATTGCCAGATCGCACAAGCCTTTGTCCAGCGTGTCGCGTATGTAGTAACGCGGGTCGTTCCAGTAAACGTATTCGACTTTTCTGTCCAGGGCTTTGCCGACCAGTTCTGCCAGTTTATTTTCGAAGCCTTCGCCTGCCTTATTGGAATAAGGCATTTCGTTTTCCGCCGCGCAGACTTTTAGCGGTTTGGTGGCTTCAGCTTTGGCTTGGCTTATTGCCAAACTGCTTCCCAAGCACAAAGCCGTTATTAAAAATTTGTTTATCTGCATATTTACTCTCGTTAATGCCGGTTTAATGTAGCTACTTCGCTAGTTCCCAGACTGTAGCTCTCATCGTTATACATACCTTGACGTAGGCCGGAATAAGCCGGTCCGCGCGTTAAGCGACGGACTGGTGTTTCCGGCGCTCCGATTGCCGGAAATGCCCGCCCTTGCTGACGCCGGGCGGGCTTATTCCGGCCTACGTCCTATACTGGACGCAGCGCGTCCAGTACTGCATTCCCACGCAGCGCGTGGGAACGAGGGGGTGACGCGGTGTCCCGCAGACACTTGTGTATAAAGACGAGAGCTGGAACTTGGGAACTAGCACATCTGAATAATTGCGCTGTTATCAATAGCCCAACGCAAAGACCATCACGCCGCCGCCTTGTTGTGTGTAGTGGGCCAGTTCTTTAAACGCACCGACCGCACCCAATCCCGCGGTAGGGTCTTGCAAGTCGAACACTAAACCAACGCCGGGCCAGCCGCCGACACCGTAGTAAATCGCCACATACTGCTTGCCTTTATGTCCAAAGGTAATCGGGTGGCCGATAACGCCGGAAGGCAGTTTGAATTTCCACAATTCCTTGCCGTTTCGTGAATCCAGCGCTTTGATGTAACCGTCCAGGGTGCCGTAGAAAACCAGGTCGCCCGCTGTTGCGGTGGTGCCGCCCCAGACCGCGAATTTCTCCTTGACTTCCCATTCGAATTTGCCGGTTACGGAGTTCATCGCTTTAACTTGTCCCAAGGTGCCTTTAGGCCCCGGATACATGTTCAGCGTCGCGCCGACAAAGAACTGGCCTGCACGGTAAGGCAGCATGAACGGTTCCCAGTCCATGCAGATATGATTGGTGCCCATGAAGAACAGTTTCTTGTTCGGATCGTAAGATTCGATACCCTGGTTGTGATAACCCATCGCGGACGGGCAAATGCCTTTGGCTTCATGATCCATGTGGGTCGAAAACTCGGGATCGCGAACCGGCAGGCCGGTTTTTAAATCGACTTTTTTAACCCAGTTGACGGTATCGTCGATTTTAAAGGCGTTGACCAAATCGCCGTTTTCGCGGTTCAGGGTATAAACCAGGCCATTGCGGTCGGGGTGGGTCAGCAGTTTGGTCATTTTCCCGTCAACGAGCTGCTCCGATAAGCCCATGTAGTTGACGCCGGCGTAATCCCATTCGTCGTGCGGCGTTTTTTGATAGCCGAATTTCGCTTCGCCGGTGTTGATGTCGCGGCCCCAAATGGTCATCGTCCATTTGTTGTCGCCCGGACGCATGGTTTCATTCCACGGCGCGGGGTTGCCCGAACCGTAATAGAGCATGTCCAGGTCAGGATCGAACGCATACCAGCCCCAGTTGGTGCCGCCGCCGATTTTCCAGGCATCGCCTTCCCAGGTTTTAAGGCCCAGTCCGAACTGGCCGTAATGCGGGTTGGCGCTGTTAAAATCCTTTGAGAGTTTTATATCTTCATCAGGGCCGGTGGCGTAAACGCGCCAAGCCTGTTTGCCGTCTTTAATGTTATAGGCCGTGGCGTAACCTCTGACGCCCAATTCAGCGCCCGAGCTGCCGACGATGACTTTGTCCTTGGCCACAAAAGGCGCGACGGTCAGCGTGGAACCCATCGCAATGTCGGAATTTTCCATTTTCCACAGCAACTCGCCGGTCTTGGCGTTTAACGCGACGATATGGCCGTCCAGCTGGTTCTGGAAAATAGTCGCCGGATAACCGTCACCGGCGGGCGCGTAAGCCAAACCCCTGTTGACTACGTCGCAGCAGGCTACCGCGCGGGCGGCGGGATTTTGCTTGGGCTTGTATTCCCACAGGATTTTGTCCGGCTGATCCAGGTCGATCGCAAAAATGTTGTTAGGGAAGGGGGTATGCACATACATGATGCCGTCAATAACCAGCGGCCCGCCTTCATGCCCGTTCAGTACGCCCGTGGAAAACGACCAGACCGGCTGTAGATGCTGGACGTTGTGCGCGTTGATCTGGGTCATATCGCTAAAGTGGGTTGCGCCGTAGTCTTTGGTCTGCATGACCCAGTTGGTATCTTCTTTTGACAGTCTGTCCAGGGCTTTGTTAGCCTGTGCCGGTATCGAAACCGATAATAAGGCGCCGCTACAGACAGCGGATGCGACAGCGGTGCGGGTGAATTTGGAAATCCGCATAGTTCCTCCAGGGGTGATGGTTGTTGTACTTATATAAAGCCAAGCCCGTGCGTATCAATAAAGGTTGAGTAAGGTAACTAGCTTTCTTGATCAAAACGTTTGCAATGCTTCATTGAGCGGCAGGGCTGAGCAGGCGCCCATAGTACGAGAGCGCTTGCTTGTAGCGTTACGGAATAAGCCCGGAAATCGACAGGAAAAATCCCGAAATAAATCAAGAAAACTTCCTGTGCCGTTTGTCTGTGACGATTAAGGTGATTTCCATATGAATCCGCCAAAAGAATCGTCCACGAAAAACACGAAATCTCCGCAACAGGATTTTTTTTTGTGCTTTTCGTGGACAGTCGGTAACTCAGGCGCTGTGTTTGCCGATATAAAACGGGAAAAGCTCCTATCGATTTGCCTCGTATATACAGGCATGATGGCTGTTTTGATGCGTTAAGGAGCGATGTGGTGACGGGTAAAATTAGTGTGTTATTGGTGGATGATCATGCCGTGGTTCGGACGGGTTACAAAGCCTATCTTTCCTTATCCGATAAAATCGGGCAGATTTATGAGGCGGATCGGGGGGAGTCTGCTTGTCAAATGTACAATCAACATCACCCGGATATTGTGGTGACGGATTTATCGATGCCGGGCATTGGCGGTTTTGAGAGCATCAGGAGGCTGCTCAATCGCGATCCGCACTGTAAAATTCTGGTATTCAGCATTCACAATGAATTGGTCTATGTGACGCGTGCGCTTGCAGCCGGAGCCAAGGGCTATATCACTAAAAGCAGCGTGCCTGAAACGCTGGTCACCGCAGTGTATAAAATCGCCCAAGGCGGGACTTATGTCGATCCTGAGATTGCCCAGCAACTGGCGGTTTCGATGGCTGGCGAGCAGGACGAAGCGGAAAAAATCAAGCTGCTTTCGCCTCGGGAGTTTGATGTGTTTTGTTTGTTGGCGAATGGCTATACCGTTCGGAAAGCGGCGGAAAAATTGTGTTTGAGTTATAAAACGGTATGCAACCACGGTACCGTCATCAAGGAAAAAATGGGTGCGGAAACGTTGGCCGAGCTGACTTTGTTGGCCAGTCGGCAAGGGCTTATTGAAGCACGCGAGAATTAATCATGATAAAAGGCGAAGGGCGAAGGGGGGCAATTCAAACTGATGTGAAATCCTGATTTCGCCGGTTCCAAGCTGGAGCTTGTGAATCGGCATAAAGGCGAAAGGTGAAAAAACATCTTTCGTCATTTGCCTTTCGCCTTTTGCCTAAAATATCTTTATTTCTCCAGCTTTTGTTTTAGCCCTTCCAAACCATTCTTAAAAAACGCATTCATCGCTTTAACCGCTGCTGCGTCATTCAGGTTTTCCGGCGGGGTATTGCCGCTATCGCCGCGATAGAATCGGCTTTTTAGTGTGACTACGCTGGTGTTGGCGTCGCTACCGGCCGTTACCTGGAGGTTGGTGGTGTACGAACCGACTGGAAATGCCGTTACGTTTTCGACTTTAAGGCGGTAATTGTATTCATGATCTTTATCGCTATAAAAATCCAGGCTTTCCACCAGTTGCCCGTCATTTTGCAGGGTGATGGTCCTGGTGCCGTCGGAGGCGTTTTTGCCGTCTCCTGAACTGGCTTTGACATCGGGATGCCAGCTGGCAATGGCATCGAATTGCTTGATTACATTCCAGACCTCATCGACAGGGGCATTAATAGTGATGCTTTCTTTGGCTTTTTGCGGGGTGGGGCCGTGAGCAAGAGAGGCCACGGGGAATGATAAGAAACTCAATAATATTAAGGTTAAACGGTTCATGTCATTAATGCTATTAATTAAAATGACCTATTATTCATAAAACCGGTTAAAAGGTATCGGGTAACTTTCCTGATAATTGCTGGGAAATTTTCTTTTATTATTGATGTTAAGCACTGTCTATTACCGCCGAGAAAAAGCTAGACTACAGATTAAATCGATAGATATTGTCCCGGCTAGGAATGTCCGCCGGGCGTGTTAGCCCATCCGTCCCAGCCTTTCAAACCACCTTTTTGCGGTTTTCGCAGACGATGTGTTCATGTCATCCCTCTGCCGATTAGTTATTCATAAGCATCAATCTTTAAAAGCCGCTCTACACTGACAATTTTATAGCCGTTCTCCTTCGCAAAATTCAGCGTTTGTTTTAACGCTTCGATGGTTTTATCCGAAGAGTCATGAAACAGGATAATCGCGCCCGGTTTGATTTGGGATTGTACGCGCCGGGTTATGGCTTGTGCGGAATCGGCCGTAGTATCCAAAGAACGGACGCTCCAGCCGATGAGGTGGTAATTTAATGCGCTCGCGGCTTTGGCAAGATTAGGCGTAGTCACGCCAAAAGGCGGGCGGAACAGTTTCATGCGTTTGCCGATAACGTCAAAAACACGCTCGGCGGTCATGTTTAGCTCATTTTTAAAGCCTTGCAAGCTTTTAAAGTCCAGATAAAAAGAGTGCGTATAGCTGTGGTTGCCAATGCTGTGCCCCTGAGCATCTATTTGCTTCAAAATGCTTTCATTGCCCTGAATGTTCTTGCCGATGACAAAAAAAGTTGCCGGCGCATTGTATTGTGCCAAGGTTGACAGCACTTGGGGGGTGTATTCCCGGTTGGGGCCATCGTCAAACGACAAGGCAATTGCTTTTTCCAAAACATTCCCTTGGCAATAGCTATGGGCGTGAAAGTTGGACTGAATGACTGCCGAACCGTAAACGGTTAATGCCAGGTAAATGGTGCTTGGCAATGCCAGCCACCATAAGTTAACTCCGTAAAATAGGTGCGACAAGCCAATAATGCTGATGGCGACGATGAATCCGCTACGGGCTGATTTAAATGTCATTTGAGTGTTTACTAATTCTTGCCGGGTGGTTTATCGGGTTAACGAGCCTAACCCGATAAACCAAGGCCGGTTATGGCCTTGGTTTTTATGGATTTATGTCTGATGAAAGGGGATATTACAGTTGGTTATATAAAGCCACGTATTGTTGGGCGCTCTTGGTCCAAGAATAGTCTTTTTGCATGCCGTTGATTTGTAATTGTTTCCAGGTTTCAGGGAGGCTGTATAAGATAAGCGCGCGTTTAATGGCCTCCATCAATGCACCGGGGCTTGCTTCATCGAAAACAAACCCTGTTGCGGTGTTATCGTTCAGCGTTTCCGGGAGAGTATCGATGACGGTGTCGGCCAGTCCCCCTGTTTTTCTGACTACGGGCACGGTGCCGTAGCGTAGGCTGTAGATCTGATTTAAACCGCAGGGTTCAAAGCGGGATGGCATCAGAAAAATATCGACGCCCGCTTCAATCAGATGCGCCAGCGTTTCGTCATAACCGATAGTGATCGATATTTTATCGGGATGGCTTTCGGCAAACTCTTGCAGGCGTTGTTCAAACTCTTTGTTGCCGCTGCCAAGCAATACAAACTGCAGGGGGTGAGTGAGCATCTCGGGGAGACAGTCCATTACCAGATCAATGCCTTTTTGCTCAACCAAGCGGCTGATAAGCCCGAATATGGGAATGTTTTTGTCAATCGGCAGGGATAATCTTTGCTGTAGCTCTTCTTTATTAACAAGCTTGTTATTCAGCGTTAAGTGGTTGAATGTTTTTTTGATGTTGGCGTCGGTTTCCGGATTCCAATGATTGGTATCTATGCCGTTGATAATGCCGCTCAGAAAATCTTTTCGGTAACTTAGCAGGCCTTCCAGTCCATAGCCGAAGTCGGCCGTTTGGATTTCCTGGGCGTAAGTCGGACTTACCGTGGTGATGCGGTCGGAATAGACCAGGCCGCCTTTAAGAAAGGACAGCCTGTTATGAAACTCGATGCCGTTCATATTCCAAAGCTGACCGGGCAGGTTTAATGAAAGGTAAGTCGCGCTTGGAAAGATGCCCTGATAGGCCATGTTATGGATGGTAAAAACAGTAGCGGGGCGGTTGTGTTCCAGTGACAGCAACGCAGGCACAAGTCCGCTTTGCCAGTCGTTGCAGTGGACGATGTCGGGTTTCCAATCCAGCCAGCTCCGGTTCATCGCAACTTCAACTGTGACCCGGCAAAATAACGCAAAACGTTCGGCGCTGTTCTCCCAAAGCTCGCCTTGCTCATCAACATAGGGATTGCCTGGAAAATCAAAGAATTCCGGACAATCTACCAGCCACACGATGACGTTGGCTTCCGGCAGCCGGGTTTCCAGAATATTCACCGCATAATTGTTGACATGGACTGTGCTCAGGTAGCGAACTTCGTCGGTCATTTTGATAGCCTGATAATTGGGCATGATAATGCGCACATCTTCACCCAGATCCGACAAGGCCTTGGGCAGGCTGCCGGCAACATCCGCCAAGCCGCCGGTTTTAATTAAAGGGTGGGCTTCACTGGTGACAAAAAGTATTTTTTTCATTTACCTTGGTTGTTAGTTTTTATTAATGGTAATTGCTTAGCAGATGTTAGGTTTGTCATGGAATACCGGATGATATTTTCAAGGCTAAAGGCTAAAGGCTAAAGGCTAAAGGCTAAAAATTGGAATGCTTTTTAAATTTAGATGCAAACTTTTTCGCCCTTCGCCCTTCGCCCTTCGCCCTTCGTCTAAAACCTATAATTTCAAAATTACGGCTCCAAGAGGCGGTAAAGTAAGGCTGATAGAATGGGGCTGATTCATCCACGGCGTAGGTTCTGACAATGCCGCGTTATTTCCGATATTGGTGCCGTCGTAGTAACTGGAGTCGGAATTGAATATTTCCGTATAAGTGCCTGCAACGGGTACGCCAATCCGGTATTGCTCGCGAACTACCGGGGTAAAGTTGATCACAACAATCAATTCTTCAAATTCGGTTTTGCGTCGATAACTGATGATGGACTGTTGTACATCGTGGCAATCGATCCAGTCAAAACCCTGGTGGTCGAAATCATGCTGGAATAAAGCCGGCTGTTTCCTGTAAAGATGATTCAGGTCTTTTACCAGCGCTTGCACGCCTTTGTGATGCGGATAATCCAGAACATACCAGTCCAGGTCCTTGTTAAAATTCCATTCGGAGCCTTGCCCGAATTCGCAACCCATAAACAGCAGTTTTTTGCCAGGATAGGTGTACATCAAAGTATAAAGCAAGCGAAGATTGGCGAAACGCTGCCATTCATCTCCGGGCATTTTGTTGACTAATGAGCCTTTGCCATGCACCACTTCGTCATGGGAAAAGGGCAGACAGAAGTTTTCGGTGAAAGCATAGAGCATGCCGAAAGTCAGTTGGTCATGATGATATTTGCGGTGTATCGGCTCCTGGCTCATGTACGCCAGCGTGTCATGCATCCAGCCCATATTCCATTTCATCGAGAAGCCCAAGCCGCCGGTCCAGGTCGGGCGGGTCACCTGCGGCCAGGACGTGGATTCTTCGGCCATCATCACGGTACCGGGGTGTTGTTGATGGGTGACGGAATTGAGTTCTCTCAGAAAATCGATCGCTTCCAGATTTTCGTTGCCGCCGTACATGTTCGGAATCCAGTCGTTATCGTTGCGGGAATAATCCAGGTACAGCATCGAAGCGACGGCATCGACGCGCAATCCGTCAAGATGAAATTCCTCCAACCAGAAAATAGCGCTGGACAGTAGGAAGTTTTTAACCTCATTGCGGCCGTAGTTATAAATTAATGTGCCCCAATCACGGTGCTCGCCCTTGCGCGGGTCTTCATGTTCGTAAAGCGCGCTACCGTCAAAACGAGCCAGCGCAAAGCTGTCTTTGGGGAAATGCGCGGGCACCCAGTCCAGAATGACGCCGATACCGTTTTGATGGCAGGTATCGATAAAATAGCGAAAATCGTCCGGTGTGCCGTGGCGGCTGGTTGGAGCAAAATAGCCGGTAGTTTGATAACCCCAGGAGGCATCCAGCGGATGTTCGGTTACCGGTAATAATTCAACATGGGTAAAACCCATTTCTTTGACATAATCGACCAGCTGCACGGCCAGTTCGCGGTAATTCAAGAAGTTGCCCAGATGGTCGCGCCGCCATGAGCCCAGATGAACCTCGTAAATAGACATAGGCTCATGCAGCCAATTGTGGCGAACACGGTCAGTCATCCATTGTTGATCCTGCCAAGCATAGCTATCTTCATGGATCACGATTGACGAGGTATTAGGACGGAACTCAAACTGCTGGCCATAGGGGTCGGTTTTTAACAGAACTTCGTGAGTATGGCGATTTAGTATCTCAAACTTATAGTAACAGCCGACTTGCAGGCCCGGCACGAACAGTTCCCAGATGCCGCTGCCGCCCAAACTGCGCATTGGGTTGCAGCGTCCGTCCCAATGATTGAAATCGCCCACCACGCTAACCCGTCCGGCATTGGGTGCCCAGACCGTAAATAAGACCCCGTCAATACCATCGGCGTTATGCAGATGTCCGCCCAGTTTTTGGTAGATATGCCAGTGTCTGCCTTCGCCGAATAAATGCCGGTCGAATTCCGGCAATTGGATGCCGAAATCATACGGGTCATAGTTTTCATGGCTGTAACCGCTCTTGTCGATCCAGGACAATTGATAATGTTCTGGCAATTGTTCATGTTCGGCGTTATATTCAAAAAAGTCCGTATCGGGTACTCGGCTTAAAGCAGCGCCGTTGTGACTAAAGCATACTGTTTCTGCATAGGGCAGATACACTTTAACCTGAGTGTGATTGTTTTTGAAATGGCGACCTAGAATCGCAAAGGGATCATGATGTCTGGCTTCCATGATTTTTACAGCATCAGAATCAAGTGCGCTTTTAGATTGCTTTTTCACTATGAATAGCCTCGGCGTAGTGGAATAATAGTTGCGTGAATGTTACCAAACACATCAAGAGTTGTCAGTCTATTCCACATGGAGATGAAAAATGCCAGCGTCAACTAATCAAAAGTACGACCAAAATATCAGTCATTTAACCCGCAATACCATCGCATTAATATTGGCCGGTGGTCGCGGTTCACGATTAATGAATATGACCGATTGGCGTGCCAAGCCGGCTGTACCTTTTGGAGGCAAGTTCCGGATTATTGATTTTCCGCTGTCGAATTGCATGAATTCCGGCATCCGTAAGATAGGGGTTTTGACGCAATACAAGTCGGATTCGCTGATCAGGCATATTCAGCAGGGCTGGGGATTTTTGCGCGGTGAGTTTGGCGAATATGTCGATTTAATGCCTGCCCAGCAACGGCACGATGAAAACTCTTGGTATAAAGGCACGGCTGACGCCATTTTCCAGAATATCGATATTCTGCGCAGCCGCCATCCGGAACATATTTTAGTGTTGGCCGGCGACCATATTTATAAAATGGATTACGGCGCGATGCTTGCCGATCATGTCGAAAAAAATGCCGATTTAACGATAGGTTGCATAGAAGTATCGCTGGAAGATGCAACGGCTTTCGGCGTTATGGATGTGGATGAGAACCGGCGCGTCAAGGCTTTTGTGGAAAAACCGGAGCACCCTCCTGTAATGCCGGGCAGAACGGATACCGCATTGGCATCGATGGGGATTTATATTTTTAATGCCGGTTTCCTGTTTGAGCAGCTGCTTAAGGATGCCGACACTAAAAGCTCAAGCCGGGATTTCGGCCACGATATTATTCCTGCTGTTATCGATAAATATATAGCGAATGCTTATCCTTTCCTGGATCTGCAAAGTGGAGCGCAAAGTTACTGGCGAGACGTGGGTACCATTGATGCCTATTGGAACGCCAACATGGAATTGATTGGCGTAAAACCGGATTTAAATTTATATGATAATACTTGGCCTATATGGACTTATCAGGAGCAAACGCCTCCGGCCAAGTTTGTTTTTGACAACGATAAAAGACGGGGAATGGCAGTTGATTCCATGGTTTCAGGAGGCTGCGTGATTTCCGGGGCAAAAGTCAGGCATTCGTTATTGTTCTCCAATGTCCGCGTTAATTCGTACACGACGCTGCAAGACACTATCGTTTTGCCGCAAGTTAATATTGGCCGCCATTGCCGCATCAGCAAGGCGATTATAGAAAAAGGTTGTGAAATTCCGGAAAGCACCGTGATTGGGGAAAACAGAGAGGAAGACGAAAAAAGATTTCATGTCAGTCCCGGCGGAGTTGTTTTGGTTACGCCGGATATGCTGGGTCAAAAAAGGCATTATGTCAGATAAAAGTAAACTGAAAGTAGTCTTGTGCTGGCACATGCACCAGCCGGAATATAGGGACTTGCAATCAGGAGAATTCAAGCTGCCGTGGACCTATCTGCATGTCATTAAAGACTATGTAGATATGGCTGCGCATCTGGAAGCCGTGCCGCAGGCCAAGGCGGTAGTAAACTTTGCACCGATACTCCTGGAGCAAATTGAGGAATACGCCAGGCAGGTCAACGGCTATTTGCATGACCGTATTTCAATTACCGACCCTTTGCTAGCCGCACTGGTTGATCCCAGTATTCCTGCTGATCCTGAAGAGCGCATGAGATTGGTTAAGGATTGCATGCGGGCGAACAGGGAGCGGCAAATAAACCGTTACCCGGCGTTCAAAAGACTGATCGAGATGGCCGATTGGCTTGAACATCATTATGATTCGTTAAATTACGTCAATTCCCAATTTATCAGCGATGTCCTGGCTTGGTACCATCTGACTTGGATGGGAGAGACAATAAAGTTAACCGATACTCGAATAAAGCGCCTGATAGAAAAGGGATCCGGTTATACGCTGCACGACAGGATCGAAATTATAGAGGTCATTGCCGAGCAGCTGACCAGTATTATCTGTAGATATAAGGCATTAGCCAGAAAAGGGCAGGTTGAACTTTCCGTGACGCCTTACGCCCATCCTATCATGCCGCTTTTGCTGGATTTAAATTCTACCCGTGAAGCTATGCCCGACGCTCCTTTGCCGGAACTGGATGTCTATCCGGGCGGAGAAGAGCGCGTAAGGTGGCACATTGAAAAGGGCGTGCATACCTTTAAGCGATTATTCGGCTTTAAGCCTAAAGGTTGCTGGCCTTCGGAAGGCAGCATTAGTGATCAAACGTTAAGAATACTCAGTGGTTTTGGCTTTGACTGGACTGCAAGCGGCGGTTCTGTGCTGCAAAATAGCTTGAATCTTGCTGAAAACGACAATGCATCAGGAATTCATCATCCCTTTAAGCTTCACGAAACCGATATCGTCTGCTTTTTTCGTGATGACGGCCTATCTGACCTGATCGGTTTCGAATATTCAAAATGGCATGCTGATGATGCCGTCGGCGATTTGATTCAGCATCTTGAAAATATTGCAGAACATGAGCCTGATGACAAGGTGGTTTCAATAATCATGGACGGCGAGAATGCATGGGAATATTTTCCTGCTAATGGCTATCACTTTCTCAGCGCCTTGTATCAACGACTGAGCGGTCATCCAAGGATCGAGTTAACTACTTTTTCGGAATGCCTGGAAAATAAGGCTGAGATTAAGCCGCTGGCGAAAATAGTTGCGGGCAGTTGGGTCTACGGTACGTTCTCGACCTGGATAGGCGATGCGGACAAGAATCGCGGCTGGGATATGCTGGGCGATGTTAAGTGTGTATTTGACAAGGTCATTTCAACCGGCCGATTAAAGGACGAGCAAGTGCAGCAGGCTGAGTTTCAGCTAGCCATCTGTGAAGGTTCCGACTGGTTTTGGTGGTTTGGCGATTACAATCCAGGCGAGGCAGTCAGTAATTTTGAAAAACAATTCCGGCTTAATTTGGCTAATCTATATAAATTGCTGGGTGAAGAGCCGCCTGCGTATCTGGCATTGTCATTTACGCAGGGTTCCGGCGCTCCGGCCATGGGAGGGGCAATGCGTCCGGGAATCGAATTATATAATTGATGGTTATTAGTATTTGTCCTTCGCATGTAATAAGACTAACAACCCAAACATAAACGAGAGATCACTAAGTGTGAATGACATCCTGAACAAGCGTCGAGCTGGCATCCTGTTACATATTACATCGCTACCGGGCACAGGTTCCCAAGGCGATTTGGGGGAGGAAGCCTATAATTTTGTAAGATTTCTGCGTGATACCGGGGTGAGTATATGGCAAGTTTTGCCTTTAGGCATGCCTCATGCGGATGGTTCACCTTATCAGTGTTTATCGGCCCACGCCGGTAATCCCGCGCTAATCAATAGTGAATGGTTGATCAAGCAAGGTTGGCTGCAACCCTCCGGTAAAGATGAAGAGACCGCCGGAAGCTGCGCCACAAGAGGTGAACTGACAAAAGCTTATAATGGATTTTTGGAACGAGCGGAACAAAAGGATAAGGATGATTTTGAACGCTTTTGCCAGGAAAAAGCGTTCTGGCTTGATGATTTTGCCTTGTTTCTGGCCCTTAGAAATGAATTTAACGAACAATGTTGGAATCAATGGCCTGAGCATTTTAAGACAAGGGATCCAAAGGCAATAAACGAAGCCAGTCTCCGGTTTAATACAAAAATCGAATGCATTAAATTCGAGCAATATATATTTTTCCGGCAATGGCTGGAATTAAAAGCTTATGCTAACCAACAAGGGGTATTCTTATTTGGCGATATCCCTATTTTTGTGTCTTATGACAGCGCTGACGTCTGGGCTCACCGTAATGTTTTTAAGTTGAATGAATCAGGCGATATGTCCGTCGTGGCGGGAGTGCCGCCGGACTACTTTTCTGAAACAGGACAACGTTGGGGCAATCCGCACTATGACTGGGATCATCTGAAGGCAACCGGGTTTCATTGGTGGGTTGAAAGGATGAGAACTCAGCTTGAGATGTTTGATATTATCCGGATCGATCATTTCCGTGGCCTTGAATCGGCTTGGGAGATACCGGCACAGGAAGATACCGCTATCCACGGGGAATGGATTGAGGCGCCGGGTCATGACTTATTAAATGCAATAAAAGCCGAGCATGGATCGATGCCGTTGGTCGCGGAAGATTTGGGTATTATCACTCCCGGAGTTGAGGCGTTAAGGGATGAATTCGAATTGCCCGGCATGAAGATTTTACAGTTTGCGTTTGGTGGCGGTCCTGATAACCCTTATTTGCCTGACAATTATGATAAGAACTGCGTTGTTTATACCGGTACTCATGACAATGATACGACTTTAGGCTGGTTGCAGGGCATTAGTGATG
This sequence comes from Methylobacter sp., assembly GCF_023227905.1. Lineage (GTDB taxonomy): Bacteria > Pseudomonadota > Gammaproteobacteria > Methylococcales > Methylomonadaceae > Methylobacter_A. The sequence goes on along the minus strand of NZ_JALOCF010000014.1, from coordinate 11,603 downwards.
ATGAGAAAAATCACATTTACAATTATCTCGGCAATCCGACAATGCCGCTGCATTGCGCATTGCTGCACGCTGCATTGGCATCGGTTGCAAATATTGCGGTAATACCCATGCAGGATATTTTGGAGTTGGGCGCTGAGCACCGAATGAATACTCCAGGCACAACGGAGGGCAATTGGAAGTGGCGTTTTCAGTGGGACCAGTTGTCACATGAACGCGCCAATAGATTTGGGTATCTGATTGGCTTGTTTAATCGTAAATAACGCTTTAATAGAGAAGGGGCTGCCTCTTTGCAGGCCGCCCCCAGCTTAATCTAGTTAAGGCTAATCTTTATCTTCATGAGCAGTTTGCTTGTCCAGCGGGAGCAAAGGGATATGATAACTGGCGATGATGGACCGGATATTGTCCGCTTTAGCCGCAATTAGCTTGTTAAGAGCTTCCTTCCTTGCTTGGTCGCCCCGGCGGACGCCCATTGCCATAGCAAAATCAAATTGCACGTCAGGAGTTGATTTCATTGGGATCATTGAGTAACTTTTAGGGTTTTGGGCGGCGATATAGCTCGCCATAGGACCCCATAAAATAACCATGTCAATTTTCTTTGCTTTAAGATCCTTTTCTATTTGCATTGCCACATTGTTGTCACCATCGCCTGTCATTGATTGATAAGGTATGCCCTGGTCGAGTAGATCATTTTTTTGCATCCAGACCGTTCCAGGGCCGCGATCAAACATGGCGATTTTTAATGATTCCTGTCTTTGTAAAGGTAAATTAACCAGTTGAACGGGATCGGTAATGTCGTCCCAGCCGCGGCCTTTGGCGATTAACAGCACATAAGTCGATTTATAGTAGGGCGAAGTTGTTAAGGTGAGGTCGTAGCCTGCAGGAACGCCCATAATGACATCGCATTTATATTCGTTACTTTCCACATCGCTGTCTTTTAGCGGTGCATTTAAAGAATTTCGAATAAAGCCAATACGTTGGGGAAGCCAATAATACTCAACAGTCTGCCCAAGTTCTTTAGCAAACAGTTCAGCAATTTTGTTTTCAAAGCCGTCTTTGTTCTTTGTGGAATAAGGCGGATTCAACGGGTCGGCACAGACCTTGAATTTTTCCTCGGCTGAAGCAATGAAACTGCATGCAGCTAAAATCAGGATAGCGAGGTATGTTATGTGTTGAGGTAAAGTCCTCATTAAAATCTCCTTGGTGTAACGATAAAAGCTACTACATAGATGCAGAAGCCAGGGAGTAGCTGCCGGGCAATAGTTTACTGCATAAAGTGGCAAAAAAAAGCCCCGGTTGATAAATCAACCGGGGCTTTTTACTCAATCTAAAAAAATCAGATCGACTTAGTTGCTGGGTAAAGTGAATACAGTTAATGTACCGCCCAGTTTAGTGAAAGAGCTTAAGCTTCTGTAAGCACCCACCGCGCCCAAACCTTCAGAGTTTGAACCTTCTTCGCCGCTGTCAAGACCGGCAGCGATACCGATACCTGCCCAGCCACCGATACCTGAAAGAACGCCAATATATTGCTTGCCTTCATATTCCCAAGTATTAACGTTGCCGATGATGCCGGAAGGCGTTTTGAACTTGTACAGTTCTTTACCTGATTTAGCATCAACCGCTTTCAAATAGCCTTCCAGAGTGCCGTAGAATACTACGCCGCCCGCAGTTGCAACAGAACCTGACCAAACAGAGAATTGTTCTTTGTTAGACCAAGCGATTTTGCCTGTTTTGGCGTCAAAAGCTGTGAACTGACCCAGGTTGGTTGTGTTGTCAGGTTTGCCTGTCATAACGTCTGCACCGGCAGGCATCATGGTTAAGGTAGCACCAACATAAGGTTGACCTGCTGTGTAAGATACTTCGAATGGTTCGTAGTCCATGCACAGGTGGTTACCAGAGATGTAGAACAAGCCGGTTTGTGGAGAGTAAGAAACCGGTTGTTGGTTTTTACTGCCTAACGCAGCAGGGCAAACGCCTTGTGTGTTAACGTCTTCGCCGTTTTGTTCAGTAGAGTATTTAGAGACAACTTGTGGGCGACCGGTGTTCATGTCGACATGAGTTGCCCAGTTAACCGATTTGTCGAATTTTTCAGCAACAAGCAGTTCGCCGGTTTCACGATCTAAAGTGTAACCAAAACCGTTACGGTCGAAATGCACGATAGTTTTATGCATTTTGCCTTTAACTTCTTGGTCAACCAGAACGGTTTCATTGATACCGTCAAAGTCCCACTCATCGTGTGGAGTCATTTGGTAAACCCATTTAACCGCACCGGTGTCGGCGTCACGAGCCCATAATGACATGGACCATTTGTTGTCGCCAGGGCGTTGTGTAGGGTTCCATGTAGATGGGTTGCCTGATCCGTAATAGATCAGGTTCAATTTAGGGTCATAGCTAGTCCAGCCCCAAGTAGTACCACCACCGATTTTCCATTGGTCGCCTTGCCAAGTGCTTAAGCTTGAGTTTTCGCCAACTGGAGTAACTTTACCGTCTTTCCAGGTAGTTGTTTTCTTGGCATCGATCAGGGTGTCTTTGTCTGGACCCATGCTGTAGCCTTTCCAAGACAGCTCGCCAGTGTTGATGTCATAAGCCGCTAAGAAACCGCGAACACCAAATTCGCCACCAGAAATACCAGTCAAAACTTTATCTTTAACAACTAATGGAGCGGCTGTGTTGGTCATACCCAGTTTAGGGTCGCCGTTTTGTACGCTCCATACGCGTTTACCGGTTTTAGCATCTAACGCAGTTAAAACGGTATCAGACTGTTGCAGGAAGATTTTGCCGTCACCGTAAGCCAAGCCGCGGTTGACAGTGTCGCAGCACATAACTGGAATAGTTACATCAGCATCTTGTGTTGGTGTGAATTCCCAGATTACAGATTGAGTTTTTTGGTCAATTGCGTAAACAGTGTTAGGGAAAGGTGTGTGGATAAAAAGAACACCATTAACAACTAATGGGCCGCCTTCGTGTCCACGCAAAACACCTGTAGAAAAAGACCAGGCTGGTTGCAGATTTTTTACATTGCTAGTATTGATTTCGCTTAGCTTGCTGTAACGAGTACCTGCGTAATCACCACCCCAAGTTGCCCAGTTGGCTGGGTTTTGGGTCAGTTTCTCAACTTCGGTGTTAGCAGTTGAAACTGCTGGTGCAGCTAATATAGCAGCCACACTGGAAGCAAGCAGCCAACTTTTTAAAGGCTTCTTCATATTAAATTTCTCCTGGTATTCTGTTAATTTGACAGAATAGTGATTATGTTTTTATGACTAATATTAGTTTTAGGGTGGTTTTCATGTTCCATGGAGACAGGAAATTTTCACTCTAGGGGCCTAAATTTAATGATTTTGCCCCAAAAGTCAACTTTTATAGGCTTTGAGGCAAAAGGATTCCCCATAACGTTTTGATAAAACTCAGGGTGTTCAGTAATTGCTTCGGCACTTGTCTTGGCAGCGTAAGAGCTGTTGCCAAGAAGCAATATATCCGCTCATGCAGGCGGATAAAATTGCTTTTTGCCACGCCGTTTAAGCTGGAAAATCGAGTATGACTTGGCGGTTATTGAAGCCATAAAACAAATATACAGCCTAAAGGGCTTCGATTTGATAACCAGCGCTGCTCCAGCATAATACTTCGGCTGTATGTTTACTCCATGCGGCAAGTACAAAACGCTGGGCAGTTTGGTCGTCTATTTTAAAGTTATGTATGGCGGGACGGTGAGTATGCCCATGGATCAAGCGTAAGCAGTGTCGTTCACGCATAATGTTAAGTACCGTGTCCTGGTTAACATCCATAATGTCCTGGGACTTTTTGCGCTTGTGGAAATAGCTGCGGAGACGATACCAGCGTGCGGCCAGCAAGCGCAAAAATAAGGGCTTGGATAACACGGCTTGCTGCCATTCCAGAGTGTGTGATTTAGCGCGAAATGCCTGGTAGGGCAGGTCGTCGGTACACAGTAAATCGCCGTGTGTAAGCAACGTTTGTGTGCCGTGCAAATCGATGACAGCGTACTCATCGAGTAGCGTAACTCCGGTATCCTCAGAAAATCGCTTGCCCAGCAGGAAATCGCGGTTGCCTTGCTGCAAATAAACCTGTGTGCCTGAGCTGGTCAGCTGTTTAAGCTGTTTTCGGATTGAATTGTTAGGCGGGGTAGGATCGTCGTCACCTATCCAGGCATCGAAAAGATCGCCCAGTATATAAACAGCGGCGGCTTTTGGCGCTCTATTGCTCAGGAATGAAAGAAACCGGCGGGTGATTTCAGGCTTTTCCAGGGAAATATGCAGGTCTGAGATGAACAGGATTTCTTGATTCAAAGGCGAGTGAGAGGCTAAGGGCTAAAAGGGCTAAAAGAGCTAAGAGCTAAGGGCTAAGGGCTAAGGGCTAAGGGCTAAGGGCTAAGGGCTAAGGGCTAAGGGCTAAGAGCTAAGGGCTAAGAGCTAAGAGCTAAGGGCTAAGAGCTAAGAGCTAAGAGCTAAGAGCTAAGGGCGCGATCGATTTTTTCGCCCTTAGCCTTGCGCCTTTCGTCTATTGTATAACTTCAGATTTTTCTATAACGATATTGGTTTTAGGCACATCCTGGTGGCCGCCACGGTTACCTGTTGGTTGCTTGGCCATTTCATCGACAATATCCATGCCTTCAATGACTTCGCCGAATACCGCGTAGCCCCAGCCGCTAGTTGTCGGGCTGCTATAGTTCAGAAAGGAGTTATCTTTATAGTTAATGAAAAACTGGGCTGTTGCCGAATCAGGAACGTTGGTGCGCGCCATGGCGATGGTGCCGCGCTTGTTTGGCAAGCCGTTATCGGCTTCATTTTTGATCGGGTCATGAACCGCTTTCTGGTTGAAGTCGGTGTCAAAACCACCGCCTTGCGCCATAAACCCAGGGATGATGCGATGGAAAATGGTGCCGTTGTAAAAGCCTTCATTAACATAAGTCAGAAAGTTTGCCGATGAAATAGGCGCTTTTTCAGGATTCAGCTGAATAACGATTTCACCCAGAGAGGTTGTTAATTTAACTTTTGATGGAGTATCAGACATTTTGTTTTCCGTTGCGAATGAGAGTGTTGTGGTTAAAAGCAGCATCATGGAGAAAATGAAAGTGCGCATGGTTTTCCTTATAGAGTGATGCAAAAATAAATTCTAAGTGTTTTTGTCTTGAAAGAGAAGCATACGCTTGGTAGATTGTACGGATTTGTTTAACCTGCCCCGATTTATCGGCAATGGAAACTCGCCTAATTGAATAATTTAATGACATGTTGAAAATATATAATACTTTGACCCGAAAAAAAGAACCGTTCCAGCCGCGCGTAGCGGGCAAGGTCGGCATGTACGTCTGCGGCATGACGGTTTACGACTATTGTCATATCGGGCATGCGCGGGTCATGGTGGTTTTCGATACGGTTGCGCGTTATTTTCGCTACCAGGGATATGAATTAACTTATGTGCGCAACATTACCGATATCGACGACAAAATCATTCAGCGGGCACTCGAAAACGGCGAAGAATACAGCCAGTTGACTGCGCGTTTTATTGATGCAATGCACGAGGATGAGCGAGCACTGGCCGTTTTGCCGCCCGATCTGGAACCCAGGGCAACGCAGTCCATCGACGACATTATCGCGATGATTAAAACCCTGGTGGACAAAGGCTTGGCTTATGTAGGCACTAACGGCGACGTATTTTATGCGGTCTCCAAGTTTAAGGATTACGGCCGGTTATCAGGCAAAAATCTGGACGATCTACAGGCTGGAGAGCGGGTTGATGTCGATCTGGCCAAGCGCAATCCGATGGATTTTGTATTATGGAAGATGGCCAAGGCTAACGAGCCTGCCTGGGATTCGCCTTGGGGCCTGGGGCGTCCCGGTTGGCATATCGAATGCTCTGCGATGTCTACCTGTTGTTTGGGTAATCATTTCGACATCCATGGCGGCGGCATGGACTTGCAGTTTCCGCATCATGAAAATGAGATTGCCCAGTCGGAAGGCGCGACCGGCGAGAAGTTTGTCAACCTGTGGATGCACAACGGCTTTGTCCGCGTTGATAATGAAAAAATGTCCAAGTCTCTGGGTAATTTCTTTACTGTGCGCGAGGTGTTGAACCAGTACAAGCCTGAGATCATTCGCTTTTTCATACTTTCCAGCCATTACCGCAGTCCGCTGAATTATTCCGATGAGCAGCTCAATGACGCAAAAGCGGCTTTAATCCGGCTCTATACCGCTCTGAGGGGAGTGGAAGCCGTAGAGGATGCGGCTATCGAGAACACTTATAAAACCCGTTTTGAACAGGCGATGGATGATGATTTTAATACGCCGGTCGCATTGTCAGTGTTGTTCGATCTGACGAGAGAGCTTAATACCGCAAAAAAAGAAAATAAGATTGAAAAGATTGGGGAATTAGCGTCGAGTCTCAAGCTTTTAGGCGGCTTATTAGGAATATTGCAGGATGATCCTGATACGTTTCTTAAAGCCGGCGGAGATGCGGTGCTTGGAGAAGGTGAAATCGAGCAACAAATCCAGGCGCGTCTGGATGCCAAAAAAGCCAAAGACTGGGCTTTGGCCGATAAAATCCGTAACGACCTGAAAGAACAGGGTGTGATTCTGGAAGATTCTCCCGACGGCACAACCAGCTGGCGGCGTGAATAACCAGGTGAGTGTCGGCATTTCACAAGATCATGAAAGCAATGCAACCAATTAATGGAATGCACGCACATAACCCAAGGTTTTAATGGCCGACCAAAATAAATCGGCAACCAACAATTTGGTAAAAACAGTGTTAAATTTAATCAGAAGCCTTCTCTCCAAAAAAATTCGCACTTTTATTTACAGTGCCAGAGAATCGATTGGCGAGCATAAGCGCGATATTGTCGTTGTTCATGTCGAGCAGGCTTGCGTGGGGTTACGAGAAACCAAAAATGAGTTTGAAGATGCGCTGGAGCGGTTTAAGAGCCTGGTTTGCGTCAATGAAACGGTGCTTGACCATAAATATAACCTGCTCAACAGGCAGTACCAGTTTTGCTGTGCTAAATCCGACTCGGTAAGCAACAGAATCAGGGCGATTGAACAGGTTAGCGAGGCGTTGTTTAAAGAATGGGAAAGCGAACTCAATGAATACACTAACCGTAACTTGCGTGCGCATAGCAAGCAGCAGTTAAAGATAGCCCGGCAAAATTACGCCCGGCTTATCAAGTCCATGCATCGGGCTGAAGCTAAAATCCAGCCGGTGTTGGCGGCGTTCAAAGATCAGGTGTTGTATTTGAAGCATAACCTTAACGCCCAGGCGATTGCGGCATTAAGGCATGAATTTATTGAGATAGGGATTGATATTTCGCAGCTTATCAATGCGATGGAGCAGACCATCGCTGAGGCAAGTCAATTTGTTGCGGCATTAACCGATCAAAAAGCCCTGCCCAGCCGGTAAAATTAGAGCTTGTACATGATGTCGTTGGCTTTGTCTTTGTCTTTGGGATCTTCTTTTTGACCTTTGCGGTTATCTTGATCAATTCTTTCCTTGCCGAATTTGGCGATCATATCCTCCCAGCTGGTGTACTTTTCATAGCCTGCAAAGCCGCTATTTTTTCGTTGCTGATAAAGTTCTTTGCCCATGGCAATGATCTCCTCAGGTTTTTTACCGTCAACCGTGTTAAGAAACTCTTTTTCATCTTTAATAGAGTCGCGAAGCATCCAGAAAGAGACTTCAAACTCAATGCGAGCATCGGGAGACAAGCGGTTTTTTAACGCTTTTACTGACCTGAAAGCGGTACGGGTGGTATGACCATTGATTTGTTGCCCCTTGCTGCAGGCAATTAACGATGTGCAGCAGAGAATGAGCAGAAGAATAGGGAGTTTCTTCATAAAGATAACCTCAAGTTTAAGTGGGGACGCATGTCATGATATTTACATGGTTTGCAAGAGTTATTATATAACGCAGGATTGTCAAACGAAGTAAAATAGTCAGTCATTATAATCCTGAGCTAGCTTTTTATGCTGGAATTTATCCAATTATTAAAACAACGTTACCAAGCCGTTTTGGCGCAACTGGGCAATGAGTCTGTCAAAATTAGCTATCAACAACGGATCGATCAGCTGATTTTGGCGGAAGCTTTTATCCGCAAGGGCCAGCTGATCGAAGCGTCGCAGCAACCGGTGTTGCATATGGCGGTGGTGGGGCCGACTCAGGCCGGAAAAAGCTCGCTGGTCAACGTGTTATTAAACAGCAATGCTGCCGGAGTCAGCCCGTTGGCGGGTTACACGATTCACCCGCAGGGGTTTTGCAACGGCATCAGTGCCCAGGACTGTACCGGCCTGCAACGCTATTTCGGGCGCTTCCAGCAATTGCAGCGATCCCAGCTCAGCAAAGACCGGCACGATTGCTACTCGTTAACCGAAAACACTACGGTTTCAGAACTCTTGCCCGACGGCGTCTTATGGGATACGCCTGATTTCGATTCGATAGACTCCGCGACATACCGGGAAGGCGTGATCAGGGCGGTTGCCCTGGCGGATATGGTTATTCTGGTGGTCAGCAAGGAAAAATATGCCGACCAGTCGGTCTGGGACATCATGGCCGCTATTGAAGAACTGCATCAGCCGACCATTATCTGCCTGAATAAACTGGTTGAAGGTTCCGAATCGGTCATTATCCAATCATTACAGGAAAAATGGCGGCAAGCCAGAACCGATGAATTTCCCGAGGTCGTTTCTCTGTATTATCAAAAGCCGGGAGGACTGCCGGTATGGCCCGAGTCCAGACAGCAGTTGCTTAAGCAATTAGCGAGCAAAGTCCGTTTGGAAAAACACGCGCGATTTGAACAGGAGTTATTGAAAAGTCACTGGCAAACCTGGCTGGAACCGGTTTATGCCGAACATAAGTCATTAAATGACTGGCATGAATTGATCGACTTGATGATCAAACAGGCGATGGAAAGTTACCAGCGCGATTACCTGAATCACCCGCACCATTACGAAACCTTTCAGCTTGCGATGACGGAATTGCTGAATTTAATGGAAATACCCGGATTGGCTCGCCTTCTGGCCGGGACTCGCCAGGTCTTGACCTGGCCGATCAGGCAGATCATGAAACTGAGACGTAAAAGCCTGCATATTGCAGACAGCAGTTATGAAATAGCCCTGTTAAATCAAATAGCCGAACATACGCTGATTCAACTGGCCGACAGACTGCTGGATAGAGCCGATCAAAGCCAACAGAGCCAGTGGTGGCGGCAACTAAACAGCCTGTTACGCAGCCAGCGGCAGGACACGTTACAGGATTTTTCCGAAGCTGCGAAAAAATATCATCTGTCTTTTCAGCAGGATGTGGAAAGCGCGGCGTATCGGTTGTATTACAAACTGCAAGAACAGCCGGTCGTGTTAAACAGCTTGCGGGCAACCCGGGCCACTGCCGATGCTACCGTTATTGCGATGACTTTTTATATGGGCGGCATAGGCCTGCATGATTTGGTTATTGCTCCGGCGATGCTAACCGTTACTTCGTTGCTGGCTGAAAGCGCCGTCGGGGGCTACATGCATAAAGTGGAAGCCGAGTTAAAACACAACCAATTCAATACCGTAAAACAGGCGTTATTTATCGACAGCCTACGCCTTAAGCTTTTGCAATTGCCAGAGCAACTATCGATGACGACTTATTTTAATATATCTCCTGACCAGCTGCGTGCGGCAGAGCTTCAACTAACAGAAAAGCGCCATGGCTTACGATTACTCTAGTTTGGTACAAACAACAAAGCGCTGGGCTGAGCAGGCCCTGGCAGCAGGCTGGATTAATACTGATGTTGCACAGCAATTAAGCGACGTCGATACCAGAACTCCCGATACCTTGTTTAACCATAGCGGTTCCAGGCCGCTAATTGTCGCATTTATGGGCGGAACCGGCGTCGGCAAGAGCTCCTTACTCAACCGCTTGGCAGGCAAGGCCATCGCCAGAGCCGGAATTGTGCGACCTACGTCGCGGGAAGTCACGCTCTACCATCATCACAGCGTTGCCATCAAGCATTTGCCCGAACAATTGCCGCTGGCGCAGATCAAGACCTCCGAGCATGATAATGAGTCCAGGAAAAACGTCATCTGGATCGATATGCCCGACTTCGACAGCACCGAACAAAGTAATAAACGTCAGGTGCTGGAATGGTTGCCGCATATCGATGTGCTGATCTATGTGGTCAGCCCGGAACGCTATCGGGATGAAAAAGCCTGGCGCTTGCTGCTTGCAGAAGGCGGCAGACATGCCTGGTTATTTGTCCTGAACCAGTGGGACAGAGGACAAACCGAACAGTATGAAGATTTCAAGCAACAGCTGCATAAAGCCGGTTTTACCGATCCGGTCATATTCAAAACCATATGCGGCGAAAGCTTGCAAGCCGATGAGTTTGTCCAATTGGAATCGACGATTAGCTCCTTAGCAACCGAGCATATTGTTGCGCAACTGGAGCAAAGAAGCTCCCAGATTAAAAAAGACGAGTTAAGGCAAAATCTGCAAGGCACCCGGCGGTTACTGGGTTCGGTATCGGCTTTCCAACAACTACCGACGCTTTGGCAAGAGCAATGGCAACGTTCAGCCCACGTGCTGCAACAGGGCTTTGCGTGGCCTATCCAACAATTGGCGAAACACTATGCCGATCACGCGGCCGATTTATTAAACAATCCTGCAACAGCCAAATATACAACCAGCGGCGCTAAACTCAACTTGTGGGATGACTGGTCGGAAGCCCGCTTTGACGATGCGTTGGATGAATTCGTCATTAATGCCGACCAGTTGGGCGTTCCGGTGAGCCCGCTTAAAAAACAGCTGTCCGCGCTACGTGAAAAAGCGCCCAAAATAGTCCAGGCACAAAGCGAGCTGTCTGCCAGGCAAGCCTTGGCGAACCCCGGCAATGCTTTGCATCGCGGATTTTTAAAGTTTATGCGCCTATGCGAAATCGTCCTGCCGCTCGCCGCCATTTGCTGGGTCGGCTATCAGGTTTTTATCGGCTACTACACCAGCAACATGACTGATGTGGAATATTTGGGCGTAGATTTTGCGATACATAGCAGTCTATTAATCGCCATTACTTGGCTGACTCCGTTTTTTATCCTGAAAAAGTTAAAGCCGTCGTTGGAAAAAAGCGCCCTAAGAGGATTAAACAAAGGACTGAACAATGCCAGCAACATCATAGATAGTGAAATACAGCAGGTGATAGAAAACTTCGGCAATCAGCATTCTGAACAACTCAAACAGCTAGACGGGATTATTGAGCTTTGCGCTGCCTCCGACCGACAATCACCAATAGACAGCGACAGCCCGCTGGTCCGAATGTTGATTGATTAGCGCAGACACCTTATTTATCGCCATCCCGGTAATTCCTGCCGGAATGGCGACAATACAATTTACGCACTTTTATAGTGTACTTCTCATAGAAAAAAGCTTCAGTAAGCCCAAGTCCTTGTAAATAGAGGTATAGAAAATAATTGTACAATTTTTGGTCAATTCGTATAATATACGCATCACGGGGGGCGACATGGCTTCGACGTGGGTAGCGAAACCTTAAGCGCATGCCGAGGACAGTACACCTCGTAAAATCTACTGAAACTAAAGTATTCGCAAATGACGAAAACTACTCAATGGCTTTA
>NZ_JALOCF010000078.1 GCF_023227905.1 Methylobacter sp. | reverse complement strand
TGGAAGAAAATGAAGTATGAATGGCTGCCTTTCAAGACCTTTACGACCACTGAGCTGGAACAGGCCATCGACAAAATCGGGGATGGCTTCAGCTCTAAATACCAACTTACTTTCTGCTAAGAACTTAGGAACTAATCTTAAGAACAGTTATAGCTTAAGGTAAGCTATAAATTTAATGGGGTGAACGACGGGGCTCGAACCCGCGACAACCGGAATCACAACACCACCAACAGCAAATAATATCATTAAAACCAATTAGTTATTTGTTTTCCACAATTAATAACCAAGGTAAATAAGCCTAATAAAACCATTACGATATTACGCACAGTTGCAAAATCGTTGCGCAAGTCAAACCTAATTCCGACCATTTACAATAATTGTGAGTCCACGCGGGGCGCGACATTAGGGCTAAGGCTGATCACGCCGATAGCCTAGTTTCAATCCACGCGCCCACGCGGGGCGCGACGATTTGCTTTTTACCACTTATATATTCCTTGTGTTTCAATCCACGCGCCCACGCGGGGCGCGACGATGACCGTCTGGCGGCCGCGCGACAACGTTGGTTTCAATCCACGCGCCCACGCGGGGCGCGACACCGAAACAGCAATCGGCTGTACATCAAGGGCCGTTTCAATCCACGCGCCCACGCGGGGCGCGACGCCGCCGCCAGGACAACAAACCGACTCGCAACCGTTTCAATCCACGCGCCCACGCGGGGCGCGACCGGCAATCGGGAAATGATTGACTCGCGCCTTGGGTTTCAATCCACGCGCCCACGCGGGGCGCGACTCAAAATGACTTTTTTCAAATCCGACCATCTGCTGTTTCAATCCACGCGCCCACGCGGGGCGCGACGAGATTGGGAGTCGCCGCGAAGCAACCGCTATGTTTCAATCCACGCGCCCACGCGGGGCGCGACACCATTCCCGGCTATAATCAACGCTCAAAATCGTTTCAATCCACGCGCCCACGCGGGGCGCGACTAAACGCCGTAGCAATGGCTACGAATATAGCGTTTCAATCCACGCGCCCACGCGGGGCGCGACGCAATCGATGCGGCGTTTCCAAGTATCGTCTGCGTTTCAATCCACGCGCCCACGCGGGGCGCGACTTTCTTTAGCCGCCGGACGCTCGTATTTAGACGTTTCAATCCACGCGCCCACGCGGGGCGCGACGCCTACTGTCAGAGTCCCGGTGCCTGTTGTTGTGTTTCAATCCACGCGCCCACGCGGGGCGCGACAGCAATGCCGAAGCCGCCGCACTGCTTAAGTCAGTTTCAATCCACGCGCCCACGCGGGGCGCGACCTGTATTTGCTCCAAAGACTCTTCTTCGCCAAGTTTCAATCCACGCGCCCACGCGGGGCGCGACAGGTGTCTAGGCAGGGTTACGTCGTATTATGGGTTTCAATCCACGCGCCCACGCGGGGCGCGACATCTGCATTCCAGGCGGTCGAACCAGCCCATGAGTTTCAATCCACGCGCCCACGCGGGGCGCGACATACAGCCCAGCATTACCGCCAGTACCGCCATTGTTTCAATCCACGCGCCCACGCGGGGCGCGACTTGTCCACGGCCAAGTTGATCTTTGAGCCTGGGTTTCAATCCACGCGCCCACGCGGGGCGCGACTTGTATAGACTCATCAAAGATGGCAGATTGGTGTTTCAATCCACGCGCCCACGCGGGGCGCGACATCCTGCTTAGTGCGAGAATCCTTACTCAAAAGTTTCAATCCACGCGCCCACGCGGGGCGCGACAAGTCTTGCGGTGGGAATGCCACACGACGATTGTTTCAATCCACGCGCCCACGCGGGGCGCGACCTTCAAAATTGTGCCAGGCATCGGACAGGTTAGTTTCAATCCACGCGCCCACGCGGGGCGCGACGTAAATGGAGCGATGACACGGATAACAAGCGAAGTTTCAATCCACGCGCCCACGCGGGGCGCGACCTGGAGCAAGGCGCGGATAGCCAAACAACTCAGCGTTTCAATCCACGCGCCCACGCGGGGCGCGACATGCTTGTTTAGTCCAATTATGCCTAGGAATGGTTTCAATCCACGCGCCCACGCGGGGCGCGACATTGCCGGACTGTGCCGCCGCTATCCATGCCTGTTTCAATCCACGCGCCCACGCGGGGCGCGACAAAAGGCGTTTACTCGCGTGGTGCTGGAAGAGGTTTCAATCCACGCGCCCACGCGGGGCGCGACATGCAAACAGCACAAATCAGAGGTCTATAAATGTTTCAATCCACGCGCCCACGCGGGGCGCGACGTGGTGCCAACCATTCCATTTGGCGCTTTATTGGTTTCAATCCACGCGCCCACGCGGGGCGCGACCGTTGACTCCGGTTGCTGGAACGCCCTATCAAGTTTCAATCCACGCGCCCACGCGGGGCGCGACAACGTACTTAGTGCTCTGTACGAGGCGGAAACAGTTTCAATCCACGCGCCCACGCGGGGCGCGACTATCCCGGCGCTGTCGGTTGACCTGAAAGGATTGTTTCAATCCACGCGCCCACGCGGGGCGCGACGTATCCAGCGGCTTAAAGAATGCCCACTCGTAAGTTTCAATCCACGCGCCCACGCGGGGCGCGACCCATCCGCCAGATGTTTTGGTCTCTATCTGTGCGTTTCAATCCACGCGCCCACGCGGGGCGCGACCCTGTTCCTTTTTCCCGGCATTGGCGATACAGGTTTCAATCCACGCGCCCACGCGGGGCGCGACAACTCATCAATACAGCGGTGGTCCATGTAATTTGTTTCAATCCACGCGCCCACGCGGGGCGCGACCCAGTGGGTCGAGCTCACCGAGCTGCTCATTTTGTTTCAATCCACGCGCCCACGCGGGGCGCGACCAGCGTTCCGTCAATCTGCCCCTGCCCCCAATTGTTTCAATCCACGCGCCCACGCGGGGCGCGACTTGATGCAACTCCACCCATTCCTTGTATAGTTGTTTCAATCCACGCGCCCACGCGGGGCGCGACAAGTTCTGGAAGATCCGCTCCAACTGCGTAAAGTTTCAATCCACGCGCCCACGCGGGGCGCGACCACCCACGCATCGATCTCGGCCTCGTCGTATTTGTTTCAATCCACGCGCCCACGCGGGGCGCGACCACCCACGCATCGATCTCGGCCTCGTCGTATTTGTTTCAATCCACGCGCCCACGCGGGGCGCGACCGCGCATCCATAGCTGTCAACGTGGCGTTAATTGTTTCAATCCACGCGCCCACGCGGGGCGCGACTCGAACCCTTATGCCAGACTGCCTTAGTTCCGGGTTTCAATCCACGCGCCCACGCGGGGCGCGACCTCTCTGGTGTAATTCGATAGTACCTTTTGCAGTTTCAATCCACGCGCCCACGCGGGGCGCGACAACCGATAGCTACACTATGACCATCAGCCTGTGTTTCAATCCACGCGCCCACGCGGGGCGCGACGCCACAGATATTTTGTGCATTGCTGAGGGCTTGGTTTCAATCCACGCGCCCACGCGGGGCGCGACGGCGACAGCTACCGGGTTGCTCATGACGGAGGGTTTCAATCCACGCGCCCACGCGGGGCGCGACCCGAAGTCGGCGAGGCCGTTAACGAATGCCGGGTTTCAATCCACGCGCCCACGCGGGGCGCGACTTATAAGTTCTATGGTTTGTTTTCTTATCTGATGTTTCAATCCACGCGCCCACGCGGGGCGCGACTGTAATAAGTTCAATTGATGCTCCTGTTTCTGGTTTCAATCCACGCGCCCACGCGGGGCGCGACTCTCCGCCATGTCGTCCGTATAAAGATGAGCTGTTTCAATCCACGCGCCCACGCGGGGCGCGACTTGCGACATCGTAAGGACTTAACGCTTCAGCAAGTTTCAATCCACGCGCCCACGCGGGGCGCGACTTTACGGGTTAGGCTGGAGTATTGATTATGTTTGTTTCAATCCACGCGCCCACGCGGGGCGCGACCATTGGCATCGGTCGTAGAAATATTCTCAATCACGTTTCAATCCACGCGCCCACGCGGGGCGCGACATACGTCCCATCGATGTCACAATTTTTCGACATGTTTCAATCCACGCGCCCACGCGGGGCGCGACGGTTCGCCTGTTTTTTGGTAGCCTTAACGGTAGTTTCAATCCACGCGCCCACGCGGGGCGCGACAATGAAATAATTTCACTTTTACTATAGACAAGTGTTTCAATCCACGCGCCCACGCGGGGCGCGACCAGCACGGTCGGCGCGGTACGTTTCCCGTCTGAGTTTCAATCCACGCGCCCACGCGGGGCGCGACGTTATCGCTGCTTTTGAACGGCTAAAAGATAAGTTTCAATCCACGCGCCCACGCGGGGCGCGACACAATGGCTGAGTGTTCTCATAGCGATACAGCGGTTTCAATCCACGCGCCCACGCGGGGCGCGACATCTTCAACGGTTAATCTTCGTTTTTTCGCAATGTTTCAATCCACGCGCCCACGCGGGGCGCGACTCCTGGGGATAGTGATCTAAATTCTAAGATATAGTTTCAATCCACGCGCCCACGCGGGGCGCGACCCCGGAGTTTCTGAAAACGCCGCCGGTCAAGCCGTTTCAATCCACGCGCCCACGCGGGGCGCGACTGTTTTTCTTCCGCAAACCTAACCCCGTCGCGGTTTCAATCCACGCGCCCACGCGGGGCGCGACATCCTGTCAAAGGCATTCGCAAGCCGCCTGCAGGTTTCAATCCACGCGCCCACGCGGGGCGCGACCTTCCAAGTTTTAACCTTGTCTGTCAATGACCGTTTCAATCCACGCGCCCACGCGGGGCGCGACGAATACGGGCGAATAACAGCGTCACCGCGCGATGTTTCAATCCACGCGCCCACGCGGGGCGCGACCCGGCGATAGCGCCTTTAAGCCCGGCAATCGCGGTTTCAATCCACGCGCCCACGCGGGGCGCGACGACTATCCTTGTTTTTATCGGGCAAATTAACCGTTTCAATCCACGCGCCCACGCGGGGCGCGACTCGAATCACCCGACGGCGACTTTGTGCGCTGTGTTTCAATCCACGCGCCCACGCGGGGCGCGACGGGGTGCCGGTAATTAATGTAATCATTTGAGGCGTTTCAATCCACGCGCCCACGCGGGGCGCGACAGCTGTGCGGCCTTCGCGTCAGCTTGTTCCTTCGTTTCAATCCACGCGCCCACGCGGGGCGCGACGCTTTTTAATCTGAGCACTATTGGTTTTAATTGTTTCAATCCACGCGCCCACGCGGGGCGCGACTAATTCGATTGCTTTTTCTGCACCGAGAATTTGTTTCAATCCACGCGCCCACGCGGGGCGCGACGAAGACATTAAGCCCTGCCCTTTAACGGTTACGGTTTCAATCCACGCGCCCACGCGGGGCGCGACACACAAATAGCTGGGCCGTTGGCCGGTTATGTGTTTCAATCCACGCGCCCACGCGGGGCGCGACGGCATTTGCTTAACTGACTGAATCTAATAGCCCAAAAGCCTATTATTTGCGAACCAATCAAAACATCTGCCAAAAGCATTTTAAATCATTTAACCCATAACAAAAAACATTTACCAATCAATGCACTAAAGCTACTGCGAAACATTGGCTTTTTATGCGAGCTTCAGGTTCGCATTACAATAATAACAAGCCGTTTAAATCCAATGCAGTTTTGGCACCGATATGTTCAATCCGCCGTTCCCAATTATTGCCCAAGTAGTAAAACCGTAAGCTATCCAACGACTCATCCATCACGGCTATCAAATCGTTTTTTAACTTCGTCCATTGCGCCATATCAACCTCGATTTCAAATACCGAATACTGTACCCGCTGTCCGTATACTTGGCATAATTTGGACATTCTACGCAGACGTTTCGGCCCGGATTCATTTTGAAAACTCACGTCGTAAGTCACTAAGATCATCATGCTGAATACTCCCCTATTTCCACAAAAACGGCACGTAACTGTCGCAGTCGCCGCGTAAAAACCTTGCCAACACTTGTGCTTGCAGCCAGGGCAATAAACCGACCGGCACGGTTTCTTCAAACCACGGATGCATCAAAGTATCCTGTTTGCGGTCTTGCCATGCGGCTAACAATGTTTTGCGGGCGTCATCTTTTAAGGTGATCGATCCGTTCGGCCAGGATTCGAAATCTTTGCCTACCAACTGCCGCCTGTTGATTAGCGACAATACGAAACGATCAACCATGGGTCTGAGTTCTTCCGCCAAATCCAGCGCTAATGAGGGCCTGCCGCTACGCAATTGATGAAGAAATCCGCTGGCAGGATCAAGCCCGGTGGTTTCCAATGCGGAACGGCAATCATGAGTCAGCAACGTATAACAAAATGATAATAAGGCATTAACAGGATCTGTGGGCGGCCTCCGCCTGCGGACGTCGAACTCAAAGTCGGCTTGTCGTATCAAATGGTTAAATACGCCGAAGTACACTTGCGCCGCTTCCCCTTCGCGTCCCATCAGTGTGTCGATGCCTTTGCAATCGGCCAGTTGCGCCAAACAGCGGGTCAGGCGTTTTTCTGCGGTTTGCAATTGGGCAAGTACGGCATCGTCGCTGATGTTATCGCCATGATCGCGCAAATACCGTCTGAGTACGTAGCGCTGGTTATAAAGCTTGCCTGACAGCATGGTTTGGGCAATGGCGACGCTTTTTTCCACATCATGCCCGGTTAAATGCTGGGTGCGGCGCAGCAACACGTTGCCGCTAACCGGCCCTTCAACACGCGCCAGGTATTTGCCGAACATGTTTAAAAAGGTAATGGTGATGCCGTTTTCCGCACAATGCGCCATCAGGTAGGGCGAAACCGTCACTTGCCCAAAGCAGACTAAACCTTGTAATTTGTGTATCGGCACCCGCGCCTTGGTTTCCTTTTCGACTTTTAAGACCAGATTGTCATTGTCTTTATGCAGCCAGGAATTTTGCGTTTGAACATAAATGACGTTGCGTAAAGGGCGCATGTTTAATCCTTGGTCAGTTGTTGTGCCAGCCATGCGGCGGCGGATTTGCCGAAATCTTTGGGATGGCATTGATCGATTAACGAGCAACCTCGGCATTTTTTAGCGTGGTACTTTGCTTTGGGGGTAATTTTAGTTTGCACAATAGCGCGGCAGGCCAAGATGGTTTGCCTGGTTAAATCACGCAATGCCTCATCGAAAACCACGGGATGCCGACGGCGCACTTCGCCGTAAAACAGCGCGCCCTCCGGCACTGCAACGCCGTGCATCTCTTCCAGGCACAGCGCCTGGGCGCAAAGCTGCACCTCATCGGCACTGTGCTTTTTCGGCTTGCCGCGTTTGTATTCAATTGGGTAAGGTGTTTCCGCGCCATCGGGTTGTTTATGGTATTCCACCACATCGGCAACACCTTCTATGCCCAGTTCTTCGTTGGACAAGCGTAGTGCCCATACGGTGCGCACATCTTTGCGTTTTTGTTGGTCGGCCTGATTTACCCGTTGATGCAATACTTGGCCCTCGGCGGTGAACTGGTTTTCTGTCCAGATGTCTTCCAGTTCGATGAGCGCGAATTGCCTAGGGCAAAACAGGTAATGTTGCAGGCGGGAGAGGTAGATGGGTTCTTGGGATTGCATAGTTGTCATTAAATTGAGCTGTTCGTGACCAGTCCTTCGGCTCGGTTCAACCTAAAAACCACAGTTTTTAAGTTGCGTTTTTTTGAAAGCCTTCACGCCCGCCTGTTTTTTGGGTTTATGGGCATCTACACAACGCGTCATCCCGGCAGGGAATGCCGGGATCCAGAAGCCATGGATGGCAATCAACGACTTCTGGATCCCGATATAAATCCGCCCAAAGACCAGCGGCAAAACGGTTGTTTTTTCGTATGCACAATCCATCATATCCCTGTGCCCTCGGCAACGGCTCCTGCGTTGCTCTACCTCCTGCATCCGTGCAGTCGTGGATCCCGGCAATCCCTGCCGGGATGGCGTTGATACAAGTTGTGGGGATGACTAATACATTGGCTGAGAGGGAGACAAAAAACAACTCATGCCCATGCCGGTGTTGCATCGTAAGTTTTAAAACCCGTCAATAATCTCCGGCTGCAAATCTTGAAATCCATTTAAGTCATAGCTGCCGTCGGGATTAACGGTCAGGGAATTATGAACTTTGGCAGACGAATATTGCCCCGCTTTTGAATTATGCGACCACCAAATAACTTTGCTGACCGCCATCGAGCCTTCCGGTCTGGCGGATGAGGCGTCGCCTTCGAATAATTTAGGCAGAATCGCTTTAATGCTGTCGGCATCTTCATCGCTAAAGCCGGTTTTATCGGCCAGTTGCGGGGTCATCGCACCGTAAGCCACGTAAACTGCGCTGTCCACACGGTGCTTCATGCCCATGGTATCCGAGCCTTTTTTACTGCCGTCGCCTTCGCCATTTACGCTTTTGGTAATCTGGGTGCTGGTGATGCTGACGGGTTCGACGCTAAACGCCGATTGAATGGTCACCGGGCCTCTAATGGCAATGGAAACACCGGCTGCATCGGCTTCCTTGCCGAATGCGAAGACTTGACCGAAGGCGCGGACATCCAGCCATTTTGCACAGGCCAGCACCGCAGTCTGATCTTTGGTATTTTTCTTCGGGTTGAAGGCCTCTTTGCCGAGGCCTACCGTATCGGAATCGGCCCTTGCCTTAAGGCTGGGTAGACCGTCGGTTTTTTTCTCGTCGGATTGCACAAAAATGGGATGCCCTTCTGTTTGCAGACGATCACGAATTTTACGCTTCAGGCAGACATCGGTGATCTCACCAAAACCGTCGTAGTCGGTGCGGGGGCGATTGCCGTTCAGCGGGTCGCCGTTGGGATTGGCATGTTTAACGCTGAAGATAATCGCAAAATCTACTTTGTGGCTTAATGCACTCATTCTGTGCCTCCTTGTGATGGGGTTTCGTCGGTGGTTTCGGTTTCGGTTTTGGTTCGTTGTTTTTGGCGTTGGCAGTGGTAGCCCAATAAAAATTCGCCGGATAATGCTTCTTTGCTGCTAAATTCCTCGTGCTTAAACAGCGCCAAGATCAAGTCCATTTCCTTTAATTGATTCGTTAAAAATCCTGCTCTTGAGACTCGCAAACGCTGCATGTAAGGCTGTAAAGCCAATTCAATAGTTCGCCAAGTGGCATAAGGGCGGTCGGCAAAGCGTTGCATTAGCCGCGCTGCGGTCGTCGAACGATTTTCACCGCTTACACTTAACGCCACGTCTTCTATGCGTTCGGCAATGGCTAACAGCCGTCCGTACAGGTAATCGCGCGAATGGTAGTTTTCTTCTAGTGCCATGGCATAGTTTCTCCGTTGGTTTAAATCAGGGTGTCGACGGTGGTAGCCTTTGAATAATGCGCAAGCTACCCCTAAATTTTTTTCCCATAGCCACTGCATATCGCTGGCGTAGCCGATCCGGTTACTCGCTTTTCGTACACAACTATCGAGCAAATCCCTGGGAAAGGTTTGACCGTCGATGATGCAGGGAATAAGGCGTTCAATGACTTTTTTCTTCAGATTGTCCGGCACGTTTTCGCCGTAAGCGGCCTTTGCTATCGCCATAGGCACCGGCGAACTGACCGGCCAAATGACTTTGGTTCTAGGTTTTTTGCCGGGCTTGTCGGCTATTTCACGGGTATGACGTTGCGGCCAAGCAAACTCGGTATGCCAAGTTTCAAGCCGGTTAAGAAAGTCGTCCCTTAACAGCTCCCGATAATAGATAACGCCCATTCGTCCCGGTGTGGCGGAATCGATGCCCATGACGATGATTTGCTCGGTCGGACTTAATTTTGCCGCATAGCCAGCCATGTAGTTTTTAAGTTGCAGCGCAAAGTATTGGCCTAAATTGCGGCTGTGATCCGGCCGTGTTTCCTGTTCCGTCTCTGGATTTACGTCCACTTCATCAAGGTCGTATTCGCTGTCTTCGTGCAACCATGAATAGGTATCGGCCAAAGGCTCGGGTATCGGTTTGCCCGATACGGCCCAGGACACATAGGCTTGATCGCTGTTTCTAAAACCTTGCCTTGCAATAAGCCAACTTAATGCATTGTGCGCTTTTTGCGAAACATCGAAACCGATGCCGCAGGCTTCGGCATCGTCGATAAATCTGCCCCGGTAGGTATAACCGCCGCTGTCGTTCGACGAGATCAACTTGGCCTTATCGCCGGAATGGCGTATTTTGGCCGGATGCTTGGTGGATAAGGTCTGCTCGTTTCCGGTGATAAAGCATAAGCCCGTATTGCTGCCATCCGAAGTATCGTAGGCTATCCAGCTGGCCTGGATGGATGCGTCTTTCCAAGTGTCTGCGTTGGGATCGGAGGCTTTTTCCACCGTCCAACAAACTAAGGCCGAACCTTGATCCAACAGGCCTTTTTCTTTGGGTAGAGCTTTAAACAGGGGCGGCGTTTCGCCCGCATCGCTGTTCCATTGGCTTAAAAGCTTATCGTCCGGGCCGACGAAGACAATGTTATGCGCCAGCAAATCCTGGATTACCGTGCCTTTTTCGATGTAGTGATACACGGCCCTGACTTTATCATGCGCTTGGGCTGATTCGCACCATGATTGCAATTGTTTCTTGTAACTTTCGAAATAGGCTTTTTTCTGTCCGCCATAGGCTTGATAATCTTTGGCGACATATTGCAATTTATCGGCAAGCGGATGCGGCGCTTCGCCGCTACTGCGGCTGGCAGAGCTTTCCGTAGCCGGTAAAACAATCTGTGTTTTTTCCAAAACAGACGCACGTTTGAAATTACCTATGCCATCAAGCACGATGTTGATATGCGCATTTTGCAAGGTATGGCTGGTCGGCATCGGCAGTTGCGCCTGGGGCAAATCCAGCAATATGCCTGCTTCATAAGTCTGATAAAGCTTTTCCATCCAGCTCATAATTGTGCCTCTTCATCCTCAACGGCCAGCAGGTTTGTGCCGACACCGAATTCTTTTACGCTCATCGGACGGACAAAGCGCCGCACCAAGCAATCTTCGGGGCGGGGGAATTCTAAAATACCCTCCTTAAGCGTTGCCTGCCAAAATTGGCTATGCAGCTCATCAATACCGGTTTCATCCGGGTAGGTAAAGCTATGAAACATCAAGCCAAAAGCCAATTCTTCAAGGTTGTCGTATGCGCCCTCGCCTGCACCGAACTCACAAGGCTCGACATAGGCCTGACAATCGCGGGTGCCTAAAAAAATATCCTGTCTGCCGCCTTTTTCCAGAGTGCGTTTCAGGATGTTGTAATGCTTGCCGTCAATCCGGTCGCCTGCCAATTCTGGGCGATGGAGGTTCCATTCAAAATGCGCTTCAACTTGGTATTCGACATCGCGTAAAAAAGTGTAAATCGCCAGACTATTGCCGCCGCCCCAGACTAACGGCTTGGTGCCTTTGGTTTGGGTGCGTAACGGCTTCATGACCCTGACTTTATCTACATGCCAAATCAGCGTCGGCTTCCAGTAGATGGACTTGAGTACGCCCTTTATCGCCTCGTAAGTCGGCAGGTGGTACGAACATTTTTCGCCGCCCACTTTGGTGATAGGATCGGTAAATAACGCGTACCGGCCCCATAATCGAAAACTGATGCTGTTTTTCACTTGCGCTCCTTTGGGTTTGGTTTATTGGGGCTTTCAATTTTTTCTTGCGCTCGTCCCCAAGCTCCAGCTTGGGAATGCAGTCTTGGAAGCTCCAGCTTCCTATCCAGTCTCGCGAAGCTAGAGCTTCGCATAACTGGGTTCCCAAGCCGGAGCTTGGGAACCAGCGAAAAACTGATGCTGTTTTTCATGACTTTCCCCTCGTTCCCACTCGCTACGTGGGAACGAGGGGCTGGACGCGCTGCGTCCCGTATGCGCAAGACGTTGATCGTGACTCGCGGCGCAGCGCGTGGGAACGAGGTAACACTAATGCTGTTTTTCATAGTTGTTTGTCCTTATAAAATATCCGCTTCGGCTTTGCTGACGGGCTTTGATGATAAGCCGAATTCTTTGCTGTAATAGCGCTCATCCAGGCAATACACGCCTTCGCCAGAATGAATTTCGTACACTGCATTTTGTTCAAGCAATTGTTTCCACACATTCGGGAAGACGTTGACGCTGAATTTTTGCGCCTGTTTTAAATAGGTGTAGTAACTGGCGGCATCAAACTTTTTGGCAATGCCACAGAGTTCGGTAATCAATTCTTTTCCCTGTTCATACGGCACAATGACCGACTGGGTCGGTGCGTCTATGGCTTTAAACGCATCACCTGCGGTCTTGAACGATTGTCTTAATTGTTTAAATCGTAGCTGAGGCGGTTCATCCGGGTGGGTATTTAATTTATTTTCACTCAGCAAACTCAGCATAGAATTTGGTATTCCGGCCTCTTTTGCGGTTAACGGATAAACCATTTTTTCCGCTCGCTCATCATCATAAAAATAATAGTTAAAATACTGAGCCATGACTTCCGGGTCTAATAAAGCCTTGTCCTTAAACTCGCTTAATACGCGCCTGGTTTTTTCCTGCCCGACTTTAATGTCGATCAGCTGATTAATGGTTTCCTGTGCCGGGTTAATGACATGCACGGTAGCCGTTTCCAAACGGCCATTTCTATTGCAACGCCCGGCCGCTTGGGCTATCGAGTCCAGCCCCGCCAAAAAACGGATAACGCTGGCAAAATCTATATCGACACCGGCTTCAATCAGTTGGGTGCTGAAGCATAAGACCGGCAGCTGAGCATCCAAACGCAAACGCATTCTGTTGAAAATCTCGCTACGGTGTGCAGAACATTGGTTGGTGCTTAAGTGGAATAGGCTGTCTTTATCGACGGTTTCCGAGCATTGCATATACAGGGCTTGCGCCCAGGCTTTGGTGTTGACGATAACCAGGCAACTGCCTTTGCTGCCCAGTTCGGACAATGCCAGTGCGGCTATTTCCTGTTCCGACCAGCCTTCCGGTTTGGTTTTATTGCTGATTTCAACGCGTTTTAGTTTCTCGAACAACTGGCGTTTATCGTCGATTAATTCGTTTTCCTTGGGAATCAGTAATTGTCCCTTTTCGGGCGACTTCAATTGATCCAGCAACGGTTGAGTCGCCGTACATAACACTGCCGTTGTGTTGGCATAAGCGCTTAAAAAGTTAAGCGCGTTACAAAACAGATGGGTGCAGTTAATGGGCAAGGTTTGGATTTCATCGAAGATAATGACGCTGTTAGCCAGTTGATGTAGGCGTCGGACGCCGCGCGTACCGCCGCTAAACAGTGTTTCCAGAAACTGCACCATCGTGGTCAGCACTATCGGGGCATCCCAGTTTTCAGCTGCCAGTTTGCTGTGCCAGGTTTGATTTTCGGGCTCCAAGTTCGAGTGGTGTTCAAGCACCCAGGGATATTGATCGCCTTCCTGTTCGATAACCTTGCGAATGGCTGAAGCGTTTTGCTCGATAATCGAGGTGTAGGGAATGATGTAGATAATCCGTTCCAAACTATGTTTTTTTGCATGATGCAATGCATACCGAAGGCTGGCGTAGGTCTTGCCGCCGCCGGTAGGTACGGTCAGGGTATAAATGCCTTGTGCATCCTGCGCCCTGTTTTTGCAGGCTTCGGAAATCGTGCGCCGTATAGTGTTGATGCTAAGGTCTTGGTCTTTATTTGTTAGTTGCTCGGTTAAAAACAACTCCATACGATTAATCGCAATGTCCCACGGCACGGCTTTATTACGGCAAGCTGCTTGATGTGGATTTTCAAAATCGGCGCTGTTGATACGGTCTGCATCTATTAAGCAGCTGAATAAAAACCGCGTCCAAAAGCCGATATAAAAGTGTTGAATGGCTTCTGATATTGCTTGCCCATGCTGCTCTTGCCGAGTTAATAATTTTAATTGGTCGAGCATGACTGTAAGTAAAGACTTACCGGCCAGGTTCAGCGCCTTAGCTGAAATAGATATATCGGCATTTTGTTCGCATTCAACCAGCTGTGATTCCGCATCCGGTTTTTCGATACGTTTTTTGAAGCCGTTGACTCCATCCGGTTTTAAACAATCGATCAATCCGCTGTGATGTGAGGCAATACAAAGCGCCAATAATTGACCGCATAATTTGCCCTCGCCGTTTTTGCCGTATTTACTCAGCGCCGCCCATACCCACTGTGCACCTGCTGTGGAATGGTCTATTTTGCCTTTTAACGCAATCGCATCAACATAATCATCGTCAATATCGGCATTCAGCAAGCCGGTACCGGATTGTATGTAGTTCTGAAAAGACGTGCTGTATTTACCGAAATCATGCAAAAGCCCTATCAGTTCTCCTGCTTCAGCTGCGTTGATTTTGGCGGCTAATTTTTTGGTGATTTCTGCAACTTCAAGTAAATGAGTTTCTAACTCTTGAATGGACTTGTCTGATGTTCGAACATGCGCGATGTGAAGTTTGTTTGATTGGATTTTTATCATCATCGACATCATTCTGACAATGTGAGCTTTCAGGAATAAAGGCTCAACGGCATTTTATAATTAGATTGTAAGCCAAAACCAGTAAATTAGCGCCTAATATTTGCCAGTAAATAGCGTCATAACTGATCACTTACAATCAATATCATATTGTTTTTAATGACTATTTAACTAACTAGAAGAGCTAATGCCGAAGGCAGTAAATATTGTACGCTACTTTACAGGCATGGCCTTCTAGTTTGGTACCAGCCAGGGCTTATTCATGTACTACCGCTTAAATACCCGACATTCATACCCCCTTTCAAAAATTATGGGTCATTTCCTGGGGCGATAACACCATCATGATAAAGCTGCATGCCCAACAAATTACAAAAGCCGAAAAGCTAATGGTTCATAAACTTCAAACCATAGCAATTTTATCAGGGAACGCATACCACGCGAACAACAATGAATTTTCTAAAAAGCCTAACTTACCATACTCAAAATGATATGCGACTCGCAGTACACTGAACACGGCAAACGGATAGCGTCACAAAATGGAGAAACACAATGCTCTTTAAACGTAACGAAATCTGGTATTACAAATTTACAATTAGTGGAAAAACAATATACCGATCTACTGGCGCCACAGACAAAGCCAAGGCTAAAAAAGCGATTGGTGTACCGTTAAATGATGATGCTGTGCCGTACTCAAAGCACAAATAGGAAAACACCACACCCATATGTTTACCTCTAAAGGTAAGCCGGTTGCAAAAGCAGGAACACTTGTGTGGCGCAAAGCACTAAAACGTGCTGGCATTGAATTATTTAGGTGACATGATTTACGCCATACTTGGGCAAGCTGGCATGTGCAGAATGGAACGCCACTACATATTCTAAAAGAATAATTGGGCGGTTGGGCAAGTTATGAGATGGTACATCGGTACGCCCTTGCGCCTGAACATTTAGCCAAGTTCGCAGCGAACTGTAAAGTTACAGGCCAAAACGCTACTATTGTTAATGCTGCTTAAGCTACTGTTTTAATGGGGTGAACGACGGGGCTCGAACCCGCGACAACCGGAATCACAATCCGGGACTCTACCAACTG
>NZ_JALOCF010000077.1 GCF_023227905.1 Methylobacter sp. | reverse complement strand
GGTTATGCCTGGCGATAACATTTCGGTAAAAGTAAAGCTGATTTCACCGATCGCCATGGAAGAAGGGTTGCGTTTTGCAATCCGTGAGGGTGGTCGTACAGTAGGTGCGGGCGTTGTTGCATCAATACTTGAATAATAATATTATTTAGTATAATATTACAGTTTATGTAAGGCTTGTCTGAATAGGTCAGTAGTTCAATTGGTAGAATAGCGGTCTCCAAAACCGCGGGTTGGGGGTTCGAGACCCTCCTGGCCTGCCATTCAGATTAAAGCATATCAAATTATTTTCATAGTAAATAACATATGAATACTCAGGTAGAAGCATCGGCATCGGTTTTTGATGTTGTTAAGCAAGTAATTTCCGTTGTCATTGTGGTTGCCGGTGTGGCTGCATTCTATTATTTCTCAGAAGTTCCGCTTTTATACCGAGTTATTGGCTTGATTGTTGTGGCGCTGATTGTAGTAGGTACTATGCTCACTACAGGAGTGGGGCGGAATGTTTGGGGGTTCGTTTTAGAGTCCAAGCAGGAAGTCAGGAAAGTTGTTTGGCCAACTCGGGAAGAGACTTTTCGTACCACATTGCTGGTATTTGGAATGGTTTTTCTTGTTGGCTTGATTCTGTGGTTGCTGGATATGTTTCTATTTTGGGGTGTGCGTTTTTTGACTGGTCAAGGAGGGTAAGCTAATGGCACTACGTTGGTATGTTGTGCACGCCTATTCAAATTTTGAAAATAAAGTTAAGCAAGCTCTAGAGGAAAGAATTAAAAGGGAAGGCTTGGAGCAGTATTTCGGCAAGATTCTAGTGCCTACCGAAGAAGTTGTAGAAATGCGTATGGGGCAGCAAAGAAAAAGCGAAAGAAAGTTTTTTCCTGGGTATGTCCTTGTGCAAATGGATTTAACTGATGAAACATGGCATTTGGTAAAGGATGTGCCAAGAGTGTTAGGTTTTATAGGGGGAACTTCAGATCGTCCTGCGCCAATATCTGAAAAAGAAGCTATGGCTATTCTCAATAGAGTTGAGGATGGGGTGAACAAGCCGCGGCCTAAAACAATGTTTGAAGCTGGTGAGGTAATTAGAGTTATTGATGGGCCATTTAAAGATTTTAATGGGGTCGTTGAGGAAGTTAATTACGAAAAAAGTAAAATAAAAATATCAGTGCTCATTTTTGGCCGGTCAACATCTGTCGAGCTTGGTTTTGGGCAAGTAGAAAAAAGCTAATTGTATTTGAAGCTTTAGTATTTTCGAAATCACTGTCTGAATAAGGCAGTGATTTTTTGTGTCTAGGGGAGCTGAAAAGCGTTTGTACCCATATTTGGAGTAAAAAATGGCAAAAAAAATAACCGCGTATATTAAATTGCAGGTTAAAGCAGGCGAAGCAAATCCAAGTCCACCAGTAGGTCCAGCATTGGGTCAGCGTGGTGTTAATATCATGGAGTTTTGTAAGGCTTTTAATGCTAAAACTCAGGATACAGAAAAAGGTCTGCCTTTGCCAGTGGTTATCACTGTTTACAGTGATCGTAGTTTTACGTTTATTACAAAAACCCCGCCAGCTTCCATTCTTTTGAAGAAAGCAACAGGCATTAAAAGCGGAAGCAGTAATCCTAATACCAAGAAAGTAGGTACGGTAACTCGTGCCCAACTGGAAGAAATTGCTAAAACAAAAATGGAAGATTTGAATGCGGCAAATCTGGAAGCAGCAGTAAAAACGATTGCGGGCAGTGCTTACAGCATGGGTCTGAATGTGGAGGGATTATAATGGCTAAGTTGTCAAAAAAAGCAAAAATTATCAAAGGGAAAGTTGATAAAACTAAACAATATTCAATCATTGAAGCGGTTCAGTTGTTGAAGGAGTTAGGGGCTGCTAAGTTTAATGAAGCCATTGACGTTAGCGTTAATTTAGGCGTGGACCCTCGCAAGTCTGATCAAAATGTACGTGGCGCAACAGTTTTACCAAATGGTACGGGCAAAACAGTAAGAGTTGCAGTTTTTACGCAGGGTCCTAACGCTGACGCGGCAAGAGAGGCAGGAGCTGATATAGTAGGTATGGATGACCTAGGCGAGTTGGTAAAAAAAGGTGAAATGGACTTTGACGTGGTTATCGCCTCTCCAGATGCCATGAGAGTAGTTGGTCAGTTGGGGCAAATTTTGGGACCTAGAGGCTTAATGCCTAATCCTAAGGTAGGAACTGTGACCGCTGATGTTGCTACTGCGGTAAAAAATGCTAAATCAGGGCAAGTGCGTTATAGGACTGATAAGTCTGGAATTATTCACTGTACACTTGGTAAGGTTACATTTGATGAGGCCGCTATTCAAGGTAACTTGGAAGCATTGCTTACAGATTTAAGAAGGTTGAAGCCGACAGCAGCTAAAGGTATTTACATAAAGAAGATAACCTTGTCTTCGACTATGGGACCTGGTTTATGGTTGGATCAAAGCAGTATTTCAATTTAACGTTGTAAAAGACTTTGGGTTGCCGACCTGTTCGGTAACCGTCAAAGACCGCAGGTGTTGCAAAACTTAATATTTCCTGCGTAGACGGAAGCTGGAACCTAAAAAACTGGGGAAAGGGACCGTAAGGGGCATTCAAACGAATGCTTTTTATTAATTCTGGGGATAAATTCCGGAGGTAATCTGTGGCACTAAATTTAGATAGCAAAAAAGCTGTCGTAGAAGAGGTCGCTGTATTCGCCGCTAAAGCTCATTCTGCTATTGCAGCGGAATATCGTGGATTGACAGTTACGGAATTGACCGAACTGCGTAAAACGGCAAGAGAAACAGGTGTATATTTGCGTGTGGTTAAAAATACACTGGCAAAACGGGCTGTGGCTGGTACTGAGTTTGAATGTATGCAAAGTGGGCTGGTAGGGCCGCTTTTGATAGCGTTCTCTATGGAAGATCCAGGTTCTGCGGCGCGCTTGATCAGCAATTTTGCCAAGACCAACGATAAGTTGATCACCAAGATAGTTGCTATTGGCGGACAAGCTTTTGGCGCTTCCGAGCTGCCTCGATTAGCTAGCCTGCCAACTCGCGATCAAGGTATTGCTATGTTGATGTCTGTAATGAAGGCGCCAACAGCGAAATTGGTACGTACTTTGGCTGCTCTCAAAGACCAAAAAGAAGCAGCATAGAAAGAAGCACCATAGTTAGCGGGCGTTGCAGAACAACATTTCTACAACCACAACCAGTTTAAAACTTATTATTTTAGAGGAATATACAATGGCAATTTCGCAAGAAGATATCTTGGAAGCGGTCTCAAACATGAGCGTTATGGAGATCGTTGACTTGATCTCAGCGATGGAAGAGAAATTTGGTGTATCAGCAGCCGTCGCTGTAGCGGCAGCACCAGTGGCAGCAGCTGCGGCAGCTGAAGAGCAAACTGAATTTGATGTTGTTTTGACATCTTTCGGAGAGAACAAAGTTGCGGTTATTAAAGCCGTACGCGGTATCACCGGTTTAGGTTTGAAAGAAGCAAAAGATGCTGTTGAAGGCGTTCCAACTGTGTTAAAAGAAGGTGCTTCCAAAGCCGAAGCAGAAGAAGCACAAAAGCAGCTTGTCGAAGCAGGCGCTACTGTCGAAATCAAATAAATTTTGACTCAATTGCAAGGGCGTTTGAATAAACGCCTCTGCCAAGTATGGCTGGTGGCAATCTTGTCACCGGCCTTTTACTGTTTGCAATAATCGCACGGTAGAAAATTATCTATGACGAAAAGGTTTGGAAGCGATATGTCCTACTCTTTTACAGAAAAAAAGCGTATACGAAATAACTTTGGGAAAGGTACTGAGGTGCTTGATGTTCCCTATCTTCTGGCAACGCAAATAAATTCATATGCGGGCTTTTTACAATCAGGTGTTACGGCTGAAAGACGTGAAGACACAGGGTTGCATGCTGCATTCTCAAGTGTTTTTCCAATTGAAAGCCACTCTGGGTATGCAGTGCTGGAGTATGTGAAATATAGATTGGGTGAGCCTGTTTTTGATGTAAGAGAGTGCCAACAAAGAGGCGCTACCTATGCAGCACCCTTAAGAGTGCTGGTTCGGTTGGTTATCTACGACAAGGAAGCTTCTGCAAATGCAAAAGTAGTTAAGGATATCCGTGAACAGGAAGTCTACATGGGTGAATTGCCTTTGATGACTGACAACGGAACATTTGTAATTAACGGAACAGAGCGTGTAATTGTCTCTCAGTTGCATCGTTCGCCTGGCGTATTCTTCGATCATGACAAAGGCAAAACGCATTCGTCAGGAAAACTGTTATTTAATGCTCGGGTTATCCCTTACCGAGGTTCATGGTTAGATTTTGAATTTGACCATAAAGATTGTGTTTTTGTACGGATTGACAGACGTAGAAAAATACCGGCAACTATTTTGCTCAGGGGATTAGGATACGATAACGAAGAAATGATCAAGATTTTCTTCGAAATGAACAAATTTACCATCGATGCCAACAAATGCATTTTTCATATCGTTCCGGAGCGTATGCGCGGAGAAATTGCAGCTTTTGATATTAAGAGCAAAAAAGGCGAAGTATTGGTTGAAGAAGGCCGTCGGATTACGGCTAAGCATATCCGTGAAATGATTAAATCCGGGCTAAATGAAGTAGAAGTGCCTAAGGAATACTTGTTAGGTAAAATCTTAGGTCACAATCTGATTGACCAATCTACAGGCGAGCTTGTCGCTAATGTAAACGACGAAATTACTCCTGCAATAATCGATCGATGCGTTGAAAGTGGCGTTACCGAGCTAAATACTTTGTTCGTCAATGACCTGGATAAAGGTCCGTACATTTCTAATGCAATGAGACTGGATACCACCACTAATAGTCTTGAAGCATTGGTTGAAATATACCGTATGATGCGCCCAGGTGAGCCGCCAACAAAAGAGTCGGCAGAAAACTTGTTTCAGAATCTGTTTTTTACCGATGAACGCTACGACTTGTCTACAGTCGGACGGATGAAATTTAACCGTCGTTTGGGACGTCAAGAAACAACCGGTCCAGGCACTTTAACAAAAGACGACATCATTGATGTACTTAAAGAATTAATAGACATTCGTAATGGCAACGGCAATGTTGACGATATTGATCACTTGGGCAACAGACGTGTTCGTTCTGTTGGGGAAATGATCGAGAATCAATTTCGTGTAGGCTTGGTTCGCGTTGAAAGGGCGGTTAAAGAACGCTTAACATTGGCAGATTCTGAAGGTTTGATGCCGCAAGAAATCATCAATGCGAAGCCTGTTTCCGCTGCGGTAAAAGAGTTTTTTGGTTCCAGTCAGTTGTCACAGTTCATGGATCAAAATAATCCATTATCTCAAGTGACACACAAGCGTCGTGTTTCTGCATTAGGGCCTGGTGGTTTGGCAAGAGAACGTGCAGGATTTGAAGTTCGTGACGTACACGCAACTCATTATGGTCGCGTATGTCCAATTGAAACGCCTGAAGGACCGAACATTGGTCTGATAAATTCATTATCAGTCTATGCGCGTACTAATAATTATGGCTTTCTTGAAACTCCTTATAGAAAAGTAGTTGATGGCAAAGTAACCGACCATGTCGATTATTTGTCAGCTATCGAAGAAGGCGAGTTTGTCATCGCGCAGGCCAGTGTGGCCGTGGATGCGAACGGAAAACTGGTTGAGGGCCTGGTTTCATGCCGTCATAAAGACGAGTTTACATTGGCAATGTCCGACACCGTGCAATACATGGACGTGTCGTCAAAACAGATTGTATCGGTAGCGGCTTCCATTATTCCGTTCCTTGAGCATGATGATGCTAACCGTGCATTGATGGGTTCAAACATGCAACGCCAAGCCGTTCCTACGCTAAGAGCTGAAAAGCCGTTAGTGGGTACAGGCATGGAAAGAACAGTTGCAAAAGACTCTGGTGTGACTGTGGTTGCTGCGCGTGGCGGCAAGATTGAAGCGGTTGACGCCGCCAGAATCGTAGTTCGCGTAAACGATACAGAGACTGAAACAGGTACGCCAGGTGTTGATATTTACAACCTGATTAAATATACCCGGTCGAATCAGAATACTTGTATCAACCAAAAGCCATTAGTAAAGCCGGGCGACATTGTCCAAGCCGGTGACATTATGGCTGATGGACCTTCTACGGATATGGGTGAGTTAGCTTTAGGGCAAAATATGCTGGTTGCATTTATGCCATGGAATGGATACAACTTCGAAGATTCGATTCTAGTTTCAGAGCGCGTCGTCAAGGAAGACCGTTTCACTACGATCCATATCGAAGAGAAAACTTGTGTGGCTCGTGATACCAAGCATAGTCCGGAAGAGATTACCGCTGATATTCCTAACGTCAGTGAAGAAGCGTTGTCGAAACTTGATGAATCTGGAATTGTTTACGTTGGCGCGGAAGTTAAAGGCGGTGACATTTTGGTGGGTAAGGTAACACCAAAAGGTGAAACCCAGTTAACTCCAGAAGAAAAGTTATTGCGAGCGATTTTTGGTGAGAAAGCGGCCGACGTTAAAGATACATCATTACGTGTGCCTGGAAGTATTGAAGGTACGGTTATTGATGTTCAAGTATTTACCCGTGATGGTGTAAAGAAAGATAAACGGGCGTTGGATATTGAGCAGGAAGAAATTAAACGCTATAGAAAAGACCTTGATGATCAGCTAAAAATTCTTGAAGAAGATATTTTTGCTCGTGTTGCTAAACTGTTGATTGGAAAAGTTGCCCAATCAGGTCCTGGTCAGTTAAAAGCAGGAGCAGAAGTAACTCAAGCTTACCTTGATGGCTTGAAGCATTCAGAGTGGCTGAAAATCCGTATGAAGGATGAAGATATCAATCTTCAACTGGAAACCGTCGTTGCTCAGGTAGAACAGCAAAGAAAAGACTTTGATGAAAAATTCGAAGTCAAGCGCAAAAAAATCACCATGGGTGATGATTTGGCGCCAGGTGTTCTGAAAATGGTTAAGGTTTATCTGGCGGTTAAAAGACGTATTCAACCTGGTGATAAAATGGCCGGTCGACATGGAAATAAAGGTGTTATTTCTATGATCAGGCCGATTGAAGATATGCCATATACCGCTGATGGTAATCCGGTTGATATTGTCTTAAATCCATTAGGCGTACCTTCGCGAATGAACGTTGGACAGGTGCTGGAGACGCACTTGGGATGGGCCGCAAAAGGTTTAGGTATCAAGATAGGCAAAATGCTTGAAGCTAAATATGACGCTGAGAAAGCTAAAGTAACTGCCATCAGGGAATATCTGGGCAAGATATATAATAGTAGTGGCCGCAAAGAAGATTTAGCTTCATTTTCCGATCAAGAAATCTTGGAGATGGCAGAAAATCTTGTTAGCGGCGTACCTATGGCAACTCCTGTATTTGACGGTGCCAGCGAAGAAGAAATTCGCACTATGTTGAAGTTGGCTGATTTGCCCGAACATGGTCAAGTAACGCTCTTTGATGGCTTGACAGGTGAACCGTTTGAGCGCGAAGTTACCGTAGGTTATATGTATATGCTGAAGTTGAACCATTTGGTTGATGACAAGATGCATGCACGTTCAACAGGGCCTTACAGTCTTGTTACACAGCAGCCATTAGGTGGTAAAGCGCAATTCGGCGGGCAGCGTTTTGGGGAAATGGAGGTCTGGGCGCTCGAAGCTTATGGTGCTGCTTATACCTTGCAGGAAATGTTAACAGTTAAATCTGATGACGTGAATGGCAGAACGCGCATGTATAAAAACATTGTCGACGGTGAGCATAAAATGGAAGCCGGTATGCCGGAATCATTTAATGTTTTAATTAAAGAAATCCGCTCACTGGCTGTCAATATTGAATTGCAGCGGGATTAGGTGTGTAGATCGGGTTAGGGTAATCTGGCCCGATAAACCAATGCCGTACCCGTTGGGTTACAAAGCAAAAGACGCGCCTAACCCAAACTACAGCCTGTTCTGGTATACTCCAGAAAGCATTTAAAGAGGACAAGCTCTTGAAAGATTTAATGAATTTCTTAAAACGTCAGGGTCGTGCCGATGATTTTGACGGAATCAGCATTGGTTTGGCATCGCCCGATATGATTCGTTCCTGGTCATATGGTGAAGTGAAAAAGCCGGAAACGATTAATTATCGAACTTTTAAACCTGAGCGCGATGGATTGTTTTGCGCCAAAATTTTTGGCCCGGTCAGTGATTATGAGTGCCTTTGCGGTAAATATAAAAGACTGAAGCATCGCGGTGTTATTTGTGAAAAATGTGGCGTTGAAGTTACATTATCCAAAGTCCGTCGTGAAAGAATGGGTCACATTGATTTAGCCAGTCCTGTTGCGCATATTTGGTTTCTAAAGTCACTGCCGTCTCGAATTGCGTTATTGTTGGACATGACGCTGCGCGAAATTGAACGCGTGTTATATTTTGAATCGTTCGTCGTTTTAGATCCGGGCATGACGCCTTTAGATAAAGGTCAATTGCTTACCGATGACGATTATCTGGATGCAGTTGAATTGCATGGGGATGATTTTGTTGCCAAGATGGGCGCAGAAGCAATCTATGATTTGCTTAAATCTATTGACTTAAAAGAGCAGGTTGAAATTCTTCGCGAAGAAATAAACTCGACCAATTCGGAAACAAAGATCAAGAAGTACTCAAAACGCCTGAAAGTAATGGATGCGTTATTGAGTTCAAATAATCGTCCGGAATGGATGATTTTGAAAGTATTGCCAGTATTGCCACCTGAATTGCGTCCACTTGTGCCTCTGGATGGTGGTCGGTTTGCAACTTCTGATTTAAATGATCTTTATCGTCGCGTTATCAACAGAAACAACCGTCTGAATAGGCTGCTGGACTTAAATGCGCCGGACATCATTGTTCGTAACGAAAAGCGCATGTTGCAGGAATCTGTTGATGCGTTGTTGGATAATGGACGCCGTGGCCGTGCGATTACCGGAACTAATAGAAGACCGCTTAAATCATTGGCCGACATGATCAAAGGCAAGCAAGGGCGTTTTAGACAAAACCTCTTGGGCAAGCGCGTTGACTATTCAGGTCGTTCAGTAATTGTTGTGGGTCCTACATTAAGATTACATCAATGCGGGCTCCCTAAAAAAATGGCGTTAGAGTTATTCAAGCCGTTTATATTTAGCAAATTACAATTCCGCGGCCTTGCCACAACCATTAAAGCTGCGAAAAAAATGGTTGAAAGGGAAGGAGCTGAAGTCTGGGATATTCTTGAAGAAGTTATCCGTGAACATCCGATTTTGTTAAACCGCGCACCAACATTGCATAGACTTGGGATTCAAGCATTTGAACCCACCTTAATTGAAGGTAAAGCGATCCAGTTGCATCCTTTGGTATGTAGCGCATTTAATGCCGACTTTGACGGCGATCAGATGGCCGTGCATATTCCACTGTCTATTGAAGCGCAGCTGGAAGCTAGAACATTAATGATGGCGACAAATAACATCCTGTCTCCAGCAAATGGTGAGCCTGTTATTAACCCGTCACAAGACGTGGTATTGGGACTCTATTATATAAGTCGTGAAAAAATTAATGCAAAAGGCGATGGTAGTATTTTTGTCAGTGTCGGAGAAGTTCACAAGGCGTTGTTAGAGAAAGCTGTCGAATTGCAATCCAAAATACAGTTGCGTATCACTGAAAAAGTGAGAAATGAAAACGGCGAGACTGAAGATAAGACTCATCGCGTAGAAACTACCGTTGGCCGTGCGCTAATTTGGGAAGTGGTTCCAGACCGCATGCCGTTCGAGTTGGTCAACTGCGATATGACTAAAAAGAACATATCGCGTTTAATCAATTATAGTTATCGCTACTTGGGTAATAAAGACACTGTAATACTCGCCGATCAGTTGATGTATTTAGGTTTTAGATACGCGACAATCTCAGGTGTTTCGTTTGGTATTGAAGATATGGTAATTCCGGCTAAAAAAGTCGACATTATCAAGGCTTCTGATGCTGAAGTTAACGAAATTCAAAGTCAATATGCTTCGGGTTTAGTGACTGATGGTGAGCGATATAACAAGGTTGTGGATATCTGGTCTCATGCCAATGATCAAATAGCTAAAGTCATGATGGATGGACTTGGTGAAGAGTCGGTCGTTAATGCAGAAGGTAAGACGGTAAAACAAAAATCGTTCAACTCTATTTTTATGATGGCTGAATCAGGAGCGCGGGGTTCTGCTGCTCAGATTCGTCAGTTAGCTGGTATGCGTGGTTTGATGGCTAAGCCTGATGGATCCATTATTGAGACGCCTATCACCGCTAATTTTAGAGAAGGCTTAGACGTATTACAGTACTTTATTTCTACACATGGTGCTCGTAAAGGTCTGGCAGATACTGCATTGAAAACTGCGAACTCTGGGTACTTGACACGTAGATTGGTCGATGTTGCTCAGGACTTAGTGATTAATGGCGATGACTGTGGCACATCTAATGGTTTGATCATGACCCCGATTATTGAAGGTGGTGATGTTGTCGAGCCTTTATCCGAGCGTGTATTAGGTCGTGTTGCCGTCAATGACATCATGGATCCGTCCGGAGAAAGTATAGTTGCGCCAAAAGGCACGTTATTGGATGAGCACTGGGTTTCTGTGCTTGAAGCACATAGCATTGATCAAGTTATGGTTCGTTCAATCATTACTTGTGAAAACAGGCATGGTGTTTGTGCGGCTTGTTATGGGCGTGACTTGGGTCGTGGCCATCTAGTTAATATTGGCGAGGCGGTAGGGGTTATTGCGGCACAGTCAATCGGTGAGCCAGGTACGCAGTTGACTATGCGGACCTTCCACATTGGTGGTGCGGCTTCTAGGTCGGCTGCTATCAGTAATGTTCAGGTTAAATCTGCGGGTACCGTACGCCTTAATAATCTGAAATCAGTAGTTAACCGTGAAGGTAATCTGGTCGCAGTTTCAAGATCAGGTGAAGTTGGCGTGGTTGATGATTATGGTCGGGAAAAAGAACGCTATAAAATCCCATATGGAGCAGTGCTTTCTGTGCAAGAAGGCTCTCGGATTAATGCTGGCGATATCATTGTAGGCTGGGATCCGCATACACATCCTGTTATCACAGAGGTTGATGGTGTGGTCGAGCTAATCGATTTTGTCGACGGCGTAACTGTACAAAAGCAGTCCGATGAGGTTACTGGTTTGAGTTCATTGGTTGTCACGGATCCAAAACAGCGTGGAAGTGCAGGTAAAGAATTGCGGCCAATGGTTAGGCTTTTTGATAGCCAAGGAAATGCAATTTATTTGCCGGGGACTGAGATACCCGCGCAATATTTCTTGCCTGCTGGGGCGATTGCCGGGATCAAGGACGGTGAAGAAGTTAAAGTTGGTGACGTTTTAGCAAGGATTCCCCAGGAGTCGAGTAAAACAAGAGACATTACTGGTGGTTTGCCGCGAGTTGCGGATTTGTTTGAAGCGAGAAAAACGAAAGATCCTGCAATCCTTGCAGAAACGAGTGGTACCATCTCGTTTGGTAAAGAAACAAAAGGCAAGCAGCGGGTCATAATTACCGATTCTGCCGGTGAGCAAATTGAGACACTGATACCCAAATGGAGGCATATTACTGTTTTTGAAGGTGAGTATGTAGAAAAGGGTGAAACGATAGCTGAAGGTGAGTTAACTCCGCACGATATTCTCAGATTAAGAGGTATAGAAGAGTTAGCAAACTACTTGGTTAAGGAAATTCAGGATGTGTATCGTCTGCAAGGCGTAAAAATTAATGATAAGCACATTGAAGCCATCATTCGTCAAATGCTCAGAAAAGTTGAGATTACTGCGTCTGGCGATACAAGTTTCTTGAAAGGAGACCAGGTTGAGCGTGCCGCATTAAGAGAAGAAAATGACAAGGTCGAGGCTGAAGGTAAAATACCGGCGAGCTACAATTCTGTGCTGCTTGGGATTACTAAGGCATCGTTAGCGACAGAGTCGTTCATTTCAGCAGCGTCATTCCAGGAAACAACTCGAGTACTAACTGATGCAGCAGTTCGCGGATTAAGTGACAGTTTGCAAGGATTAAAAGAGAACGTCATCGTTGGACGATTAATCCCGGCAGGAACGGGGTTAGCATATCATGAAGGCAGAAAGAACAGATTTGCTCAACATGAGGTAGTGGAAAGTGAAGCGCCTCTGGCTGTAGATGCTGGAGATGTGGAAGAGGCCCTTAAGCAGGCTTTGAATATTTAGAGATTCATTATAATTCATTTCTAAATATGGGCTTGACCTAAGGAGTATTAGCAAGTAAGATACTCTGCTCAAATGAGCTAACGTGCTTAGGTCGGGTTGAATCGCGGTTAACCGTTGACGTTTAATATGTGCGGCGGTTAGCTTGTTATCTGACAGTTTAATTGTATATCGGAGTAAACAAAGTTATGGCCACGATCAACCAATTGGTTCGTAAGCCTCGTGCTAAAAAAATAGAAAAAAGCAATGTTCCTGCATTAGAAGCTTGTCCGCAACGCAGAGGTGTGTGTACTCGCGTTTATACGACAACGCCTAAAAAGCCAAATTCTGCGCTTCGTAAAGTGGCGAGGGTAAGATTGACTAATGGGGCTGAGGTTAGTAGCTACATTGGTGGTGAGGGACATAATCTTCAGGAGCATTCCGTGGTTCTGATTAGGGGCGGTCGTGTTAAGGATTTGCCTGGCGTTAGATATCATGTTGTTCGTGGTAGCTTAGATGCTTCGGGTGTGACTAACAGAAAGTGTGGTCGCTCTAAATATGGAACAAAACGGCCTAAAGGCTAATCGTTGGTTTGGTGAAATAAATGTCTAGAAGAAGAGTCGCTACAAAAAGAGAAATCATTCCAGATCCAAGATTTGGCAGCGTAATGCTGACCAAGTTTATGAATATGATTATGGAAAGTGGCAAAAAATCTATCGCGGAAGGGATTGTCTATGGTGCTTTGGATGTAATCGAGAGCAAAGGGCATGGCGAACCTCTTGAGGTGCTGTCTAAAGCTTTAGAAAATGTTCAGCCTAGGGTTGAGGTTAAATCTCGCCGTGTTGGTGGTGCGACATATCAGGTTCCTGTTGAAGTGCGACCTTCAAGGCGAATGGCATTGGCGATGCGCTGGTTGATTGATGCGTCACGTAAAAGAAATGAAAGAAATATGCCTTCGAAGTTGGCCGGCGAGTTGCTGGATGCTTTTGAGAACAGAGGTTCTGCTGCTAAGAAGCGTGAAGATACTCATAGAATGGCAGAGGCAAATAAAGCCTTCTCTCACTATCGCTGGTAATTAGCGAATTAAGTTGAAGACTGTATAGTTGTGGCGCGTAAAACTCCAATAGGGTTTTATCGAAATATCGGTATTATGGCTCACATTGACGCGGGTAAGACCACGACAACGGAGCGTATTCTCTATTATACAGGTGTGTCTCACAAAATCGGTGAGGTGCATGATGGCGCCGCAACAATGGATTGGATGGAGCAGGAACAGGAGCGGGGGATTACGATTACCTCGGCTGCGACGACCTGCTTTTGGGCGGGAATGGAAAGCCAATATCCATTACATCGTATTAATATAATAGACACGCCGGGTCATGTTGACTTTACAATAGAGGTTGAGCGCTCGTTGCGAGTTCTGGATGGGGCTTGTGCGGTATTTTGTGCTGTTGGTGGTGTTGAACCGCAATCTGAAACGGTTTGGCGTCAGGCGGACAAATATAATGTGCCGCGGCTAGCTTTTGTGAATAAAATGGATCGCTCTGGTGCCAATTTTTTGCGTGTAATTGAGCAAATTAAGTCGCGATTGGGCGGTAATGCGGTTCCAATGCAATTGCCGATTGGTGCTGAAGATGATTTTGAAGGTGTGGTTGATCTTATTAAAATGAAAGCCATATATTGGGATGAAGCCAATATGGGCATGACTTTTAAGGAGGGTGAGATCCCAACTGATATGTTAGAGATCTGCAGGGAGTGGAGAGAGCATATAGTTGAGGCTGCTGCGGAAGCAAGTGAAGATTTATTGGAGAAATACCTCGAAGAAGGGTATTTATCAAACGAAGAGATTAAAT
Source organism: Methylobacter sp. (assembly GCF_023227905.1). GTDB lineage: Bacteria > Pseudomonadota > Gammaproteobacteria > Methylococcales > Methylomonadaceae > Methylobacter_A. Next base: position 1,503 of record NZ_JALOCF010000077.1, on the reverse strand, counting down.
ACGGCATTCGCGTTCGGACATTGGCAAATCAAATCGTGCCGGCATTTTGTGGGTCTGCCTTTAAGAACAAGGGCGTTCAGGCAATGCTGGATGCGGTCATTGAATATATGCCTGCTCCAACAGATGTTGAGGCTATAAAAGGGCACCTTGAAGGTGATGTGACTGAGGCTGTTCGTCCTGCTAATGATGAGGCGCCTTTTGCGGCGCTAGCATTTAAAATAGCTGCGGATCCTTTTGTGGGGGCTTTGACATTTTTCAGGGTTTATTCCGGGGTTCTGAATTCTGGGGATAGTGTTTATAACTCGGTAAAGAACAAAAAAGAGCGTATTGGTCGTATTGTGCAAATGCATGCCAATAGTCGCGAAGAAGTAAAAGAAGTATGCGCTGGAGATATAGCTGCCGCAATTGGACTTAAGGATGTAACTACAGGCGATACGCTTTGTGATCTTAAGGAAATTATAGTGCTTGAGCGCATGGATTTCCCTGATCCGGTTATTTCGGTTGCAGTTGAACCAAGAACCAAAGCGGATCAGGAAAAGATGGGCTTGGCTCTAAGCAAGTTAGCTCAGGAAGATCCATCCTTCAGGGTTCATACAGATGAGGAATCTGGACAAATTATTATCTCGGGGATGGGTGAATTACACCTAGAGATTATTGTCGATCGAATGAAGAGAGAGTTCAATGTTGAGGCAAATGTTGGGGCTCCGCAGGTTGCATACAGGGAAACAATTCGAAAGACAGTAGAGCAAGAGGGTAAATTTATAAGGCAGTCCGGTGGGCGAGGACAATACGGCCACGTCTGGTTACGTATTGAGCCACAAGAAATCGGTATTGGTTATGAGTTTGTTAATGAGATTGTTGGTGGGGTTGTGCCAAAAGAATTCATACCTGCTGTAGATAAAGGTATCCAAGAGCAGATGAAGAGTGGTATCCTAGCTGGCTATCCAGTATTGGATGTAAAAGTCTCCTTATTTGACGGCTCCTATCACGATGTGGATTCGAATGAAATAGCCTTCAAAATTGCTGGTTCCATGTGTTTCAGGGAAGGTGCAAGGAATGCAAATCCTGTGCTACTTGAGCCGATAATGAAAGTTGAAATTGCTACGCCTGAAGAGTATTTGGGTGATGTGGTGGGTGATATCAATAGACGGCGTGGGATAATTCAAGGGATGGAAGATACTCCATCAGGTAAAACACTGAGCTGCGAAGTGCCCTTGGCGGAAATGTTTGGTTATGCAACTGACTTGCGTTCGGCAACCCAGGGGCGAGCTACATACAGTATGCAGTTTGAAAAATATAATGAAGCACCTGCGCATATTGCGGAAGCGATTATTAAAAAATCTTCATAAAATTGAATATAATTAAAGGTATTAACTCATGGCCAAAGAAAAATTTTCACGTAGCAAGCCCCACGTAAACGTCGGCACAATCGGTCACGTCGATCATGGTAAAACTACTTTAACTGCTGCATTAACCAAAGTAATGGCTGAGCTCCAAGGTGGA
>NZ_JALOCF010000076.1 GCF_023227905.1 Methylobacter sp. | reverse complement strand
TATCTACAAACAAGCTCATAGCTTAAGGCCGGATCGGCTTCCCCAGAAAATCACTTACCACTATAAACTTTTTTGTGTCACATAATCCTGTGTTTTAGAGATGTATTTAATATACAAGGCCGGAATACCCATAGGGCAAAAGTAAGCCCGTCCTGCGCTTAACGCTGGACGGCTTTATTCCGGGCTACTTCTTCGTGCTCTTTTTGATAAATTGCTCCCCCCGAGCTCTAGCTTCCGAAACACAGAAAACTTCGTGTTCTCTGTGTTCTTCGTGGTGAATTTTAAGATTTTTTGTTAGTTACTTATTCCTGAGACTTACATGACAGTTCGCATTAGCCAATCCCTGATTTATTCACTCTTAACCGCACAATTGATCGGTTGCACGGTAGGTCCCGACTATGTCCGCCCGGAGGCAAAAGTTACCAGTGAGTTCAAGGAAAGCAAAGGCTGGAAGCAGGCCCAGCCGCGCGACACTATGTTGTCCGGCAAATGGTGGGAGGTTTTCAACGATACCCGGCTTAATGAACTGGAAGAACAGGTTGCCGCCGCCAACCAGTCGATCATCCAGGCCGAGGCGCAATACCGCCAAGCCCAGCATCTGGTGCAGGCAGCGCAATCGGCTTTTTTCCCGATACTCAACCTGACCGGCATGGCCAACCGTTTTCGCGCCGCCAGCGGCCAAAACGTAGCCGTGTCCGGAGTCAGGAATCTGTTCGGTGTCGCCGGAGCGGTTGCCTGGGAGCCGGATTTATGGGGCAGCGTCCGTCGCCAAGTTGAAGCCAACACCGGCAGCGCACAGGCCAGCGCCGCCACCTTGCAGGCATTGCGCCTGTCCAGCCAGGCGGCGCTGGCCGATAATTACTTTCAGCTAAAGGCCTTGGATGCGCAAAAAGCGCTGCTGGATGAAACCGTCGACGCTTACAGCAGAACTTTGCAAATCATCAAAAACCGCTATGCAGTCGGCATGGTCGCCAAGAGCGATGTGATGCAGGCCGAAACCCAGCTGGAATCGACGCGCGCCCAGGCGGTCGATCTCGGCGTGCAGCGGGCGAAACTGGAGCATGCGATTGCGGTATTGGCCGGCAAGACGCCGGCTGAACTGACATTGGCTCCTGCGCCGCTGAATATACAGCCGCCGTCGATCCCGGTCAGCCTGCCTTCGGAGCTGCTGGAACGGCGCCCGGACATTGCCGTCGCCGAACGCAGCATGGCCGCCGCCAATGCCCAGATCGGCGTAGCCAAAGCCGCTTATTACCCATCAGTGAACCTGGCCGCCACCAGTGGTTATCAATCGTCCTCTCTGGACACCCTATTCACCGCGGCCCGACGCTACTGGGCGCTGGGTCCGGCCGGTGCGGCGTTGACGGTGTTCGACGGCGGCGCCAAAAACGCCCAGTACAAGCAAGCTATCGACAGCTTCGATGCCAGCGTCGCCGCTTACCGGCAAACGGTGCTGACCGGCTTCCAGGAAGTGGAAGACAATCTGGCCGCCTTGCGGATACTGGAGGAAGAAAAGCAGGTGCAGGACAAAGCTGTCACCGCCGCCAACCAGGCATTGGCGCTGATCATCAATCAATATAAGGCCGGAACAGTCAGTTATTTGGATGTAATAATCGCGCAAACCGTGGCCTTATCCAACCGGCAGACCGCCGTGCAGCTGCATAGCGACCGGATGTCAGCCTCGGTACAGCTGGTCAAAGCCTTGGGCGGCGGTTGGAATGTGGCGATGCTGCCGAGCGAAGATCAAGCGGGCGGCGAGAGGAAATGGACGGATTATTTGATATTTCCGGTGGATTGATCTGTTTGGGAGGTGTATTTTAAGTTGGCCTGAAAGGTTGCTATCAATGATTCATTGCTATAGCATCTGGCCTAACGGATTGCCGGGGCGGCATTATACACCGGTGGTTGAAATTTAATATACACCTGAAAAGGTGTCTATTTTACGCTAGCACTTATGAGCATTCACACAGTTTTTATGTCAGCACTTGTTAAGCAGTGTCCACACTGTAACAACTCTATCCACACTCGCTCTTTACGTAAGGTGCCACGCGTGGAAACCCTTCGTTGGTATCAATTCACACCAACCCCTCATAGTGCATGTCCGCTTTGCGGTGGTTATGTAACTTCAACAATCAATAATTCTCCGTGGCTTTTTGCCCCATTTTTATTGTTGATTGGTATGCTTTTCTTAGGGCTTTACTGGCCAGCCATTGCTGTATTTGCCAAGGGGCTACTGGGTCGCTTGACGATCCTCGCTCTCGTTTGCCCAATGCTCTGGGTTGCTATGAAAAAATCCAAGTTGGTCTGTGAGCCGTGAGTGCTAACCCATCATTCAAGTGGGACGCCTAATGCGCCCCTTAATTTTACGTTAGCCGCCTCAATAAAAAAGCCCGCATTTAGCGGGCTTGGAAAGGGAAATTTAAGCCAGGTAGGGTACGCACCGCGTACCATTTTTCAAGCAATAAAGGTACGCGATGCGTACCCTACCACCTGTGGTCAGCGTGCTTTATGACCCGTTTCCAGATCCAACCGCCACGGACAATGTCCTGATTCACGCAGGAATATTTCAATCCGTTTCGGTACCATAAACTCTTCGATTGCCCGGAGCGTATCGCCGAGGCAAAGCTTAACCGAAAATCCCAGCCCGCTAAGGATGTCTTCTTTTGCGGGTAACCGCCTACAAATTTCCCGCACAGTAGCGTATCGCGTTTCCGATGTGTTGATCAGGAAACACCCAAGTAACAAAAGTTTCTCCAAGTTGATGCTCAGCAAGCAGTCGCGGATTAAGCGCTGGTTGGAAATGCCCTGAATTTCAAAGTGGCCGGTCATCTAGCGGATATTCGTCAAAAAAATAAACCATTAAAATACAAGGTCTTATTTTTATCCGTACTGGACTGACAGGCATTTTTGCAGATTGATCCGGATGTGGCACGGAACCTGCTCTATTCATAACGTCAGTGTCAACTCAAGCCGACCCATGGGGTTTCCCTACCGCTTCATTCGTGAACCGGCCCGGTCGGTGATTTTTTAATGAACGGGAGAACTCAAATGAATAGTCCTGTGGTGGCTTTTGATAAATTTGAACCGGCAACCTTCGCGCCTGAGAGGAAAAGGGCCGATGTCGTTCCGATCAATCCGGATATCGGCCGGCTGAGGGAAAGCTTGTCCGCCTCCTCGGCGGCGGTGGCCCTGGGGCATTTTCGATCCGGCGCCGACTTTCGCGACAGCAAGGCCATCGATTACCTGATTATCGGGGTGCTGTCGATCCTGGTGCACACCACCGTGGTTGAATATTTCAAGCACTCGTCGGTTGAACAGGAAGAACTGGTCGAGCCGGTTAAGATTCCTTCCAAGGTGCAGATTTCGTTTGTTCGGCCTCAGCCGAAGCCGGTGGTTCAGCCACCGCCGCCTCCGCCGCAAAAAGTCGTGGCGCTGAACAAGCCGCCTAAACCCAAGGTGCAGCCCAAACCCGTGCCCAAGCTGGTTGAGCCGCCTCCGGTTCAGTCGCCCGCCCCGGTTGCGGACACGAATGCGCCGGTGGTTTCGGCTCCGCCTGCACCTCCGGCGCCTCCGGCAGCCGAAAAAGTGACCGAGCCGAGCGCAGGGGCCGGCTATCTGAACAATCCGACGCCGGTTTATCCTGAAGTTGCGATGGACAATGGCTGGGAAGGAAAAGTGCTGATGAAGGTGCATGTGCTCGCTAACGGCAGTCCGGACAGCGTGAGCGTCATCAAATCCAGCGACATAGAGGTGTTGGACGATGAAGCGGTCAGAACGGTCAAGAAATGGTCTTTTGTGCCGGCGATGCGCGGCAAAACCCCGGTCGACGGTTGGGTTACGGTTCCTATCTCTTTTAATTTACAAGCGTGAGGTTTTAGTTATGACAGAAACAACAGCGGCTGCTGCGGCCATTCCGCAGGCAGCCAATACAGCAACGGCCATTCCACCGGCCGCTAATCAACTGCCGGTTTCAGGCGCTGATATTGCGAATGCGGCTGGCGGAGCACCTGCGGCTCCGGAAATTACCTCGGCGCTAATCGTCGATGCCACGTTATGGATTTTAATCGGCTTTTCGGTGGCGACCTGGGCCTTGATACTGGTCAAGGGCATACAGCATCTGCGGATTGCCCATCACAACAAGATTTACGGCAAGAAATTCTGGGGCGCCCAAGATTTTCAGGCCGCAGCGGCATTGGAGGGCAGCCAGGGTCCGGCCGCCAGAGTGGCTGGCGTTGGCTTCACTACCTTGATAGAAGCTGACGGCGGCACCACCACGCACGACCTGGAGCATACCGGGGATCGTCAGGAACTGCTGGACCGTCGCCTGCGCCAACAAATGCAGAAAGAGCGCGGCGCGCTGGAAAGCGGTTTGGCGATCTTGGCGACCATTGGCAGTATCTCGCCGTTCGTCGGTCTGTTCGGCACGGTGTGGGGGATTATGGGGGCGCTGACCAGCATCAGTAAAAGCGGGTCGGCCAGTCTGGATGTCGTCGCCGGTCCGATCGGCGAGGCGCTGATTGCCACGGCCGTCGGCATTGCAGTCGCGGTGCCTGCGGTGATCGGCTACAACTTTTTTATTCGCCGCAACAAGGTGATTTGGGCGTTTCTTGACGACTTCGCGATCGATTTTGTCCATCTCGCCTTGAAAACCTCGTTTTTAATCAAACGTCCGGTTGCCAGTCCGGCCGCCTCTTCACGTGCCAGCGAGGCCGGTAAAAAGCCTGTCCTTAAAACCGGCCATGATGAACTTGACACACAGGGAGTACATATCTGATGGCTATAAGTACAAAAGACAGTGGCGGCGATGATGACGTGATGGGCGAAATCAACGTCACGCCGCTGGTTGACGTGATGCTGGTGCTGTTGGTGGTGTTTATCGTCACGGCGCCGTTATTGACCCAAGCCGTACACGTCAATTTGCCGAAGACCGCCGAGACCGCGCCGCCCGAGGAAAAGGAAGCGGTGTATATCAGCGTCGATGCGACCGGAAAGGTTTTCATCGACAAAACCGAGATTGCCTTGGCCGCCTTTGAAGCCGAGCTGTTAGCCCGCAAGGCCGCCGATCCTGAGATTGCTCTTAACCTGAACGCCGACGATGCCGTGCAATACGGCACGGTCGCCAAAGTGATGTCATCGATAGAACGATCCGGAATTACCAAGTTATCGGTTCTGACGATTCCCGGCAAGTAATCAACACAAAAAAAGTTTAAACCAGCCCTTTTGGGGCTGGTCAGGGAGGCTTTGTCCGGAGAAACAGGGCCTTACCTAGTTATTTTATTTTATGAAGGAATTTACAAAAGGGTAATCAGATGAGTATCGACAAGTTAGGGTTGCGGCAGAGCGCAAGAAAAAGCCCGAAATCATTGGCAGGGAACAGGATTAAAAGCCAAACGTTATCCGCCGAAATAGCTAATGTATTGAAACCCGAGGCGCTTATACGCAATCGGGGCGTTTTAAACGGCGCTGCGATGATTTTAGCAGGAGCCTGTCTGTTAGTCCCTGATTACAGTTTTGCGGAAGGAAATACCAGTAATTTGGCGGCAGAAGTTGAGCGCTTAAAAAAGGAAAACGAGCAGCTTAAAAAAGCGGTCTCCGGCAGCGCTAACGCCGTGGCGCCGGTTGCTGCGACAGCCAAAAAGCCCAAAGAAGATAAACCTGCCGTAGAAGAGACGAAGAATTTGTCAGAAGTCGTGGTCACCTCGCGCCGCCGCGAAGAGAAGCTTCAGGATGTGCCGGTGCCGATCACGGTATTGAGCGGGAAAAATCTGGAGCGGGATAGAATTTTTGATATTCAGGATTTAACCAAGCGTGCGCCGGGTGTCACGGCGACCACTCCCAATGGCCGCAGAACCGGTATTGCTATCCGGGGTATTGGTAAGGCCAGTGGCAACGACAGCATGGAGCCGGCGGTCGGCGTCATGGTCGATGACGTGTTTTTGAGCCATGTAGGGATGTCTTATCAGGACTTCACCGATCTTGATCGTGTCGAGGTGTTGAGGGGCCCCCAAGGAACGCTGATGGGCAAAAATACCACCATGGGTGTGCTTAACTATTCGAGTAAAGCGCCAACTTTTTACCAGCAAGGAACGGTTGAAGGTGAGGTGGGCGGCAATCAACAGACCGGTGTAATACCGGGTGCTTTTAAAGCCAGGGCTTCTTACAGTAATGCTGTAATTGATAATTTGCTGGCTTTCCGGGGTTCAATGTTTATCAACACCCAGGATGGCGATTTACATAATATCAATACTGAAGGCGGTACTTATAACGAAAGAAATCGCTATGGCGGCCGATTGCAGTTTCTGTTTACCCCTATGGATAAGATTCGGTTCAGGTTCAATGCGGACTACGCGGAAGGGCGTGAGAACAGTAACGTCAAACCCAAGATGTTCGAGCCCGCCAGTTTCGCCAATGGTGTGTCCAGAACCGCCAACGGCGGACGGACGTTTACCAGCCGAATTTCACGCGATTATTTCGGTGGTTATCAACCGATCATAGGTGATAACGCATGGAATAACATCGATATTGGCCAGGCACAGCCTTTGCCAACTAAAAATGGTGGTGTTTCAGGGAAACTGGATTGGGACATCGGTCCGGGTACGCTCACTTCTGTTACCGCCTATCGTGAATTTCATTTCGATGCCAAAAACGACAGTGACGAGACAAAATTCGACATTTCCAGAGGCGGAACCAAGGTCGATACCAAACAGTATTCGGAAGAACTGCGCTACGCCTGGTCACCTCTTAAGTGGGTCGATAATCAGACTGGTTTGTTCCTGATGCATACCGAAACGCGTTCCGAGGGCAGAAGTTTATACGGACAGGATGCCGGGGCCTTCTACGCAAGCAACGGCCAATACAATACCCTGAATACCGCGGCTAACAGACAATTTTTAAGATCATCGCTGAGCAATGTCTTTGTATCAGACATCACCACGCCTGCGACGGATAGTGCAGCTCTATTCGACCAAGTGAACCTGCACTTGACGGATAAGGCTACCCTGACGTTGGGCATACGTGAGTCGTTTGAAACCAAGAGCAATAGCGCCGAAAAACTAGCGCGAAACTACGACGGCTCCGCATTGACATCGACCGGCAATGCGACCGCCGATGCCATACGCGCGGGACAGGTGGGTACTGTGTATGGACGTCAAGATGCACAAGATACACAAGAATGGTCGACATCCTGGCTGGCTAACCCCAGTTACAAGATCAACGACGACTTGATGGTATACGCCTCCGCTGCCGGTGGGCAAAAATCCGCCTCTATCCAGTTTAATACCGGGAATGGCACCACGATTGACGTTAAACCGGAGAAATCGCTGGACTTCGAGCTGGGAGCAAAAAGCCTGTTCTTCGACAAGAAGTTAATGTTTAACACCAACCTTTACCACACCACAGTCAGCGACTATCAGGCCACCACCAGTGTGCCCGATGCGACAACTCAGACCGGGTACCGTTCCCAGTTAGGCAATATCCCTGAAATAACGTTAATGGGTGTTGAAATCGATTCCGCCTATTACCCGACCTCTTATCTGACGTTTAATTTCGGCGGTGCTTACAACCATGCCCGCTATACCGATTGGAGTACTGCGACTTGCCCGGCAGAGATTCCAACTTCCGTTCAGGCTGTTTGCGATAACACCGGAAAACGGTTGGCGGCTGCGCCTGAATTGACAGGTATTTTTGGAGTGGATTTACACAAGCCGCTCGGTTTTGCAAATTTAACCGGGCATGCGTGGGCGAACACTACCGTTCGTTCGCAGCAGAATCTTGAATCGTTGCTATCGGTATGGGGTAAGCAGGATGCCTATCAAATCACCGATGTGGGTATCGGTTTATTGACTGGCAAGAAAAACAAATACGAGCTCAATCTGGTTGCCAATAACGTGTTCGACACCCAATACACCACCAGTGTCAATGGCTTTAGTAGCACTTATCCGGTGGGTTATGACGGGATAGGCGCTCGGCGTTATGTCGGCCTGGTGCTGCGCTCCACTTTTTAACCAGTTAATACAATCATAGAAAACGCTTACTACTTTGGAGAAACAAAATGCTACACAAATCTCTTTCCGGAAACCTGCGCAATATCATAGCCGCTTTGGTGATTGCCTCTTCGGCTCAAGCCGAGGTATCTATGACGCCCGACATCCCCTGTGTCGTGCCCAAGGATACCCCGGTTGAATTCATCAAGGATGGCTTCAACGGTACGGAAGGCCCACTCGGCTTGCCTGACGGCAGTGTCCTGTTCACCGAAACCAAAGCCAACCGGATTGTCCGGATTACCCCGGATAACAAAGTAACAAGTTATCTGGAAAACAGTAACGGCTCCAACGGACTGGCGTTAAGCCCGAACGGCGACCTCATTGCCGTGCAAAACCTTAACCCCAGGGTAGGCATCGTCTTTCCGAAGGGCAGGGAAAAAACCTTGGCCGAGAATTTTGAAGGACAGGCTTTTCAGCGTCCGAACGATCTGGTGCTGGATAAAAAAGGCGGCGTCTATTTTACCGATATAGGAACACGTCCGTCCGCTGAAAACCCTAATCCGCCGGCATCGAAAGCGGGGCTTTATTACATCACGCCTGACGGTGCATTGAAGCTGGTCGCGACTGACATTGAGCGGCCTAACGGCGTGCAGCTGAGCCGCGATGAAAAAGTGCTCTACGTCGCGAATACGGCTGGTGAATACGTGCTTGCCTACGATATTGCCGCGGACGGAGCCATCAGCGGCAAGTGGGATTTTGCCAAGCTAGCCGGCTTTGCCCAAACGGATAAAGGACCTTCCAGCGGCGCCGACGGCCTGGCCGTTGACGATCAGGGCAGGCTGTATGTGGCGTCGAATGCCGGGGTCGAGGTATTCGATGAGAAAGGCCAGGCGTTGGGCATTATCCCTATTCCGCAAAAGCCGCAGAATTTGGCTTTTGCAGGTGCCGATAAAAAAACGCTTTATGTGGTTGGCCGCGGCGCAGCTTACAAGGTCAATGTGCTGACCTCTGGATTTAAAGGCCGTGCGAAATAGTAAAAGGGCGTGACGAACTCTTTTCAATTAAGGCAACTATTCAGCGCGAAGCACAACCCCCCTCTCCAGTGGGAGAGGGTAGGGTGAGGGGAATTAAAAAAGCACTTGCTTGTTGTATCTCCTCTCCCCAACCCTCTCCATCAGGAGAGGGGGCTGTCCTCTCAGCGATTTATAGGTTTTCTGATTCGCTGAATATTTACCAATTAATAGCACGACTCTCAATTAAGGAAATTATATGACACGCAAAACAGCTAAAGACTTCAACCCTGAAGTGCTGAGTTTGTTCGATAAATATGTCCACGGCGATATCTCTCGCCGGGGATTTTTGGCGTCGGCCGCAAAATTCACGCTGATCGGCCTGACTGCGGAGGGCCTGCTCGAGGCATTGAATCCGCGTTTTGCCGAAGCCCAGCAGATAGCCCTGGATGATCCGCGCATTTCAGCGACCTATGTCGAATATCCTTCGCCATCAGGTTACGGCAAGATTCGCGGCTATCTGGTTCAGCCTGCGCAATTCACCGGAAAACTGCCGACCGTGCTGGTCGTGCATGAAAACCGGGGCCTCAATCCGCATATCGAGGATATAACTCGGCGCATTGCACTGGATAATTTCATTGCTTTCGCTCCCGACGCGCTGTTCCCGTTGGGCGGCTATCCGGGCGATGAGGATAAAGCGCGCGATCTGTTTAAAAATCTGGATCAAACCAAAACCCGTGCCGATTTTCTCGCCGCCGCCGACCTGCTGAAAAACCTGCCCGAAGGCAACGGCAAAGTCGGTGCGGTCGGTTTTTGTTACGGCGGCGGCATTGTCAACTTCCTGGCGACGCGGCTTCCCGGTCTGGCTGCCGCCGTGCCTTTCTACGGCAGCCAGCCGTCAGCGGAAGACACCGCAAAAATCAAGGCGCCGCTGTTGCTGCATTACGCCGGGCAAGACGAACGCGTCAACGCCGGCTGGCCGGCTTACGAGGCGGCCCTGAAAGCTTCCGGCATCAGCTATGAAGCCCACATTTATCCGGGCGTGCAGCACGGCTTCAACAACGACACCACGCCGCGTTACGACGAGGCCGCCGCAAACTTGGCATGGCAGCGCACCATCGGTTTTTTTAATGCCCATCTCCGTAGTTAGGAACAATCCATGTTTAATACAAAAATAAGTATCACCAACAACATTTCCAGTCATTTTTCCTGGTGGAAAGTGTCGGCATTAGCGTTGCTGACAGTGTCAGTCAATGCCTTGGCCGCTGATCCTGCGCCCAACCATAATGATGCCACTAAAAAACCGCCGGTACCGGCAGCGCATGGGCCCACCCTGGAGTCAGCTGTCGAATCGGCAACGGCGGCCATTGAAGCCTGTCTGGACAAGGATCAGAAAGCCGGCGTCAGCGTGGTTGATTCCGCGGGCGTTCTGAAAGTGCTGCTGGCAGCCGATGGCGCTTCCGAAAGAGGCGTGTTGTCTAGCACCAATAAGGCGGTTACCGCGCTGCATTTCAAAACGGCTACCAGCCAGTTATTCATACAAAAAGAGACCGACAAGGCGCTGGCTGAAAAAATCGCGGCCAATTCAAATTACAACGCGCGTCCCGGCGGAGTGCTGCTCAAGAACGGCGATGAAATTATCGGCGCTATCGGCGTAGGTGGCGCAAAGATCGACGAGGAATGCGCGTTGGCCGGAATCGACAAGATCGAAGCGCGGCCGAAATGAAGCTTTACTGCTGCAAACAATTGGTAAACAAATCATGTCTGTAACTCGCATTTCTTTCGCGGCGGCTGTTTCTTTGCTGCTGGGCTGTTTTCAAGCTCAGGCCAGTTCATACGAAGCCGCTACCGAGCAGGTCAAGGCGCAACTAGTCGCTTCCGCCGATGCCGTGCATCCCGGAGACGAGATTCTGGTAGGCGTGCAGCAACGGATTATTCCGCATTGGCATACCTACTGGAAAAATCCCGGCGATTCGGGATTGGCTACGCGCATAGACTATGAGCTTCCGGCCGGTGCGTCTGTGGGCGAAATTCAATGGCCGACCCCGGAGCGGATCACCACGGGGCCGGTGACAAATTACGGCTATTCAAACCAGGTCACATTGCTTTCCAGGATTAAGGTGCCGGACAACATTGCGGCCGGTGGCGTATTTCCCGTCAAAGCCAAAGTAAAGTGGCTGGTCTGCGAGGAAGAGTGCATCCCGCAGGAAGTTGAATTGGCGCTTGATCTGCGGGTTGTGTTGCCCGACGCCGACGTAGGCCGCGGCAGTCCGCTGATCGAAACGGCCTGCGTCGGTTTGCCGGTGGCAAGCCCCTGGCAGATCAGCCTGGAGCATAGCGACAACGCCTTGGTATTGAAAATTAAAGGCCTCGGGCAGCAGTCTGCATCCATCGGCAATATTTGGTTTTTCCCTGATGACTGGGGCCGGGTTTCTCACGGTGCGGATCAGCCCCGTCACATTGCCGGCGATACCGTCGAGTTACAACTGAAGTCCGGTGACGCGCCGCTGCCTTCGGGGACCAATCTGACCGGTGTTTTGGTTGTGACCGAGGGTACCGGCAGCGACTCGGTAACGCGCGGTTATATTGTCGATGTTGCAGGCTCAGATAGCGCTCCGGCCAAGACAGAGTCTAAGTTAGTGCTGGCATCCGCGATGCTGTTGGCGTTGTTGGGCGGCATGATATTGAACCTGATGCCCTGCGTTTTTCCGGTGCTGTCGATCAAAGCGCTCGCTTTAATCAAGCATGCCCGGCACGAACCCAGACAGACCAAGCTGCATGGCTTGGCTTACACGCTGGGGATACTGGCGAGTTTCTTGTTGCTCGGTGTGATCCTGATTGCGTTGAAAGCCGGCGGAGCCGAGATCGGCTGGGGATTTCAATTCCAATCGCCGTTGTTTGTGCTGGCTGTGGCTTATTTGATGTTTACGGTCGGGCTTAGTTTGTCCGGCGTTTTCAGCATCGGCAGTTCGGTTGCCGGCGTCGGCTCATCGTTGGCCGGACGTTCGGGGTATTCCGGAAGCTTTTTTACCGGCGTGCTGGCAACCATCGTCGCCACACCTTGCACTGCGCCTTTCATGGGCGCGGCGGTGGGGTTTGCGCTCAGCCAGCCGCCGGTGGTGCTGTTGGCGGTTTTTCTCAGTTTGGGCTTGGGTCTGGCGTTGCCTTATTTATTGTTGAGCAATTGGCCGTCATTGCAGCGCCGGCTGCCGAAACCCGGCGTCTGGATGGATCGCTTGAAACAGGGCATGGCTTTCCCGATGTATGCAGCCGCGGTGTGGCTGGTGTGGGTTCTGGCGCAACAGTCCGGCATCAATTCGATTGTGGTCGCATTGGGCGGCATGGTGGCGATTGCGTTTGCCGCCTGGCTTTATGAAATCACCAAGTACTCGGCAAAAACCGCGCAACGCACCGGCTTGGGGTTTTCCGCGCTGTTGCTGAGTGCGGCGTTATTCGGCGGATATTTTGGCGTCCAAACCCCTGCATCGGCTGTTGCGGTCGCAAACGCCGAAACAGCGGACAGGCAGTGGCAGCCTTATGCCCCGGCCCGTCTTAAGGAATTACGCGATCAAGGCAAACCGGTATTTATTAATTTTACCGCGGCCTGGTGCATCAGTTGCCTGGTGAATGAAAAGGTCGCATTGAGCCAGGATGCGGTTATCGATGCGTTTAAGCATGCCGGCATTACCTATCTGAAAGGCGACTGGACTAACCGCGATCCTGAAATCACCCGGATTCTTGCCGAGTTCGGACGCAGCGGCGTGCCTCTTTATCTCTATTATCCGGCGGGCGTTTCGACGAGCCCTGTCATCCTGCCGCAAATACTGACGCCTGAAATCGTGACCCAAGCCGTCGCGGCCCCGGCTATAGCCTTTAAACAATGAAGGAGTTGAGCATGATTTAGAGAGTCGAGCTTGAAAGCGTTATTCAAAAACAACTGTTCTGTTATTAATTTTGAAGGAGTTATCATGTTAGCCAATCGTTTTTCCCAATCCTTTTTAGCGGGTTTAATGTTTATTTTTGCCGCCGCTACTGCGCATGCCGAGCCTATTGTGAACCAGCCGGCTCCAGTGTTTTCCGGTGCTACAGCCGACGGCAAAACCATTAACCTGGCCGATTTACACGGCAAAACCGTGATCCTGGAATGGACCAATCACGAGTGTCCGTTCGTGAAAAAACATTACGAATCCGGGAATATCCAGGGTTTGCAAAAACAGGCGGCGGAGCAAGGCATAGTGTGGCTGCAAGTCATTTCTTCGGCGCCGGGCAAACAAGGCCATGTTGACGGCGATACCGCTAAAAAGCTGAATGCTGATCGTGGCGCCACGCCAACCCATACCGTGTTCGATCCCGAAGGCACCATCGGCAAACTCTATGCGGCAACCAACACTCCGCAGTTCTTCATCATCAATCCCGAAGGCGTACTGCTTTATAAAGGCGGCATAGACAGTATCCCTTCGGCCGACAAAGCGGATATCGCGAAAGCGGAAAACTACATCAGCGCAGCGTTGAAAGAGCTGGCTGCCGGCAAGAGCATCACCAAGTCCAGCACCAAACCTTACGGTTGCACGGTGAAATACGCGAGTTAATGGAATGCGTGTGTCAGTCATCATGAAGGAAGGAGGCGTTGATCATTCTGAAACTTTTAACAAGGAACAGGTCTTAGTTATGGACAACATCATTGCCGCAACTGCCGATTCCGGTTTGAGCGCGCTTTACGGTGCCGGAACCGATAAATGCGTCGGCTGGAAACCTCCACACCTTAAACGCGATAAGCGGTATTGAAGCGATCAAGGATCAGTTCGGCAAAGCCTGTAAGAGCTGTCGCGACAACTATCGTATTCGCGATAAATAAAATGTGTGTGTCTGCTGGAAGTCGAAGGATTGATTTCCAGTTTTTTTATCGTTTGAGACAAGTATGTCTTCCTATAGCAGGTTCACGTCCTATAAACAGACCTCCTATTTCACTAGCCACTCTAAAAGTGTGAGTATCATTTGATGCCAAAAAACGCCGAGCTAGTTTCCTAACCGGGCATTTTCTTTGTGGGTATCCAAGACATCAGGAAACGAGTCTACTTCTTACGGCCATATAGCAGACACTTGGCAGGGGTGGATGGTGAAAGGCAAACTTCGACCCTGAATGGACATACGATCATTCAAATTCGCCGCCCGATAAAGGTCGTTCGTGACAAGCAACGGCCGTTGAGAATTGCTTAACCTACAACTGGACAAATGGCTCGCAGAAGTTTAATGATTATTGATTTTAACGCTCAGTTTTATCACAAATATTTAAACCATCTTTGGGTTTACAATTTAGACCACATTCATAATCACCTTTTTCCCGAGAATTAAGATTATCAAGCATTGCAACTGAAGCAGCTCTGCATTCTTCAAGTGTCTTATAAGCACCTACGTATTTGTCTATAAGAAGGTTATTGCTATTTGGGTATACATATCCTTGCCATATTTGTTCTTCAAATGGCCACCAGCTTGCAAGATAAGCGACGATCAAATATATAATTATCAGTTGAATCATATTGAATTTCCCTTTAAATAAACCAAATAGAATCTTTGATGGCAAATAGGAGGATAGTATCGCCTTAATTGCTATTTCTACGGTTGACTATATTGTTTATTTTATCGTCAGCTTTTTTCTTATCTAAAAATCCAATTTCAGGATTTGCTTCCATCCTAATAATGTCATCGATAACAGGTTTGTCTTTGGTCAGAAATTCTTCAAGACATTTCAAATAGTCTTTAGAATCATAATAACGATTCCATCTTGCATCAAAACCGTCAGTAATGCGATTAACTTCAAACCCACCTAACTTTTCTATAATTTTTTCAATAACAGGCCTTTTTGAAACCCATCCTTTAGATCTTGGTGTATTCGATAGCTGTATAACACAAGTAGGAACTTGTGTGCGATTCAAGGCTCGTAGATAGTGATTACTTAAATATATCTGAAAAGTAATGTTTGGTGTTTTATTGAAATCATCTGGGCCTGTATAAAAACCAATTACTAGGTAATTTTCATCACCAGGAAACCAATATCCATCTTCTAACCTTTTACCTTTTTGTCTAGGCATAAAATAAAAATCAGGATTATGCTCTTTATAATCCAAGAGAAACTGAAATATTTCATCATGTATTACAGTAACTTCGTTCTCTGATGAATTATTGAATTGCTCGTCATTAGTTTCGCTATCAGCTTTATTTTCATGCTCATTTAGCAATCGTTCAATCACCGCAGCAGGAGTATCAAACCCAACGGCGTAAGCTTCTAACCGTGAAAACAATTCATCTGAAATTCTTATGACAGGCATGACGGGGCTCCAAAAATTAATCTCAGGAAGTATTGTAACAATGTTACATAATTATTTGAATGTTTTTTATTTGAGAATGCGTTGGTTTCAGAGACTGTACGTAATGACTAAATTGCTTACCGGAAAGTTGCCATTCGTGACCGTCGCAAATTGTTAAGGGTTGTCAGATGTCTGCCCTCCTGCGCAAGGCGGCAAGATGCGACAGAACTGGGCGGGCAGGCGTCGGACAAGCCTCGAGGGAGGAAACCG
>NZ_JALOCF010000121.1 GCF_023227905.1 Methylobacter sp. | reverse complement strand
GCATTGGCAATTTTGCTCACGCGATGAATATGTATTGTTAGCAACAGGAGAAAGTCATGTATCTGAGTCGCGTTAATGTGTTGGCTGAACAGCCCGACCAACTGGCGAAAATATTAAAAGCCGATCATTACGAACTTCACCGGTTGTTATGGCTGCTTTTTCCTGAGCACAAAGAAAATGATCCTCGTGACTTTTTGTTTCGACGCGATGAGAGCAAAGGTTTTCCTGTTTTTTATGTGCAGTCGTCAATTAAGCCAAGCCCATTAGCAGGTATTTTGGCGGTTGAATCCAAAGAATTTAACCCGCAACTCAAAGCGGGCGACAAACTGCGGTTTACATTGCGAGCGAATCCGGTAGAACAGATCGCCAAGGAGCGAACTACAGAGGAGCAACAGCTGTTGCGGATTGAACGACAAAAAAAAGGTTTGCGGGATAAGGAAATACTTCCTATGAAAAGAGTTCGTCATGATGTAGTCATGCAGCTGAAAAAAACACTCTCAGATGAAGCGGGACAGTATTCCCAGGCTGAGTTGGAACAACTGGCGGGCGAAACATGGTTAGAAAAAAAAGCTGAAAGCAATGGCTTTAAATTGCATTCTGTCATCGCCGACGGTTACCAACAGCACCATTTTAAAAAACGCGGCATCAAAATCAGCACCCTGGATTTTCAAGGCGTTTTAGAAGTCACTGAACCGGAGTTATTTATTCGGGATGCCCTTTATAAAGGTATAGGCCCCGCCAAAGCCTTCGGTTGCGGCCTGCTTTCTTTAGCAAGGATTTAAAAGCAACTAAATTTAGTTTATATTTAGTTCTTTGCAAAATACGTGGGAATAGTATGAATCTATCAAAAAACATTAAGCCGATTAGCTATCTCAAGGCCAATGCCGCGCAAGTGGCTTTGGAATTGAAAGAGTCTGGCGAGGCGATGGTTATTACCCAGAACGGCGAAGCCACGATGGTGGTTCAGTCCGTTGCTGAGTATGAGCGCATGCAGGAAACCTTAGCATTGCTGAAAATGCTGGCGCAAAGCCAACAAGCGGTCAGTTTAGGAAAAACTGTCCCCAGTGCAGATGCCTTTAGTCAATTGCGGGCGAAGCGCGGGTTAGCATGACGCTGGAGGTTGTTCTCTCAGAACCGGCGCTGGCTGATTTGCTGGATATTAATGATTATTATCTATGCGAAGTCAGCGATCGCGTTCCGAGTAAGATCATTGATGGCTTGGAAACTGCCGTAAACAATTTAGCTGAGTTTCCCGATAGAGGCAGTATCCCCAAGGAGTTGCTGTCTCTGGGGATTCGGCAGTATCGACAGGTAATTGAAAAGCCATATCGGATTATTTATGAAACATTTGTCGATAAAATTGTAGTTCATGCAATACTCGATGGACGGCGCGATATGCAAAGTTTACTCATGCAACGTATTTTACGTGGATGAGGTTATGTCTGTTTTGGACTGGACATTTGCTGCGGCTACGGTTTGTTGATGATTGCGAGAATTTATCTTAGAGGCTTTGTAAAGTTCACTCTGCTTACCTACATCCCTGTAGGCAATGCAAAGTCTCCACTTCCAAAAACAAGGACCAGTATGCTGCCACCCCTAAAACCCATCACCATGAAAGAACGCGTCTCCATGGTTTTTATCGAAAAAGGCCAGGTTGACGTTAAAGATGGGGCTTTCGTGGTTATTGACGAAACCGGCATCAGAACCCATATCCCGGTCGGCAGTATCGCTTGCATCATGCTCGAACCGGGGACGCGGGTTTCTCATCATGCCGTCGCCTTGGCCGCCAGAGCCGGAACCTTGCTGGTTTGGGTCGGCGAGGCCGGGGTTCGGCTTTATGCTTCCGGTCAGCCGGGCGGTGCGCGTTCGGATCGATTGCTGTATCAGGCCAAGTTGGCATTGGACGATGTGGCGCGCTTAAAAGTAGTCCGTAAAATGTACGAAATCCGCTTTGGCGAAAAGCCGCCGGAGCGGCGTAGCGTTGAACAACTGCGCGGCATAGAAGGCGCTCGCGTTAAAAAAATCTACCAGTTATTAGCTAAACAGGCCGGTGTGGAATGGAAAGGTCGTTTGTATGACCAGACGGAATGGAACAACAGCGATATGCCGAACCGCTGCATCAGTTCCGCAACGGCCTGTTTGTATGGTATCAGCGAAGCCGCGGTACTGGCGGCAGGCTACGCGCCTGCCATCGGCTTTATTCACACTGGAAAACCTTTGTCATTCGTCTACGACATTGCCGACTTGTTCAAGTTTGATGACATTATTCCCCATGCTTTTAAAATCGCCGCCAAAAACTATCACGATCCGGAAAGGGAGGTTCGCTTGATGTGTCGGGATATTTTTCGGCAAAGTAAAATTCTCAGAAAAATCATCCCCACTATAGAAGAAGTCCTGGCCGCCGGTGAACTCGAACTACCAAAACCCGCAGAAGAAAATATCGCTCCTGCTATTCCTAACCCGGAGAGTATCGGCGATGTTGGTCATCGTAGTTGAAAACGTCCCGCACCGATTAAGAGGGCGATTAGCTGTTTGGCTGATTGAGATTCGGGCGGGCGTTTATGTCGGCGATTTATCGGCCAAAGTCAGGGAAATGATTTGGTCGCAAATTGAAGACGGTATTGAAGAAGGCAACGCAATTATGACCTGGAGCACCAATACCGAATCGGGATTTGATTTTCTCACGCTGGGCGAAAACCGCCGTCTGCCGGTCGAGTTTGACGGACTCAAACTGGTTTCTTTTTATCCGGTTGAAGACCAAAAGGATAAAGATGCTCTTTAACAATTTATTGGTAAAAAACGGCTATTTTTTTTGGTGGGAAAGCCGGAGTAGTTATTTCGGTTGATTTACAATGTGTTATGATCAGTGCGTTCCCCACACCCGTGGGGATGAACCGTGCTTTTC
>NZ_JALOCF010000120.1 GCF_023227905.1 Methylobacter sp. | reverse complement strand
TCTTTTGATACCCTTAATTCATCTTCCGTCAAAACGGTGGAAAATTTCTCACCAAAAACCTTCTCAGCGGACATCTTTTCGCAAATTTCCGCATACGACTTCAATCCAGGTACCTGTCCATCGAGTACCGCATACAAATAATGCCTCCCCAAGGTATGATACTCCTTTTTCTCCACGTCGACATAGTTGATCTCCTGATTCAGAAAACCGGTCGGATCGGTTTCCGGCGACACGTTTTCCGGCTGTTTTTCTTGAATAGAAGCCTCATCTGTTTTTATTTTTCCTTTCGATTGTTGATCCGTAGTGGCATGGTATGACCAAAGAGCTTCACTGCTCACTGTTTTGGAAGATGCTTCAGGAACTTCATTTTCACTCTGTGTAGACTTCATACGAACTTTATATATGAGTAAATACTCTCAATAGCTCTTTGGATTCTCATACCTCAAAAAACACCTAAGAATTCAAACTATCATGTATCTCTATGATAGCGCCGTCAAGAGCACACGTCAAACATATACGACAAAAGCCTCCATATTGCTCTAATAGGAGGCTTTTGAATATACGAAAGGTATGATACGAAACTATTTCGACTCAGCTTTGTCTTCTTTGACAACGCTTTCGACTTTGGTTACATCGGCCTCAGCTTTCACATCAAGCTCTGCTATTTGAGCGGCTGTTCGAGGAGGTGTCACACCGGCAATAATCATATCCGGTTCGCTGAGCATCTTCACTTTCGACGAAATCTTCAAATCACTTACCTTGATATGATCATCAAAGGTTGCCAGTGCCGAGATATCCACCGTAATATCATGAGGAAGATCAGCAGGTAAACAACTCACCAACACCTCATCCGTATTCTTCAGAAGCATACCACCCAATGATTTAACCGCATCGGATTCACCGACGAATGTAAGAGGGATATGAGCTTCGATTTCTTCATCCATACGAACTTGTAAGAGATCGGCGTGTGTCACATTACCGGAAAGCGGATCAAGCTGCGTATCCTGAATCAGGACATTGACATTCTTTTCTCCCTCGACGGACAATTCCACGATAGCGCTCTCTCCGGCAGCACGATACGTTTTCATAAAATCGAAAAAGGCTACCCATAAATTACGCGGGGCGATATTGTGACCATACACGACGACCGGGAGTTGCCCGACAGTCCGCGTTGCGCGCATTTCTTTTCCCGTCACATCACGCGTTGTTGCTTTCAGTATCACTTTTGACATACATTTTCTCATTACAGGGAAACCGTACTCGACATCCCTTTCAATTAATCTCAGTTGCTTTTATATAAATTCCTTTACTCCACCACTAAATCCCTTCAGAAAAGTATGCATATCAAGCACTTGATCGCTCGATATAGCGTCGTCGCCGAACAAGCTTCGCACCTCATTGCCTTCCAGATCAGTCAAAATACCCATACTCACTACGCCAAACTGCGTTGTAGAAACAAACACCATAGTCGAAACCCCGCACGAAGCACAGGTCAGATGAAGCGTTGTCTGTCCTTCCTGCTCCTCCAAAACGAGCGCTTTGACCGGCTCATACTTGTGATTGCATACCGAGCAACGCATCAGTGGCTTGAGGTTTTCCAGAGAAGTTTTCATATAGCGTATGATAACCCGAGCAATGACAAAAAGCAAGGCTTTTCGGGCTTTAAGAGCTTTTATTAAGGTAGCACGAATAGGGTCTTCGCGTCAAGGAAATGCACCGATAGAGGCACATTTTTATACATCCAGGTTCTTCACCGTCTTGGCATGGGTCTGGATAAATCGTCGTCGCGGTTCAACATCGCTTCCCATCAGGACATCGAAAATACGGTCAGCTTCTTCAGCATCCTCGATGGTCACCTGAAGCATTACGCGGTTTTCCGGGTTCATCGTGGTTTCCCACAACTGTTCCGGGTTCATTTCTCCCAAACCTTTGTAGCGCTGGATATTGATTCCTGCTACTTTTTCCTCACCAGATGTGGCGCCTTCGCCATCGTCATCAGCATCCATTCCTTCTTCTCCTTCCTGGGCAACCTTTGAAGCGGCCTGTGCCTTGGTTTTTTTATCAGCACGCACCACTGCCTTGGCTTCGGCGATTTTTTTCATATCTTCCACGATGCGCAATTTCTCATCATCATTGTACGCGTAGCGGATATCCTTGCCCTTCTGCAAACGATAGAGTGGCGGCTGAGCGATATAAATATGCCCGCCCGTCACCAATGGCTCATAGTAACGGTAGAAAAAAGTCAGAAGCAACGTACGGATATGTGATCCGTCGACGTCGGCATCGGCCATCAGAATCACCTTATTATACCGCAGTTTGGTGATATCGAACGTATCGCCGATACCCACTCCAAGCGCGATGATAATCGGCTTGAGCGTATCGGATTTCACGACCTTATCCAAACTGGTTTTCTCAACATTGACCAATTTTCCGCGGAGCGGCAAGATAGCCTGAAACATACGGTCTCGCCCTTGTTTGGCGCTGCCGCCTGCCGAGTCTCCCTCTACAATATAGACTTCCGACTTGGAAGCATCACGAGTGGTGCAATCTGCAAGCTTTCCCGGAAGCGTCATGCCATCCAAAGCGCCCTTGCGGAGCACCGCGTCCTTGGCGGCACGGGCTGCCAATCGGGCGCGCGCGGTCAGCATACACTTCTCAATGATGCCGCGAGCATCCTGAGGGTGGGTTTCAAAAAAATCCACCAGCCCTTCGGCTGTCGCCGACGATACTGCGCCACGCACTTCGGTGTTATTGAGCTTTGCTTTGGTCTGTCCTTCAAATTGCGGATCAGGAAGTTTGACGCTCACCACTGCTGTCAAACCTTCTAGAACATCGTCAGATGAAAAGCTGCCGTCCTTTTCCTTGAGGATACCGTTCTTTTTCGCGTAATCATTGATAACGCGTGT
>NZ_JALOCF010000119.1 GCF_023227905.1 Methylobacter sp. | reverse complement strand
CGAGGAACTCGATGATCTCGAAGACATGACGATTCAGGATATTGATGAAATAGAAGAGATTAAGGAGGAGGCGTAATATGTCACGAGTCATAGCAAACAACGGAATTGCTGATTTCGATGCAGTTCGCCTGGCAGTTGCCAGCCCTGACGACATTATGAAATGGAGTCATGGTGAGGTAACCAAACCAGAGACCATTAACTATCGAACCCAGAAGCCTGAGCGTGATGGATTGTTCTGTGAGCGAATCTTTGGCCCGGTCAAAGACATCAACCCACATGACAACAAGCTCAAGGGTGTTCGTTCACGCGAAGCTGCCATCGACAAGAACGGTGAGCTCGTTACAAAGAGTATCGTTCGTCGCGAGCGCATGGGTCACATTACCCTGGCTGCTCCTGTCGCTCACATCTGGTTTATGCGTGGTACCCCAAGTGCTATGAGCTTGCTGCTCGGCATTACCGTGCGTAACCTCGAGCGTATTGCTTACTTTGCAACCTACGTTATCCTGAATGTTCAGACTGAGAAGCGTGACCAATACCTGGCTGATCTCGAAGCTGAAACCGAAGCTGGCCGCATGGCTATCAAGATGCGCTACGAGAAAGAAGCGGAAGCTGAAAATGCCGACGTCAAAGCACTGGCTGAAGCTCAGTCACGTGAAGTTGAAGACCTCAACGAATCGTATACTGTCAAAAAAGCTCAGCTCGACAGCCTCGTAAAGGGTGCTCTGATTGCCGAGACAGACTTTAGGAACCTTCCAGAAGAATATGAAGACCTCGCCGAAGTTGGTATGGGTGGCGTGGCTCTCAAAGCCTTGCTTGATCAGATTGATCTTCCAGCCCTCATCGCCGAGCTTGGCGAAGAAGTAGCAGGTGCCAAGGGTCAGCGCGAGAAGAAGCTTCTCAAGCGCCTGAAGGTACTTGAAGGTATGCAGGCTGCTGGTATCAAGCCAAGTAGCCTGACACTCACTGTTCTACCGGTGATTCCACCGGACCTTCGTCCGATGGTGCAACTGACCGGTGGCCGATTTGCTACTAGCGACCTTAACGACCTCTACCGCCGTGTGATCAACCGTAACAACCGTCTCAAGAAGCTGATCGACCTCAACGCGCCAGAAGTGATTCGTCGCAATGAAATGCGTATGCTTCAAGAAGCTGTTGACGCATTGATCGACAACTCGGCTGCTCGTGGTGGTCGTGCAGTAAACGCAACTGGTGGACGCCGCCGCCTCAAGAGCATCTCTGATATGCTTAAGGGAAAGCAAGGACGATTCCGTCAGAACCTTCTCGGTAAGCGTGTCGACTACTCTGGACGTTCAGTTATTGTTGTTGGTCCAAAGCTCAAGATTGACCAATGTGGTCTTCCAAAGCAAATGGCCCTCGAGCTGTTCAAGCCTTTCGTTATTCACTGGTTGATCGCTGGAGAATACGCACACAATATCCGTTCAGCAACTCGTTTAATCGAAGCTGGTGAAGCGATCGTCTGGGACGCACTCGACGCAGTGATCGAAGGTAAGTACGTTCTCTTGAACCGTGCGCCATCACTTCACCGTTTGTCTATCCAGGCCTTCAAGCCAAAATTGGTTGAAGGAAAAGCAATTCAATTGCACCCACTCGTTGCAAACGGATTTAACGCTGACTACGACGGCGACCAAATGGCTGTCCACCTTCCGCTTTCAAAGCAGGCTCAGCAAGAAGCTCGTGAACTCATGAGCGCAACTGCTAACCTCTTGAAACCAGCAGATGGTGCTCCAGTCCTCAGTATCGGCCAGGACGTTGTCCTTGGTAACTATTACCTGACATACAACAAGCCAAGTGCACAAGCAAGGGCAGAAAAAGCATATAGCTCTGTCTACGAAGCTGAAATGGCCTACGATAACAAAGTCATCCAACTTCAGACCCCGATCCGTGTCTTTACAAAGGGTGAAGTACGAAGTACGACTCTCGGACGAGTTTTCTTTAACGAAATTTTGCCTGCAGACTTCCCGTATGACGACAACGTCCAGAACAAGAAACAGCTCAAGAAAGTCCTTGGACTGATCTTTGAGCAGTACGGTGCTGAAATGACCGCAAAGACTGCTGACCGCATGAAGGGACTCGCGTTCCGTTTTGCGACCGTCGCAGCCGTGTCAACCGGTAAGGATGACTACGTCGAATTTGCTGAAACTGCAACCTTCATTGCCGAAGGTGATGCGAAGGTAACGCTCATTAGTGAACAGTTCAACCAAGGACTCATTACTGAAGAAGAGCGTTACAGCCTGACCATTTCAACCTGGCGTGGTGTGGTTCGTAGTGTCAGTGAATTCCTTCAAGACAAGCTAAAAGACATGGACACCAGTGTGAGTGTCATGCTCAACTCTGGAGCACGTGGTGATATTTCTAACGTTCAGCTTGCGAGCGCCATGATTGGTATCATGGTTGACGCAACGAACCGTGAAATTGAGCTTCCGATCCGAAGTAACTACAAACACGGACTCAGCTCATTGGAGCAATTCGTGGCAACCCGTGGTTCTCGTAAGGGTCTGATTGACACCGCCCTCAAGACAGCTGACTCAGGATACCTGACTCGACGTCTCGTTGATGTGTCCCAAGATGTCTTTACTGTTGAAGACAAGAAGGGTGATGACGATGGATTCGCTATCTACCGAAGTGAAACTGCACAAACCATGATCGAATTCGCAAACCGTCTCTATGGACGATTCGCGGCTGAAGATATCGCAGGACACATTAAGGGCGGACAACTCATTACCCGTGAGATTGCAAATGCTATTGATGCTGACCAAGAAATTTCTGAAGTAAAGATTCGCTCAGTACTTTCAACCAAGAACCTTCGCGGTGTTCCACAAAGTAGCTACGGTATCGACATGTCGACCAACGCACTTGTTGCGAAAGACCAGCCGGTTGGTGTCATCGCCGC
>NZ_JALOCF010000118.1 GCF_023227905.1 Methylobacter sp. | reverse complement strand
AATTCATGTAGTTTATTGTTTTTATACAGATGGACATTATCGCTCAGAGTCCTGGTTAACCTCAGTGTTGGACATCATCGCAGGAAACCGTCCGATCCGACCAAGATGAGTAAAGCCAAAGCCATCCGGATACTTGAGTCCATAACCGAGTGCGCGATCAAAACCGATATGAGCGCACCAGATGAGGCCGATACAAAGAATAGTCGGAGCAGGAAAAACAACACCCGCCCCAAGACAAGTAACAGCCCCGATATAGGAGTGCGCTAAATTATAGCTAATGGCGCCAACCTTGGGACCTGCGAGATAACCGAAAAAAGAAATATCCGGCGTAAGAAAAAACAGCGCGAACGTACCCCAGCCAAGGCCGAATTTAGAGTAGGCGACGGAAGCCGCAATAAGTACACATAATCCCTCAAGCCGAAGCACGACACGCACAGCACCAGTAGTTTCACCAGACATACGATCTCCTTAATTTATTGTGTGATTGTTTTCATTGAGTCGAATATATAACAATAGATTGGTAGGATGTACTGAACGCAATAAAGCGCATCACTTGCGAGCGATGCGGGTCGTAAACTCACCGCCTACATTCTGTAGCTATTCTACCGTCCAAGGCAAACCTTTTAGGTTTTTTTTGGAAACAATTGTTGCATGTGCATCAATTGGTTTTAATTTTCTTCTTAACTCTGCTTGTATTTTTTGGACGTTATAACAGGATTGCTCTAATGTACGCCTCGGTGGCGGCGTTTCAATATGTAATACAACTTTTATTTGGGATGTTTTGGAAAAACTTCCCGCAATACTTTTTTCTTCGCTAATATTGGCATTATTTTTCATGGGCAAGATAGCGGACAAAGTTGAAATTACCTTATTCACAATAACTTCGATTAACTTATTGGGTTTTAAATTTTTGGTCTCCGGATGTCGATAATCTTTTATTTCAATTAAATAAGCAGTACTACTATTAACCGCCACAATATCAACCGCACGAATACCGTTTTGAATTTTGAAAAAATGATCACGGTAATATTGGCTATCATCAAATTTTATTGCGTCGAACTCAAAGCGAAAGGACAGATTGCCTTCCTGAATATCAACCAGCATTTAATCTTCCTTCTTGCTTAAAAATCTATCATCTTGTTCAAGCTCTTCATCCAAAATTACTATATCATCCAAACCTTCAAAATCATCACTCTGGCTTACCCTAATGGCCTGTCCGATAAAGCCCAAGCCAAAGTACTTAAGCTTATCGTCTTTGCTTCTTAAAATCTCTATTTCCTTCACTAGAAATAAGCTGTGCGTTGCAATAAATAGCTGCATCCCGGCTCGGCTAAGTTCAACTAGCACTTCTGCCATTTTCTTGATTAACTTAGGATTTAAATTTGCTTCCGGCTCATCCCAAAAAAGAATACTGTTTTTAGTTAATGAACCATTGGCAATCAGTTGGGCAATCGTGGCTATTTTTCGCAAGCCTTCTGCAACTAGGGCAATTTCGGTTTTATGTCCGTTATTGAATGCTAAATAAAACCTGCCGCGTTCCAATACTATTTTTCCTTCCAATATTTCTTCCAGCTTGGCTAACAGCTGAGTTTCTACGGGGTAGGATTGGATATTTTTTAAAGCAGGCAGGCTTAATACTTTTGCCAAGTTGTAATATATTTCGTCAAAAGAGGTTTCTCTATTCTCATATAAAGACACAAAGCCTTCATAAAATGAGAGCATTTCTTTTGCTGGGATAAAAACACAACTTTTTTCAAAAAAGTCTGTTACTAAGTTTTGTTCTTCAATATCGACATGAGCGTATTCTGCCGGATAATCTGACATATCAGATTTTATTATGCGAAATCTAATCTGACACGTATCTAAATTTATGTGAATATCACATCGATTTTTATCGTAGCTAATTAAACTATCTAATGCTTCCGATTTGAAAACCGCCATCAAGCTTGCGTCAACTGTGTTCGATATGCTGCTAATGATGTCCATTTCTTTTTCGAAACGCTTTAAGTCGGAATGAGGTAGGCGATTTATGCTGGCATAGTCGATGCGGTTGATGCTTACAAGCAAAGCATAAAGCAATTTAAGCAAATGGCTTTTTCCTGTGCCATTTTCACCGACAACAATATTCAATCCATCCGAAAACGCTAAATCTTCTTTGTCAAATACCGTAAAGTTTTCTATTGAAATAGCTTTGATCTTGGTTTCATTGCTTATCAGCGTTTTATCAATTTCATGCTTAATGGAATTTATTAAATCCTCGTCATTCACCTTCATAATCGTTTTTATATAAGCCCCTCTTGCAGGAAAGCTGATAGGCTCTTTTAACAGTATCCATTTATCAACTATCAAGTGTCTGCCATCTTGATAGTTTTCACTGCATATTCCGTAATGGGTAATAGTTGAATCTTCAGCCAACAATAAAACATCTTCAACTTGCACTCGATTGACAATGTCCAAGTATTTGTCTGTGTAGCCGTTTATCCATTCATCATTATTGATAAATTCCGCTTTTTTATTTTCTACTCCGCCCCATTTTGCGCGAACTAACCAATAATTCATAATTTACTCCTGTGCGTTATACAACGATTCAGCCATTGATCCTTTATGAAGATCATTTTTGCTACTGTCTCTACGACCACCGATTATCCCGAGTTTCCCGCATCATGTACACAGCAAGCAGGCTGATAGCCGCAGCCAATGAGACATAGCCTCCGACCCAGGCCAGTCCTCCCTCGGCGACCAGCCGTTGCGCGATATAGGGCGCAAACGAAGCACCCAGTATGCCGCCTAAGTTGTAGGCGGTTCCCGCTCCGGTATAGCGTACCTCGGAGGGGAACAGCTCTGGCAGCAAAGCTCCCATCGGCGCGAAGGTGGCTCCCATCAGGAATAGCTCCAATGATAAGAAAGCGGTAATCATCAACGGCGAGCCGCTTTCCAGCATC
>NZ_JALOCF010000075.1 GCF_023227905.1 Methylobacter sp. | reverse complement strand
CAGGCGGTAGCGGATTTGTTGGAGCTGGATGAAATTCATGTCGGCGAAACCTTTGCCAATACGGCTAAAAAGGGGCAGGCGTCCAACCGGGAACCGCTGTGGGGTAACCATGCGTCATTCCTGAAAATCTCGCGTGATGTGCAATCGGTACAGGGTTTCGTTGAGCCGTTTTTTGCACTGACCGGCGAACTGGGCACCCGTGCAACCAGCACCCGGCAGGACGATAGCCGAGGTGTCAAAGGCGGTCAGGCGGTTAAGGTAGTCGAGCAGCTAAAAGAACTGTTAATCGCTAAAGAGGCCGGTTATCACTTTCATAATGCGGTGGCTTAGTCATGACGGCCACTTCAATAATAGGTTCAGGACAGGGTTATGTAGCGACAGACCGGATTCGGCACAACGGCACCGACTATAAGGTTGGTGATGTACTGGATGCGGAAGAGTTCTCGGAACTCGAATTGGCGGCATTGATTGAAGCGGATGTGATCGTGGTCGGGGTGGGCGAATTTACCGCTTCCGGTGATGAAAACGACAAAACCGATACTGATATTGCTCCTCGCTACGTAGTCGGCGAACTGGCTCCGTTAAGTTACAACGGCGTCGATTATGCGCCGGGCACAGCTCTGGATGATGTCGAGATTGCCGAAGCCGATCTGGTTCAGCTGCTGGCGGGAGGGATGATTGTCGTAGTTGCAGATGATAATCCCGCCGCTGAAGCAGGCCGGGCCGTTTCTGCAAAATCGAAAAAGAAACCTGCCGCATCTGTTTAATCCACGTTATCCACGTTGGTTGGGCTGGTCTTTTCCAGCCCAACTTTTACCCGCAATTTATTAATGCAGGATTCCCATGCCCTACTGCACATTGCTCGATTTAATCACCGCATTTGGCGAGACTGAGCTAATTCAGCTTACCGACCGCCAGGGCGCGGGCGTGGTTGACGAAACCATCCTGGACGCGGCTATTGTCAAATCCGATGCGGAGATCAATCAGCGATTGCGCGCTAAGGGCTGGGCATTACCGTTAGCGAATGCGTCGGCAGATCTGTTAGTGCTGGGGCTGGATATAACCCGTTTTTTCTTGCACGTCAACGCTGCGCCTGATCCGGTCAAAGAGGCGTTTGAGCGAGCTATTAAAAAGCTCGATGCGTATGTAAAAGGCACGGTCGATCTGGATTTGGGTAGTTTGTCCGTTCCGACGGCCAGCGGCGCGGGCGATGTTGAATTTACCAAAACCGATGCTGACAGGGTGTTTACCCGCAGTGCGCTGGCTGATTATTAATGCCTGCTGCAAAGCTGTATCGAGGTGATACGTGGCTGCGTTCATGGACGCTAAAGGACAAGCTGAAACGCCTTATTAACCTGACTGGCGCTACGGCCACGTTGCAGTTGCGTAATGCTAAAAAAGAGCTAATTCACACAGCGTCCACCGCTAATTCCGAAATCGTTATTGATGGTGCGGCGGGTAAAGCGTCAATGGAAGTAGACGAAACAATCACCGCCGCGTGGCTTCCTGGAACCTACACGTTTAAATTTCGAATCACATACCCCAGTGGAGTGGTGAAGGTTTATGAGGCAGCGCCTTTGGTGATTCTGGAGTATTAGGCCGTGATCGACTCTGAAATCGTTGTTATCTATGAGCCGGAAATCATCACTGTCGAAGTTGACTCGCCGGATTCGGTCATAGTCGAGACTGGATCACAGGGGCCGCCTGGGCTTAGCGCCTATCAGTCGGCAGTGGCTGATGGATTTGTCGGTACTGAAGTGGAGTGGCTGGCGTCGTTGGTCGGCGCGCCCGGTCTTAGCGGCTCGTTCTATGAGCATCAACAATCCGCCGCATCAGTAACTTGGACGATTAATCACAATTTCGGCCGTCATGCGTCCGTGTCACTTTATACCACCGGAGGTGCTCAGATTATAGGTCAAGTCACGAACATCAATGTAAACCAATCAATCGCCGCTTTCGATACTCCGATAGCCGGTTACGCAATCGCAATTTAAGGAAAAACATGTCCATTTTAGTTAATACCGTTTTTGATTTGGGCGGAGCCAACCGCCTCACTAACCTTGCTGCTGCAGTAGCGGTGGGTCAACCGGTAACCTATGAGCAGCTTAATGCGGCTGTTGCCAATATCGCCTGGAAAGACAACATTAGAGTTGCGTCACAGGTCGATGTAACCATTGCATCGCCAGGTGCGACCATTGACGGCATTACGATGTCGATCAATGACCGGGTGCTGGTAAAAGCTCAAACGACCGTCGCTGAAAACGGCATCTATATTTGGAACGGTGCGGCTACACCGTTGACCCGCGCTGCCGACGCAGCTACGTTCGCCGATCTGGAGTCGGCTGTCACGACAGTTGATGAAGGTACTGACGCCGGGGTGACTTATCGACAAACTCAGGTAAACGGCACTATCGATACCAATGATGTGATTTGGACGGATTTCGGTACCGCCTCCCCCAGCGCCAGTGAATCGACGCCGGGTATCGCCGAAATAGCGACACAGACTGAGACTGATACCGGAACGGATGACGCTCGCTTTGTGACTCCGCTTAAATTGGCGACCTATGCAGGCCGTGCCAAGCGCTACTCAACCACTATCGGTGATGCCTCAGCTACCAGCATTGCCGTGACGCATAATTTAGGCACCGATGATGTTCAGGTCTATATTCGTGAAGTGGGGGGCAGTAAGCGACAGGTAATTGCCGAAGTGCAGCATACCGGGACGAATTCGGTCACGGTGCTGTTCGACGCAGCACCGGCGCTTAACTCTATGCGTGTAACAGTCCAGGCTTAGCATGGGTATCCCTGTTTTAAAGTCGCTGGACAGGGCTGTTAAGATTACTGAGGGCGGCACCGGTGGTACGACTGCGGCCGAGGCTCGCGCTAATCTGGGATTGGGAGCAATGGTGGGGGTGATGTATCTCTGGCCAGTTAGCACAGTTCCAAACGGTTTCGCAATTTGCCAGGCACAGTTATTATCTGTTAGTGCTTATCCTGACCTGTTTGCCGTGCTGGGTAATAGTTATGGCGGTGACGGCGTTAATACGTTTGCATTGCCGAGTATGCGCAGCACCGGGCTGCAGCACATTATACGGGCTACATACGATGATGTCGTTGTAGCGCCATCTGTCGTTAATGTGCCTGCCGCTATTCATAGCCTTAATGGAGCCGGTAGCGTACTGTATTTTGCTGTGCAGATGCTGGATCCAGTTACCGTGACGAACGGTCCGCCGAAGTTATCAGTCACTATCGGTGCCAATACATACCTGCTTAGCCAATCAGCGGCTACGTCTACATCATGGGAATATGAATATGTCGTCCAGGCGACAGATTTTGGAGAGGTAACGGCCGCCATCGACCTAAACGGCGCAACGCTGGCCTCCGCAGGAGTCCCGGTTAATTTAAACAGCTATTACACGCCAGGGACTCTATTGAGTATGCAGTCGGCTGAGACCTTGATGACGCCGACGGCCGATACAAATGTCATCACTCAAATACAACAGCTGTCCGGGTCTGCGGCAGGCATGACACCGATATCCAATGTCGCTGCTATTACACAAACACAACAGCTGGTCGGCACTGCGTCTACGATGACCCCAACGGCTGATACTAACGCAATCACAATTACATAACGAGGTAACCATGAGCAAATATCATCATCCCGATGTGCTGGACAACGGTCTGTCGAGGATTAAAACCAACACCCAACGCGTAGCGCTAATCAAGAATTATACGGCCGGTGATTCCTACGCGACTGTAACCGGCAATATCGTTGCCGCAGCGGCAACCACGTCAACCGATTTTACCTTGGCCGATCAGGGCACCCTTGGACGCAAAGTCACATCAACCGCTAAAGCCCCCACGGCAACGACGGCAAGTTTAGTCACTGATAATCTTCATTTCGCGCTGCTGGATGATACCAACAGTAAGGTGCTGACAGTTACTGATGAGACCACCGATCAGGTTGTCACAACCGGCAATACCGTTAGTATCCCCGCGCTGACGTTTAATTTTAATCAGCCGGTTTAAATAGTCTCATTCCGGGCGGACGTCATCCGCCCATTTTCCCCTTACAATATTCCGCCTCTTCCGAAGCGCTTCGGATACATCACCCCACTCTGCTGCAATATCATTGCAGCATGAAATTTTATAATTCACTCAATCAATTACACCTAAGCAGCGACGCTATGCGCCTCTGCGGAGCGCTGCCCTGTGCTCGGTAATTTCCTCTCTGCATCCGGGCTGATTATTCAGCGTCTGGTTGATGAGCAGGTTGCCGACGCGAATAAAATCCGCCCTGCGCCGTCTCCTGCGTGGGTGACTAAAAATGCCCTGGACGGCTCGGTCAATGTGATTTTTTTTGATGATGTGCCTGTCGTTGGTCAAGGCGGCCAGTCTCAGCGCGGCAAGGTTCAAAGCAGTGAGCAATTCTGGCTAATCATTGTGTCCGCGAAAAATGTTGCTGATGCCGGTAATTCAGCCCGGCAGGATGCCGGGCTGATTCTTCTGAACGCGTTGGTTGCGTTGCAAGGATTCCTATTATCGCCGGATCACGGCGAGTTGTACCGGCAAAAATCCCCCTACCGCGCCACGGACGATAACGGGTTTGCACATCTTCCAGCGCTGTTTTCAACGAAAGTCATCACCACCGGCAGCGCCGTGCCGCTGTGAAATTCAACAATCCATTAATCATCAGGAGTGGCCCCATGGCTGAACTACCCGAAAAAACCGAAAAACCCGCGACCACCATTGAGGTGACGCTATTAATGCCACATACGCACGGTGGCCAGCCCTGCAAGCTGGGCGACAAAATCAACGTAACCGAGGCGCAAGCTAACTGGTTGCGCAACCGTGGCGTTGTAGCGCCTAAATCAGCTGGAGTTAAATAATTATGACTGAAGTAACTGGCGCACTACAGATCAAAGGCACCGTCTATATTAATACCAAAATCAATGGTGTATCCCAGGGCCTGAAACAAGTGCCGGGGGTGATCGATTTTAATGTCACGCCTAAAGCAAAAGTGATTACGCAAATCTCGAAGGATCGGGCAACCGAGGGACAGGTAACCGCTGTGGCATCAACGCAGGAACCGGCAGAGCTAAAGCTGAAATTCTCGGCATTTAACTCAAAAATGATGGCCATCGCCATGATGGGCGAATCGTCGGTATTAAGCGGCGGTGCGCAAACGGTGACTAATGAGGTTATTGCGGCAAAGCTGGATTGCTTTGTAAAACTGGTTAACCGCAATATTACCGCCGGATCCGTGGTGGTAACCGATACGGCTACTGATTTGGTGACTTATGTTGAAGGCACGGACTATACCGTAAATTACGCGGTGGGCATGATTCAGCCGCTGTCAACAGGGTCTATGACCAACGCCGAGTCATTGCATATTGATTATGCCTGTGCGGCTTATTCAGGGTTTGCAACCGTCGCAGCGACTACGACCGAGGTTGTCGCCTATATTCTGATTGATGGGGTTAATAAGGCAGACGGCGAAAATGTCGAAATCGAAATTGACGAGGCGCATCTGACGCCCAGTTCACCGGTTGATTTTATGTCGGATAAATTCTCCGAGTTGGATTTGTCGGGGTTTATGGTGACACAACAGGGCAGCAACAATCCTTATCGCATTAAGAAGTGGCAGTCTGCGTAATTTGCAGGGCGCGCCGTACGAACGTTTAACGTCATACCGGCAGGGATTGCCGGTATCCAGGTTAACAGGGATGTAAGCATGTTTCTCAGGTTCTTTCATGGCTGACACCTCGCTCGTTGCTAAAATAATTTTAAGGCTGCAAGACGAAGCCAGTCGTGGGCTGGATACTGCCCGCCAACACGTCAACGGCATTGGCCAAGAGATCGATCGCGTTAAGACGCTGATGATCGGGCTATTCAGCTTTGTCGCGATTAAGGGGGGCATTGGAAACCTAGTTGATTTGTCTGACAAGTACATTGAGTTATCCGGAAAAATCAAGGTTGCCACTCGATCTGTCGCTGAATATACGCAGGCGCAGACCGAGGATTTTAATATAGCGCAACGGACGCGCACGGCGCTGACAGCGATAGCTGGACTATACGCCAAGACCCAGTCAGCCATGAGGGCGTTAGGGGGTACGCAAACGCAAGCGCTCCAGATAACAGAAGCAACCGCACAAGCCTTTAAGTTATCCGGCGCATCGGCGGCCGCATCTGTAGGTGGCATCGAACAGTTTACCCAAGCGCTTCAAAGTCTTGTATTTCGCGGCGATGAGTATAACTCAGTAAATGAAGTCGCGCCGCGGTTAATGCAGGCTATAGCGGATGGACTGGACGTCCCTATCACAAAATTGCGAGTAATGGCCGAGGCGGGGGAGTTGTCGTCAGAGCGAGTTACCGCCGCACTGCTGTCGCAAAAAGATGTATTGGCCAGAGAGTACGCTACGCTGGATATTACGGTCGGTGGAGTGTGGACAAGGCTGGAAAATAAGCTTTTACAGTACGTCGGCAAATCAAAAGATGCAAACGATGCCACGCATAGCATTGCGGGCGGTATTGAATTTATAACTGATCATTTAGACGGTCTGGTTACCTTGACCGTCCGCGCCGGTGAGGTGCTGCTGGTCGCGTTCGGTGCCAATAAGCTCAAAGGCCTTGTCCTTTATGCCGAGTCCATGCTGGCAGCAAGAGCCGCAACGGTGGCGGCGACCGAGGTAGCTGCAACGGCCGCCGCTGCAGCTAGTGCTGAAGCGGCGGCCATTGCTACAGCAACAGCGGCCCGAGAGGCTGAGATAATCGCCACTCAGGAGGTCATTGTTTTAGCCAGGGGCGAGGCGCTGGCTAAATTAGCGGCAACCAATGCCTCTATCGCACAGACCCGCGCTACCATAGCGGCTCTTGAGGCGACCGTTCAAACTACCACTACAACCTGGTTACTAACACAAGCTACTACCAGCCTGACAGCGGCTGAGATCGCCCGCGCGGCTATCCTTACAGACTTGGCTGCTTTGAGTGCCAGTAATGCGCGGATGAATACGGAACTGGTCGCTGCGCAAGAGGCGCAGGCTGCAGCTACTCTGGCTCAAGGAGAGGCTGCTGCTGCCGCTACGGTTCCAGTTACATTGTTTGCGAAAGCAGTAAAGGCTATCAGCTGGGGTATACCGTTGGTCGCTGCTGCTGAGGTTGGCGTCGCAATCGGCGAATGGGCACGGCAATTTGAATGGGTTCAGGTCGCAGGTGCGAATGCCGCCCACAATATCGCTAAGATTGTCGCGTTTGGCGAAGCGTTGGCGCATCCATCGTTTGAAAATTGGCATAAATTCGGCGAGGAATTAAAAAAGATTGATGCCAGTTTTGAAGAGACTCGCGCAGCTATAGGCCGAGTCGATACCGCGCCGGTGCCATCAATTTTCGACAAACTGAAAACATCAGCCAACAGTATGGCCGAAGGCATTGATGCGGCATTGACCAAAGCGAAGGGCGCAGCAATTACCCACTCTGAAGCTATGGTCAAGCCCTATGATGATGCAGCCAAGGCCATCACTACTGCATTCGAGGTGCAAAGCACACAGATCGACGCCGCTCTAAAAGACCGTCTTTATGCGATCGACTACGTGGCCACCAGCGAAAAGCAAAAAATAGCCGAAACTACCCAGGCGGTCATTGCCGCCGAGTTTGAAAAAACCGCCGCGGCCCTGAATACCAAAATCCAGTTGGATCAAACCTGGGATGAAACCTACGGCAAGGCTATTGAATTAGCCCGGAAGGCGGGTGGTGATATTTCGGCATTGGAACAGCAGGGTGCTGAGGCGCGCATCGGCAGCCTGCAAACGGTGGTCATCGCCTATCAGGCATCGGTTGATAACATGATCAGTGAGGAGCATCGTTTATTAGATGCCGTCCGCCATACCGCTGAAGAGCGCGAAAACCTATCGCGCAGCGTTGAGGATAAAGTCCGCGCCTTGCAGCAAAAAGGCATGGGCGATGTGCAGGCCTATGCCGACCAGCAAAAACAGATCGACGAAAAACAAGCCGCTGCAAAAAAAGCCATTTTGGAAGGCAACTTTACCGATGCCAAAAAGTTTGCCGATGAGGCAATACGTCTGGCCGAGAGCACAGCTCATGCGGTCGATAATGTGTCCAAAGACGGGCAAGGTAAAACCCAGCGTAAAGAGGCGATTAGCGAAAATACTGCTATTGCTAAATCCATTGAGCAGATCAAGGAGTCGGCGGCGCTGGCCGATAGCGCGCTGTCAGGACTGGGTAATGCTCAGCTGGCGCAGGCAAAAAGCGTCGCGGCATCGCTGGATGGCGCTAAGTCAGGATTGGCCGATTTTAAAGGCGAACTGGATAGGACGATTGCGGATGTAAACAGCAAGGCTCAAGTAAAGTTATCGATCGATGCGACTGCTGCGCAAGTCGAAATGGACAAGCTGGCCGCACTGACAGCGGCTAAAGAGCTGACGGTCAAGATCAAAGCGGATCCGCTTAATGCCGATGCCGAAATCGCCGCCCTGCAGGCCAAACTGGCCGAGGCTAAGATCACTGTTCCGGCTGTGGTCGCGTTCGACAAGATGCGCGATGAGGATCTGGCAAAAATCCAGGAAGAATTGCGTAAATCGATCGCGTTTTTAACGGCGGTACCGGTGGGTGTGGATACCTCGGATGCGGTTGCCTCGTTAGAGTCAATGAAGGCGCGCATCGACGAAAAATTATCCTCACCTACCTCTGCCGTTCATGCGGTCAATCCGGACTTTGAGGCGGTTTTTAAAAGTATTAATGAGATTAAGCAGAATACCTTCAGCACCCATACCGTCTATGTTAATAAAGTAGAAAACAATGCGACCGGCGGGCTGATTCAACATCTTGCCACCGGTGGTCGGGTAGCGGCTCAAACCTTTAGACGCGTGATCGGCGCTATCACCGGTCCAGGAACCGGCACGTCCGACGATGTACCGGTCATGGCCAGCAATGGCGAGTTTGTCATTAAAACCGAAGCGGTACAGCATTACGGCGTTAATTTTATGAACGCCCTGAACAACAAGCAGCTCCCTGTTGCGCCTGGCTATTCCATCGGCGGTGCGGTCGGGGATGCAAATACCTCGCCAAACGCCGCCGGGCTGTTACCGTCTCCCCAGGGCGAAACGATCAATCTAAACTTTAACTTCGGCTCAAAAAACGTAACGCTGCAAGGCTCCCGTAGCGCTGCGCGCGAATTAGCGGTAGAGCTGCGCAGTTTGGCTAGGGTAAGCTGATGTCTCAGCAAGTCACCGCTTTAATTAATTTCAAACACTGCGACTTTGGCGAGGATTTCGCCAAGGCGACGGCTGCTTATGATTCAGACCCACAAACAGCATGGATTGCTCCGTTTACGATCGCACAGCGGGCTTACTGGGCACAGCAAGGCGGCGGTTTAATCAACGG
Organism: Methylobacter sp.; assembly: GCF_023227905.1. GTDB lineage: Bacteria > Pseudomonadota > Gammaproteobacteria > Methylococcales > Methylomonadaceae > Methylobacter_A. Next base: position 6,551 of record NZ_JALOCF010000075.1, on the reverse strand, counting down.
CTACGCCGAAGCGTATGCGGTTGGCCGCAGTAACTCAATCAGTAATGCCGCACAATCAGCCTATGCTGTCTGCATGGCCGGTGGCGCATCAGCTTTTCTTGCGCCGGTGGTTGAACCGAGTTTTAAGCTGGTTGTACAGACTAAACTCGACGGCGGTAGCTCATCAGGAGGAATAACCCCAGTCAGCGTCGGACCGTCCGCGCAACTGAGCGTACCGTTCAGTCCCGAGACGCTGGCGCAAGATCAAGCATTAGACTGGAAAGCGTTTTATAGGCTGGGATCTATCCAGTTGGACTACAACTATGCTACGAACTGGGTGATGTCCGACTCCAGCGCATTCTATACCCAGCCCACATACCCAACCCTGCCGATGCGCCCCAGCATACAGGTTAATGCAAGTAACCTGGTGTCGATAGACGCAAATCTTATCCCGTATATTGCTGTGCCGGAGGGTATGTCGATGACAATTCCGGATAGTTTGGTGGCCAGCTTTAATGCGGTCGAGTCGTTCTTTAGCTTCATTATACAGCGGCGCGTCGTTCTGCCTGACGGCCAAATTATCCAGAACGAGATCGACTACGATGATGGCTTTAACAATGGCGCTCTTGCTGATGTCAATGCCACGGTGTATTTTCCTGGGCTGGGTGCGAGTTGTGATGTCAGCGGCACGGTGGATGTATACTATTTTATTACCGGCTACGCGTTTGGCACCTTGTATAAGTTGGATAACAAGGTACAACAAGTGCGCGTGGATGGCGGTGATTATGATTTTGCTGTGTGGGCAAACGCTGCCGGCAGCACTCCGCCGTCGTATGGGCCGCCAGGTCTTAAATCGTTGCATGAGTCGTTTTATTACCAAGTCTCGGTGCCGATTGAAGAATTACAGATTGAATTACAGGCTGTGCGAGTGTCATTTTACGACCTCAGTAACTATTTTCTGGGGTGGCACGCATACCTACTCGCTCCAGTAGGAGAGGTACCTACAGGCATGGATACCTACGTAATTAATAAGTATGACACGGGGGGCCATCTTATAGGCAACTCGCCCACCTCAGACCCTATGATTCACTTAGAAATATTCGATAGGAGTCGGGTATACAGCCAACAGGCATTTTATGCACCTGTCATTGAAGATCACTCTGCAAGATACCAAAGTGCAGTAGAGGGTAACGGATATAAGCTGTCTACACCCAGCAGCCATGTATTTAATCAGCATGTTGAAGTAGGGAATAGGCTAGATGTAGTCATTCACGGGGCAATTTCCCTGGGATGGCACCCAAACTATGATCCAAACTACCCCTGCTTATCACCCGTTCCAGACCTGCCGGCTGATATTTATCCTGGATATTACAACACATAGCCATGAATACATCTTTAAATGGCATTCCTTTGCCCAACGACATTCAATTGTTGGATGAATTCGCCCCGCGAGTCATTCAGCAGCTGAAAACTACGCTGGATGCAGCGCCGCACATCATCGCGATCAATCGCAGTAAGGGTTTGCCAATCAGCTTGCGATCTTGGGATGACGGGGCATTTGTCACCCGCGCTACAGTGTTGCTGTTACAAGCCTCCGCCGAACAGGCTGGGTTGGTTATGCCGCTGGTATTGCGTGATGAATCGTTTCAGGTGATGTTTAGACATCACGACGGCCAGGCGTTCGCCGCTGAGCCGGTCAAAGATATTGCCAACCCGGCACCGGATGATCTCTACCGGATTACGCTTAATTTAATTACTGTTTAAAAAGGGAAATATCATGGCCTTAGCCAGCACAGATTTCATACTCAATCGATCCACCCTAAATTCCGATACCGTGCCCGCGCAAAATGGGGGAAGGATGGCGCATACCCAGGCTGTCAGCGGGGTTAAGAACAACGTATTCCCTGATTCCAGCGTCGCCGAGAGATTATCGGGGGGCACACGCTGGCGTAAGCTGTTTTGGTTTATTAATTCAAATACTGCTACGCCGGCAAATAACGTCAGGGTGTACCTGGACCAAAAGACTAACCAGGATGACTACTTATTGTTCCAAGCGGCGACAGCGACAGGAACGGAAGCAACTGATAAGGACGAAGCCTTATTGTATGGGGTCGGCGTGTTAGCTGGTAACGCGTCAGCAGGGGCAGAGTCCGTCATTGTAGCGTGCGAACACGCTGACTACGCTACATTGCTTCCGTTCCGTGTCGGGATGATGATACGCGTCTCAAACATACCGGTAGGCGGAGGGGTGGGTACGGAGGAGTTTGCGCCGTTAAGTGCGGTATCGATTACCGGCGCAACCGCTACACTGACCTTTACAGGGCACCCCCTGGCTAATGCCTATTTAGCGGCTACACCAACGGTTGTCAGTGGGGTCCTTGAAGTTGCCCAGGTTGCCGGTGCTTTCAATACAGCCGTCGTGACAAGTGCAGCAGGGACGCTGGCGTACGGCATAACGGGGAATCTTACTGTCCCCAGCAAGGGTTCTGTCAACGAGGCGTGGACGTTAACATTTAGTAACGCTACAACCTTTTCGGTATCAGGGGCGGTCACTGGGGGCCTGGCGAGCTCTGGCACGGTGGGGGCGGATTACTCGGCTAGTAACCCATCAACATCAACGCCATTTTTTAGCATCTTATCGTCTGCTTGGGGCGGCACTTTCACCGCGGGGGACACCATCACGTTTAATACCACGCAGGCCTGTTTGCCTATCTTGATCCGGCAGCGCATCCCTGCCGGGACCGGCACGCTCGCAAATAATGTGGGTGGCATTGCTATTCGAGGAGAGAGCGCGTAATGGATACACTATTATTCAAAAATAATGCAGTGGGGTATTTGGACGGGGCCATTACCCCCGTCGATACGTCAATAGTTTTAGTGGATTCAAGTCAGTTTCCTACCCCCTCAATCGGGCAATATTTTTTAGCGACATTAACTGACGGGCAAATCCCGGAAACTGTAGAAATAATACGTGTTTCCAGCAATGATACGGCATCTGGGACTTTGACAGTATTAAGAGGGTTCGATGTCGAGGACTCTGCTGCCCGCTCCTGGATTACCGACACAAAATTAGAGATGCGCATTACAGCAGGTACGCTTAGCGCATCAGGGCAAGGCATCGATACGTCAGGTTCAATCGCTGCAGATTCCCTATCGTTGAATGCGGGCGCGAACAGGATAGCGTCGACTATCATGATCGGCGCATTCCCCTGTGTAAAAATGGACGATGGGAACGATGCGGATGAGCTGTATAGTCAAGCCCCCGAAACGGTCATGTGCTCCCCTTATTTTGACTTGGGGATACCCGCTACGTGGTTAGCCGCTGCGGATTATACCCATGGCTCCATTGTGCAGCCAACAACCCCCGATGGGTATCAGTATAGAGCCGTTATGCCGGACAACCCCAGCATTCTTACACGTAAGCAAGTTTGCGCCTCTGGGATGACAGAACCCACTTGGGGGGAAGTAACTTACGATCAAGATATCACATGGATACAGCAAGATCCCTCAGTGGGATACTTTATGCAAAGCCCACCAGCGGGGTCTATTTTTGTGCCCACATTATTTGGTTTCATTAGCCACATTGCCGTTGTGGGTCCCTTAACTTTAATTAATGTATCAGTAGGCACCGCAGCAGAAGTCGATAGATACGTCAGTAATGCTGTCGTAGATGTGTCAAACCCCAACGAGTTTTGCACATGGCCGCCGGCGGTAAATCTTGCCGTCACTAATGCGGAGTCGTTACGATTCACATTGACGACAGCATCAACGACCGGGCGCTGTGTTGGCAGGTTTTTTGTTCGCGGTTTTTTTGTTGAGCTGCCGGATCACCTCTAAATGCTGATTAATGGCCACTTGATCAATGCTGTTGCTATCAATGGCTCATCAGCGCCAACGACGACACCCTTGTCGTCTAGGAGTAGAGTAGATTACGGTGATTTACTCGAAACTCGCTGTGGTTTTGCTTACGGTGACTTACTGGAAACTCGCTGTGGCGTTAGTCATGGGGATTTACTCGAAACCCGATGCGAGGTTGTTGGTGGCTCCATGCCCGTTGTCGAGTTGTCGGCTCGATGCCGCATAGTGTACAGTGATTACGCTACGCTATCGGCCCGCTGCGGTATTGTCTACGGCGGGATTACTGATATTTCAGCCAGGCGCAGTATCGTCTACGCTATAGACACCCCCGTTCAACTGTCAGCCCATTGTAGTATCGTTTACGGACAGTTACAGGATCAGGTTGGTCATGTGCAGACGGGTACTTTCAGGTTGAGCACAACGCATGGCTAATTTAATCCCCACGGGCTATACGTCCGCCCATGTCAGCTGTGATGAGGGGCAATCGGTTTGGCTGGCCGATTTTACCTTAGCGGACCGGGCCAGTTATGCGCGTACCTCGCGGGGCGACGCAATAGAGCTTGAAGTCTTAGGCGAGGTCTACAAATTACGCGTCGACAGCCGCAACATTCACCGGGAATCGGGCGTAGAAGATTACACGATCAGCGCCATGTCGCCGCTGGGCTTTATGGATGCCCCTTGGGCAGCAGAGCAAACATTCCATTACGCAGGAGCGGTTGATGCGTGTACGGCGGTAGAAGCCATTCTAAGTAGTGCTGTGACCTGGAGTCTGCCAACCTGGATAATTCCCGCCGGTGCGCTATCAATGGCAAATGTGACGCCGCTGCAGGCTGCAAAGGCGATTGTCGAAGCAGTTGGTGGGGTGATCGAGAGTTTTCCGAATGGCGATATAAATTGTCGGTTACGAGATCCTGTCAACGTGCCGGATTATGCAACGGCTGCGGTCGATCAGTATTTTAATGATAATGATTGGGTGACGGTCGGCTCTATCGATGCACCGGCTAAAGGCTTCAACCGGGTAATTATTAGTAATTCTACGGTGGCGCAGTCGGGCAACGCTGACCGGCTTGAGGGGATAGCGGATAAGACTAACCCGGAAAAGGCTTTAATCCGGGCGTATTTGTCAACACAAAGAGCCGTCGGTCTAGTGCATACCGGCGCGGCCGAAACAGTTATCGTCAGCAAGGGTGTGGTTATTCGCACTGAGTCGGAAGTGATTGAGTTTATCGACGGTAAGGCTACGCTGAAATATCCGGCGTTGGCGCTGACCGGTTACGTTTGGCAACATACCGATTTAGGCATAATTACTGTCGATGGCACAAGCGCCACAGCATCAAACGGCGGCTATAGTCTAGCTGCCGTAACTTATACGGTGCAGACAACGGATTGGGATGTGTCCCTGGCGCTGGCTGAGGAAGTTCAATTTTTATTGGTAGACGCATAATATGACATCGGCAACGATTACGGTAAAATTTACTAATCCGGATGCAGCAGCGGCCGCAAACGCGCATTTGTCCGCAGAGGTTGATTCAAGAGCAGCTGGATTAAACTCAGGGAGAAGCTCATTTATCCCTGGCTCGATTGCTTATGTGTTGGTTTATAAATCGGCCAATGTCGCACTGGTTCCGGCGCAAACCTCGGCTGGTAGTTTTAGCTATGGTGGCACTGTATCTGTTCAACATACGGATGAGCTAAGTTTTGCCGATGTAGCTGCGGCCACTCTCAATGTACCTGCTGATAGTATTGTGTCGTACAAATGGCTGGGGCGAGATCTTGGAGCACCTGTTGTCGGTGTCGACGGCAAGACCGTTTCAGTGCCAACGATGGGGGTTGGTGTGTTGTCCATTACTTATAATGCCACTGCTACAATCGGCGCACTGGCATCCCCTATGTCGGTTAACGGCGAGGTGGATTTCAGCATCCTGGTTCTAATTAAAGGTGAGGTGGCGGCGTAATGGACGTTGAAGTTTACCGTGGCCCTGGTGATCGTACTGGCCAGCCTATTGTGGCCCCACTGTTATCAGATGATATGCTGATAGTCAGAGGCCGCGCTGAAATGAATGCCCACGCTCACGCTGTCACTGAACATAACGGGGAGATCATATTTAGGCCGGGCATGATGCTTGGGCAGTTGGTTGATTCGCCCGACATTACGGCGTCAGCGCCTGTCCGGTCGAAGCTAACTGGTATATCGATTTCGATTAAATTGTCTGAAGGCGCTAATCCTACACTGACAATGGATTGCCAAGTCAAACTTAGGCAGTCGCTATGAGTAGCGCATTAGAGATTATCAAGGCTGCATTAGCTCCAAGGCCTGATGGGCTGGCGGTGGTGACGGCGGTTAACGGTCTATCGGTAAAGCTGGCTACAAGAGCTGGGGGTATTGATGCGGTGTCTACCGTTAAGTTGTCGTTAGGGGATCAGGTCACTGTAGTAAATGGAGTGGCCACGCTGGCACCAAAGGCTAGTGTGGTTGAGGCGGTTTGATTTAGATTGTTTCGTAATGCGCAATTAAATATATAATTACGCAATCTGCTAGCGGGGCAAATATCTCACTAAACCCATGTCAAATATCGCGCGGCGCATCACCTTACCTTCCGCATGGAACCTGATTATATCCACGATTGTGTTCTTCGTCGCCGCCAGGTATCTCCACCGTTATCTTGAGGCGCAGGGCATACCCAAAGGCATGACTCGCGGCATGCTGGTGTTTT
>NZ_JALOCF010000117.1 GCF_023227905.1 Methylobacter sp. | reverse complement strand
TCGCGAGCTTTGTCATCGATTTGAGCGGTGTTGGGGTTTAGGGCTAGGCCCAAATAGCCTTCGATCGAGGCAACCGGCGTGCGCATTTCGTGGCTGGCGGTGCTGATAAACTCGGCTTGTTCGCGCTCCTCGGCTTTTTCTTTGGTGATGTCACGGAATACGATAATCGCGCCAGAACCGGCCTGGCCAACTGGCGAGATTACTAGCGATGTTAGGAGTTTTTTGCCACTGTGAGTCATTAGCGCCAGGTCGTTATCGCGGATTTGTTGGTTGGTATTTAGAACTTGTTGTACGGGGTCGGTCGTTACGTCTAATGGCTCACCTTTTTGGTTGACTAGCTGTAGGACTGATTTGTAGCTAAGTGAAACGGCGTCTTGTTTGGACCATCCGATGATACGTTGAGCGGCTGGGTTAATTAGTTGGATGATGCCTTGGTTGTCGACGGCCACTACCCCGTCACCGATGGCGTTAATTACGACTTCGGATTGTGTGGCGACCTGGGATAGTTCACTAGCAAGGTCTTTGTAGGCGCGGTCCGTGCCATCAGATTCGATCTTGCCTGATTTATTGTGCCAGATTATAAAACTGGCAATTAGGGGCAGTAATCCGGCAAACCCGACCATGACAATTAGTTCTGGCCCTAACCTGCCCTGCAAGTATTCGTAAGCGACGAATAACCCTATCGCTAGTAGTACTGGTACTAATCCCCAAACACCGAAAATACCGGCGAATACGGCTACTAGCATCCACAGGGCAATAAACGGCGAACTGGTGCCCCCAGTAGTCACGATTAGGCCAGCGGCAGTTGCGGTTAGTAGCAGATAGACGATTAGTGATGACGGTAGGATGGCCTTTTTTGGAATCCATAGATATGAAACAAAGCTAATCACAGATGTCAGGCTGGCAAGTAGCAGGATCGGCACGGTTACGATAAACGGCTGACTGACGGCTACATCACCAAAATATGGCAAAAAATACAAAACAACGACGCCAATAGACATCAGAAGTGTCGCCTCACAGATACGGCGATGCCAAAAACGAGTTAACGCGACTGGTTGTATAATGCCCCCTATTTCAACGACGTTTTTATGAGGTTATTATGACGATTATGGTTAGGTTTTACAAGTGGGCATTTTAGGATAAAACTGGGGGTGCCTGTGTAGGCCTTCTCTATTTAGTTAGAGTTGCTTTGATTCGTTTAGATACTAGGAAGTACGGCGCCCATATAAGTGCAGTTATAATGCTTCTGCCGACATCACCCGCGTATTTACTCATTAACGATTGAGTTTCTGCAGTTTGGAATATATCCGATGAGCTGAATATAGAGGACGCTACGGCATAGTCCAGGATTCCGTATATAGCTGAAAATACTAGTGTCGCAATAGCAAATGCTTTTGCCAACTTACTCCTGCGGAATAGCAGTACTAATGTAGTGATGACAAGGGTGACGTAGATAAGGATTGCTAAGTTTTCAAATGTAGTTAGAGCCTGTAGTGAATTACCAAGTCCTGATTGATATTCATTAAGAGCGTTTATGTCGGACCATGATGTAAAACCATCCGCAAAGAATCCATAGATAGTTATTAGTAGTGCTAGGAACTGCCCTACGATAAACAAAGCCAGCCAACCCTCTAGGCCTATAAGTTTCTTTCGCTTTTGTGTTTTTGTCATTTTTGATTCATCTATGCTAGACGGTTGTATATTTGCCTTAGTTGGCGCAGACAGAGTGTCCTTTAGTTTTTCGGCCTTAGGATAACTGCTGCCTTTTGTTTTGATGGCTTGATCTATGAAGTCCAGTGCTTCATTATCTTTATGTTCAAAGTAGCATATAAATGCCTGTAGTTCATACAGCTTATATCGAGCGGTACCTATCTTTTCGTCGTTCTGGTACTTTTCGGCAAGCGTATCTAATTGCTCTTGTGCGGAATGTAAAGCTACATCGGATATTCCGGTCTCTGTTGCGTGCTTCAACGCTTCCTCAAGGGCCTTGACTGAGTCTATATATCTTTGACGTTGTTTTGCGTTTGGTAAATTCATTATTCCAAATCCCTCCAGCTTCGCTTATCTTCATTTTCTGCTTTGAGTTCAATAATATTATCGTCCTCTTGTGAGCGTCTTTCGTGACTCTCGGCAAGAGCCATACCTACCATACGAGTTCCATAAGTTAGGATTACTAGAATTAGCAAGGTAAAGAATATATCCCACCTACCATGGAATATAGCGGCCAACATACCTATCGGCACTACGCCTACGCCACCCAAGAATAGACCTATTATTATCGCAAGTACTCCCCACAGCGAGAGGGTTACAAGCAGGCCATATATCCACGTAGCAAGTCCATATATGTAGGATGATATGAATAGAATCCATCCAGCAGCACCACGAGCGTTAGGTATAATTGCAGATAGTAAAGTAATTATATTTACAAAGAATAGTATGCCAGCAATTGCATAGACGTAGGGTGCTATGACGACCGAGGCCTGCACCCCTAGTGTAAATAGCAATATCGCACCTACAATAATACCGATAAAGATGATTATTCCAAGTACTGCCCCGCCGATAGATTTCAGTGTTTCCATAGCCTAATTTAATATTACTCTAAATCACTCGTGAGCGTGAAAATATTGCCGTGAAAATCAATAGTATTCGCTGGGGGTTTAATCCCTAGCCCCAACTCATATCGTAATAAACTTGTTCCCCATCCTTGACCTTGTTAATGGCTTGTAGAAAAATATCGAAACGTTCTTGGTGGGGTCGCCACCTAATTCGTAATGTAGGTGTCCAGCTATCCCCTATACAAGCCCTATGATGCGTATGCGCTACATTCCTTTATATAGTAGAACGTAGGCAGAGGCTAGTTATTAAGAGCCGTATAAACAAGGTCCGCAACTTTTGCGTGTTGGTCTGCATCAATGTGAATTCCATCAACACCAGCTACGATACTATTTAATGCAACG
>NZ_JALOCF010000116.1 GCF_023227905.1 Methylobacter sp. | reverse complement strand
TTGGTTTTCAAAATTGTTTACCACAATTATGCCGCCCGACATGACAAGATCTGGATATTCCAAGATTTTAAAAGAATGGGACGGGTCGCCTTTCACGGCAATCATATCGGCCGGTGCGCCGGGTTGTAAGGTACCCAGCAGCGGTAAATTCAGGTGATGGCCTGCTTTCGATGTGGCGCTACGCAAGACATCAATAGTCTGCATTTTTGTCATGTGCTTCATAGAGATAAGCTCCTGCGCATCGATACCCCAGGGAATGTCCGGATGCGCAACTTCAGCACCGTACAATAATTCTCCGCCCAATGCCGCCAAGACGCCGGCATTGTGAGCAACACCCGGACACTTCGATAAGGCATCCAGCGTAGTGACTGTTTTTACGTTTTGTGCCACCGCTTTTTTTAGCAATGCATCGGGGATAATGTCGCATGGAACATGTGCCCATTCATCAATGCCGGCGTTAATGGCGATTTTTGCGCCTTTTGCCTCACCTATATGCGCCGCCACTTTATAGTCCTGTTTATGGGCTTCATCGACAATCGCCCTGACAATATTTTCCGACAATAGCGGCCATGTCTTTTTTGAGAGGGAAGCCTTGTGATGGGAGCTTTCATGTTCTGCGTCAGTGTGATGATGCCCCGAGGCCCAAGGTGCGCCCGTTTCGTCGCCGGGTTCCAAGGCGACCTTAATCACGACCGCGCCGCCATCAATAAGAGTGCGCACGGTTTCCCGCGCTTGCTGTTCCGTGGCAACGGCTATTGCAATATTTTCAGCCCCCAATGCCGGAATCGGATAACCGCCAGGCGCGGTAATAATCGGTCCGGAAGTGAGCACTCGCAAGTTGCCATCGCCGCCATAAGGCTTGTGCAAAGGCCCGCCTACATCCCGGATCGTGGTGATGCCGTGCTTTAAAACAGTATCAGCCGGAATATGTTGAAACGCCAGATGGGCGTGTAATTCGATAAAACCGGGCAGCAAGGTTGCATTGCCCAAATCAATGACTTTTGCAACACTGGACTTGAACGCTTCGCGGGCGTCGATTTTTATTACTTGCCCATTTTCCACTAATACCGAGGTATTCGTTCGAATAGTATGACCGTCGAAAACGCGTGCGGCATGGATTAAAACAGGGAAGGGCACAGTTTCTTGGGCGTTAATTGGGGATGAGACAAAGGCTGTCAGGACTAAAAACAACAAGAGTTTGATTCGGCCAAACAGGCTAAAAAATATTTTCATTAGGAAAAACATTATATTGGTAAGCTGATATAGAAAAAGACGGTATCAGTGCCATTACTGATACCGCCGAATGTTCACGTCGTCTTATTGGGTTGGTGCTGTTCCAACCTAACATTTACAGATGACTAATTAATAGGTGATTTCTATGCCGCCATAGAAGGACAGTGGTGCGCCAGCGTTTAACATCGCATCAGTTGCTGTAGCCCTGTCCATTACATTATGGCTGGCAACGTAAGTGGTATCGAGCAAGTTCCGGCCTTCGAGAAACACCTTGTAATGATCATTAGACCAGCCGGTACGCATACCCAACAGACCATAAGAATCAATTTTGTAGGTGTTGGCGAAGTCTCCCCAGCGTTTACCCACCACATCAAAGGTAGGCCCGATAAAGAAGCCGCTTGCATGACGATACAGGGCTTCACCTCTTAAGAAATAATCGGGGGCCGCCGGCAAATCATTGTTGCCGTATGTACTATCGTTATTAAACTTGAAATGGTTGGTAGTGAAGTTCAGCAAAGGCTCGATGGAATGCGTACCTTTGCTATCCAGGGCAAATTTGCCACCGATTAAACCTTCAACGCCTGCGTGGATGGTATTATCAAAATTCTTTGCCAGACTCAGTCCGGGCATGGGCGAAACGGATAGAATTTCTTTGTTAAGCCACGAGTAGTAGAGCGATAAATCCCAAAAGATACCGTTTAAATTACCGAGATTATGGTTGCCTCGCGTGCCTATTTCGACAGAGGTGCCTTCCATTGCCTTTAAGGTGGCATCACCGGCGTTGGTGATAGTGTTATCGGCTAGATTATAGTTAGTCGGCGGCTCGTATAAACGACTGACATTACCGTAAAGACTGGCGTTTTGGGTCACGTTATACATCAAGCCTAAACTAGGATTAATGCCGGCATAGTCAGCACTAGGATGGCTGCTTGGAGCATAGAAACCTGGGTAGAGATTGGTTGCTATATTATTGACTTCACGGTGTGCAAACACGCCTTGCAAAGCGGGAGTCAGCGTCCATTTATCATTGATATGCCAGTGATCCTGAGCAAAAATTTCGACATTATCGGCTTTCTTGGTAATTTGATTGGTCAGACCATTGCGTCTGCCGTTGTCGTTACGGTAGTTGCCGCCTTTGTCTGAGTTGGTACCGTAATTCACACCCAGCAATAATTCATGATTGTCCCGGCGCAGGTTGTAGCGAGCGGACGTACCCCAGTCTTGCTGATTGGAATCCACCAGCATACTGAACATGTCCCGTGCCGCCATAGGTCCAGGCCCGTCAAAATCGATCATTACCTTGTCTACTATCGGATGATAAAGCTGCTGGCTTTCGAAAGAAAAGCCAACATCGAGAGAGCTTTTATCGTCAATGGTCCAGGTTGTTTTGTTGGCAACACGCTCAGTCTCGGTATTTAACTGATAATCGCCGCCAAAAGCCTGGGTGCTGGCTTGATCGGGGTCAGCGTCGAATTGTGCCCGGGTCAACTGGCCTGGCAACTCCTGATTGTTTTTAATGTAGCTCACAAACGTACGATTAACGATGGAGTCAGAGACTTGCCAGCCGAAGTTGCTGTAGAGACCAAATCGATCCTGCTTGTTGTGGGCACGGTAGCCATCCCATTCTTTTCCTTCGACAGTCAATAAGCCGTCAAGGCTATCATTGAACACCTTGCTTACCGTTCCGCGGCCGAGGAATTGACCGAAACTGCCGCCGCTGAGAGCCAGTCTCATGGCGGGACTGTTATGGGC